>JBLWZG010000001.1:0-455340 GCA_048266525.1 Pseudomonas sp.
ATCTGCTTAAACAGGCAAAATTTTCTGTGGATTACTTATTGCTCAACAGCAAACAACAACGATGATCAAGACGTGCCTCGCTAGTGCTGCGGCGAGCGAGCCAAGGATGGCGTAGCGCCCGAATCGGGTCAGGAGGACCCGTTGAGGGAAGAGCAGTATTAGCGAGGTACGTCAGGCGCACATTGCGCAGGCGACAGCATTGAGCAGGACAAGCAGACTTAGCGCAGATCACCATGCACAGAGGCTGGTTTTAATTTCAATATCACAGCCGACACCCCAAGCGAACAATCAGTTCGCTGCAAACAAGCGTCGTACAGGCGCAAATGAACGGCGATAAATCGGCGTTGGGCCAAGTTCTTGCAAGGCCTTGAGGTGCGCTGGGGTGGGATAACCTTTGTGCTGAGCAATCCCATAGCCTGGGTATTGCGCATCAAGTATCGCCATTTCACGGTCACGACTGACTTTTGCCAGAATTGACGCTGCCGATATTTCTGCAATCAGGCCATCACCCTGCACCACCGCTTCGCTCGGCATGCTCAGCGGCGGACAACGATTACCATCAATCAAAGCTAAATCGGGAGTGATCAACAACCCCTCAACAGCACGCTGCATGGCCAGCATCGTAGCTTGCAGGATATTTAACTGATCAATTTCTTCAACGTCCGCGCGCCCAATACACCAAGCTAAGGCTTTTTCTTGAATCTCGATAAACAGCGCTTCACGTTTTTTTTCCGTGAGTTTTTTCGAGTCATTTAAGCCAAGAATCGGACGCTGCGGATCAAGAATCACCGCCGCGGTGACCACCGGCCCACACAAAGGCCCGCGCCCCACCTCATCAACACCGGCGATAAGCTTGCCAACGCGACTCTGCTGCAATAGGTCAAGCTGCACTACAGACGTCCTAATAATTGCAAAACAGCCTGTGCAGCGCGCTGCGAAGCATCACAGCGCAAGGATTGATGCAGTTCAGCAAAGCGCTCGGTTTGTTTTGAACCATCACGCAACTGCGTTAGTACAGCTTGGCCTAAGGCTTCAGGTGTGGCTGCATCCTGAATAAATTCAGGCACCAGCATCTCAGCAGCTAATAAATTAGGCAAAGAAATGTAAGGACTTTTCACCATTTTTTTCAATAACCAATGGCTTAACGGTGCCAACTTGTAAGCAACCACCATCGGTTTCTTGAACAACATCGCTTCTAAGGTTGCCGTGCCGGAAGCAATCAACACCGCATCACAGGCTTGCAACGCGGTCTGTGACTGACCATCAAGAATCTCAATGGGTAGATTGGGTGCTTCAGCTAAAATTGCCTCTAACTGCTGACGGCGCGCTTGATTGGCTGCTGGAATAATAAAACGCAACAGCGGCTTTTCTGCTAATAAATAGCGTGCCGTATCAACAAACAACGCACCTAACTTAGCCACTTCACCACCACGACTGCCCGGCAACAAAGCAACCACTTGCGCATCAGCCGGCAGGCCTAATTGCTCACGCGCAGGCAGTTGATCATTGTGCATGGCGACACTATCAGCCAATGGATGACCAACAAACAACACTGGGACTTGATTATCTTGATAAAACTGCGCTTCAAAAGGCAGCAAAGTCAGCATCAGATCACAGCCTTGACGAATTTTTAACACCCGCTTTTGACGCCATGCCCAAACTGAAGGACTGACGTAATGCACAGTTTTAATACCGGCTTCACGCAACTGCAGTTCGATCGTTAAATTGAAGTCTGGTGCATCGATCCCAATAAACACATCGGGCTGCTGTTGCTTTAACGTGGCGATCAAACGCTTACGTCGCGATAGCAGTTCAGGCAAGCGACCCAACACTTCCACCAGGCCCATAATAGCCAGGCGCTCCATCGGAAAGTAGGATTGCAAGCCTTGCGCTTGCATTAAAGGCCCGCCAACACCAATGAATTCAACCTGTGGACAATGAGTACGCAGAGCTTGCATCAGGCCCGCCCCCAAAATATCACCGGAGGCTTCACCAGCCACCAGAGCAACTTTTAAAGGCTGCAACAACTGCTCAGTCATTAGCGAGTAATACCACGAGAAGAGCGGCGTATCGATTCACAGAACAACGCTACTTCAGGGTGCTCAGCCGCACTCTCGGTTAAACTGACCAGCGCCTCTTCAACTGTAAGGCCTTGGCGATAAACAGCTTTGTAGGCGCGGCGTAACGCTTGGATGGCTTCTTCAGTAAAACCACGACGGCGCATACCCTCAAAGTTCATGCTGCGTGCTTCTGCAGGGTTACCCGCGACTGTAACAAACGCGGGAATATCTTTACCTACTGCGGCGCCCATCGCGGTAAAACTGTGCGCGCCAATATGGCAATACTGATGGACTAAGGTATAACCGGATAAAATAGCCCAGTCATCCATATGTACATGCCCGGCTAAGGCCGTGTTATTGACCAAAATACAGTGGTTTGCAATCACGCTGTCATGGCCAATATGCGCGTAAGCCATAATCAGATTGTGATTACCAATGGTGGTTTCAGAGCGATCTTGCACAGTACCACGGTGAATAGTTACGCCTTCACGGATTACGTTGTGATCGCCAATCACTAAGCGCGTGGCTTCACCTTGATACTTTAAGTCTGGCGTATCTTCACCCACCGAGGAAAACTGATAGATGTGATTATGGCAACCAATCTTTGTTGGTCCTTTAATCACTACATGGGATGCAATAATTGACCCCGCACCAATGACGACGTCAGGACCAATGATTGTCCATGGCCCAACAGTCACATCATCCGCAAGCTGAGCTGTTGGATCAATAATGGCGCTCGGATCAATTAAACTCATATTTTCCGTTCCGCACAGATAATTTCAGCTGAACACACTGTAACATCACCGACCATTGCTTGGCATTCAAACTTCCAAATCCCGCGCTTAGAACTGAGAAAGCGCGCATGCAAATCAAGACGATCACCGGGCACAACGGGTTGGCGAAAACGTAATTTATCCGAGCCAACAAAGAAATACAGGGTGCCATCCTCAGGTGATGCATCCATCATTTTAAAGCCGAGCACGCCAGCAGCCTGGGCCATTGCTTCAATAATCAGCACACCTGGCATAATTGGATGCTGAGGAAAGTGGCCATTAAAAAAAGGCTCGTTAATGCTTACATTTTTATAAGCACTGATCGTCTTCTCCTCTAAATCAATAGCGACCACACGATCCACTAATAAAAAAGGATAGCGGTGCGGAAGAAGTTGACGAATCTCGTTGATGTCCATCATAAAAAAGCCTTAATCAAATAAGTGAGGCCGTGTATACCGTATACACAACCTACCACCCTCAACTGAACGGCACTTAATGCGCTAAATTAAAGCGGGTTAGCTATAAAGGTCGATAAGCAGTCAGATGATATATCTATACACGCAGTCACTTCTGAGTGTGTTTTTCCAAACCCCGAATACGTTTCGCCATGTCATCTAACTGACGAAAACGCACCGCGCTTTTTTTCCATTCCGCTGCTGGCTGCATCGCCGTACCTGACGAATAAGCACCTGGCTCGGTAATGGAATGCGTCACCATGGTCATACCTGTAATAAACACGTCATCACAAATATCGATATGGCCGACTAAACCAACGCCTCCGGCCAACATACAGTTGCGACCTATTTTTGTGCTTCCCGATATGCCCACACAGGCTGCAATTGCAGTATTGTCGCCAATTTGCACGTTATGGGCAATCTGGATCTGGTTGTCTAATTTGACGCCATTACCAATTAAGGTGTCAGCCAACGCACCTCGATCAATGCAGGTGTTGGCGCCAATCTCGACATCATCGCCAATGGTTACACCACCAATCTGGGCGATTTTATGCCACTGGCCCTGATGGTTAGCAAAACCAAAGCCTTCACCACCAATCACGGCGCCCGATTGAATCACCACTCGCTGACCGATACTGACATCATGATACAGCGTCACTCTTGCGGCTAAACGCCCACCCTCGCCAATCCGGCTACGCGCACCAATCACGCAATGCGCGCCAATGCTAACGCCAGCAGCTATCACTGCATCCTCATCAATCACCACGCCCGGGCCAATACATGCGGTTGAATCAACCAAGGCACTCTCCGCAATCACTGCCGTTGGATGAATGCCGACAGGCTGTTTAGGCGTACGATCAAAAAAATGTGAGAGTTTGGCATAAGCTAAGTAGGGATCAGGCACAATCAGGCAAGCGCCGCTGTAATCAACTGCATCTTTTGCAGACAACAACATCGCGCCGGCTTCAGTGCTTGCCAGTTGCTTACGATAATGCGCATTGGCTAAGAAACTTAACTGATCGGCACTGGCTTCTTGCAGCGTCGCTAAACCCAAAATCTTTTTCTGTGCATCGCCACGCAGCTCAGCACCGAGCATCTCGGCTAACTGAGCAAGGTTAAACTGTTTCATATCAACGCAACTGGTTCATGCGCTCAATCACACGCAAAGTGATGTCAAACTGAGGTTTAACATCAACCACAGCGCCACGCTCTAAAACCAAGTCGTAATTACCGGCTTTAAGCACCTCTTCAACGGCTTTATCCAACTTAGGCTTAAGCTGTTGCAACATATCGCGATCAGCCACCGCTTTAGCTTCGTTTAAGTCTTTAGACTGGCTTTGGAAATCACGCGCTTTTTGCTTGAACTCAAGTTCTAGACGCTCAAGCTCAGCTTGCTGCATACGCTCGCCATCTTTCATTAAACGGTCTTGAATACGCTTAGCATCGGTTTCTAAGGTCTTTAACTTAGACAGTTGCGGACTAAACTTCTTCTCAGCATCTACAGCATATTTCTTTGCTGCATCAGATTCTAATAAAGCCATTTGATAGTTCAAAACAGCGATTTTCATTTCAGCAAACACAGGACCACTGATTAAAGCAGTTGTCAGTAAAACAAGTTGAGTCAACTTACGCACGATGCACCCCTAAAAACGCTGTTATTGATTGATTTAGACTAAATTAGAACGTTTGACCAAGCGAGAACTGAAACACTTGTGTGTCAGCATTGTCTGGCTTTTTCACTGGCATACCTAAACTAAAGCTTAACGGCCCTAGCGCAGTGACCCATGTTAGCCCAACCCCCACAGAACTAGCTAAGTTATCGTATTTAAGCCCGCAACCGGCCTCATTACGATTTTTCTGCTCCGAGCTGCAGTTTGTATCAAACACATTACCCACATCCCAGAACAACACAGTTCGCAGAGAACGCTGATCTTTGACAAAAGGCATTGGGAAGAGCAACTCAACACCACCTTGCACGAGTACGTTACCACCAAACGGCAACGGATCATCATCAGGGTCTTTATAGGTGCCTGGTCGAGTACCTGTGCTTGGCGTGCTACGAGGGCCTAAGCTGCTGTCTTTAAAGCCACGCACAGAGTTAAAGCCACCCGCATAGTAATGCTCGTAGAATGGTAGCTCAGAGGTCGAACCATAGCTTTCTGCATAACCTAACTCAGCATGGAAACGCAGGGTCGAGGTGGTGGTTAATGGTTTAAAAATCTGACCGCGGTAATCTAAACGATAGAAAGATAAATCACTGCCCGGAATGGTTGTTTCTAAGACTAGGCTTTGTGAGTAACCACGGGTGGCCATCATACCGCGGTTCAAAGTGGACTCTGACCAACCGGCTGACGCTTTAAAGTTAAGGTAGCTGTCGCCTTCTTTTTCAATGAAGTCAAAAATCTCATCAACCGTATAACTTCCGGTTTTCAAATCATCTTGCTGTGCACTCAAGCCGAAGTTCAGACGTGCTGTTTCACTAATAGGGTAACCAATGTTTATGCCACCACCTAAGCTGTCCACCGAGTAGCTGGACACATCAACATCTAACTTATCGTAATCAGTGGTACGGAAGAAACCGTTGTAGCCAAAGCTGACCCCGTCGACTGTCCAGTAAGGGTCGACAAAACTAAAGTTATAGTTACTTTGATATTCGCTACGGGTTAAACCTACACTGACTTTATTGCCGGTACCCAAGAAGTTACTCTGACTTATGGCACCACCCAAAATCAAACCAGCATTCTGAGCAAAACCAACACTGGCAGTGATCGATCCAGACGGTTGCTCTTCAACACTGTAGTTGACGTCAATTTGATCATCCGTGCCCGGTACTTGCGGGGTTTCCACGTTAACTTCTTTGAAGTAACCCAAACGCTCTAATCGTGTTTTTGATTGATCAATCAAGTAAGTTGACGCCCACCCGCCTTCCATCTGACGCATTTCACGGCGCAGCACTTCATCCATGGTTTTCGTGTTACCACGGAAATTAATACGATTTACATAGGAGCGCTTACCCGGATCGACTACAAAAGTAAGCGATACGGTATTGTCTTCATCGTGGGTTTGCGGCACGCCATTGACGTTGGCAAAGGTATAACCATCATTACCCAAACGGCGAGTAATCAACTCTGCAGTGGTGGTCATCACTTTGCGTGAAAACACTTGGCCTTCGCGTGATAACAGTAAAGCCTTTACATCCTCTTCAGGAACTTTTAAGTCGCCTGAGAGTTTCACGTCGCGAATGGTGTATTGCTCACCTTCATCAACGTTGACTGTGACATACACATGTTTTTTATCTGGGGTGATGGATACTTGGGTCGAGGTGATATCCATATTGATATAACCGCGGTCAAAGTAGTAAGAGCGCAAACGCTCTAGGTCACCGGATAACTTCTCACGGGCATACTTGTCATCGTTACGGAAAAACGACAGCCAGTTTTTGGTTTTCAATTCAAACAGATCAATTAAGTCTTGGTCTTTGAAAACCTTATTACCCACCACGTTGATGTGCTGAATTGAAGCGACTGAACCTTCAGTAACGTTGATTTTCAGCGCCACACGGTTACGCGGCTGTGGAATCACCTCGGCTTCAATGTTGGCCGAATAACGACCTTGGGCAACATATTGGCGTTGCAACTCATTGCGCACGCCTTCTAAAGTGGCCTGCTGAAAAATCTCACCTTCAGCCAAGCCCGATTGCTTGAGGCCTTTTAGCAAATCATCTTTACTGATGGCTTTGTTACCTTCGATTTCAACACTCGAAATTGAAGGTCGCTCAATCAAAGTAATGATCAAGACATCGCCATCGCGACTCAACTGAATGTCTTCAAAGAAACCTGTTTTAAATAAAGAGCGGGTGGCCTCAGCCAAACGGCGCTCATCAATCGACTCACCGACATTTAACGGCAATGCAGCAAACACACTGCCAGCCGACACACGCTGTAAACCGTTGACACGGATATCAGAGACGGTGAAAGGTGCAGCGTGAGCTTGAGATATTATTAGCGCGGATATCACCGCAGGTAGCAGCAGACGTTTCATGCAAACCTTTCTTTTTCAACGATATATATAAAACCCGCTGCCATGCAGCGAATCAGTATTTTTTTACAGTCGCGCTAAATCATTAAATACTGCAAGTAACATAACGCAAACCACTAAAGCGATACCAATCTGCATCCCTAAAGCTTGGATACGTTCAGACACTGGCCGACCGCGTATCCATTCAACGAGATAAAATAGCAGATGTCCGCCATCAAGCACAGGAATTGGCAGTAAATTCAACACACCTAAGCTAATACTTAAATACGCCATAAAATTTAAAAAACTTCTAACGCCGCTTTCAGCGGAAGCGCCCGCCACTTTAGCAATGGTTATCGGCCCACTCAAGTTTTTTACCGAGAGTTCGCCAAACAGCATCTTTTTTAATGACCCCAAGGTTAGAACACTCATGGTCCAAGTACGCTGCGCACCTTCTACAACAGCCGCAAGGGGGCCGAAGCGGACTTCGCGCAACATATCCGCGGGCCACTCTGCGCCCATCACCCCCATACCCAAATAGCCACGCTGCCCAGTCTCATCACCTTGGGCTGTCAGGACAACAGGCAGCTGAATCAGCTGTCCTGCACGCTCAATCTTTAATTCTATGGTTGCAGAGGGACGTGCTTGCACATAATTAACCACCATTTGCCAATCAGTCACGTTCAGGTCATCAACGCCAACGATAGTATCATTGAGCTGCAGCCCTGCCGCTTGTGCTGGCCCTTGCGGATCAAGCTGCGCAACCACAGCACTGACCTGTGGGCGCCATGGCTGGAGGCCCAACTCGCTGATGGGATTGGGTTCTTCTGCACCGTACAGCCATTTATCCAAATCCACTCTGTAGGTACTGCTAAGGCTATTACCAGGCGTTTGCGTTTCAATCAACAGCACTCCGCTATCGCCGAGCCGTTGAATCAGCTGCAAATTAACATCAGCCCAACCGGACACTTTCTTGCCGTCAACTGCAACGATTTCTTGGCCTTCAGCTAAACCTGCTTGCGCCGCTAAGCTTTCAGCAAGCACATCACCAATCACCGGCTTGGCCTGCTGACTGCCGAGCATTGCTAAACACCAGAACAAGACAAAGGCTAACGCAAAGTTAGCTACCGGACCGGCCACAACAATCGCAATACGTTGGCCAACGGTCTTACGATTGAAAGACTGGTTCTTTTCTTGGTCATCCACCGGTGCTTCACGTTCATCAAGCATTTTTACATAGCCGCCCAGCGGAATCAGAGCGATAACAAACTCAGTGCCCTGACGGTCATGCCAACGCAATAAAGGCGTACCAAACCCGATTGAAAAGCGTAACACTTTCACACCACAGCGGCGTGCCACCCAAAAATGACCAAACTCATGGATGGTTACCAGTACACCTAGTGCAACCAAGGTGCCCAACAACATATACATACCACTCATTGTCCTACCCCTGCGCTGATTGACTGTTTGCCCAACCAAGCTGTGGCGTGTTGGCGTGCTTGTTGATCGATAGCAACCACACTTTCAAGCGTGTCAGGCAGCTGGGGCATGTCTAAACTCAACACATCTTCGATCAACTGTGGAATCTGGGTAAAACGAATGCGCTCTTGCAAAAACGCAGCTACCGCAATTTCATTTGCCGCGTTTAACACAATGGGTGCCGCAGCTCCCACCCTTGCCGCTTCTATAGCTAAACGTAAGCAAGCAAAACGTTGTAAGTCTGGCGCAATAAAATCCATCCGCGCCAAAGCACATAGATCCAATGGTGCAACACCCGAAGCAATGCGCTCCGGCCATGCCATAGCATGCGCAATTGGCGTACGCATATCCGGATTACCCAACTGCGCCAGCACTGAGCCATCAATATAGTCGACCAAGGAATGAATCACGCTTTGCGGATGAATCACCACTTCAACTTGCTCTGGGCGCGCTGCAAACAACCAACAGGCTTCAATTAGCTCTAACCCTTTATTCATCATGGTCGCCGAGTCGACAGAAATCTTCTGCCCCATTGACCAGTTCGGATGTGCGCAGGCTTGCGCTGGAGTGACATTTGCTAGCTCGGCATAACTGCTGTTACGAAACGGCCCACCTGAGGCGGTTAACAAAATACGGCGCACGCCAACCGGAGCAAGGCCCTCAGCATAATTACACGGCAAGCACTGAAAAATCGCATTATGCTCGCTATCAATTGGCAACAATTGCGCACCATGTTCACGTACTGCGCGCATAAATAGAGCGCCAGACATTACCAGCGCTTCTTTATTGGCTAATAAGAGTTTCTTGCCCGCTTGCACTGCAGCCATCGCTGACTCTAAACCCGCGGCGCCAACAATTGCAGCCATCACGCTATCGACCTCAGGGTGCGCAGCAACCTCACATAAACCTTGTGGGCCAGCCAAGACCACAGTAGCAACCCCAGCGATTCGTAAATCTGCCTGTAGACGCTGTGCACATGCAGAGTTGCCGACCACAGCAAAACGCGGGCGGTGCTTGAGGCACAACGCGTGCAATTCATTCATACGAGAATGCGCACTGAGCGCAAACACCTGATACCGCTCAGGGTGTTGACTGATTACGTTCAGGGTACTGCTACCGATCGAGCCGGTCGCCCCTAAGACTGTGATTTGCTGCGGCTGTAACTGAGCTGTTTTCAAGAAAGCGTCCAACCCGTTAACAAAAGCAACAAGGCAAAGATGGGCGCAGCAGCGGTCAGGCTATCGATACGGTCCAACACACCGCCATGACCGGGTAATAACTGACTGCTATCTTTGATACCCATCTGCCGCTTAAACATACTTTCCGTCAAATCACCGACCACAGAAAACAACACCACGACCGCGGCGCACAGCAGCACAGCCACAAACTGACTAACAGGCAGCTGTAGATACAAGGCTAAACCTGCAGCAATACACACACTGGTCAATAAACCACCAAAGAAACCTGCCCAGCTTTTACCAGGACTGACGCGCGGTGCTAATTTACGCTTACCCAAGGCTCGGCCAAAAAAGTAGGCACCTATGTCAGCGCCCCACACCAACAGCATCAAACTTAAAATCAGCATATTGCCTTGCGGCTGATTCTTCAGCACAACTAAGCCTAAGCCGGCCGGAATAAGAATAATCAGGCCCATCACACGCTTACCCAGATTACCGCCCCAATAAGCAATGCTACGCGGAAAAACCACCACCATCGCGATGGCTAACAACCACCAAATCAAAGCCAAACACAGAATAGGCAATAATAGGATCTTGTTACTGTTGAACATCACTAAAGTTATCGCCACAAACACAGCATAAGCAATACGCTGCCCCTGTGAGTCATAGCCAGCCAAGCGCGCCCATTCCCAGCTTGCCAACGCCACAATTAAAGCAACAAAAGCAACAAAAGCTGCGCCCTGCAAAGCAAAAAAACCGATTAACGCTAAGGGTGCGAGCCATAGCGCAGTAATTATTCGTTGTTTAAGCATGATGTGCGCCCCTCAGTGGCTATTTGTTCACTGGTTTTGCCAAAGCGACGCTGGCGTGATGAAAAGTCGATGAGTGCATCGCGCATCGCTTGATGCTTAAAATCTGGCCAAAATAAATCAGAAAAGTACAGTTCGCTGTAGGCTAACTGCCACAATAAGAAATTGCTGATACGGCGTTCACCACCGGTGCGAATACATAGGTCAGGCAACGGCTGCGCGCCAGTGCTGAGACACTCCTGCAAGCGCGCAGCAGTGATATCGTCAGGCTGTAAATCGCCCTGCTGCACTGCGCAGGCTAATTTTTGCGCCGCTTGCACAATATCCCACTGACCACCGTAGTTGGCCGCGACCTGTAACAAAAACTTTGAGTGATGCGCGGTGCGCTGCTCTGCCTCTTGCATAGCGGCTTGCAGCTCTGGGTGAAAGCGCGAGCGATCTCCAATAATACGCAAGCGAATACCATTTTGATCGAGCTTTTTCGCTTCACGGCGCAAAGCCACGAGAAACAACTCCATCAGCGCACCCACTTCCGATGCTGGACGCTGCCAGTTCTCACTGGAGAAAGCAAACAACGTAAGCACCTCAACGCCTGATTCTGCGCAGACTTCGACCACCGCGCGAACAGCGTCAACACCCGCCTTATGTCCTGCAACGCCGGGCAAGAAGCGTTTCTTAGCCCAGCGATTATTGCCATCCATAATAATCGCGACATGTCGCGGCACTACGAAATGCGCATCCTGAGTTGCTTTACTCATTACCGCAACCTCAAGATCACACTGCCATTAAATCAGTTTCTTTGGCTGCTAACAGCTTATCCACTTCTTCAATCGCATGGTCAGTCACTTTCTGAATATCATCAGCAGCACGACGCTCTTCGTCTTCACTGATTTCTTTTTCTTTAACTAAATCTTTCAGTTGAGCCAATGCATCGCGGCGAATATTGCGCACAGCAACACGAGCATTCTCTGATTCTTGACGCGCTTGCTTGGTGTAACCTTTACGTGTTTCTTCAGTTAGCGCGGGCATGGGCACGCGGATAGTCGTGCCTGAAGTCGCAGGATTAAGACCAAGATCAGCCATCATAATGGCTTTTTCTACAGCTTGAATCATGCTTTTATCAAACACAGACAATGCCAGGGTGCGCGAGTCTTCCACCGTGACATTCGCCACCTGACGCAGCGGTGTATCGTTACCGTAGTAGGACACCATTACTGTATCTAAAATACCTGGGTGGGCACGTCCGGTGCGGATTTTTGCAAAAGCGTTTTGTAAGGACTCAACAGACTTATGCATACGCGCTTGTGCGTCTTTTTTAATCTCAGCAATCATTATTTACCTTCCTCGATCAAGGTGCCCTCTGCGCCACCTAAAATAACGTTTAGCAGCGCACCTGGCTTGTTCATATTAAAAACTCGTAACGGCATTTTGTGATCACGGCACAAACAAATAGCCGTTAAATCCATCACTTCCAATTTACGATCCAATACTTCGTCGTAGGTTAAATATTCAAATTTTTCCGCATTGGGATCTTTCAGCGGATCGGCAGTATATACGCCATCCACTTTAGTTGCCTTAAGAACCACATCCGCACTGATTTCAATCCCACGCAAGCAACCTGCAGAATCGGTCGTAAAGAATGGATTACCGGTGCCTGCAGAGAAAATCACCACCTCACCTTTCTTTAAATGACCAACCGCTTTACGCCGATCATAGTGATCTGTCACCCCGACCATCGAAATAGCTGACATCACTAAGGCCGGAATGTTTGAACGCTCTAAGGCATCACGCATCGCTAGAGAGTTCATTACGGTCGCCAGCATACCCATATGGTCACCGGTGACCCGATCCATACCCGCAGCAGACAATGCAGCACCACGAAACAGGTTGCCGCCACCAATCACTAAGCCGACTTGCACACCAATACCAATCAACTGGCCAATCTCTAAAGCCATGCGATCAAGCACTTTTGGATCAATCCCGAACTCCTCGCTACCCATTAACGCTTCACCGCTGAGTTTCAGTAAAATTCGTTTATAACGGGGTTGGCGTCCACCGACTTGTTGAGCCATGATCTGTGTCTCCTGCAGATGTGATTGAGCGACTGTGGTGCCTTCTGACCACAGCTAAAGCAAACAGTGCCGTTTATGTGCGCACATATTACAAGACAGCCGTATAAAGCACAGTGTCTTTTTAAAAAAAAGGCCGCCCGCTATGCGGGCAGCCTTTTTATTGTCACAAGTAAATACTTACTTTTTAGCAGCAGCGAGCTGTGCAGCCACTTCAGCAGCGAAGTCAACTTCACCACGATCAATGCCTTCACCCACTTCAAAACGCACAAAAGAAACAATGGTAGCACCGGCTTGTTGTGCCAACTTACCTACAGTGACTTCTGGGTTTTTAACGAATGCTTGCTCAACCAAACTTGCTTCAGCCAAGAACTTCTTGATGCGACCGGCAACCATGTTTTCAATAATGTTGTCTGGCTTGCCTTTGATTTTCTCTTCGTTCAACGCCAAGAAAATCTCTTTTTCTTTAGCGATAGCTTCATCAGAAACCTGAGCTGGATCGAGGAACTGTGGGCTGCTTGCAGCAACGTGCATGGCAATGTCTTTCGCCAATTCTGTATCGCCACCGCTCAATGCAACGACCACACCAATACGGTTACCGTGCAGGTAAGCACCGATCACATCGCCTTCAACGCGAGTCAAACGACGAATATTGACGTTCTCACCACACTTCGCAACCACCGCTTCACGCGCAGGCTCTTGAGCAGCAATTAAAGCAGCAACGTCTAAGCTCTTGTCCGCGAAAGCCAAGTCTAAAGTAGCTGAAACAAAGTTTTTAAAGTCGTCTTGCAGCGCTAAGAAGTCAGTTTGTGAGTTCACTTCAATAATGACAGCACTTTTGTTGTCGTCAGCCACTTTAACCGCAATAGAACCTTCGGCAGCAATGTTACCGGCTTTCTTAGCCGCCTTAATTGCACCAGCAGAACGCATGTCATCAATGGCTTTTTCGATGTCGCCACCAGAAATTTCTAGGGCTTTTTTGCAATCCATCATGCCTTGGCCAGTGCGCTCACGCAGTTCTTTTACCATAGCAGCAGTGATCTGAGTCATCTTCACAATCCTCTTTAATTCAGTATAAACAGCAGCTTTAAACTGCCGATCAAATCAGGCAAAAAGGGGGCCAAGCCCCCTTTTTCGTCACTGGCGGACTTACAGAGCCTTAGCCCTCAGTCGCTTCACCAGCCACTTCAACAAACTCTTCAGCAGTTGTAGCTGCGCCTTGACGTACACGCAAGATGCAGTCAGCTGCTGCGCCGAGGTACAACTGTACGGCACGAATGGCGTCATCGTTACCTGGGATGATGTAATCAACACCATCCGGGCTGCTGTTGGTATCAACGATACCAATAACTGGGATGCCTAGCTTGTTGGCTTCGCTAATAGCAATGCGCTCGTGATCAACATCAACCACGAACATAGCGTCAGGTAAACCGCCCATGTTTTTGATACCACCAATGCTGCGCTCGAGTTTTTCTAAATCACGCGTGCGCATTAAAGCTTCTTTCTTAGTCAGCTTTTCAAAGGTGCCGTCAGCTGCTTGTGCTTCTAAATCGCGCAAGCGCTTGATTGAATCACGAATGGTTTTGTAGTTGGTTAACATGCCACCTAACCAGCGGTGATCAACATAAGGCATGTTGCAACGCGCTGCTTGCTCAGCAATGATTTTGCTAGCTGAACGCTTCGTACCAACAAATAGAATCTTGTTTTTACCTGCGGCAATTTTCTCAATAACAGCCATAGCGTCATTGAACATTGGCAAGGTTTTTTCTAAGTTAATGATGTGGATCTTGTTGCGCGCGCCAAAAATGTATTTGCCCATTTTTGGATTCCAGTAACGAGTCTGGTGACCAAAGTGAACACCGGCTTTTAGCATGTCGCGCATAGTGACTTGTTGAGTCATGATTTTTCCTAAATATTAAAACGGGTTAGGCCTCCACATATCCCGACTTTCAACCCGAAGGCACCCAGAAACTCGTGTCGATATGTGTGTGGATTTTAAAGCTCTCTTGACTATTCAAGTAAAGCGGCGCGTTTTATACCACAGACAGCCGAACTCTCCAAGCAATCAAACAAAAAAGAAGTGCTTTCATGACACTACAGCCAAATAGGCAGACTCGCTTAAAACCCGCCATTGCTTTATGATTAGCTAATGTTTACTGATCCTTTCCAGCGTTTAGGCCTTGATCGTGAAGTGCTGACAGTGAGCCAGCTCAATCAACGCGCGCGCATTTTACTTGAAGATGTATTCCCGCAAGTCTGGGTTGAAGGTGAGCTCTCTAATATCGCTCGGCCCAGCTCTGGCCATGTTTACCTCACCCTAAAAGACCGTGACGCCCAAGTACGCTGCGCCATTTTTAAGCAGCAAGCCAGTCGTGTGCGCGACCTGCTGCGTGACGGCTTATTAGTACGAGTCCGCGGCCGCGTTTCTTTATATGAGGGTCGCGGCGACTATCAAATGATCCTCGACAGTGTCGAGGCAGCCGGTGACGGTGCATTACGCTTAGCTTTCGAAGCACTAAAAACCGCATTGCAAGCTGAAGGTTTATTCGCTCAAGAACGCAAACAAGCATTACCTGTTCACCCACAGCGCATTGGTATTGTTACTTCAGCTTCTGGGGCTGTTTTACACGACATTATTAGCGTATTTGCCCGACGCGCACCGCATGTCAAACTGACATTGATCCCCAGCGCCGTCCAAGGCCGCGAAGCCACTGCACAATTAGTTCGTGCGCTAGAACTGGCAGATCGTGCAGAGTTTGATGCAATCATTTTAGCTCGCGGTGGTGGCTCGCTAGAAGATTTATGGTGTTTTAACGAAGAAGCGCTTGCCAGAGCCGTTGCCCAGTGCCGCACGCCTATTGTCAGCGCCGTTGGCCATGAAACCGATGTGTCCATCAGTGACTTTGTCGCCGATGCGCGCGCGCCAACACCTTCTGCAGCAGCGGAGTTGTTAGCCCCCAACCGTTTGGAGCTGCTCACACAATTGCGCAGCATAGAACGCAGCCTGAGCTTACGCTTACAGGATGTTCTTCAGCGCAAAGGCTCACAACTGCACAATTTACGTCAGCGCTTACGTCATCCTCGCGAGCGTTTACAGCAACACAGCCAGCGTTTAGATGATTTAACGTTACGCTTACAGCGTGCAATGCACACACAACAGCAACAGCGCAAGCAGGGTTTAAATCACCTACAAGCGCGCCTGCAGGTGCAGCATCCGCAGCAATCTATAATGATCCAGCAACAGCAGCTCAAACATTTGCAGCAGCGCTTACTGCGCACCGCCCAGCAACACGTACTACACAGCAAGCAACGTCTACAGGTGCTGATGCAGGCGCTGCATGTGATCAGCCCTCTCGCCACACTTGAGCGAGGCTACAGTATTCTCAGCACCAGCGCCGAACAGCACATCATCCGCAGTGTTCAAGAGGTGCATACCTCACAACAGCTGCAAGCACGTTTAACTGATGGCTTACTCACTCTGCAAGTCAGTCACATCAGCGCCAACCCGCAGGGTTAAACCCCAACTGCACTATGCAAGGTGTTGTTTAGCCTTTTCCATCTGTTATTTGAGGAGTACATCATGCAAGACGAAATGACGATCTGGCTCGACTGGCTCAGTCAACATACACAACTGCAAACATTACTTGCTTGCTGTGCATTAATTATCCTCGCCGCCCTCGCCAACTGGCTGGTTAAACATATTTTAGTGCGTGGCTTCTATAGCATGTTGCTGCGTTTTGGTGGCAGCCAGCAGAATGACTTTGGCGTGGTCAAGCGCCTGTCTAACATCGTACCCGCATTGATTATTTCATCCAGCATTGGCCTCATCCCCGGACTGCCCGATGCGGCGATTACAGTGGTCAAAAATGTTGCCAGCGGTTTTATTATTTTAACCATTGCCTTGGCCTTGGGTGCTATTTTAGAAATCATCAACCTGCTGTATATGCGCCGTAAAAACTCGCATCTCAAGCCAATTAAAGGCTATATACAGGTTGTTAAAATTGTCATTTATGCCATTGCTACGATTCTAATTGTGGCCACCCTGATTGATCGCTCACCACTGATCTTACTGTCAGGACTGGGAGCCATGGCGGCTGTCTTGATGTTGATTTTCCAGGACACATTATTATCATTGGTTGCCAGCGTGCAGATTTCTTCTGGTGATTTGATTCGCGTTGGCGACTGGGTTGAAATGCCGCAACTCAACGCCGACGGTGATGTCATTGATATCGCCCTGCACACAGTGAAGATTCAAAACTGGGATAAAACCATCACCACCGTACCGACAAAGCGCTTTATTAGCGATTCATTCATCAACTGGCGCGGCATGCAAGAAAGCGGCGGCCGTCGCATTAAGCGCAGCCTGTTTCTTGATCAACAAAGCATCCATTTTCTAACACAGCAAGAACTTGAACACCTGCAGCGTTTTAACTTATTAGCAGGGTATTTCGACACAAAGATCAGCGAGCTCAATCAATGGAATGAACGCCATGTCAAATCCAGTTCGGGCGATACGCTTGATTCACGCAAACTGACCAATATCGGCACATTCCGCGCCTATGTTGAGCGCTATTTGCGTAACCACCCAGGCATTCACCAAAAAGGCATGACCTTAATGGTGCGCCAACTCAGCCCGACCTCTGAAGGTTTACCTCTGGAAATTTATTGCTTTACCAACACCACAGCCTGGACTGAATACGAAGGCATTCAATCGGATATTTTTGATCATCTACTGGCAATTGCTCCCGAGTTCAATCTACGCGTCTATCAAGCACCCAGCGGTGCTGATATGCGCGCACTTAGCCTTAACTTAAATGGTCATCTGCAGCAAGCCTTAAGCAGTTAATATCAAGTGCCACGGACGGCACACAGCAAGCAAAAAAAGGTACACTTAACGCATTTATTACGCCACTAGCGTGCTCAAGGAGCAATACGATGGGTTTACCAAGACTGATCTTACTGGCCATCATCATTGGTGGTGGCATTTGGCTGTGGCGACGCTTTAATAGCCGACAAGCAAATACAACCCAACCCTCAACTCAGGCGATGGTGCGCTGCGCGCATTGTCAGGTGCACTTACCACAGGATCGCGCAATCTACAGAAACCAACACTGGTATTGCAGCTCTGAGCATCTGCAACACGGGCCCAAAGCCCGTGACTAAAAATCATATTGCTGTTTCTGGGGCACAGGGACAGCGCATTTTGCGCCTCTACCATCTGTATCGCTTACTGATCAGCTTTGCCTTAGTGCTACTGATTTCAAGCGATTTAGACGGTCAACTGCTTGAATTAGCACATTCCCAACTGTTTCATTACAGCTGCTGGGTCTACCTTGCGATCAATGTCATCACCATTGCTGGCATGCAGCAGGTTGATCGACTGCCGCCCCTGTTTGCTTTAGCACTCTTCGATGTGGTTCAGCTGAGCGTTATATTTTATGCTGCCGGCGGTACGCCCAGTGGGATTGGCAACTTAATCATTGTTGCTGTTGCAATTGCGAATATTTTACTGCGCGGACGCATTGGCTTTTTAATTGCAGCGGTGGCCGCAGCCGGCATAATTTACCTCACATTTTATTTGAGCATTGCTGACAATGCAGCCAGCAATCAATTTATGCAGGCCGGTATTTTAGGTGCTTTGTGTTTTGCTGCTGCCTTATTTGTCCAAGGCTTGAGCAAACGCTTGCGCGCCAGCGAGTACCTTGCAGCACAACGGGCCAGCGATGTCGCCAGTTTAGAAGAGCTAAACGCTTTAGTGATTCAGCGGATGCGCACCGGCATTCTTGTTTTGGATGCCACTTACCGTATTCTCCAAGCCAATCAGTCGGCGCTGACCATGATTGGTTGCAAAAGACTACAAGGCTGTATTTTAAAGCGCCACTTCCCAGCATTAATTGACAGCATTGAGCACTGGCAAAACAACCCCACTTTACGTACGCCTCCAATTCAGTCAGCTCAAAACAGCACACAACTGCAAGCCAGCTTTGTAAAACTACAAAATGAGCACACCTCACAAATTTTAGTTTTTTTAGAAGACACCTCACAGCTCAACCAACACGCCCAACAGCTCAAGCTGGTCTCGCTGGGACGGCTGACGGCAGGTATTGCACACGAAATCCGCAACCCGTTGGGTGCAATCAGCCATGCCGCACAATTACTGCATGAATCGAGCCACCTGGATGCCGCTGATCAACGTCTAACACAAATTATTCAAGACCAATCGCGGCGTATGAATACCGTGATTGAAAACGTGTTACAACTCTCCAGACAACGCCAAGCCGAACCACAGTTATTGGACTTAAAATATTGGTTACACCGTTTTGCCAGTGAGTTTCGTAGCAGTGCCGACGCTAATCGGCTACTGCACTTAACCGCCAAAGGCAGCAGTTTACAAACCCGCATGGATCCGCACCAACTCGACCAAGTACTCAGCAACTTAGTTGAAAACGGCATGCGCCACAGTGGTAAAGTTCACACTCAAAGCCAAGTTTGGTTATACCTATACCGCCACCCGCAAACAGATTTACCCACCTTAGAAATCCATGACGATGGCAATGGAGTCGCCATTGAGGACCAAGCAAATATTTTTGAACCTTTTTTCACCACAGAAAATAAAGGTACGGGGTTGGGTTTGTACATTTCTCGCGAACTTTGTGAAAGCAATCAAGCGCGCCTCGACTATGCTCCGCGCGAGAGTGGCGGCAGTTGTTTTAGAATAACCTTTGCCCACCCGCATAAGATGAGTGTTTAAACCATGCCTCAACACACCGCACTGATCATTGATGATGAGCCTGATATTCGCGAGCTGCTGGAGATCACTCTGGGCCGGATGAACTTAAATACACGCAGCGCCTGCAATGTCAAAGAAGCCTATCAATGGTTGGCCCGTGAGCCCTTTGCATTATGTTTAACAGATATGCGTCTACCCGATGGCACCGGCTTGGACATCATTGAGTTCGTGCAGAAAAATTACAGCCAAATGCCGATCGCGATGATTACCGCCTATGGCTGTGTGGAAACAGCAACACAAGCGCTGAAAGCAGGTGCTTTTGATTTCATTACCAAACCGGTTGATCTAGTGCGCCTACGCGAGCTGGTCAATAGCGCTTTGCGCTTACGCGAGCCGCGCGCCACTGCACAGATCACTGAAAACCCTTTATTGGGTCAATCACTACCCATGCAAAAACTGCGCAGCCAAATCAGCAAACTCGCACGCAGCCAAGCCCCGGTCTATATCAGTGGTGAATCAGGCAGCGGAAAAGAGTTGGTGGCACGGCAAATTCACCTGCAAGGCGCGCGCGCCAAACAACCTTTTATTCCGGTTAACTGCGGCGCCATTCCAGCTGAGTTGATGGAAAGTGAATTTTTCGGGCATAAAAAAGGCAGTTTCAGCGGGGCCAGTGAAGACAAGCCCGGATTATTCCAAGCCGCGCATGGCGGCACTTTATTTTTAGATGAGGTGGCTGATTTACCTTTAGCTATGCAAGTTAAGTTGCTGCGCGCCCTTCAAGAAAAAGCCATTCGCCCAGTGGGTAGCCAACAAGAACAGCTGGTTGATGTGCGCATTTTAAGCGCCACCCATAAAGACCTGAATAAAGAAGTGGCCGCTGAGCGTTTCCGCCAAGACTTGTACTATCGCCTCAATGTAATTGAGCTGGCAGTGCCGCCCCTGCGCGAACGTCCAGAAGACTTAGCAATGCTGAGTGAATCGATCCTGTCACGCTTGAACAGCAGCACCACACCTGTGCAACTGCATCCAGATGCTTTAAAAAAACTGCAAGGCTATCGTTTTTCTGGCAACGTCCGTGAATTGGAAAATATGCTGGAGCGGGCTTACACCCTTGCCGAAGGCGAGTTTATTCACGCCGATGACCTACAGTTCCAGCAGGCTGTCCTGCATAAAACCAGCGACAACAGCATTGCCAAGTTAGCCTCAGAGCCTGCTGCAATACCAGCAGCTCAACCACTTGAGCGTGTCGACAACCTGGAAGACCACCTTGAAGACATTGAGCGTAAACTCATCACCCAAGCCCTTGAAGAAACGCGTTGGAATCGCACGGCCGCCGCTGAACGTCTTGGTTTGAGCTTTCGCTCATTGCGCTACCGCTTAAAAAAACTCGGTATTGATTAAAACGCCGCATCTTTTATCAACTCTTTGGAGATCGGCATGGCCGAACATGATTTTCGCTACACCTTGCTCAACCCTCAGCACACGTTAACCGAGTGCCGCGCATTGGCTCCTGGACAATACCAAGTCACCGGGCAAGGCGGCTCCATTCAAGTGGGCGACACCTTGCAGGTCAGCCTCAAGGGCAGTAAGTCACTGAGTATGCGCTTACAGGTCAGCAAGGTTCGTCATCTGATCAACCCTCCTGGGCAATGGACAGCGGTGGCCACAGGGCCTGTATTTAAGGAGCTGGCCATCCATACCTGGCAAGTCAACTGTGATGGTTGCGGCAGCTTACTCGACTTGGAGTTCGCCGTGGACGCCAGCCTCGGTAAAGCAGCGCTTCAACCCGCTGCGGAACAGCGCCTACAAGAGCTCGGCTGGGAAAATCGCCATGGTCGGCATTTGTGCCGTGCCTGTCAGCAGACTGAAGCTTAATCTCATCGTTGGTTTGAACTAGGAGTCAGTTGATCATGCAAAAAACAGTATTTATCGGCTGCGCAATCGCTGTATTAAGTGCGTGCAGCAGCCTGCCTGAGACACAATTACAGCCCTTGCAAAGCTACCAAGTCGAATGGATTGGTGAGCGCCCGCTGATTGATCGCAGCATGCTGACCCTGACCCTTGGCGATAACAACCAAGCGTTTGGATTAGCCGGCTGCAATAACTGGATGGCAGAGTACCAACTGAGTGGCGATAGACTGAGCCTGGATAAGATTGCCACAACGCGCAAACTCTGCGCGCCGGCCCTGATGGAACAAGAGCAGCGCTTTTTAGCTACTTTGGCCAAGGTGCAACGTTGGGAATTTGCCGAGCAGCAACAGTTATTATTATTGCCAGAGCACGGCGCAGCAATTAAGTTGTGGGCCATCGAGCAGCCTTGAAAACCTGCTCGCGCCAACTCAAATTGAGCACTGCTCGACACAAGCAGCCTAGCGCTAACAATCACGGACCAGCCAGAGGTCGCGGCGCTCAGCCAAGAATGCTAAGCTTTTGCGATTGATTTAATAGTCGGAGTTACCATGCACAACACGCCCAGTCAGGGTTTATTGGATTTTATAAAGCGCTCGCCAAGCCCTTTCCATGCCACGCAAAGCATGGCTGAGGCGTTACAAGCGGCCGGCTATCAAGCCTTGGATGAGCGTGCAACATGGCAACTGCAGCCACAGGGACGTTACTACGTGACCCGCAACGACTCTTCGCTCATTGCCTTTAAGCTCGGTCAGCACGACCCCGTGCAGCATGGCATACGTATGGTCGGCGCACACACCGATAGCCCGTGCCTAAAAGTTAAGCCACAGCCTGAGTTGTCACGCCATGGATATTGGCAGTTAGGAGTTGAAGTCTATGGCGGCGTATTACTTAGCCCTTGGTTTGATCGCGACTTATCCTTAGCAGGGCGCGTCACCTTCAAGCACAACGAGCAACTGCAAAGCCGCTTAATCGATTTTAAACAGGCGATTGCCAGCATTCCAAGCTTAGCGATTCACCTCAATCGTGAAGCCAATAGCGGCTGGGCGATTAATGCGCAAACTGAATTGCCACCGATTTTGGCGCAACTGCAAGGTGAGACGAAGCAAGATTTCAGAGCAGTATTAGCGGATCAACTGCAACGTGAGCACGCCCTCAGTGATGCCTGCGTACTGGATTACGAATTGTGTTTTTATGACAGCCAACCCGCCGCATTGATTGGTCTCAACCAAGACTTTATTGCCAGTGCGCGCTTAGACAACTTACTGTCTTGTTACAGCGGCTTACAAGCACTGTTAAACAGCACTGATCAGCATAGCCAAATCTTAGTGTGCACTGACCACGAAGAGGTCGGCTCTAATTCTGCGTGTGGCGCTGACGGCCCATTCCTTGAACAAGTACTGCGCCGCGTGCTCAACTCAGAAGAAGAATTTGTGCGCTGCATTCAGCACTCACTGCTGATTTCCGCGGATAACGCGCACGGTATTCATCCCAACTACGCCGATAAGCATGACGCTAATCACGGCCCACTGCTGAACCACGGCCCGGTAATTAAAGTGAATACCAACCAGCGCTACGCCACCACCAGCGAAACATCCAGCTTCTTTAAGCTGTTGTGCCAGCAAGCCGATATCCCTGTGCAAAGTTTTGTCACCCGCAGCGATCTAGGCTGCGGCTCGACCATTGGTCCGATTACCGCCAGTCAATTGGGCGTGCAGACCATCGATATTGGCGTACCCACTTTTGCCATGCACTCGATTCGCGAGTTAGCAGGTAGCAAGGACTTAGGCTATTTGCTCAGTGCTTTACAGGCGTTTTATAACAGCCCACAACTGCCCTAACCGACTGCAGCATTGCTTATCTGCCGAGCACTTTTGCTCGGCAGATAAACCGTTACACCATCAAAGCGTGATTATCCCAAAGCCCGGCTGGTAGATTCAGCGCCTGCATACGGATGCTATCGCTACGGCAATCATAGGCACGGCAACGCCCAACTCCAGTAGTCACCACAAAGCCGTCTGCACTGGCGACAACCCCTGCGCAGTCAGGAAAAGGCGCATCGAGGCGCAGCTCAGCACTGTCTAAATCCCAGATAAACATCCGCCCGCCACGTGGCGCAGTCATCGCCACTAGACGTAGCTCATTATGGATGGCCACACTGGCGGCGTACTGCTGCATTTTACTGCGCTGCGCCTCAGCCACGGGAAACACCTGCAAAGCGTGCTGCGGACGCTTGATGGCAAGCAAATCAATGCGCTCAGTTAAGGCGCCTTGATATTGCTGCACGGCAATCACAGTCCCGTCATCGGCCACCGCCAAATGACGAATGCTGTTCATCGAATCGGCCAGTAACTCTTTACTTAAGAGTTCACCTTGAGTATTCATCAGCACTAAACTGGGCTCCATCGCATCGAGATTAAGCTCTTCACGACTTCCCGACTCAGTTCGAATTCCGCCATTGGCCACCACTAAGGTTTTCCCATCGGGCAGCCAGAGCAATTGATGCGGCCCGACACCATGGCTGGATAAATCATCGACACGTTGTAAGCGTTGCGCTGTATCCAACTGCCAGACGCCAATCACACCGCGTCCCGGCTCATCGGTATCATTTTCTGTGCTGTACAGGCGCGTACCGCTTGAGTCAAACACCGCATGCCCCTGAAAATGCCGATTAGCCGGGGTTACAAAAGTTTGCACTAAGCGTCCGCTTTGCAAATCAATTAAATAACTTTCAGTCGACGGCCTGCGCCCAGTAAACACCGCTAAGGGTAACGAAGGATGCACACAAATATCATGGCAACGCTCAGTGACTTGCGTAGCAAACAGCTGTTCACCGGCTAAGCTATAGCCCACGGCGAAATGCTCACCTTGGGAATTATCACGCGCTGACAACAATACTGGCTGGCGACCTTGTGGCCACAGGCGCCAGCCCAACACAGCGCTGCCCGCCAACGCCGCCAAACTGGCGGCTAAAAATGTACGACGCTGCATACTTAGTCACCATCATGGGCATTAAAGCCCAGTTGCACACCCAACGCGCGCGCCACATCTTTTTCATGCAGGCGGTGCAGGCGATCAAAGCTGTCATATAAGCTAAACAAGGCTTGGCGCTGCTGTTCATCTTGCAGTAATAGCGTTAACGGCTGTTTAAATGCAGCCAACTCTTGCTGAGCTTGCAAATACGCGGCATCTATTTGCTTAACCAGATCCGCATGCTCAGCGGCTAACAGCGCGCGAATGGAATGTTGCTCTGCACCCTGCCAAATCGCTAAGGCACTGTCGATTTCAGCGGATAAATTGCTGAGTGAAGCCTGACTGCGCCATGACTGCGCTTGATACGGCTGAGCGATATCTTTAATGCTACGTCCCAGCGGTGTGCCGAGCTTTTTCTTCAGACCATCGAGACTGATGACTTGTGCCTGCAAAATCGCCGTCAGTGCTTCCAATGGCTCGGCGTAGCGCTGATTAGGGAATGTGGTTAACTGCGCCAGCATGCCTTGCTCGCCCTGCCACTGCGTTACCACCTCATCTGCCAGTTTCTGTTGATGCGCAGCGATGTTTTCTAACAGTGGGCAGTAGCGTTGTTTTTGTTCGCTATCAGCAAGATCAAGCTCTGGATCAAACAGCACATACTCATACGCACTGAGGCCTTGTACAACCACGCTGGCACGCTCGAGATTGGCCAAATTCGGCTCAGGATTGGCTTTGAGAAACTGCTTCACTTGACGCGCCACTAAGTTTTTCTTATCTGGCCAAAATTGCACCTGCCAAGCCCGATTACCTTCGTTCAATGGCCCAATCAATAACGGCTGTAACGCTGCCCAATGGTGCTGTGCTTGCAAGAAATCATCGCGCGTTTGCGCAAGGTCTTGCTCACCCTGGCAGAACCCTTGTGCACTACTCAGCAAGTTCTGATTACTGGCTTGCCAGTCTTGGTGTGCTCGGTAAATCACTTGCTCAGCTAAAGCGGCACTGGTTTGCTGGTAGGGATCACTACTGCTACTGCAGGCCAACAAGCTGACACTGGCAACGGCATAGACTATTTTTTTAAACATCGTTGGCACCTAAAGAGAATTAAGAAAAGCTAACAAAGCGTCGCGCTCAAGCTGCGAGAACTTTAACACCTGTTGTTTGGAGGCTTCTGCTTCGCCAGAATGCCAGAGCACAGCTTCCATTAGATTACGTGCGCGGCCATCATGTAGAAAACGCGTATGACCACTGACTGCCTCGGTCAAACCAATGCCCCACAAGGGTGGCGTACGCCAATCACGACCGCTGGCCAAAAACTCAGGACGCTGATCGGCGAGTCCCTCACCCATATCATGCAGCAGTAAATCTGTATAAGGGAAAATCACTTGCTCGGCTAACTCAGGTTCAGCCGCATCTTTACCCGTAACAAAGCGTGGCGTGTGACAGCTGTGACAATTGGCTTGCTGGAACAACTGCTTACCCTTTAATACCTCAGGACTATCAGGGTTACGTCGTGCTGGCACGGCTAAGTTACGTGAATAAAACAACACCTGTGCTTCAATTTTCTCATTGACCTCAGGCGCACCACCGTCAGGTGCGGCGAGACAATCGGTTTGTTGCTCAGTGCAGGCACTGCCGCTGAGCAACGGTGTCGATAAGCCCATATCATTGAAGAACGCATCAGCATTTTGCTGACGCATGCTCGGTTGTCCCGCTTTCCAACCAAAACGGCCCAGCGCCAAGGCTTGCGCCTCATGTGACCAGACCTGATTGGCGCGACCACGAATACCATCGCCATTTAGATCATCAGGGTCTTGATTGGCTAACAGATCTTCCTCAGCAATGGCTTCGAGTAAACCCAAACCTATCATCGGCGGTGCCACCCGCGCCGACATCAGCACATCGGAGTGCATGGGTCCGTAACCTAGATCGCTGATTTGCACCTGTGGTTGTTGTAACTCGACCACGCTGCCATCGGCAAAGGTGACCGGTAGTGACGTGTAACTGACGCGCACACGGCCCTCAGGGGCAACCCCTGGAATGGCCATGTCTTGCAGCTGTCCGCCATAGGTTGGCTCTGGAACAATGCCTTTTTTCGCCAGCACCTGTGCATCCGCCTCGCTGGCTGGAATCGATAAACGCACCAGCATCGACACGGCATTCAGCGCATCAGGCGCAGGTGGATGACCACGGCCATCTTTAATATGACAATTTTGGCAGGCATTGGTATTAAACAACGGCCCTAAACCATCGCGCGAGGTGGTGGTGGCTGGGGCGATCACCCAAGGACTGCGAAAGAAGCTGTTGCCCACACTAAAATCCAAACGGCGGGTTGGCGCTAAATTAGCCGAGGGCAAAGAAAAAGCATTGGCATCAAATTTATTAACGGTCGTCGCGCCGCCAGGAAAACGCTCTTGTGGATCAAAGCCGCTTAGGTTTGTTGTGGTTTGCGCCATCGCCAAACCACTCAAACCCAGTAAACCTAACGCTAAAAAAACCTTCATGCCAGCAACCTAAAACATCGATAAAAATAAGAACGCCGACAAGTGTCGGCATTCATTGTGAAGTGCATTAAAAAGCTATTACGAGTTAAAACGCATGATCAGCCGTATCTGGATTTAACTCAGTGATGCCTAAGGCTAATGCTGCTTGCTCAATGGCGGTGGTTTGTTCAACCAAGGCGGCAATCGAATCACGCACAACTTGCTGCCCGTCAGTATTTTCAGGATCAATCATCTGATCAAAGGCCATGCCATTTTCAGCTGCATCGACCATCACCTGCAAGCTTTTTTCCGTTGCGGCTAACTTGGTTTGTAACAACTGGTCCGCGTTGGCATCTGCTGTTTGCACCAACTGGGCAATGCTTGGGCCGGTCAGCACAGTGCCATCCACTTTCTTATACTCACCCAAATAGACATTGCGCACACCTTTGGCATTGTAGAAATGCGAGTTATGGGTGTTATCACTGAAGCAGTCATGCTCATCTTCAGTAGAACTGGCTTCTAGCGCAACTTTCATCCGTTCGCCAGCTAACTCACCTAAACTCAAACTACCCATGCCAAAAAATGCTTTGCGCAAACCTTTTTCAGCACTGTCGGCGAGCAATTCAGTGCGGTAGTTGCCTGGATTACCGGTTGCCCACTGCGCCGTCATCTCAGCCAAATCATCCACCAGTAACTCAGTGACAACTTTTAAATACTGGCCGCGGCGTTCGCAGTTGCCACCCGTGCAGTTTTCATCGGTTAAATAATCGGTGTATGAACGCTCACCGGCACCGGGCTGGGTGCTATTTAAATCCTGCCCCCAGAGCAAAAACTCAATGGCATGGTAACCCGTAGCAACGTTGGCTTCAGAGCCACCAAGTTCATTTAAACCGGCTAGTAATTCAGCCGTTAACTCACTGACATCTACTTTCTCTTCACCCACCTGAATGCTCTGGCTGGCAATAATATTGGCGGTTGCGCCGTCATTGCCTAACGCATATTGGTAATCGCCATCAACATAATCAATCAAGCCTTCATCCAAAGGCCATGCATTAACCTGCCCTTCCCATTCATCCACCAGGGCATTACCAAAACGAAACACTTCAGATTGCATATAAGGGATGCGTGCGGCGAGCCAAGCGTCTTTCGCCGCTTGCTGGGTTTGCACGCTGGGTGCTGCGATGAAAGCATTGACAGCCGCTTGTAAAGCTTGCGCAGTACTGTGCGCATCGGCAAAGGTGGCATGGGCGATATCAGCGTAGTGACTGATCACTTGCTCACGGGTAATGGCTTGTGCATCCGCAGCTTGAGTTGTTGCCACAGTTGCAGCAGCAGGTGCCGGCGCCACTGCAGTCACAGATGTGGTCGGCTCGCTATCACCACAGGCCGCCAAATTGATTGCCAAAGCCAACACGCTCAGATGAGCAAATGATAAAACACGCATTAAAGATATCCTTGGAGGGTTAAAGCAGAATTGATAATGATCAAAATCAGAAAACAATAATGCGAAAGATTAGCATTCAATGCAAAGGTTTTTTATCAAACGGCTGCATTTAACTTAGCTGACAACCCATCCAGTCACTCAAAAGCCCATGTGTTACAGCACAGCAGTTTGCCTACAACTCAAGCAACAGGCCGAGCCACATGCTTTGCTGCTTTAATCGGCCAGTCGAGTTATTCAGATTACGAAGCCGTTTTGTGGGCATAAAAAAACCCAACCGAAGCTGGGTTTTTTTATCAAAAGGTCACTTACTTACCGTATACAGGGTGCTTAGCACAGACTGCGAGTACTTTGGCGCGAACTGCATCGATCACAGAGGTATCACCCATGTTATCGAGAATGTCGCAAATCCAACCGGCTAACTCGCGGCACTCTGCTTCTTTAAAGCCACGCGTGGTTACAGCTGGGGTACCAATACGCAGACCTGAGGTCACGAAAGGTGAACGTGGATCATTGGGTACAGAGTTTTTATTCACAGTGATAAAGGCTTCGCCTAATGCAGCATCGGCATCTTTACCCGTGATTTCTTGCTTAATCAGTGACACGAGGAACAAGTGGTTGAAAGTACCACCTGATACCACATCAAAACCACGCTCAATAAACACATTAGCCATGGTTTGTGCGTTCTTGATCACTTGCTTTTGATACTCTTTAAACTCAGGTTGCAATGCTTCTTTAAAGCAAATCGCTTTACCAGCAATCACGTGCTCCAACGGGCCACCTTGGGTGCCTGGGAATACTGCAGAGTTTAATTTCCTCTCAATGACTTCGTTAGCACGGGCCAAAATCAAGCCACCGCGCGGACCGCGCAGGGTTTTGTGCGTGGTCGTGGTAACGACATCTGCGAAAGGCACTGGGTTGGGGTAGACACCGGCAGCAACCAAACCCGCTACGTGCGCCATATCAACAAACAGGTAGGCACCAACTTTGTCGGCGATTTCACGGAAACGTGGGAAATCTAGAACCTGAGAGTAAGCTGAGAAACCGGCGACGATCATTTTTGGTTTGTGCTCTAGCGCCAAACGCTCAACTTCATCGTAATCAATTAAGCCTGCTTCATTAATGCCGTACTGAACCGCATTATACAGCTTGCCTGAAGAGCTTACGCTAGAGCCGTGGGTCAAGTGACCGCCGTGCGCCAAGCTCATACCCAAGATGGTATCGCCACCTTCCAGTAAGGCGAGGTAAACAGCCGCGTTGGCTTGTGAGCCGGCATGTGGCTGCACGTTGGCGTAATCGGCGCCAAACAACTCTTTTGCACGATCAATGGCCAACTGCTCAATAATATCGACGTACTCACAGCCACCGTAGTAGCGCTTTCCTGGGTAACCTTCGGCGTATTTATTGGTCAGCACAGAACCTTGTGCCTCCATAACCGCAGGGCTGGTGTAGTTTTCTGATGCAATCAGCTCAATGTGCTCTTCTTGGCGCTGGGCTTCTTTCTCCATCGCATCGAAAAGTTCGGCGTCAAATCGGGCAACAGTCAAATCACGGCTGAACATAACAGTCCTCATGGAATCAACAAGGCTAATAGAAATATAAGTTAGGGATTCTACATTATCTGAACGACCTTGGCACATGAAAGGCGATCACTCTGACAATAAGTCTTACTCACGTGGGTACGTCGACGGATAAACACTGACCCCGAAGTACGGCATGCACCTAACTCTTCAGCATCACGAGCAACACAAAAAATCTTGCAAGGATGCGTATGACATAACGCAGGATAATCTTTGCGGGCGAGCCGCCCGCGCTCCCAGACAGTGAATTGGCCCATAATTAAAAAATAGCTATTGTTTTGATGATTGACGCGAAAATAATGCAGGCCCTGCAAATGGTCAACGAGTGCTTCGGGGTGGGTGTGACGAGCGAGCCAAGGATGGCGAGCGCCGGAGTTGCACCCAGGATGGGTGCATCGACGGATAAACACCCACCCCGAAGTACGGCATGCACCTAACTCTTCAGCACCACGAGCAACACAAAAAATCTAGCAAGGATGCGTATGACATAACGCAGGGTAATCTTTGCGGGCGGGCCGCCCGCGCTCCCAGACAGTGAATTGGCCCATAATTAAAAAATAGCTATTGTTTTGATGATTGACGCGAAAATAATGCAGGCCCTGCAAATGGTCAACGAGTGCTTCGGGGTGGGTGTGACGAGCGAGCCAAGGATGGCGAGCGCCGGAGTTGCACCCAGGATGGGTGCATCGACGGATAAACACCCACCCCGAAGTACGGCATGCACCTAACTCTTCAGCACCACGAGCAACACAAAAATTCTAGCAAGGATGCGTATGACATAACGCAGGGTAATCTTTGCGGGCGGGCCGCCCGCGCTCCCAGCAACCTCGTAATACGTAAATCACCAGACACAACACAAACATCTGCAGCTACTGCTTAATGCTCAGTAAAACGCTACAATCCTGCCTCTTTAAAGGTCGCTATTTTAACAATAGACACCAGACCCACCACTTACCCATTAACTATTTAGGTCGCTCATGTCTCAATACGTTTTCACGATTCACCGTCTCGGCAAAGTTGTGCCACCTAAGCGCGAGATTCTCAAAGATATTTCTTTATCCTTTTTCCCAGGCGCAAAAATTGGTGTGCTGGGTCTAAACGGCTCAGGTAAATCGACATTACTGCGCATCATGGCTGGCGTTGACACCGAGTTTAACGGTGAAGCGCGCCCTATGCCCGGCCTCAATATCGGTTACTTACCGCAAGAGCCACAGCTTGATCCCAGCAAAACTGTGCGGGAAATTGTTGAAGAAGCCCTCGGCGAAGTCAAAGCCGCGCAAGCACGTTTAGATGAGGTGTATGCCGCCTACGCAGAACCTGATGCTGACTTTGATGCACTGGCCAGCGAGCAAGCCAAACTGGAAGCCATTATCCAAGCCAGCGATGGCCATAACATTGAACGCCAACTGGAAGTTGCTGCGGATGCTCTGCGCCTACCGGCTTGGGATGCAAAAATTGAGCACTTATCCGGCGGTGAAAAACGTCGTGTCGCACTGTGCCGCTTATTGCTATCAGCACCCGACATGCTATTGCTCGATGAGCCAACCAACCACTTGGATGCTGACTCCGTCGCTTGGCTTGAGCGCTTCCTGCACGATTTCACCGGCACAGTCGTAGCCATCACCCACGACCGTTACTTCCTCGATAACGTCGCCGGCTGGATTTTAGAACTCGACCGAGGCCAAGGCATCCCCTTTGAAGGCAACTACTCACAATGGCTAGAAGCCAAAGCAGCTCGCCTCAGCCAAGAAGCCAAGCAAGAGTCATCGCACAATAAAGCCATGAAGGCAGAGCTTGAGTGGGTACGCAAAGGTGCAAAAGCTCGCCAATCAAAATCCAAGGCCCGCCTCGCCCGCTTTGAAGAAATGCAATCGCAAGAATTCCAAAAACGCAGCGAAACCAACGAAATTTACATTCCTGCAGGTGAGCGCTTAGGCGACCAAGTCATTGAAGTCAAAAATGTCAGCAAAGCCTACGGTGAGCGTGTACTGATTGACGATTTATCCTTCGTTGTGCCAAAAGGCGCGTTGGTTGGCGTGATCGGTGGTAACGGTGCCGGTAAGTCCACCCTATTTCGCATGATTATGGGTGTCGAGCAACCTGACTCTGGCGAAATCATTATTGGCGAAACAGTCAAACTCGCCAGTGTTGACCAGCAACGTGACAGTCTCGATGGTTCAAAAACTGTTTGGGAGCAGATTTCCGACGGTTACGACATGATTAAAGTTGGCAACTATGAAGTGCCATCGCGCGGTTATGTCGGTCGTTTTAACTTTAAAGGTTCAGACCAGCAAAAGTTTGTTAAAGACCTCTCTGGTGGTGAGCGCGGTCGTTTGCACTTGGCCTTAACCCTTAAACAAGGGGCTAACGTCTTACTGCTCGATGAGCCCTCCAACGACCTTGACGTAGAAACCTTACGCGCCCTAGAAGAAGCCCTCTTGGATTTCCCAGGCTCAGCTATTGTGATCTCGCACGACCGCTGGTTCCTTGACCGTATCGCCACGCACATCTTGTCCTATGAAGATGACTCCAGCGTGGTGTTCTTCGAAGGCAACTACACGGAATACGAAGCAGACCGTAAAAAGCGTTTAGGCGATGCTGCTGCCCAACCTAAGCGCGTGCGTTACAAGCGTTTAGCTTAAGTCAGCGAATATCTTTATCAGCAGCTGCACTTTTTATAGTGCAGTCTGTCTGATAAAAAACCAAGAAGAAAACCACTGGACATCCATACAATAGAGTAGAATACTAATAGCGCTTTTAAAGCACCGTAAAAAGCCACTACGAGCCCATGCTCGCAAGGAGTCTGTAATGAGCCAGCGTTCTGAAAAACGCACCAATAAAGCCAAATCAATTATTGCCCAACCGCTGTTTAGAAGCCGCAAAGAGCAACCTAAAAAAGGCAAAGGCAGCTACCGTCGTGACAACAAAGCCTCTTGGTCTAATCGCCCAGAGGCTTTTGTTTTTTTAGCGGCTTAAGACAATCCATTGGCGCACAACCTTTTTCAGATCTATGCTTCTTTTTACTGACATGCCAACAGTGCTTAGCATGTTAAAGTTGAGCCTCACTAAACATTGAGAACACCCATGCTTGCGCGCTTACCTATTTTTTTAATTGTTTTGATGTTTGCTGTGTTTACCCACCAAGCAACAGCAAGCACACTTGCTCCGCTGGTGACACCCAATCTCCCTGCCGCCAGCACTTCAAGCATTCCATCACTGATTACCCCGCAAAGCTTTACAGACTGGCGCGCAGGCTTACGCATGCAAGCGCTTAGCGAGGGCATTGCGCCCTTATTGTTTGAGCAAGCCTTTGCCGGTTTAACGCCCGATCCTCAGGTCATTGCCGCTGATCAAAGTCAGCCCGAGTTCAGTCGCCCAGTATGGGAATACCTAGAGAGCGCCGTTTCCTCATGGCGGGTTGCCCGGGGTAAAGCCTTACTGGCCGAACACGCTAAAATATTAAAAGCGATCGAAGCGCAATACCAAGTTGAACCCAGCGTATTGGTTGCCATCTGGGGTATGGAAAGTAGTTTTGGACGGCAAATTGGCAATAAAAATGTCATTCGCTCGCTGGCCACCTTAGCCTACGAAGGCCGCCGCAGCGACTTTTGGCACGCTCAATTGCTTGCTGCTTTGCATATTCTGCAAGAAGGCGATACCAGCGTACATGGTATGCTTGGCTCTTGGGCTGGCGCCATGGGACAAACACAATTTATGCCCACTACCTATCGCCAGTATGCGGTCGATTTCGATCACGATGGTCGTCGAGATATCTGGCAATCAAGCGCTGATGCACTGGCGTCTGCAGCCAATTATTTACGTTTATCAGGCTGGCAACAGGGTCAGCCTTGGGGGCTTGAAGTTGAGTTACCTGCGCGTGGTTTTGATTATGCCTTTGCCGATGGCGTACAAAGCAAAACGCTTGAGCAATGGTTTGCTTTAGGCATCCAGCCACGCAACGATGAAGCTGATATACGGCACTTAGCCCAACATTCTGCGACACTTTTTTTACCCAGTGGGCATCAAGGTCCAGCGTATTTGTTCATGGACAATTTTCGCAGCATTTTGAAATACAACAACTCAACATCCTACGCGCTAGCCATTGGTTTACTCTCAAACACCTTAGAAGGTGATTACCGAACACCTGCCGCCTGGCCTAAGCATGACCGCATGCTCAGCCGCCAAGAGCGCGTTGAATTACAAACCCTACTGAATCAATTGGGTTTTAGCAGTGGTAATGCTGACGGTATCATCGGGGTTAACTCTCGACAGGCCGTCCGCGATTTCCAGCAAGCACAAGGCTTGCCTGCTGACGGTTACCCTAACGAAGCCTTATTGGAAAAAGTCCGCGCCGTAGCCCGCTAAATAGTTTAAAACAAACACCTTGTTGCATATCCAATCTTTACGGGGTGCTTATTACTTTTGCGCAGAATAGATCTTCACACAATTGCGTCCAGCATGCTTGGCGCAATACAGCGCTTGATCAGCAAAAACCGCCAAACGTGTGGTGTCCACCTCACCATCATATTCAACAATACCGCTACTAAAGGTACAGGTTAAATCGTTTGGATGAGCTGGAAATCTGATTTCTGAAAAGCGCTGACGAATATCATTCATCACTTTATACGCTGATTCAGCATCGGTGTTGGGTAAAATTACAGCGAACTCTTCGCCGCCATAACGACCGATAGAGTCGGTACGGCGTAAGCGCTGCTTGAGAAACAAAGATAAACTTTTAATGACTTTGTCACCCATCGGATGCCCATAGCAATCATTGACCTGTTTAAAGTGATCAATATCAATCATGACAAAGCAAAGGGGTTGTTGGTTTTTTTGCGCACGGACTTGCGCATCATTGAGCAATTGTAAAATGTGCGTGTGATTAAACAAACCGGTCAAACTGTCTCGCACAATCCGTGATTTTAAATTGCGTGCACGCGCAGCGCGGTTTCGCACAGTGGCCACTAAATGCCTTGGTTTAACAGGCTTCATTAAAAAATCATCCGCCCCTTCACTCATTGCATCGAGCTGCTTATCCAAATCATCTTCAGCCGATAGGTAAATAATTGGCACACCCACATAGCGATCTATATGACGGATTAATTTAGCCAATTCAGGGCCGTCACATTGCGGCATGTACATATCAAGAATAATTAAATCAGGATCAAAATCTAGGAGCTCTGCTAGGGCCAAGGTCGGATCGTTAATGGTGCGCGTAATAATACCCGCCGAATTAAGTACGCGTTCGGTGAAGGTTGCCTGCGCTTTCGAATCATCCACCACCAAAGCCCGATAGGGTTCGCTTTGCGCAATTCGGGTAAAGCTTTCTACTTTTTCTAGGACACTGGACGCATCTAACTCGCCAACAAAAAAGGCCTGCCCTCCGGCACGAACGGCGGCTAGGCGAATATGTGCATCAACATCTTCATGACTGTAAAACAAAATCGGCACATTGCTCTCATGCTCGGTTTTTAAGACATGCGCCAGTTGCAACCCATGCTCGGCAGCGGAGAAATTTACATCAAGGATAATTAAGGCGGGATGACGCTTAGTCATAGCCTCTAAAAAAGAGTGCTCATCGCAAAATACTTCAGCCTGCAACGCAAAGGATTGTAACTGCTGGACAAAGCGCTCAGCTTTTTCTTGATCTTGCAGAACGACATATAAAGGCTTGCGCACCATGGGGGGTAAAAAAACATGATCAATTTTTTCGCCTTGCCGCAGACCGGTCTGCAATAAGTCTTGTAAGAGCTGGGTCATCGTCTCAATAAACTGACTGTTTAGACGATTACCATTCATTTCAATAGCAGCAAGGTTGGCTAATAATGCATGGGCTATTTTAATATGTGCATGCTGTTCAAAACGCTCGGCGTAGCGTAATAAACGCTGCGCTGCATCTTGCATATTGACTTGCTCTTCGACACTCCATTGTTTGCTGTGCAGGTTTTGCCAGATCTCTAACAGCTGTCGCGATTGGTTTATCACCCGCTGTGCAAAATGCTGCTTTAATCGTTCCAAACTTTCCATTTGCGAGCCTGTCATACTGTTAATGACTCCATCAAGCAGTAATTTTTGGGCAACTTTTAGCTTACAAATAGCCAACTGCCACTATTGTTATCCAAGCTAATATAACCCTGATCATCACAAATGCAATATCTATAGCAAATCACCTAAGCAGCAACTGTACAGATCATCTTTATAGTACACTTCAAGCACACAATAGCTTGTATCTGCTGCTAACGATACACATTAAAAGGGCCTAAACATGCTCAATTGGAAAAAACGCTCACGGGATGCTCGTGATCAAGTCAATGACTCTGTCGATGACGTTAAAAGCTACCTCGGTGGCATCTGGTTCAGTCGCACACTGCTTACGCTGGTTGCTGTTTATTTAATAGTGACCCTTGTTATTGGCTGGTATTGGAGCCAAGAGCCGGATTTTTTTTCGGTGCAAGAGCACACCCAGCAATCGGCGGATAAAGCTCAGCACGCTATCGTTACTGGTTACACCACTGTGGTAACCCTTAAACAAGTAGCAACCACCCTTTTAGACAAGCCAGGTGGTTACTTGACCAATGACATCACGCCTCCTGGCATTTGGCTGGACAACACTCCTTCTTGGGAGTATGGCGTATTAGTGCAGATGCGCGATTTATCCCGCGCACTGCGAAAAGACTTTGCCCGTTCTCAGTCGCAATCCACCGAAGATCCTGATCTGGCTAAAGCCGAACCACGCTTCAACTTCGACAATAAAAGTTGGGTATTGCCAGCAACCGAAGACGAATATCGCTTAGGTATTAAATCCTTAGATCGCTATTTAGCACGTTTAAGTGATCCAGAAAAAACCAACACTCAGTTTTATGCGCGCGCCGACAACCTCAATAACTGGCTTGGCGACGTCGCAACACGTTTGGGTTCATTGTCACAACGTTTATCAGCCAGCGTCGGCAAAGCTCGCTTGAATATGGATAGCAACCAAGATGAGACAAATCAATTAGCAAATCCGTCGGTCATGTCCAATGGCAAAGATGGTATCGAGGAAATCGTGAAAACGCCTTGGCTGCAGATTGATAATGTTTTCTATGAGGCGCGTGGTCAGGCTTGGGCGTTATCCCATTTCTTACGCGCGATTGAAATTGATTTTGCTGATGTGATCGCCACGAAAAACGCCACCGTTAGCGTACGTCAAATCATTCGCGAATTAGAAGCTGCGCAAGAACTGCTGTGGAGCCCGATGATTCTCAACGGTGATGGCTATGGCATCTTAGCCAATCACTCACTGGTCATGGCCAACTACATCTCGCGCGCCAATGCGGCAATCATCGAGTTGCGTCAACTCTTATCACAAGGTTAACCCCGCTCTTTTTTAACCGCCACGCGAGGCAATAGAGCCTTACTGTGGCGGTTGATACGCTAGTGATATGACGCAACGTTTAGACTCTAGACCGATCCAAGTCCAGACTAAGCCTCTCAATTAACCCTGACTCGCCATCTTTGTTTACCAGAGGTTCTCGATGCATTCAGCACAACCCTTAATTCTGACAGAAGTCCGCAACCAGATCGGCCATATCACCCTTAATCGAGTCTCAGCTTTTAACGCGATCAACCTAGAAATGGTGCGCGAACTTCGCCAACAGCTTGACCTATGGGCTGCAGATGAGCAGGTGCGGGTGATTGTTTTACGCGCCAATGGCAGTAAAGCATTTTGCGCCGGAGGCGACATTCGTGACATCTACAACAGCCAAAAAGCCGGTAACCAAAGAGGCGAAGCCTTCTTTCGCGAAGAATACGCTCTTGATCAACTGATTCATGCCTATGCAAAACCTTTTATTGCTGTGGCTGACGGCCTGGTATTAGGTGGTGGCATGGGCCTGCTGCAAGGTGCAGCTTTTCGTGTGATCACTGAAAAAGCTGTTTTAGGAATGCCTGAAGTGTGCATTGGCTATTTTCCCGATGTAGGCAGCAGCTACTTTTTATCACGCATGCCGAGCAGCACCGGTATTTACATGGGGGTCACAGGCAACTCCATCAATTTTGCTGATGCACTTGAGCTGGGCTTAGCTGACCGTTATCTGGCCCATCAAGATATCGCTGACTTTGAGAATAAGCTTGATCATTTAGACTGGTCAGCCGATAACCGTCGCTCTATTGAATTATTGCTGCAAAAACTTACCCATCGTAAAGCCCCTGGTGCGCAACTGGCGTCTAAACAAACACTGATCACCAAGCATTTTTCGCATGACCGGCTCGATAAGATTTTTATCTCACTGGAGAATGAGACCGACCCTGCCGCACAAGCTTGGTGCCAAGACACCCTGAACACTCTACACAGCCGTTCACCTTTTGCGATGGCGGTAACCTTGCAATTGTTGCGATGCGGCAAGCAACTCTCGTTAACCGAGTGTTTTAATCTGGAGTACCAATTGGGTCGTCAGTGGTTTAAAAACCATGACTTTCTCGAAGGCGTACGTGCCTTGATTATCGATAAAGATAAAAATCCACAGTGGAACCCTCACTCCTACACTGCATTAAACGATGAACACATCCAACGTCTTTTTACCGACTTGTCACTTTAAACACACAGTCGACTAAGCTGTTCAAGCCAGCTTTAAGCCTACAAAAACATGAGCCACCCAGCGCATAGGCAACAAAAAACGGCTACCCATCACTGGATAGCCGTTTTTTTGATGCGGTAAAGCGGTGTATCAATGCATTAAATGCATCACATCATGCCGCCCATTCCACCCATGCCGCCCATATCAGGCATTGCAGGTGCGCTGTCATCTTTGATTTCAGCGATCATGGCTTCAGTAGTCACCATCAAGCCTGCGATTGACGCTGCGGCTTGCAGTGCTGAACGGGTTACTTTTGCTGGGTCCAAAATACCCATCGCAATCATATCGCCGTACTCGCCAGAAGCTGCGTTGTAACCGAAGTTACCTTCGCCTTGCTTAACTTTATCAACTACCACGCTTGGCTCATCACCGGCGTTAGCAACGATCTGACGCAATGGTGCTTCAACCGCGCGACGCAGCAGAGCAATACCCACGTTCTGATCTTCATTGTCGCCTTTCAGCTCGCTGATTGCCTGCAATGCGCGCACCAGTGCAACACCACCGCCAGGTACCACGCCTTCTTCAACGGCAGCACGGGTTGCGTGCAGCGCATCTTCAACGCGGGCTTTCTTCTCTTTCATTTCAACTTCAGTGGCAGCACCCACTTTGATCACCGCAACACCGCCAGCTAATTTAGCCAGACGCTCTTGCAGTTTTTCTTTGTCGTAGTCTGAAGAGGTTTCTTCGATTTGCTTACGGATCTGCAGCACACGTGCTTCGATATCCGTTTGGTTGCCAGCGCCATCAATAATGGTGGTGTTGTCTTTATTCAAGATCACACGCTTAGCATTACCTAGGTGCTCTAAAGTGGTCGTGTCTAGGCTTAGACCGACTTCTTCAGAAACCACAGTACCGCCGGTCAAAATAGCGATGTCTTGCAACATGGCTTTACGACGATCGCCAAAGCCAGGCGCCTTAACTGCAGCCACTTTAACGATACCGCGCATGTTGTTGACAACCAGAGTTGCTAAGGCTTCGCCTTCAACATCTTCAGCCACGATCAACAATGGACGACCGGCTTTCGCCACAGCTTCCAGCACTGGCAGCAATTCGCGGATGTTAGAGATTTTCTTGTCCACTAACAGCAACAGCGGGCTTTCCAACTCAGCAACCATAGTGTCTGGCTTGTTGATGAAGTATGGAGACAAGTAACCACGGTCAAACTGCATGCCTTCAACCACAGACAATTCGTTATCCAGGCCTGAACCTTCTTCAACAGTGATAACGCCTTCTTTACCCACCTTGTCCATTGCTTCAGCAATGATGTCACCGATTGAAGCATCAGCGTTGGCAGAAATAGTGCCCACCTGAGCAATGGCTTTGTTATCAGCACATGGCTTAGCCATTTGCTTGATTTGCTCAACAATTGCGATGGTTGCTTTATCAATACCGCGCTTGAGATCCATTGGATTCATGCCTGCTGCAACTGCTTTCAAGCCTTCGTTAACGATAGCTTGTGCTAGCACTGTAGCGGTTGTAGTACCGTCACCGGCTTCGTCGTTGGCTTTAGAAGCAACGTCTTTAACCAGTTGTGCGCCCATGTTTTCAAAGCGATCTTTGAGCTCAATCTCTTTTGCAACAGAAACACCATCTTTAGTGATTGACGGTGCGCCGTAGCTTCTTTCAAGAATCACGTGACGACCTTTTGGGCCTAAGGTTGCTTTTACTGCGTCAGCCAATACGTTGACGCCAGCTAACATTTTTTTGCGGCCTGAATCGCCGAATTTTACTTCTTTAGCAGCCATGAATACTGTTCCTCAATTCTGTGTCATTTACGCAAAGGGGATAAATTAAGCTTCGACAACCGCGAGAATTTCGCTTTCGCTCATTACCAACAGTTCTTCGCCATCAACTTTGATAGCGTTGCTGCCGGAATAAGGGCCAAACACCACTTTATCACCGACTTTTACAGCGAGTGCACGCACATCACCATTGTCTAAAACACGACCCGTACCAACGGCAACAATTTCGCCTTGGTTTGGTTTTTCAGCTGCTGAACCCGGCAGCACAATGCCACCAGCGGTTTTTGTTTCTTCTTCGCTGCGGCGGATTACCACACGGTCATGCAGAGGACGAAGCTTCATTGTCGATCTCTCCCAACAGGTTAATTACATCAACCGATGATACTCATCGGCACGTTTATTAAATCCGGCGACGCCGGGGCGCACCGAGCAAAATGCACAGCACGCAAAATGATCTGCTAGTGCAGAATCTCTTGGTGTCTTCTATATGGAGGCAGGATTGAATACTTCAAGGCCTGAGCAAGAAATTTTCAACAATATCGTGGTAACAGCGCTTAAGGATCTTTACGTTCGAACTCGCCTTCAATAATCTGCACTTGGGTGCGCTGCGTTTCCTTGCTGTGCTGACTGTAGGTCTGTTTAGCGGAATAAAACCCGGCTGTTTGCCCTGCGCCTTGAGTCATATGCAACCCAATACGTTTAATCAACCAAGAGCGCGTCAGCGGCAGCAGAGCAATAAGACCGATAACATCACTGATAAAGCCTGGTAAAAATAGCAAACCGCCAGCCACCACCAACAATAAGCCATTGAGCATTTCGCGGCTTGGCACTTCGCCCTGCGCCATACGTTGGCGCACATTTAATGCTGTGGTCAGGCCGGCCAAGCGGATACACAAAACACCCAACACACCACTGGCCAAGACCAGCAATAAAGTTGCGGATGCACCAATGCTGGATCCCACTCGAATCAGGACAAAGAGCTCAAGCAATGGAAAAACTAAAAATAATAATAAAAAAACACGCATCAGGTACACCTTTACACTATCAATATTTAATGAGTGCGCCCGAGACAGCCAAATCTCAAGGGCAGCATGCTTACCACTGTGTAACAAAATACCTCAAACATCCACGCAGCTTTCTGGGTCTTGCTCAACACGCATTGCTTTACGTTGATCACTGCGCCACTGCCAGACAATCAACACCAGAGTCGGGACCCCCAGCAAAGCGGTAATTAAAAAGAACTGCTCATAGCCAAATTTATCCACCAATACGCCAGAGTAGCCACCAATCAGACGCGGCAGCAGCAGCATAATTGAGCTGAGCAAGGCATATTGAGTCGCGGAAAACCTAAGGTTAGTCAAACTCGATAGATAAGCGACAAAGGCTGCCGTAGCAAGTCCTGCACTGAAGTTGTCGCACGAAATAGTGACGATCAACATATTCAGATCAGCGCCCATTCCTGCGAGCATGACAAACATCAAGTTGGTCGCCGCAGAACTAATGCCACCAATCAATAAAATCGGCATGATGCCAAAACGTACGATCAGCAAACCGCCGATACCCGCACCGAGCAAGGTCATAATCAAGCCAAAGACTTTACTGACACCAGCAATCTGATCTTTACTGAATCCTTGATCGATATAAAACACGTTGGCCATTACACCCATCACTGTATCCGACATACGGTAAGTGGCGACCAGGCCAAGCAACAACAATGCCTGCCAGCGGTAGCGCACAACAAAGTCACTGACCGGCGTTAACACTGGAGCCAGTCCTTTGCGGCCAATCGCGGACAAACAGAACAGGGTCAAAATGGTATACAGCAAGGCGCGTAAAAAGGCGCGATCACTGTAAAACAGATCATCAAGCCCCGACTGCCCAGAGACTAAGGATTGAAAGTCCGTTTGGTAGAACTGTGTCATCATTGCTGGCACCGACACCAAAAGCACCATCAGCACAACAACCGAGATCAATTGATGGCTCAGTTTGTAGCGGTTGAGTGCATCGGCAGCTTGGACAACCACTTGCGGCTCTTTCATCCACAAAGTGGTTAACAAACCTGGCAGCATCAATAAAGCAAACAACAGATAAGTGCTGGCCCAGGCCGCGTGTCGGTACTCCACACCAGTGGAGCCAAACCACTCGGCAAAATACAACGCACCTGCTGTGGCTAACAGTGCAGCAACGCGATAACCCGCCATATAACTGGCTGCCAGCGCGGCTTGACGGCTGTTATCAACAATTTCTAAGCGATAGGCGTCCACGGCGATATCTTGCGTTGCGGAAGCAAAGGCAACTAACACGGCCAAGGCAATTAATACGGCCAGATGACTTTGTGGGTTACTCAGCGCCATACCGGCAAGCCCAATCGCCACCAGTATTTGCGAGAAAACTAACCAAGAACGGCGACGGCCTAAGCGCCCTAAGAGCGGCAAGCGCCATTGATCAAGCAGTGGCGACCACACCCATTTGAAGGCATAAGCCAAGCCAATCAAACTGGCATAACCAATGGTTTCGCGGGCCACACCAGCCTCACGCAGCCACACCGACAGCGTGGAAAAAACCAGCATGTAAGGTAAGCCAGCGGCAAAACCCAATAATAACAAGGCTAAGGTGGCTGGACTGGAATAAGCCTGTAGCGCTGTGCGCCAACTGTTATCAGACATAGGTGACAAATTTCATGTTTAAAGGCGCACTCTACTCTCTTGCAGCATCAGGCTGCCATTCATAACCACGTAATTTAACACGATCTCCTTCGACGAAGACCCCTTCACTACGTAAACGCTGACGCTGTTCTTCGCCACTGACTGTATTGGCTGGCAAAGTTAAACGCCCTCCTGCTGCAACCACTCGGTGCCAAGGCAGTTCTGTCGCTTCCGGCAACTGTCCAAGCGTACGCCCTACCCAGCGGGCCGCGCCAGGATAGCCCATCATTTTTGCCAGTTGCCCGTAAGTCACCAAACGTCCTTCGGGAATAGTAGACAGCAGCATGTACAAGATGCTCCGTCGCTGTTGCTGATTTTCTGTAACCAATGCGGAACCCTATTTAGCGCTATGAGTCTGTTACCGCATGACGGTAAACTATGCGCCCTAATTTTACCTAGCCTATTCCTTCTTTGAGCGTGTCATCATGCGTCATTTTGCTTTATTTTGCTTTATTACTGGTTTAACCCTGCCCCTCTCTGTGCAAGCCGACACCGTATGGTTAAAAAACGGTGACCGCATGACCGGACGCATCCTACTCCTAGACAGCGGCAAGCTGCTACTGGAGACGGATTATGCCGATACAATTACCCTCAATATCAAGAAAATTGCCACCTTAGAAACCGATGAACCTTTGTTAGTCAAACTGGATACCTTCACCACTGAGTCCAGCAAAGCATTACGCCCAGCGCCAGAGGGCAGTGTCACCCTTATCAATGGCGACACGCCAAAAACCATCGCCTTGACGGATATTCAACAATTGATGAAGCCCAAGCCGATTATTGAGGACTTGCGTTGGAAAGGTAATATCAGCTTTTCAGCCGATTATAAGAAAAATGAAAACGATATCAGGGACTATGATCTTGATATAAACACTGAATTGCGCCACGGTTTATGGCGACACGCACTGGACACTGAATACGATTACGAAACTAAAAACGAAGCTAAGAAAACTGAGCGTTTTGAAGCCAGTTATGCTCTTGACCGTTTTATTACTGAAAAATGGTTCTGGAAAAACAAAGCTAAATATATTAATGACCACGTTGAAGAGCTGCGCCGACAGCACACCTACGGTACCGGCCCTGGTTACCAGTTCTGGGATAACGAAATCGGTGCTTTTGCTCTATCAGGTCTGATTAATCACAACAAATTTGATTTTATTGATGGCGATAAGAAAAGCTTTAATTCCAACACTTTATCATGGGATTACAATCGCTATATCAGCGGTAAAAGTTTTGAGCTGTACAGCAAAGGTGAATTTGGTGTGCCTTTTATCAGCGAGATTAATTATGTCTTTGATAGCGAAGCAGGCGTTCGCTATAAGGTCAATAGCTGGGCCGCCATCACTTTGAAAGCTGAGTGGGATAAGGTGTCCAGCCAATACGGTGATCTCAATGACCGTCGTTATTTAATTGGTGTCGGTGTTGGTTGGTAAGAGCACTGCCCAGACACATGACTGCATCTGTTAGCAGCGCACCTTACTTTGCTATCTTCAGCGCACCAGCATAGCGCGCTGAAGGTTTTCTACATTACAAACGCAAACCACCATCGAGCTCAAGGATGCGCCCGGTGTAGTAATCATTTTCAAAGATATACGCAACGGAGTGAGCAATCTCTTCTGGTTTACCCATGCGACGCAAAGGAATCCCAGCTGTCATTTTCTCTAAAGCTTCAGGCTTCATGCCCATCGTCATTTCTGTCTCGATAAAGCCAGGCGCAACGCCTGCTACACGAATGCCATAACGCGCGAGCTCTTTTGCCCACACCACAGTATCAGCAGCCACACCTGCTTTAGCGGCAGAATAGTTCGCTTGCCCCATATTACCGGCACGTGAAATGGAAGAAATATTAACAATGGCACCATGATTGTTTAACTCAATCATTTTTGCGGCCACTTCACGGGTACAGAGAAAAACACCGGTCAGATTGACGTCAATCACTGCCTGCCAATTGGCTAAGCTCATTTTGCTCATTTCACCGTCTTTAACACGGATCGTTAAGCCATCACGCAAAATACCGGCATTATTGACTAAGCCATTGATCGCACCAAAGTCATCAGCCACTTGCGCAACCATATGATTCACTTGCTCTTCATTGGCTACGTTACACAGATAGGCTCGTGCTTGTGCACCATGGCTCTGGCATGCAGCCACTGCGGCGTCCAGTTTACTCTGATCTAAATCGACCAGGGCCAGCTGCGCACCTTTTGCTGCCAAATACTCAGCCATTGCACGACCCAAACCTTGGCCACCGCCGGTAATGATGATCACTTTATCTTTTAACTGCATATCCACTCTCTTTTATTCAAATCTGTCATTGAGTACTCAATCGAGCGGCATTTAATACAAAGACGCAAGCACTTTGCATGGCATGCCATTACCAGTCCTGACGACACACGCCAATTGACTTAGCTGTCTACAATACAACGAAACTGCCCAGTCAGAGCCCTCGCTGCTGATTTATCTCAGGAACAGCCCATCCAGCAGCAGGCTTTGCTAAACTGGCATTCTAATCATTTTTGAGGATGAAGCATGGCAACTGCACTGCGCGCCGTTCTGGCACAATTAAACATGCGCGTCGGCGATATTGACGGCAACCTGCAGCGTATCCTTGATGCAAGCGTACAGGCAAAACAGCATTTGCAAGCTGATTTAATTGTTTTTCCTGAGTTATCGCTGTGCGGTTATAACGCACAAGATTTACTCCTGCGCGATAGCATGCAAGTGCGCATCGAACGTGCTTTAGGACAGCTGTGCACTGCGTTACCGCACAACTTACACGTGATCGTTGGCTACCCTTGGCGCGAAGACAATAAGCGTTACAACTGCTGTGCGCATATTTATCAAGGCGAGATTCGAGCGGTGTATAAAAAGCAGTTTTTACCCACTGACTCCACCGCCTATGCCCAGCGCTACTTCAGCCCAGGTAAGCAATCCGTCTGCATTGAAATTAACGAAATCAAAATTGCCATCGGTATTGGTGAAGACATTTGGCAGATGGCATTTATTGAGCAAGCCAGCGCAGCCAACGCCAAAATGATTGTTAGCTTAAACGCCTCAACCTTTCATCTCAACAAACAGGCTGAGCGCGAGCAGATGCTCAGCCACCATGCGCAGCAGGCGCAAATGCCAATCCTATATGCCAGCCAAGTAGGTGCGCAGGACGATCTGATTTTTGATGGCGGCAGTTGCACTGTGGACGAGCAAGGTAATCTACGCCAACGCGCGCACGCCTTTACCGAAGAGTTATGTGCGGTGGAGTTACAGTTTACCCGTTCCACCAGCCATGTCGAACGCGCCACCTGCGAGCCCTTACTCAGTGACGAAGCCTGTATCTACCAAGCGCTGATGATGAGTTTACGGGATTATGTCGCATACAACGGTTTTAAAGGCGTACTCCTCGGTTTATCCGGCGGTATTGACTCTGCTTTGGTCCTTGCCATTGCGGCCGATGCATTGGGCGCCGATAAAGTGCAAGCGGTGATGATGCCCTACCACTACACCGCACAGATCAGCCAAGATGATGCTGCAGCACAAGCACTTAGCATGGGCGTGGATTATAAAACCATCGCCATCGCGCCAATGGTTGAGGCCTTTACCCAGACCTTAGCCCCTGTTTTTGCCCATATGCCAACACCAGATCACGACACCACGCAAGAAAACCTACAAGCCCGCTGCCGTGGCAATGTCTTGATGGCATTGTCTAACAAAAACGGCTACCTGGTGCTGCCGACCAGCAACAAAAGCGAAACTGCAGTAGGTTATGCGACCCTTTACGGAGATATGGTCGGCGGCTTTGCCCTCCTTAAAGATGTATCTAAAAGCATGGTGTATCGCTTGGCGCGCTATCGCAACAGCTTAAGTCGTGTGATACCTGAGCGAGTGCTCACCCGTGCGCCTTCTGCAGAACTAGCGCCGGGGCAAACAGATCAAGACAGCTTACCGGCCTATGAGGTTCTCGATGAGGTGCTGCGTTTGTATGTTGAAGAAGAGCAGTCTGCGCAAACTATTATCCAGCAAGGCTTCAATTCTGACATGGTGCTGCAGGTTTTGCGCTTAGTTGATCTTAACGAATATAAACGCCGCCAAGCCGCTGTGGGGCCGCGTATTAGCAAGCGCAGCTTTGGTAGTGATCGTCGCTACCCTATCAGCAATCTTTGGGCGCGCGGTGATTAAGCTGGATTAAAAAAATCCCGTGATAGCTGGTTGCTTATCACGGGTTTTATCAGCCGATCTATACGCACTTTAAGCTCCGAGTAGAAGCTTAAATCACCACTAAGTTATCGCGATGAATCAGCTCTGCTTCGGCCATATAACCTAAGGTTTCGACAATACTTTCAGAGCACAGACCAATGATCTTGCTCGCTTCAGCGGCGCTGTAGTTGCTTAAACCACGCGCCACTTCAGTGCCTTGCGCATCCACACAAACCACCATTTCGCCACGCAAAAAATGTCCTGCCACGGCGGTAACACCGACGGGAAGTAAGCTTTTATGATCGCTAGCTAAGGCTTTAACTGCGCCAGCATCGAGGGTCAAAGTACCACGCGTTTGCAGATGACCTGCCAGCCACTGCTTGCGTGCGCCATCACGGCATTGCTCAGGGGTCAGTAAGGTGCCGAGACGCTCGCCAGCATGCAGACGGTCGAGAACATGCTCAAGACGCCCACCCACAATTACTGTATATGCGCCTGAGCGCGCCGCGAGCCGTGCCGCACGCAATTTGGTCTGCATGCCGCCGCGCCCTAAAGCCCCGGCACTGCCGCCCGCCACAGCATCCAGGCTTGGGTCATCGGCACGGGCCTCATAGATCACTTGAGCATCTGGGTTATTGCGCGGATCAGCATCGTACATACCATCACGGTCGGTAAGAATCACCAGCAAATCAGCTTCAACTAAGTTGGCCACCAGCGCCGCTAAGGTGTCGTTATCACCAAAGCGAATTTCATCGGTGGCTACTGTATCGTTTTCATTGATCACCGGAATCACACCCAATTCCAGCAAGGTGCGTAAGGTGCTGCGTGCGTTTAGATAACGCTTGCGATCGGACAAGTCATCGTGGGTTAACAGAATCTGCGCGGTACGCTCATTGTGCTCAGCAAAGCCACTTTCCCACGCTTTAACTAAACTCATCTGGCCGACCGCAGCGGCAGCTTGCAGTTCATGAATGGCACTAGGGCGCTCTAGCCAACCCAAGCGACTCATTCCCGCCGCCACAGCACCAGAAGAGACCAATACCAAGTCAATGCCTTGCTGACGCAGGGCAACCATTTGCTGGACCCAAATTGCCATCGCATTACGGTCCAGACCTCGGCCATCAGCGGTCAACAATGCACTGCCAATTTTCACTACCCAGCGCTGAGCGCTTGTCACCTTGTCACGCATAACACAATCCTGTTGAAATTAAATGCTCGACGGGCGAACACACACGCCGAGCTCATCCATCAGTTAATGATTAACGTAGATGATTTCTGCACCATCTTCATCATCTTCGTCGTAATCTTCATCAAAATCATCATCCACATCTTCAATCGCTTTGACCCCAGCACGGCGTAACGCGCGCTGATCATCCAGCTCTTGCAGACGCGCACGGCCTTCATCTTCGATACGCTGATCCAAATCGACTAGGTATTCGCCGTAGGCTTTGTCTTCAGCAATGCGCAGGTCACGCTCTTCCAGATAACGCATCATCGCCTGCGCGAGCTCTTTAGTGCCCTCACCATCCAGTGCTGAAATCATAAACACCGGACCGCTCCAGCCTAACTGATCAATCACGGCTTGCTTGCGCTGCTCGCGCTCGTCATCCAGCAACTGATCGACTTTGTTCAACACCAACCAACGGTCACGCTCAACCAAGGAAGGGCTAAAACGCTCAATTTCATCGACAATCACTTGTGCATCTTGCGCTGGATCGCTACCGTCAATCGGCGCTAAATCCACCACATGCAATAACAGGCGAGTACGGGTTAAGTGCTTAAGGAAACGAATACCTAAACCCGCGCCTTCAGCAGCACCTTCAATCACACCAGGAATATCGGCGATCACAAAGCTTTTATAGCGGCCAATACTTACAACACCCAAGTTAGGCACTAAGGTGGTAAAGGGGTAGTCGGCCACTTTGGGTTTAGCTGCTGACACTGAACGAATAAAGCTGCTTTTACCGGCGTTTGGCAAACCTAGCAAGCCGACATCAGCCAGTACTTTCATTTCCAGCTTGAGGTTACGCAACTCGCCTGGCTTACCATCACTGGTTTGGCGTGGCGCACGGTTGGTACTGGATTTAAAACGGGTATTACCCAAGCCATGCCAGCCACCTTCAACCACACGAATGCGCTGTCCGTCTTCGGTCAAGTCACCAATAATTTCTTGGGTGTCCGCATCAATAATCGTGGTACCCACCGGTACCTTTAAAATCAGGTCTTCACCTTTAGCGCCTGTGCAATCAGCACCTCGGCCATTTTCACCACGCTGCGCATTAAAGCGACGGGTGTAACGGTAGTCGACCAGGGTGTTGAGGTTCACATCGGCTTCCATATAGATAGAGCCGCCATCACCGCCATCACCACCGTTTGGACCACCAAACTCAATAAATTTTTCCCGGCGAAAACTCATGCAACCATTACCGCCGTCGCCAGCTTTTACCACAATCGATACTTCATCGACGAATTTCATTCTTGTGCCTCCCGCGAGCCCGCAGGCTTGTCAATATAAACGCAGGATACAACAAGCACGGACAACCCGTCTTTACTGCCTGCACAAACAAAAAAGCCCCGTCAAATGACAGGGCTTTTCCGTGTAAAGCTGCTTAAGCGGAAACTACGCTAACGTAGCGACGTCCGAATGCACCTTTAACTTCAAACTTAATCACGCCTGCTTCTTTAGCAAACAAGGTGTGATCTTTGCCCATACCCACACCGAAGCCTGGGTGGAATTCAGTACCGCGCTGACGCACGATAATATTTCCTGCTTTAACAGTTTGGCCGCCGTACATCTTAACGCCTAAGCGTTTCGATTCCGAGTCGCGACCGTTGCGAGTACTACCGCCAGCTTTTTTCGTTGCCATGAGATCAACACTCCATCAGTTTGGGGGTTCAGTCAATTAAGCCTGAATGCCAGTGATTTTAACTTCAGTGAACCACTGACGGTGGCCCTGACGCTTCATGCTGTGCTTACGACGACGGAACTTGATAATAGTTACTTTATCGTGACGACCTTGGTCAATCACTTCAGCTGTCACTTTCGCACCATCAACAACTGGCGCACCAATTTTTACATCTTCGCCGTTGCCGATCAACAGAACGCGGTCAAACGAAATCGCTTCGCCGACTGGCACGTCCAGTTTTTCAATCTTCAAAAATTCGCCTTCAGCGACTTTGTATTGCTTACCGCCAGTTACAATTACTGCGTACATCGTATCTCTCCGTTATTCCTGCTCACCCAACGTTTTATAAGAGTAAGTATCAGTTGGCATGGCTGCTGTGCATTGGATTAGGACGCACTGCAATTGCGTAAGGCAGGGAGTTGCCCAAGTAAAGTTCAGGAGCGCGGATTGTACGCACAGATGCATCGAGACGCAAGCACTGGATGCTCTTACCTTGACAGATACGCCTACGCCTCATAGCATGCGCCACAACCTTATTGGAGTACGCAGGGTCATGCAACCACAGGCTTTTTACCAAATCGTCGCTGAAGATTTTGCTGCCGTTGATGGCATCATCAAACAACAGCTATCTTCACGGATTCCTTTGGTAGAAAAAATCGGTGATTACATCATCTCCGCGGGTGGCAAACGTTTGCGCCCACTCCTGGTATTGTTGACTGGTAATGCTCTAGGTAAACAAGATGATGATCTGCGCTTACTCGCCGCTGTGATTGAGTTTTTGCACACATCTACATTACTGCATGACGATGTGGTGGATAAATCTGACTTGCGTCGTGGCCGTTCCACTGCCAACGCCAAATGGGGTAATGCTCCCAGCGTGTTAGTCGGTGACTTCTTATACGCACGCTCCTTTGAAATGATGGTGCGCTTAGGCTCATTGCCAGTCATGCAAATCATCTCGCAAGCCACTCGTGTAATTGCTGAAGGCGAAGTCTTACAACTGACTAAGGTACGTGACGCCAGCACCACTGAAGCGATTTATATGGAAGTGATTCGCGGCAAAACCGCGATGCTGTTTGAAGCTTCTACTCACAGCGCTGCTGTATTAGCTGGAGCATCCGCTGAGCACGCTGAAGCATTACGCACTTACGGTGATAATTTAGGCATTGCCTTTCAGTTAGTTGATGACTTACTGGATTATCGCGGCGATGCTGAAACACTTGGTAAAAACGTAGGCGATGATCTGGCCGAAGGCAAACCAACGCTACCGCTGATTGTCACCATGCGCGATGGCACCCCAGAGCAAGCGGCATTGGTGCGTAAGGCTATTCAACAAGGCGGCATTGAAGACCTTGCGCAAATCAGCGCTGCAGTGGAAGCTTCAGGCGCTCTGGATTACACAGCTAAACTTGCGCAAGACTATGCACAACGCGCAATTGCCTGCTTAGACGGTATTCCAGCTTCCGGCTATCGCGATGCACTGATTGAGCTAGCCAAGTTCGCGGTCGCTCGCTCGACCTAAGCGCCTCTGCTTTAAAACCCAACGACAAAACCTTTTAGTACTGCGCTAAAAGGTCGTTTGCGCTCGACATATAACATCATTTAATTAACACTCATCTACCGCTTACTCTATATAACTGCACAGAAAAGCGCGGCATAATGTCGCCTCAATAATTTAAGCGTTAACTTAGCCTGGACTATAAGCGCATGAGCATTTTAAAAGAATTCAAAACCTTTGCAGTAAAAGGTAATGTTGTTGATATGGCCGTCGGTATCATCATTGGTGCGGCTTTCGGTAAGATTGTTAGCTCCTTTGTTGGTGACGTTATCATGCCACCACTCGGCGTGCTAATTGGCGGCGTGGATTTTACCGATCTTGCCATTACACTCAAAGCGGCCGAAGGTGACTTGCCGGCTGTAGTCCTCGCTTACGGCAAGTTTATTCAAAGCATTATTGATTTCTTGATTGTCGCTTTCGCCATCTTTATGGGGGTTAAAGTGATTAACCGCCTTAAACGCGAAGAGCAAGCGAACGAAGAAGCGCCTGCTGAGCCAGCCGCCCCTAGCAACGAAGAAGTCTTACTCAGCGAAATTCGTGATTTACTTAAAAATCAAAATCAAAATAAAAACTAAGACTAAGGCGCTATCGCTGGCATGCTTTAGTTTTGGCGCTGACTAAATATAACTCGCCCACAACACCGTTGAGGGTGAAGCGAGACCAGCAAGGTGCGGTATGCGCCTGCCCTGCTGTTTACATAGCGGTATTACATTGCTCGATCTGTGCATAGCGTGCTTCGGGGTAGATGTTAATCCGTCGATGAGCCCATCCAGGGCTCAACTCCGGTGCTTCGCCATCCCTGGCTCGCTCATCACACCTACCCCGAAGCACGTGTTGACCATATGCAGGGTTTGCCCTGTTGCTGTAACAATCAGCCGTGCAGAGAGATATACCGTTACCCTAGACCAATAAAACGGCGCAAAATGCTGGCTTTAAAAGAGTCGTACTCCACTCTCGAATACCACACCGCTGTTCAATGAGCATCTTGCTGGTGTCGCGGCGAGCGAACCAGGGACGGTGAGCGCCCGAATCGGGGCTGGATGCCCCGTTGAGGGAAAAGCGAGACCAGCAAGGTGCAGCATGCGCCTAGCGTCCTAGATATGTTGTTTTATTAAAAACAATAACCGAGTGCATGCCGTACTTCGGGACACGCTGCGGGCAGGCTGCCCGCGCTCCCACAGCGAATTGCTTTAAAAACGCTGGCATGATGACCAAGCCCTACTGGATTCACTACCAATAATTCTCCACTGCTACCGCACCAGGCTTACGCGTGAGTGACAATTGCATATCGCGCTTCTGCAATAGCATCCGACAATCTTCGACCATTTCCGGATTACCACAGAGCAGAATCCGAGCGTTTTCTGCTTCAATCGGTAGACCAACATGCTTTTCAAGCTCACCAGATATCAACAAATCAGTAATGCGCGCACCTAAGCAGCCAGCAACGTCTTCGCGGGTGACTACCGGTACAAAGGTAAACTTATGCGCATACTCGGCGACATATTCACGCGCCAAAATATCATCAAGCAAATCTTTGTAGGCCAACTCAGCTGCAGAACGCACGCTATACACTAAGACAATTCGCTCAAAACGCTGCCAAATCTCAAAATCCTGCAGCATCGACAAAAACGGTGCCACTCCAGTGCCTGTCGATAACAACCAAAGATTCTTGCCATCAACAAAGCGATCCAAGGTCAAAAACCCATGCGCTTGTTTCTCAATCAAAATCTCATCGCCGACCGCCAACTGACTGAGTTCACTGGTAAACTCACCGCCAGGCACGACAATCGAAAAAAACTCCAAAAACTCATCAAACGGACTCGACACCATCGAATAGCCACGCCAAACAATCGAGCCATTGGTCTTGCGCACGCCTAAACGGGCAAACTGTCCGGCCGTAAAACGAAAGCCCACATCACGCGTACAACGAAAACTAAACAGACTAGGGGTCCACGTATGTAAGTGAGTAATCGTTTGCCGGGTGAACTTTTCTTGCGCCGCGTTCATACTGCACCTCATTAATTATCAGTCACTCTATTCATACGCCATTTTTGGCCAAACAAATACCTGCGATCCTTATGCCTATATTTAATACGTCTTTTGCCCAGCTGGATTTATTACGCTTTCCAGAGCAGCTCAACACTCCACTACAAGCTTTCGATGCGGCTGACGAGTATCTGCTTAAACACCTGAACAGCTGCAGCTTAGCGAGCAATGCGCGCACGCTAATCCTTAACGATAACTTCGGTGCTCTGGCCGCCAGCTTAGCTAGCAAAATGCAGGTGCATAGCAGTGGCGATTCATTTTTAGCCCATCAAGCCCTGCGTAATAACCTTGATAATAATCAACTTAATCAAGACAGCGTCGAGATCATCCAAGCTGATCAAGCCTTTAACGGCCCCTATGCTTGCGTACTGATTCGTGTACCGAAAACGCTAGCTTTACTCGAAGAACAGCTGATTCGCTTACAAACTCAGATCACATCAGACACCATTATTATCGCCGCCGGCATGATTAAACATCTGCCACGCTCGGCAGGCGATTTACTTGAACGCTACATTGGCCCAGTGCAGGCCAGCCTTGCCGAGAAAAAAGCACGTTTACTTTTTGTCACGCCAGCTGAAAAACTCCAAGCCAGCTCACCTTACCCAAGTGAATACCAACTGGAAAACCCTTCGCTGATCTTACGCAATCACGCAGGAGTGTTTTGCCGCGAAGCCTTAGACATTGGTACGCGTTTTTTTCTGCCGTACTTACCGACTGACTTAGGCTCTGCACAAGTCGCAGACCTTGGCTGCGGTAACGGCGTACTAGGCATTGTCTGTGCACTAAAAAACCCGCAAGCACAGCTGCGTATGGTTGATGAGTCCTATATGGCCGTGCAATCTGCGCAAGAAAACTGGCAACTTGCCTTAGCAGAGCGCCCGGTCACTGTGTACGCTGGTGACGGTCTTGGCGCGGAACAAGCAGAAACACTGGATATTGTTCTCTGTAACCCGCCTTTTCACCAGCAGCAAGTGGTTGGCGACTTTTTAGCCAGACGCATGTTTCAACAAAGCCACCGTGCCTTAAAAAAAGACGGTCAGTTATGGATCGTCGGTAATCGCCATCTGGGTTATCACGTCACGCTAAAACGCATGTTTCGCGACGTACAGCAGATTGCTGCGAACGCTAAATTTGTGATTTTCAAAGCAACTAAATAAAAAAACGCCCGTTGAAGGACGTTTTCTGCAGCAAGATTAAACAGCGGCTGGCAGCTTGCTAAAACGGACGGTCCTGCCCGCACAACCCAGCACTTAACGCTTGCGCGCTTGCTCATAGAGCGGCATTACTTTAGGAATATTCGCCTGCAGGTTTTGAATCCGCGTCGATGAAGACGGGTGTGTACTGACAAATTCAGCCGGTGCACCTTGGCTGACCTGTTCCATTTTTTGCCATAGGCTGACCGCAGCATTCGGGTTGTAACCAGCACGCGCCGCCAACTCAAGACCTAGCAAGTCAGCCTCTGTCTCAGCACCACGGCTATTGGGTAAAGTCATCCCGTACTGCACGGCAGTGTCTGCCAGTGCCATCGTGTCTTGACTGACGCCAAGCACGGCACCCAGGCCCAACTTAGCCATTTCAATGCCATAGGCTTTCGACATAGCTTCGCGGCTGTGTTCACGTAAAGCATGAGCAATTTCATGGCCCATAATTGCCGCAATCTCATCATCAGTCAGTTTCAACTTAGTGATAATGCCACTGTAAAAAATTATTTTACCGCCAGGGCCGCAATTGGCATTCAGCTCTGGGCTATCAATCAAACTTACCTGCCAATCCCACTGCGCTGCATCTGGACGAAAGTATCCGGCTTGCGCAATCAAACGCTGGCCAATGACCTGTAAACGCTTGGCGTTATTGCTGCGCATGTCCAGCTTACCTTTCGCTTGGGCTTGCTGCAGCGTCTCTTGGTAAGCCTGCGCATAGGTTTGATTGATTTCATTAGTGCTCAGCATACTGAACATATATTGTTTACGATCAACACCCACGGCACTTGAGCCAGTGGTATTGACGGCTTGGCAGCCGGTTAACAAGATCACACCTGCTAGAGCAATCGTTTTGTATAAAGTAGCCAAATTCAACCTCATCCTAGTCATTAATCAGCAACTCAACCGCCTTATCACTGGCAGTTAATCAATTGGAGTTTATTACAGTTTTGATTAACTGCCATGCATTTAGTTCGCCCACAGCGTAGAAGCCTGCCAAATAGTGGTTTTAAAGCTGCAGATTAAGCCGCAATCGCTGGCATGGCCAGCTCGTACAGGGTTCAATGCTCGAAGACCATAATTCTCGAATAGCACATCGCTGGTCAATGAGCACCGTGTTGGTAACGCGACGCGCGAGTCAGGGATGACCTAGCGCCCGAATCGGGTCAGGATGACCCGTTGAGGGAAGAGCGATACCAGCAAGGTGCGGCATACGCCTATTCCAATGATGCTTTATATGGCTAAAAACATTCAGCCTGCGCGTGTTGTACTTCGGATTAGCCACAGTCGCTGGCATGACCAGCTCGTACAGGGTTCGATTCTCGAATAGCAGATCACTGATCAATGAGCACTGAGCACTGAATAACCGATAAAAGCGAAAAGCCCCAACTAGCTACTGCCAATGCAAATCTCGTCAGGGCTTTCTAAAGTCACACCGATGTTAGTTAAGCGTTACCTTTGAGCTTAATTTGCGCATCGCGGGTGAAATCCAACATGCGCTGCAAAGGACGCACGGCGCGAGGAATAATCGCCGGATCAACAATGATTTCATTACTGCCATGCTGCAAACCAAGCAACATCGCTTCCAGCGTATTCATCGCCATCCACGGACAGTTTGCACAACTGCGGCAGGATGCACCCTCACCCGCTGTTGGTGCTTCAATAAAACTCTTATGTGGACTGAGCTGCTGCATTTTATAAAAAATGCCACGATCAGTCGCCACAATAAATTGCTGATTCGGTAATTGCTGTGTGGCTTTAATCAACTGCGTGGTTGAGCCAATCACATCGGCCAGTTCCAGTACCGCAGCCGGCGACTCAGGGTGAGCTAATACCGCTGCGTCTGGATAAAGAGCCTTCATATCAGCCAACTGCTTGGCCTTAAACTCTTCGTGAACAATGCAGGCACCGTCCCACAACAACATATCTGCGCCAGTTTCACGCTGAATGTAACGCCCCAAATGCTGATCCGGCGCCCACAAAATGGTCTCACCGTTATCCATCAGGCTTTCCACAATTTCCAAAGCGCAACTAGAGGTCACCACCCAATCCGCACGAGCCTTGACCGCCGCCGAGGTATTGGCATACACCACCACAGTACGTTCAGGATGCTGATCACAAAACTCAGAAAACTCTTTAACCGGGCAGCCCAAATCTAAAGAGCACGTAGCTTCCAGAGTCGGCATCAAGATACGCTTCTCTGGGTTAAGAATTTTCGCCGTCTCACCCATAAAGCGCACACCAGCAACGACCAGCGTTTGCGCGCTGTGCTGACTACCAAAACGCGCCATTTCCAGCGAATCAGCCACACAGCCGCCACTTTTTTCAGCCAACTCTTGAATGATAGGGGCGCAATAGTAATGCGCGACTAACACCGCATCTTGTGCTTTCAGTTCGGCAATAATGCGCTCACAATAATGCGCCTCTTGCTCAGGCGTAAGCTCTTCAACCTGCTTAGCGGCCAAGTGTGCTTGAACCAAAATACGTTCAGAAATCTGCGTCATTGATGTCAGTCCTCACAGCGCACATAGGCGCAATGTTAACAAGTGTAATGCTGAGTGCTCTAAAAAGATGCAACGCAATACCGACAAACGATGCTATAGAAAATTGGTGGGTCGTGTGGGATTCGAACCTACGACCAATTGGTTAAAAGCCAACTGCTCTACCACTGAGCTAACGACCCGAAAGGGATGCGCATCATACGTACTTCTCAGCTCAGTTCAAGCATAAATTCTATATTTGTCAAAAATATCGCGTTGAATCGTTTATTCCTGCGTTAATAAAACCTTGTCTACGCAATTGACAACTTTCACAGACCCCACAAGCGCGACCCTCATGATCCGCCTGATAACAGGACACTGTGAGCGCATAGTCTACCCGCAACTGCGTACCAAGCCGAATAATATCAGCCTTACTCATACTTTGCAGGGGCGCCTGAATACGAAACGAACGCCCTTCCACACCTTCGCGCGTGGCTAAATTGGCGACACGCTCAAACGCTTGGATAAACTCCATACGGCAATCAGGGTAGCCTGAGTAATCAACATCGTTAACCCCAATAAAAATGTCATACGCCTGCAACACTTCCGCCCAGCCCAAAGCCAGAGACAAAAACACGGTATTACGTGCAGGCACGTAGGTGAGCGGAATTTCCCCCTGACTTAACCGCTCTGGTACAGCAAGGCTGCTATCGGTTAACGCAGAGCCGCCTATACCATCTAAATTAATCCCAATGACTTTGTGCTCAATAGCGCCTAAAGCCTCTGAAATCCTCCGCGAGGCATCCAACTCACTGCGATGGCGCTGGCCATAATCAAAGCTCATGGTGTAACAGTCGTAGCCTTGCGCGCGCGCGGAGGCAAGCACAGTGGCGGAATCTAAACCACCGGATAATAAAATAACGGCACGTTTATTGATCATCATTGTTTTCTCAAAACCTGTTTAGCCAGCAACTTGCGGCAAATGACTGATGCAGGACAACACTATTAAATCGGCCTTAATAACCCGGCTGATCATCCCACAATAACTTATGCAGCTGTAACTGCAGACGTACCGGTAAATTATCGGCCACGATCCAATCGGCCAAGTCACGCGGACTCAACTGGCCGTGACTGGGCGAAAACAGCACCTCAGATACGCGCGTGTCCAGCTGGTATTGCAGAAGCTTAGTGACCGCCCAATCGTAATCCGCGCGATTGCACAGTACGAACTTGACTTGGTCATCGCCTTTCAGCACATCGATGTTTTCATAGCGATTGCGTTGCGCTTCTAATGAGCCTGGCGTTTTAAGGTCGAGCACAATACTGACCCGCGTATCAATGCCGCTGATATCGAGTGCACCACTGGTTTCGGTGGACACTTGATAGCCTGCCTCACACAACGCCTTAAATAGGGTTAAAACATGCGGTTGTGCTAAAGGTTCGCCACCTGTAACGCAGACATAACGCGGCCGGTAACCAGCGACTTGAGCCAGAATAGCTTCGATCGTGAACAACTCTCCGCCGCTAAACGCATAGGCACTGTCGCAATACTGACAGCGTAGCGGGCAGCCGGTAAGGCGAATAAAAACAGTGGGTAAACCAGCAGTGCAAGTTTCGCCCTGTAACGAGTAAAAAATCTCGGTGATGCGTAGGGTGTTGTGCATTGTATGTGCGCCGGGCGCGACAGCAAAACAGGCCGTCCGCCTCCATTGCTGAATGAGGCACTGCCCAGCACGGACCCGCGCCGAGCGCGAACGTGCTGATGAAAGCAGCGTATTAGAGTTTTCTTAAATCTTGTTGCGCTAATTGTGCCGCGGAGCTACCAGGGTACTCGGCAACCACTTGCTGCAAAATACCACGGGCTTTATCCGCATTGCCTAAGCGGCGCTCAACGTCAGCCAGCTTATACAGTGAATCAGGCACTTTATTGTGCTTGGGGTAGTTATGGCTGACCAATGCAAAAGCCTTACCAGCCGCTTGCATATCACCCTGCACCAAACTGACTTCACCTAACCAATACTGGGCATTACCCGCATATTGGCTGTTGGGATACTTACGCAAAAAAACCGTGAAGGCTTGCTGCGCTTTATCAAACTCACGCGCTTTAATTAAATCAAACGAGGCTTCGTAATAGAGCTTTTCCTTGGCCGGATCGGCTTCGATATTATCGGCCTGAGCGGCAGGATTGGCAGCGCCGCTGTTGGGCTGCTCAGTCGTTGACGCTGGACTAACGGCTTGTGCTGTAGAGCTGTCGCTCAAGCGGCTGTCTAATGTTTGGTAACGCTCAAGGTTCTCTTGGCGCAATTGACTTATTTCGTGTTGTTGTTCTTCAAGCAGACCGCGCAGCGTAGCAATTTCTTGCTGCATCTGCTGTAACTGCATGAACAGCTGACCTTGAGCTGAAAGTGGTGCCGAAGCACCACCTGCAGTCGCAGTTCCGTTCATACCTTGATCTGTGCCTGCATAGGTTTGATCATATGCGGGGCGATCAGTGACTGGGATCGCAGCAACTGCCAAAGTCGGCAGGCTGAGGGCCAAAGCTATCAGGGTAGAACGGATCATTTGTATTACCTATTACTTACGCAGTTCGACGCGACGATTTTGTGACCATGCGCTGTCATCATGACCAATCACAACCGGACGCTCTTCACCGTAAGATACTGGCTCAAGTTGCGCAGGTGAAACACCTTGCAGTACTAAGTAACGCTGTACTGCTTTAGCACGACGCTCGCCCAGTGCCATGTTGTATTCGCGAGTACCACGCTCATCGGCGTGACCTTCTAATACAACACGTGCGCCGTTACCTTGTAAGTCACGTGCGTGTACATCAAGTGCGCGCATGGCTTCTGGTTTTAGGTCTGAGCTATCGAATTCAAAGTAGAACGTAGTAATAGCGCGCAACGCTGCTTCTTCACTACCACCGTTCAAACTGCCATCGATGGCACCTGTGTTTGCGCCGTAACCGGCATTCGGATCAATTGCACCTTCACCGCTTGCGTCGCCGCCTTTTGAAGAACAACCAACAGCTACAGCCAAAGCCAGTGATAACGCGGCAAATTTACCGAATTTAAGCATTTCCATTTTACAAGCTCCAAAAAACAACATATTTAGTTTAGTTAACAGATAACCCACCATCAGTTTAGGTAAGGGGACCATGAAGGCTCTCTGACTTCGCCTTGAATGCTAGGTAGTGGGAGCCGCACCCGCCCATTAATAGATGCAAGCATCAGGACACCTCTACCCTGTTGGTGGGTGGCATAGATTACCATTGTTCCATTGGGTGCAACAGTAGGTGACTCATCTAAACTTGAATCTGAGAGGATTCGTAAATTGCCGCGCTGCAAATCTTGCGCAGCCACTTTGAATACCGCATAGCCTTCTTGTCGATGAATCATCACCAGCGTCTTTTCATCGGCTGATAATTTTGGGTTGGCATTGTAGTTACCAATAAAAGTAACCCGTTCTGCCGCTCCACCATTGATATTCATGCGGTAAATTTGTGGCTTACCAGAACGATCCGAAGTGAAGTATAACGTTTGTCCGTCTTTGCCCCAGAAGGGTTCGGTATCAATCGCCGCATGATTAGTAACGCGACGCACTTGGCGTGAGCCCATATCCATCACGTACAGCTCTGGATTGCCATCGCGTGATAATACAAAAGCTAAACGACTGCCATCTGGTGACCAAGAAGGCGCACCATTTAAGCCTTCATAATTGGTGATTTGCTCACGGTGACCGGTATCGACATTCTGCACAAAAATGCGTGGGCGTTTTTGCTCAAAGGATACATAAGCAATGCGCTTGCCATCAGGAGCAAAAGACGGTGACAAAATCGGCTCGCGTGATTGCAGTAAAGTAACAGCGCGAGCACCATCATAATCCGAGCGCTGTAAAGTATAACGGGTATTACTAGCAGAGAAGCGTTCAGCCGTGACATACAATAAACGGGTAGAAAATGCGCCTTTTACGCCGGTTAGCTTTTCATAGGACTGATCAGAAATATGGTGGGCTAAATCGCGTAGCTGCTCAAGTGCGCCACCCACAGTACCGCTCGCCATGACCTGCTCCGTGCTGACGTTCAACACTGCATAGCTGACTTGTAAGCGCCCACCATTGGGAGTGATATTGCCGACCAGTACATACTGTGCACCCACCGCACTCCAGTCACGAAAAATCACTTCACTGGCCTGTGCTGGCTGGCTGATCATGTTTTGTCGAGCAATGGGTTCAAAGATACCGGAATTGCGCAGGTCATTACCGATGATCTGCGCCATATCTTCAGGCAAAGCATTACCACCTTGCCAGCCAAAAGGCACCACAGCAATTGGGATAGCACGGTCGTTACCACCAGAAATCAGCAGAGGGTCTGCTGCTTGCACCACACTGACACACAGCAATGCACTGAATAACAACCATCGTTTCAACATATTCACAGACTCAAATCCTCTGGTTTAAATATCGCACTACGTTTGCGGTACAGGCTATCAAACGTTTTACGATCCAATTGTTGCATTTCACGAATCCGTCCCACGTTACGCACAGCAGCCACTGCGGAGGCATCAAAAGCCGGATCGCCACTACTGCGTGTGACACTTGCATTGGTAATGGTTCCATCGGGTAACATTTCAATCAGCACTGTCACCGCCATGCCGTTGCGTGCTGAAGGTGGTCGCACCCACTGCTCACTGACTAAGCGCACAATCAAGTCATCGAGACTACCCGCCACTTGCGAACCGACCGTATCAGCAACGGTTTGTTGATACTGAGTATCCTCAGACAATAACTCTGCTAATGCGCCAGCTTTTTTATCTGCAAGGGCTTTACGGGCAGCCTCTTGAGCTTTCTTCTGCTTGGCCGCTTCATCGGCCGCACGTTTTTTCTGATCAGCTTCTGCTTTCTTCTTGGCATCATCCGCCGCTTTTTTCTTTGCCGCCTCTGCTGCAGCTTTCTTTTTCGCTTCGTCAGCGGCCTTTTTCTTCGCATCCTCTGCTGCCTTCTTCTTGGCATCTTCGGCTGCCTTCAACTTAGCAACTTCGGCTTGCTTAAGTTTTTCCGCTGCTTTTTTAGCCTGATCTTCTTTGCTGGCTTGCGCTTGCTTCTGCGCTTCAGCCGCTTTCTGTTCGGCTTGCTTACGCGCTTCTGCCGCTTTAGCTTGCGCCTCAGCTGCTTTGGCTTTGGCGGCTTGCGCAGCGGCCGCTATTTTCTCTTGCTCAATTTTCTTCTGCTCCAACTGCTCAACTTCATAGGTGGGTGCAGAGGTTTTTGCCGCTTCACCGGCAATTTTCTGATTGGTTTGCGTGGTTGCCTGGCTTTGCGATTGCAGCTGATACAAGGTAGCTTTAATCACCGGACGTGCTGGCGGTAAATCAGGAGTGCGCGCAAAGCTGACAAACAAAAATGCAAACAGCATCGCGTGCAAACCCACAGCCCAGACCACCGGCCAAAACAGGTTTTCCGAAGGGGAACGGTCATGCTGTCGCATTAAGGTGCCTCAGTAATTAAGCCAACATCGCTGACGCCCGCCTGCTGCAAGCCACCCATCGCTGCCATCACACTGCCATAGTCAACGGTTTTATCGGCACGCACAAAGACTTGTACTTTTTTACCTTGCGCAGCGTTAGCACCTAAAATAGCGCGTGCCGCATTGACCATCTGAGTTAAATCCACAGATTGATCTTGCACTGTATCCACATCCACTTCAGTGCTGGTATTCCAGTAAAAACTCTTGTCTGACTTGATCGAGATGGTCAGCACAATCGAATTATTGTCTTGTGGCAATACTTCACTGCTGACCTGTGGCAAATCCACTTTTACACCTTGATTGAGCATCGGTGCGGTGACCATAAAGATCACCAGCAGCACCAGCATCACGTCGATATAGGGCACCACGTTCATTTCTGCAACGGGTTTGCGCCGATTACGAATTCGAGCTCTACGCATGGGGCACCTTAATCCTCGTTTGAGTGGACTTTACGATGCAAAATGGCTTGGAACTCATCAGCAAAGGTGTAATAACGCGCAATTAAATTCTCACCGCGCGCCGAAAAACGGTTGTAAGCAATCACTGCAGGAATCGCCGCGAATAAACCAATCGCCGTGGCAATCAAGGCCTCCGCAATACCTGGCGCAACCGTGGCCAAGGTGGCCTGTTGCACCTGGGCCAAGCCGCGGAAGGAGTTCATGATGCCCCACACCGTACCAAACAGACCGATATACGGACTGGTTGAACCCACCGTTGCTAGAAACGGTAAGCTTTGCTCAAGTTTTTCTTCTTCGTGCGAGATAGCCACACGCATCGAGCGCGCTACACCGTCCATTACCGACTCAGGATTAGCGCCCTGCTGCTGACTTAAACGTGAGAACTCTTTAAAGCCAGCACGGAAAATCTGCTCAACGCCAGAATCAGGATCAGGCTCATGACTGACTTGACGATACAGCTTGGATAAGTCTACACCCGACCAAAAACGGTCTTCAAAAGCATTTAAACTGTTGCGTGCAGCACGCAATAACTGACTGCGCTGGAAGATAATCACCCATGAAGTGATCGAGGCTCCCACTAGAATCAACATGACAAACTGAACCACCAGACTGGCGTTACTGATGAGGCTCCACATTGACATCTGATCAACGGCATTCGCTTCCACGCTTACTCTCCTGCAAAATCTTGCACATCGGCATTAAACGCCGCATATAACAGTTCGGGAATGCCCCGAGGTTTTAAGGTATCTGCACGCACACAGGCAATGGTGAAATGCCCTTCACAGAGAAGAACATCATCACTGACTCGGCGAACCTGCTGATAAAATTTTAAACTGGCACGTTTTAGAGCTTCCACCTGCACACTCACCAGCAGCTCATCGTCTAAACGAGCTGGCGTGTGGTAGCGTGCTTGCGAGGAATGTACAACAAACAACAGATTTTCGGTGGCCATCTGCGCTTGGGAAAAGCCCAGATGGCGCAAGCGTTCAGTGCGTGCGCGCTCCATGAATTTTAGGTAATTCACGTAATACACGATGCCGCCTGCATCCGTATCCTCGTAATAGACACGACAAGGAAAGGTAAACCGTTGTGCTGATGTTTGTGCGCGCATACTTTAATGCCACCTCGTCTAATTGCCAATGGGAAACGCAGGTATATTTTCACTCGTCATCAAGGTATTTCTCTAACACTGCACCATCGAGCAAACGCTCGGGCAAATTTAAGCCAAAATGCAGGTAAGCATGACGGGTCACTACGCGCCCACGCGGGGTGCGCATAATAAAGCCCTGCTGAATCAAATAGGGTTCTAGCACATCTTCAATGGTATGCCGCTCTTCACTGATCGCCGCAGCCAAGCTATCCACACCGACTGGACCACCATCAAATTTCTCAATCATGGTTAACAATAAACGGCGGTCTTGATGATCAAAACCATGCTCATCAACGTCGAGCAAGTTCAATGCTTGGTTGGCGATGATCTGACTGATCTGCCCGGTGCCGCGCACTTGGGCAAAGTCACGCACACGGCGCAATAAGCGGTTGGCAATCCGCGGAGTACCACGCGCGCGCCGCGCAATTTCATAGGCGCCTTCATACTCAATCGGCATATTTAAAATACCTGCCGAGCGCACCACAATAGTGGTCAAATCTGTGACGTTATAAAACTCTAAACGTTGCACAATCCCAAAGCGGTCGCGCAACGGATTGGTCAGCATGCCGGCGCGCGTGGTGGCACCGACCAAGGTAAATTGTGGTAAATTGAGCTTGATGGAACGAGCAGCTGGCCCTTCACCGATCATGATATCCAATTGGAAGTCTTCCATCGCTGGATACAAAACTTCTTCAACAATGGGCGGCAAACGGTGAATCTCATCAATAAACAGCACATCGCCTTCTTCAAGGTTGGTCAGCAACGCGGCTAAATCACCAGGACGCTCAAGCACAGGCCCAGAGGTACTTTTTAATGACACATTCATTTCTTGGGCAATAATATTGGCCAGTGTGGTTTTGCCTAAACCGGGCGGACCAAAGATCAAGGTATGATCCAGCGCCTCATCACGATTTTTAGCCGCCTGCATAAACAATGCCATTTGCTCACGTACACTGGGCTGACCAATGTAATCAGCCAAACACAGCGGGCGTATGGCGCGATCAACGTGCTCTTCACGCTCACGCGGAGCGGCGGCAATCAAGCGATCAGCTTCAATCATAAACTGCAGTTATCCCAAATAATGTGGCTCAATTACGCCATGCCTTTCAATGTGCGACGAATCAAGTCTTCGCTGCTCAAACCATCTGCTGCTACAGCGCTAACCGCACGACTGGCCTCGGCGGGTTTAAAGCCTAAACTAATCAACGCACTCACTGCATCTTTTTCTGGGCTGTGCGCGTCTGTGACTGCCGAAAGTCCGGCAGGTTCCATGCTGTTTTGCCCAGCCAACGGCGTGCTGTCCCAATTTTTAAAGCGATCTTTCAGTTCAACCAATAGGCGTTCAGCGGTTTTTTTACCGACGCCAGGGACTTTCATTAAGCGACTGGTGTCTTCGGCATTCACGCATTGAATCATTTCATCGACGCTCATCCCCGACATCAAAGCCAGCGCCAGCTTGGGCCCCACTCCATTTAAACGGATCAACTCACGAAACAAAGTGCGATCGCGCTTAGTGTAGAAACCGTATAAAAGCTGCGCATCTTCACGCACCACCAAATGCACATGCAGCACCAAAGGCTGTCCCAGCATCGGCAATTGGAACAAAGTGGTCATTGGCACTTCCAATTCATAACCAACGCCATTGACATCCAACAGGACATGCGGCGGCTGCTTCTCCAGCAGATTGCCTCGTAGATATCCAATCACAGCCTTTTCCTTCTTATATAGAGTTGGATTACCGAGCAGCAACCCAAAGATAACAGCTGGCATTATATACAGTTAGCATAAAACAATGCCATAACCCTCAGTTGCGGCCTCACAACCAGCTTGGATCCGCCTTAACCCTTCGCATCAACGATTTTTCCAATCCACTTGAATCATTAGGCAAGCTCACTCAGATCGCCTATGCTCTGTCTCATTCACCACAGACAACAGAGAAATCAGCGCATGATTAAGCCTTACCTCTTAGCCGCAACACTTTGCAGCATAACCACTGCCACTGCTATGGTTCACGCCAACGAGCACGAACAAATGATGCGCAACATGATGCTCATGCAGCGCTGTCTCAGCGAAAACGTTGATATGCGCTCTTTAGCAGAGATGGGCGCACATAGCGAAAAAATGACCCAGCAGATTAAACAGCTCTGCGCGTCTGGCAAGCGCCAGCACGCCCAAGATAGCGCGCTGGCTTACGCTAAAGACATGCAAAACAATCCTAACGTCCAAGCCATGCAAAAATGCGCAGCCGACATAGACAACAGTTTGCCGAGTGCGCAAGTGCTACAAAAGAGTTTTACCATTGAACATCTAAAAGAAAATCATGTGTGCGATGAGCTATAACGGTTACGCAAAAATTCAGACACAGCGCGACTGCTTTAAAATCTAAAAAACTGCGCAGTGAGCAGCCCGGTAAAATAAATACTCACTGCACAGTTTTTGTTTAACTGATTAGGCAAATGCTGCCGTGATCACACAATTCAAGCCAGCACCGCCCACCACCAGCCAAGCAAACAACAGGCTGGCCAACAGTAACGGCTTCAAACCCGCTCGGCGAATCGCTTTGAGATCAGTAGTCAAACCAAGCCCCGCCATCGCCATGGCTAATAACGCTGTATCCACTTGTGCAATGTGTTCGATGACTACATCAGGCAACACCCGCAAAGAGTTGAAACCCGCTACCGCGACAAAGATAAAAGCAAACCAAGGTACAGTGACACCGGCCAGCAGCCCTTTTGCTTTAGTTTGCGTATGCTCTGTGACCTGCTCCGTTTTAACTCGCGCCACGTACAAAGCTAAGCCAATCAAAAATGGCGCCAGCAGCATCACCCGCACCATCTTGGCGATCACTGCCGTATCTGCTGCAGTCGGGCTGATTGCTGCACCTGCGGCCACCACTTGGGCAACTTCATGGATGGTAGAACCAACAAACATACCGTAGGCAAAGTCAGTGGTATCCAATAACTGCCAATGCAGATTTAAGCTATACAGCAGCGGATAGACAAAGATGGCGATAGTACCGAACACCACTACCGTCGCGACCGCCACAGTGACTTGCTCAGCCCGCGCCTTGAGTACCGGCTCAGCAACCATAATCGCTGCAGCACCACAAATAGAGCTACCAATCCCAATCAACATGGCAGTGCCACGCTCCAGCTTAAACAGGCGAATACCCAGCAGCACCGCCAAACTAAAAGTACTGCTCAGCACCAATGCATCAATCAATACACCGGTTAAACCCACATAACTTATATCTTGGAAGGTTAAGCGAAAGCCATACAAAATGATGCCCAAGCGCAGCATGTATTGCTTAGCGTACAACACACCGGGCGCACAACGATCAACCAAGCGTGCAAAGACCGTATTACCCACAACAAAACCGAGCATGATGGCCAGCGTTAATGCAGACAGACCATGCGCCTGTAACCACGGCACACGATCTAGCATTAATGCACCAGCAGACAAAGCCACACACAACACTAAACCAGGTAGCAAATCTGTACGTAATTGCAGCCATTTAGGCAGGCCCGCACACATATCTGTGTTTTTTCTTGGTAAGGCTAACATTTTAAACGCTCTCACTGTTTCTGAAGGTCTGTGTCAGCACCCGATGTCAAACAGTGTAGGGATCAGCATTCAAACAATAAAACGAATTATATAGGTATAATCAAACGCTATAACAGGTTGATCAATTGCATTGCTCAGAGGCATCAACATGCAAATCACATTGCGCCAATTGCATATTTTTACTGCCATTGCTTTATCCGGTAGCACTGCAGCGGCAGCGCAAACCATTGCCCTGTCACAATCGGCCACCAGCGCCGCATTAAAAGAACTGGAGAGCATCCTGACGGTGGATCTGTTTGATCGTGTTGGTAAGCGCCTCGTACTCAACGACAATGGCCGTTTACTGCTACCGCAAGCACGACAAATGCTCGACGCCGCCAACACCATTGAGCAACAGTTCAATGCCAGCGGTACACCAGGTGCAGGCTTACAGATTGGCGCCAGCACGACGATTGGTATTTATCTGTTACCCAAACTTTTGGCCAATCATGCTGCACAGAACAAGCAACTTTGCCCGAGGGTGATGATCGCCAACAGTGCGGCGACAGCCACCGCTGTGGCGCATTTCGAAGTGGACATGGGCATCATCGAAGGCCCCTGCCATGAACCTGACCTGCAGGTTGAGCCCTGGCTCGAAGACGAGCTGGTGATTGTCTGCGCCGCCAGTCACCCCATCTTACAAGGGCAGGCAAAGCATCAAGTCACACTGGCAGACTTACAAGATGCCCTATGGTTGTTACGTGAACCCGGCTCCGGCACCCAAGAAGCGGTTGAGCAGGTATTATTACCGCACTTGCATCAACTGCGGCCTGCTGCTGAGTTCAGTAACTCAGAAGCAATTAAGCATGCCGCCGCTGCCGGCTTAGGTTTAGCCTGTTTATCACGCACGATTGTCGCGCGTTTTTTAAGCCGTGGCGAGTTGGTGGAAGTCAACACGCCGCTGCCAAAACTCACCCGTCGCTTCTTTTTGCTTTACCACCGCAAGAAAACCCTTTCGCCGCAACTCAAGGCCTTTCTAAACCATTGTCGGCAGATGCACAGCTCTCAACGGCCAGAGTAACGTGTAAGCACCGTTACGCCACTTTACTCAGCATCGTAACGCTATGCTTTTAGAACGTGTAGGTCGCAAAGATATTGGCGCTACGTTTTGCTCCATACAGCTGCTCATCAATCGGGCGATAGGTATTGTTGGTTAAGTTATTGAATTCAATACCGAAGTTATTGCTCTGTGCGGTGGTCATTGTTAAACGCAAATTCAAGGTCGCGTAACCATCCGCTGCATAGGATTCACTGTTAGGCTTACTAACGTTTTTTGCTGATGTTGCGCCCTGCATAAACAGGTCAGCTTCACGCTCGAATACGTTCCATTGGCTGGTATGTTTCAAACCCACTCGGCCGAACACGCTGGGCGTACCGCTTTGGTAGCTGCGGTACTCTGCTGTAGTAATTTGGCGGCGCATTAACGTAGCAGTGGTGTAAGGGGTGAAGTTACTGTCTTGGAAGCTTTTTTCTAGCAGCAGTTCGATACCGTAGCTTTTGGCTTTATCAGTGTTGCGATAAAGCTCGGTATCTTTTTCACCTACGATAGGCAGCGTATCGATATAGTCTTTTGAGCGGCTATAAAATACTGTGGCATCTAACAAAAGCTGGTCAGTATCATAGCGGGCTCCCAATTCAAAGGTGTTTGACTTTTCAGGCTTTAAATCAGGGTTACCAACTTTCGTTACTCCATCGCCTCTAGTGCTCAAAAACATCTGGCTCAAGGTTGGATACACATAGCCTTGCGAGAGGTTGGTGCGCAACACTAAAGCATCGTTGGCCTGCCACACTAGACTCATTGCACCCACTGTATGACTGTCAGAGTTATCCTTTCGCGCCAGCGCAGCACTGTTTTTAAATGATTTATCCTGTTTAGCTTTTACAAAATAATGACGAGCACCAAAGCTAGCGGTTAGGTCTTCAGCCAGAAGGACAGAGTGCTGGGCAAAGAAGGATGTGGTATCGATGTTGGCATCGTCATAACTTGGAGTATTGATTGACACAGGAACAGGTAAAGGTGGCTTGCTTACTACCCCCCATGTTTTCTTGCTAGTTTTAAGTTGGTCCTTCTCATATTCCACCCCGACTACAGTGCTATGCCCATCGACTAGAGACAACTCAGCATGCACATTTAAACCTTGAGTTATCTGCTCGTCATCAGATGACACATTTATATTACTGAACTTGTCAATTGTATTATTGTAAAAATTACGATCAACCGTTTGCCGATACACATCAATCTTGAGCTTATCTAAGGTTTCCGTCAGCTGATCACCCTGATAAAACAAACCCACTTTATTCAGTTCACGCTTGGGCAAATCCATCGTCACGCCGTCTTTTTCCCAAAAAACCTCTGCAGCCACATCATAGCGCTGAACTTTTGCCGCAAAATAATGCGGCCCAGCTTGATAGCCTAAATGTGCTGAGATATTGCTATCGTCAGTCGATGAGGGTTTTAAGCGCCCTTTAGGTGTGGCGCGGTCATTCAACTCAGAACGCGACACCCCTAAACGGTAATCAAAGCCTGCCTGACTGCCAGACAACGCGGTAGAGGCTCGATAGCCTTTAGTCGCTGAGAAATAACCCGCTTGCGTACTGATTTCTAAAGGCTTATCCGCGCCTTTTTTGGTGACAATATTCACCACACCGCCAATCGCACGACCACCGGACACTACCGAAGAAGATCCGCGCAACACTTCAATGCGCTCAATCGAAGCCGGATCAATCAACAGCGGTTGCCCGTATTCAGTGTGGTCAGTGAGTTTCTGACCATCGATAAAAATAGCCACGCGGCGTGAATTCTCACCGCGAATAGAAATGCGCTCAACGCCATCCTCAATAATCTGCACGCCCGGCACATTACGCAGATAACTGGCCACCGACTGCCCTGCACTTTTATCGAGCGTCGCGCGATCAATCACGCTAACCGAGGCTGAATTCTTAAATATTTCAGTTTCCTGCGCTTGTCCGAGCACCGTGACTTGGTCAAATTGATAAGGTTTACTTTGCGCTGTACCGGCTGTAACCAGTAGAGCATTACCTAAGATCAAGCTAACCCACAGCTTTGATGACTGAAAATGCATAATTTTTCCGCATACTAAAATAGAAGAACACTCGCAATGATCATTGTTAACACATGAATATCATTACAAAAAGTTAATGGCGAGCATGATACGCACACATATAGAAAGCTCCAAATTGCCTCAAACTAAACCTCAGGTTTTATTGATATATACATGCTGTACTAGTCTCAATTGCATCTTTAGATCATTGCCCAACGGACTGGAGCTCTAATAGTGCTAACAATACAGATGATCAACGAGTGCTTCGGGGTAGGTGTGACGAGCGAGCCAGGGATGGCGTAGCACCGGACTTGAACCCTGTATGAGCTGGCCATGCCAGCGACTGCGGCATAAACCAAAACACGGCATACGCAGACTGCACATTTTAGCCATGCACAGCATTTAAAGGGATAGGCGCATGCCGCACCTTGCTGGTATCGCTTCTCCCTCAACGGATCATCCTGACCCGATTCGGGCGCTCACCCTCCATGGTTCGCTGATCGCGACACCAACAAGGTACTCATTGATCAGTGATGTCGCATGCGAGCTAGGAATTGCATAGCGCCGAAGTTGAACCCTGTATGAGCTGGCCATGCCAGCGACTGCGGCATAAACCAAAACACGGCATACACAGACTGCACATTTTAGCCATGCACAGCATTTAAAGGGATAGGCGCATGCCGTACCTTGCTGGTATCGCTTTTCCCTCAACGGGTCATCCTGACCCGATTCGGGCGCTCACCCTCCATGGTTCGCTGATCGCGACACCAACAAGGTACTCATTGATCAGTGATGTCGTGTGCGAGTTTTGAGTAAGACTCTTTTAAGCCATCATTTTGCGAAGTTTATTGGTCTGTGGCAAAGATGTATCTGTACATCTGACTGGTACTACAAAAGCGCAAACCCTGCACATGGTCAACGAGTGCTTCGAGGTGGGTGTAGTGAGCGAGCCAAGGATGGCGAGCGCCGGAGTTGAACCCTGGGCGGGTTCATCGACGGATTAACACTTAGCCCGAAGCACGGCATACGCCGATATCATCTCGAACTTTATATAAAATAAAACACCGCTGCCGCAGGTATAACCTGCTCATACGGCATCCAAAACGCAACACGCCCCGCTGTTTTAAGGCGAGGCGTGGTTGTCCGCTACGTTTCTAGCTAGCAATAACTACATTGCAGCACGGAAGATTGCCGCCACTTCCTTGTCATTCAATCGACGTGGATTGGTTAATGCACACACATCTTGCTGCGCATGCTTAACCATTGCATCAATGTCTTTATCCTGCACACCCAATTCAGTAAGATTACTCGGGATACCCACATCAACCGACAGACAACGTATCGCCACTACAGCCATTTGTGCAGCCTCACGCACCGGCAGACCGTATACATTTTCGCCCAAAGCTTCGGCAATATCCGCATAACGCTCTTGCGCAGCCATTAAGTTCGCTTCACAGACATGCGGTAACAACAATGCGTTACACACGCCATGTGGCAAGTCATACATACCACCGAGTTGATGCGACATCGCATGCACATGACCGAGACCAGCATTATTGAACGCCATCCCCGCCAAATACTGCGCATAGGCCATACGATCACGCGCTTCGAGATCATCACCACGCGCCACTGCAACTCGCAAATAACGCGCAATCAAACGAATCGCTTGTAGCGCACAAGCATCAGTGATTGGGTTTGCATCCGTTGAGACATAAGCCTCCACCGCATGAGTCAGCGCATCCATGCCGGTTGCAGCAGTCAACGACGGCGGCATTTTCATCATCAACAGCGGATCATTAATCGCCAAGTCCGGTGTTACTCGCCAATCCACAATCGCCATTTTCACGTGATTAGACGTATTGGTAATAATAGTGAAACGGGTGATTTCACTGGCGGTGCCGGCCGTAGTGTTAATGGCAATATAAGGAGGCAAGGAGCACTTAGACTTATCCACTCCCTCGTAATCAGCAATCACACCACCATTGGAAACGACTAAGCCAACCCCTTTACAACAGTCATGTGCACTGCCACCACCCAATGAGATCAGCATATCGCACTGACCTTGGTTGTATGCCTCAACACCCTGCTCCACGTTTTCATCTGTTGGATTGGGAATAGTTTCATCAAAAACTACGTAGGCAATGCCGGCCTGATCCAAAAGATCTGTTACTTGTTGGGTATAACCTAACTGCGTCATTCCTTTGTCAGTGACAATTAGCGGCTTCTTGCCACCGAGCGATGCCACACGACCAGCTAACTCTGACAACACATTAGCACCGAATAACGACACAACTGGCATGAAGAAACTTGCATTCTTGCTCATATTCAACCCCTTTCAATGTGCCGCAGTTATCGATCAACAACTGCGTGTTAACTAAACAAAGTTCAGCATAGCCTATTTGACTCAATAGTCACTTGATGCAGCTCAACCGGCAAGCACTCTATAAAAAGGAGGCGCTTAACCTAAACCACTCAGTATTAGCCAACCAGAGCCGTTCTGCTGCCAATTCAGCTGTATGCGCTCAACATAAACTGTTACCCGTTATACACAGGATGTAACACTTTACGTGACCCGCGGTAACACTCCACATCAGCAAAGCACTTAAAAGAGCGTAAAAAAATCAACAAAACAACCATCTCATTGATTTTAAACGACTTATTAAAGTTGGCACAGGTTCTGCTTTATATATTCGCATAACAATAATAAAAATCAAAAACACAAAATAAGAATAAGACGTAACGGCTCCAGCACAACAAAAACAACAGCATAGGAGACGCAGCTAACTGATTACTTTGCATAGGAAAATGTTTGTAGCAACACAGATGATCTGAGAATAACAAAACTGCAATTGATGCAGCGCCCGTATCAACTGAAGCTAACAATTACATCAGCATTCAAAGCAATCCGTTAACTCTTTCACAGCTCAATTTAAGCTGTAAAAATAAAAGCAGGCAGATAACAATGACAAAAACGCCACAATAATAAAAAAAACGCATAAAAAATTAATGAGGGAAAGCATTGCTTTCCCTCATGTACTTACAGGCAAAAATCCTCGCTAACAGATTATTTTCCCTCTACGCAATTCATCACATTCGCACAGAGCTGCTTTCTTCGTTCACCTCTCCCTCTAGCAGTGATAGAATCGCGCACCATGATGTGCAATCCATATAACAATTATTTTTTTCATTCTATAGCGAAGGCAGCACTGTACGCTTTATTGCGTCTTTTATTGCGGCATACGTTTATGGAGATTCCTTTTGTCAGGAAACGCAAACAGGCCCAGCTATGCTGAAAAAACTTTTCAAACCTTTTCGCCTCTCGCGCCAGCGCAAAGAGCCGAAGCCACTGCAGCCCACCGTACTTGATGCATACGAGCATCGAATTAATTGTGCGCATTTCAGTCGCAACTCTGCAAATGTCGCAGTGCGCTTGCAGCAAGCAGGTTTTCAAGCCTTTTTAGTCGGCGGCTGTGTACGCGACTCATTATTAGGCGTAAACCCAAAAGACTTTGACGTAGCCACCAGCGCGACTCCAGAGCAAGTGCGCTATGAGTTTCGTAACTCACGCATTATCGGTCGTCGCTTTAAACTGGTGCACGTGCACTTTGGTCGCGAATTGATCGAAGTTGCAACCTTTCGCAGTAATCATGCGCAAGATGACGATATCGCTAACAACGATCAATCGGCCCATGACGCCAGTGGCAGAATCTTGCGCGACAATGTGTATGGCAACATGGAAGATGACGCGCAGCGCCGCGACTTCACCATGAATGCGCTGTATTTTGATGTCAGTAACGAAAAAATTTACGATTACAGTACAGGCTTTGCTGATATCAAGCGCCGCTTAATCCGATTAATTGGCGATCCCGAGCAACGCTACCTAGAAGATCCTGTGCGCATGCTGCGGGCGGTACGCTTTGCCGCCAAACTGGACTTCGACATTGAAGATGACACGGCTGAACCGATTCGCCGCCTTGCATACTTACTGCGCGATATTCCAGCCGCACGCTTATATGAAGAAGTCCTCAAACTGTTCTTAAGTGGCTATGCGGTACGCACGTATGAGCTGTTGTGTGAATATGGATTATTTGGCGAATTATTCCCCAGCACTGCCAAAGCGCTCGCCAAGCAGCCTGAGTATGTTGATCGTTTGCTGCGTAACGCCTTTAAGAACACCGATCACCGTATCAGCATTGATCGTCCGGTCACTCCTGCCTTTTTATTCGCAGCACTGCTCTGGCCTGCCCTGACCACCCGTGCGATTAGCTTGCAAAACGATGGCATGCACCCTTTACCGGCCATGCAAGAGGCGGCCCATCAAGTGCTGCTCGAACAAGTTCAACGCATAGCAATCCCCAAACGCTTCAGTCTGCCCACGCGTGAAATCTGGGATATGCAAGAACGCTTACCGCGCCGCGCCGGCAAGCGTGCAGATGTATTATTGGCTAATCCTCGTTTTCGTGCGGGTTACGACTTTCTATTGCTACGCGAAGAGTCTGGTGAGCAAACTCAAGGGCTGGGCGACTGGTGGACTGAATATCAAGACGCCAGCGATAGCCAACGCCGCGAGATGATCAGCAACTTATCCAGTAAAAGTAGCGCACCACGCAAACGTCGCCGCAGTAAGCCGCGTGGCAAAAAACCAGCGACAACGGCAGGCGACGAATAATGGAACAGGTATACATCGGTTTAGGCAGTAACCTAGCCTTGCCTGAACAACAACTGGACGCAGCTCTCTTGACGCTCGCACAGATGCCTCACACGCGCTTAGTCCGCTCCTCAGCCTACTATTCAAGCGCACCGTTGGGTCCTGCCGATCAACCGCGCTACACCAATGCCGTAGCTCTTTTAGAGACCCAGCTAACAGCACATCAATTACTTGATCAGCTGCAAGCTATCGAGCTCAATCAAGGCCGTCAGCGTAAAGCTGAGCGCTGGGGTCCGCGCACTCTAGATTTAGATATTTTATTGTTTGGTCAGCGTATAATTGATGATGAGCGTTTGTGTGTACCGCACTATCATATGCATGCACGCCCTTTTGTTTTGCTGCCGTTAGCAGAGCTCTGCCCTGCTGACTTCCAACTACCCGACGGTCGTTGGCTAAAGGATTTATTAAGCAGTTGCCCGGTTGATCCAACACTGCAACGCTTGCATACTCCACAGCTTTCCACCACTCAAGCAGTCGACCCATCTAGAGATGATTGACTTACAACTAAGCCATCAGGACTATAGCAGCCCTGATGCGAGTACCATTCAAGGTACCAAAGAGGACTCCTTGCATGTCTGATGTCACCTTGACGACTTTATTAGAGCTAAAACAGCGTGGCGAAAAAATCACCATGCTGACCTGTTATGACGCCACTTTCGCCGCTACCGCATGTGCGGCCGGCGTAGAGATCTTATTAATTGGCGATTCTTTGGGCATGGTTCTGCAAGGGCATGACAGCACCCTGCCTGTGACTGTGGCGGATATGGCCTACCACACTGCAGCAGTCAAACGCGGTAATAAAGGTGCACTGATCCTAAGTGATCTGCCGTTTATGAGTACAGCCACTCTCGAGCAAACCTATCAAAGCTGCACACAGTTGATGCAAGCCGGTGCGCACATGGTGAAGCTAGAAGGTGGCGCATGGCTGGCAGAATCTGTGCGCTTGCTAGCTGAGCGCGGTATTCCAGCCTGTGTTCACTTAGGGTTAACACCGCAATCAGTCAATGTGTTTGGCGGCTACAAAGTACAAGGCCGCGGCGAGCAACAAGCGCAGAAAATGCTAGATGATGCGCTTGCTCTAGAGCAAGCCGGCGCTGCCCTACTGCTCTTAGAGTGTGTACCGAGCGAACTGGCTGCACGTATCAGTCGCGCTGTGCGCATCCCTGTCATTGGTATTGGCGCCGGTGCAGACACTGACGGTCAAGTTTTGGTGCTGCACGACATGCTTGGCTTATCTCTTAGCGGTCGCACGCCTAAGTTTGTTCGCAATTTTATGCAAGGTCAAAGCAGTATCGCTGACGCCATCAGTCTGTACACCCGCTCAGTCAAAGACCGGTCATTTCCAGCAGCAGAGCACGAGTTCCGCGCATGAACACTGTTAAAAACCTGCAACAATTACGCGCCGCCATTAGTCGCGCTCGCAGCGAAGGCAAACGCATTGCTTTTGTACCAACCATGGGCAACCTGCATGCAGGGCATATTGCCTTAATACAACACGCCACTGAACGCGCGGATTTTGTTGTTGCGAGTATTTTTGTCAATCCTTTGCAATTCGGTGCCAATGAAGATTTAGACAGCTACCCACGCACCCTAGCAGCCGATCAAAGCAAGCTGCTCGAAGCCGGTTGTAACCTGCTCTTTACCCCAGATGCACAAGAAATGTATCCGCAAGGTATGGCGCAGCAGACCATCGTTAGCGTCCCAGGTGTATCGGCAGGCTTGTGCGGCGGTAGCCGTCCCGGGCATTTCGATGGCGTTGCGACCATCGTTTGCAAACTATTCAATATGGTGCAACCTGATATCGCCTTATTTGGCGAGAAAGATTTTCAGCAGCTGGCCGTTATTCGTAAAATGGTCGCTGATTTAAATATACCGGTACACATTTTTGGCGTACCTATTGTACGTGATCACGATGGTCTCGCATTATCTTCAAGAAATGGGTATCTTAGCGCCCAACAACGTGCTGTAGCACCTGCTTTGCAACAGGGCTTGCAGGCTCTAAAAGCACAAATAAAAAATGGCCGCCGCGATTATGCAACGCTCTTTGAGCAGTTTAAAACGGACCTACAAGCCGCAGGTTTTCGCCTTGACTATGTAGAGTTACGTGACGCGCTAAGCCTACAACCAGCAGCAATGGATAGCACCCAGTTGGTCTTATTAGCCGCCGCCTATCTCGGCAGCACACGCCTGATCGACAATCTGATCTTTGATTTGTAATAACGACAGACGCAGAGCACTCACCTTAAGGATGCGAATGCCGCGCTAAGTCGAAGAGGAAAACACCATGCAAACCATTATGCTCAAAGCAAAACTGCACCGAGCAATCACCACCCACGCCGTCGTTGACTACGAAGGCTCATGCGCCATTGATGGCGACTGGCTGGACATGTCTGGAATTCGTGAATACGAACAAATCCAAATTTATAACGTCAACAATGGCGAGCGTTTTACCACTTATGCGATTCGTGGTGAAGCCGGCTCTAAAATGATTTCAGTCAACGGCGCAGCAGCTCATAAAGCATCGGTTGGTGATTTGCTGATCATTTGCGCCTATTGCAACTATGAAGAAAGCGAACTGGCCACTCACAAGCCGCGCCTCCTTTACATGGGTAAAGATGGCTCGCTGAGCCACAGCAGCAATGCGATCCCCGTACAACTGGCTTAATCACTTGACTCAAGTTTCAGGGGTTTTATTGAGCCCTGAAACTCTAAATAAGTAGATCGGTATCATGACCCATTACCACAACCCCGTTGATGCCGCTCAACTACCAGCGTGGCAACTCTTGCTTGAGCAACGCGAAGCCATGCGCCATTTCCGTATGCAGGATGCGTTTAACGCAGACCCGCAGCGTTTCCAGCGTTTTTCATTAAACCATGATGGTTTGCTACTGGATTTTTCCAAAAACCTATTGGATGAGAAAACACTCGAACTGTTGGTGCAGTTAGCTGAGCAAAGCCAGTTACAACAAGCCATCCAAGCCTTGTTTAATGGCGAGCCGGTTAATGCGTCGGAACAACGCCCTGCACTGCATACGGCGTTACGTCGTCCAGTTGGCGACAGCTTGCTGGTTGACGGCGAAGACCTGATTCCGCTGATTCATAATGTTCTCAATAAAATGACTGAGCTGGTCAACCGCATTCATAATGGTTTATGGCGCGGTTACAGCGAAAAACCCATCACGGATATTGTCAATATCGGTATTGGCGGTTCTTTCTTGGGACCACAACTGGTATCAGAGGCTTTGCTACCCTTTGCTCAACAGGGTGTTCGCTGTCATTTTTTAGCCAATATTGATGGCAGTGAATTTCACGAACTCAGTAACAGTCTTAATGCTCAGACCACGTTATTTATTGTTTCCAGCAAATCGTTTAACACGCTCGAAACCTTAAAAAACGCACAAGCGGCACGCAGCTGGTATCTTGCCCAAGGCGGTAGCGAAGCCTGCATTGATCGTCACTTTATTGCCGTATCAAGCAATGTGGATGCGGCCGTTAATTTTGGTATTGCTCCTGAGAATATTCTGCCAATCTGGGACTGGGTGGGTGGACGCTATTCGCTGTGGTCAGCCATTGGTTTACCCATTGCGCTATCCATTGGCATGTCGAACTTTAAAGAGCTGCTGGCCGGCGCTTGGAGTATGGACCAGCACTTCCAAGAAGCCCCTTTTGCCGAAAACATGCCCGTGATCATGGCCATGCTGGGTATTTGGTACAGCGATTTCTGGCAAGCACAAAGCCACGCCATTCTGCCTTATGATCATTACCTACGAAACTTCACTCAGCATTTACAGCAGCTGGATATGGAGTCGAATGGTAAACATGTACGCCAAGACGGCTCGGCATTGACCTACGCCAGTGGTTCGGTGATTTGGGGTGGTGTCGGCTGTAACGGTCAGCATGCCTATCACCAACTATTACACCAAGGCACCTTGCTGGTGCCGGCTGACTTTATTGTGCCAGTGGTCAGCCATAATCAAATCGCTGATCATCATCAGTGGCTGTACGCCAACTGCCTGTCGCAAAGCCAAGCCTTAATGCAAGGCAAAAGCCGCGAACAAGCCGCGCAAGAGTTACGTGATAAAGGCCTGACTGACAGCGAAGTCGAGCGCCTCGCGCCACACAAAGAAATCCCCGGCAACCGACCCAGCAACACCTTAGTGCTGGAACGCATCTGCCCTCGTCGTTTAGGTGCATTGATTGCTTTGTATGAGCATAAAGTGTTTGTGCAAAGTGTTATTTGGGGTACGAATGCCTTTGATCAATGGGGTGTAGAACTCGGTAAAGCACTGGGAGAGGATGTGTATCAGCGTCTCACTGGTCAAGCGCCACGCCGCCACACCGACGCTTCAACCCAAGGTTTGATCAACTTTTTTAGAAACCGTCATCGCGGCTAAAATTCAGCCATTAATCCAGCCCGTACAACTGTTTTTCTAACGCTGAAGCATATAATTAAAATGGCCAATCAGCGTTTCCTTAACCCTCAGCCAAAGGATGTACCTTTATGCATGAAGTCGTCATTGTTGCCGCCACGCGTACGGCAGTCGGTAGTTTTCAAGGCAGTTTAGCCAACATTCCTGCACCGCAATTGGGTGCGATTGTCGTGCGCCGCCTGCTTGAGCAAACCGGCGTGAGCCCTGAGCAGGTCGATGAAGTGATTCTTGGTCAAGTTCTGACTGCCGGCAGCGGTCAAAACCCGGCACGACAAACAGCTGTGCATGCCGGCCTGCCATTTGCCACATCCGCATTTACCTTAAATAAAGTCTGCGGTTCCGGCTTAAAAGCACTGCATTTAGCTGCGCAAGCCATTCGTTGCGGTGATGCAGAAGTGGTGATTGCTGGCGGCCAAGAAAACATGAGCCTATCTCCTTACGTCATGCCAGGTGCGCGTACCGGTCTACGCATGGGGCATGGCAAAGTGGTCGACAGCATGATTGAAGATGGTCTGTGGGATGCGTTCAATGATATCCACATGGGCATCACGGCAGAAAATCTAGCAGAAAAATACCAGCTCAGCCGCGAGCAGCAAGATGCCTTTGCCGCTGCGTCACAGCAAAAAGCCATCGAGGCGATTGCTGCAGGTCGGTTTGCTGCTGAAATCACCCCAGTCAGCATTCCACAGCGCAAAGGTGATCCGCTGATTTTCGATACTGACGAGCAACCACGCGCCGGCACTACTGCACAATCACTGGCCAAACTGCGCCCCGCCTTTAAAAAAGATGGCACAGTTACCGCTGGCAATGCCTCAAGTTTGAACGATGGCGCCGCTGCCGTGATGCTGATGAGCGCAGAAAAAGCCAAAGCACTGGGTTTACCTGTACTGGCGCGCATTGTTGCGTATGCTAACGCGGGTGTTGATCCAACCATCATGGGCATTGGCCCTGTTGCAGCAACGCAAAAATGCTTAGGCAAAGCCGGCTGGTCAATCGCTGATCTTGATTTAATTGAGGCCAACGAAGCCTTTGCTGCACAAGCGTTAAGTGTTAACCAAGAACTCGGCTGGGACGCTAGTAAAATCAACGTCAATGGCGGCGCAATTGCTATCGGCCACCCAATTGGTGCATCGGGCTGTCGCATTTTAGTCTCGCTCGTACACGAAATGATTCGCCGTGATGCGAAAAAAGGCTTGGCCACCTTATGCATTGGTGGCGGCCAAGGCGTGGCATTGGCGATTGAACGCTAAACTGCGTTAAGCTGTCTGAGCGTCGACTCAAGCTGCTGTGAGTCGACGCTATAACCATGGTCTACTGTTCTGCGCGCATATTGCATACTCTGTAGATACAGCCGAGTGAAGGAGCCGCAGTGATGTCCAAAGGATTAAAATCTCTTGTTGTTAGCCTGGTCAGTGTGCTTGCCCTGTACAGCTGGCTGGGATTTCTATTGCTGCCCAGTGTGGCGCTGAAAATCATCAACCAGCAACTGGCTGTTTACGCTAACAGCCCTGCGCAGCTGCAACGTTTGGAGTTTAATCCCTTTACCCTTGAACTCTTTGCTTGGGACTTTGCTATCGGCGCAGCTGAGGATCAGCAACTCAGCCTGCAACATCTGTATGGCAAGCTGGCTTACGACAGCCTCTGGAACAAGACCCTACACCTGCATGATGTGCAGCTGGTTGAGCCCATTGGTCAGGTGATTTTTGACTCGCAAGGCAAGCTTAACCTGACGCAACTTTTTACTTTGCCGGATCCATCCGCGCCAACCAACACCCCGGAACGTGCCGCGCTACCAGTGTTGATTGACCAATTGCAGCTGCAACAGGGCAGCCTGCGCTTTAATGATCAGCGTCCACAAGAACCGATAGATATCAGTGTTGCTGATCTCAACATCAGCTTAAATCACTTCGACACACGCCCTGACAGCAACAGCCAATTGCAATTAACCGCACACGCCAACGACGGCACACAGTTGCACTGGCAAGGCGAACTCAGCATCAACCCTCTGGCATCCAACGGTCAATTGCAGCTGAAAAATGCCCAACTGAAAAGCTGGTGGCCCTATTTACAAGAGTCTTTCAGCGCCCAGCTCAAAACTGGTCGTTTAAGTCTTGACACCCATTACACACTACAACTGAGCCCGAGCTTACAATTTAAAGCCAAACAACTCAGCCTAGAGTTAGAAGCCTTAGCCCTAGAGCAGCAGGAAAAACCGCTGGTGCGCCTAGAAAAACTGAGCATCAGCGATACTCAGTTTGATCTTGCTGCACAGACACTGCAGATTGGTAAAGCCAGCAGCAAAAAACTGCTTGCATGGACCGAGATTGATAAAAACGGTGTGAGTAACTGGGAAAAACTACTGCCTAGCCCGACCAGCCAGCCCCCCACTGCCAGCGCTGACGCTGACTCTGCATCTAAAGCTGCAGCGACAGCTCAAAATGACAACACCTTGGCCAACCCAAAAAAAACGTCAGCATGGCGAATTGTGTTGAAACAGGCCGAGCTGAAGCAACAGCAATTTCACCTTAGCGACAATAGCCACAGCGAGCCGGTGGCGTTGCAACTGTCCAATTTCAACTTACAGATTAAAGATTTCGACAGCCAAGCCAGCCGCCCCTTTACTGCAGAGTTGGATACTCAGGTGGGCGAACAAGGTCAGCTCAACAGTCATGCACAAGTGCAGCTGCAGCCGCTTAACATCGAGATGAGCCTCAATAGCCGTGATCTTGATCTACGGCCTGCGCAAGCATGGATTAGCCCTTACGCTCATATAGAACTGCGCAGCGGCCTACTCAGCAGCGCGCTGAAACTGCAGATCAGCGACCTCAACAACTTAGCGCTGCATGTACAAGGCGATGCCGCGATCAATCAGCTGCATATCCGCGACAGTGTGCGCCAACGTGATCTCTTAAAATGGCAGACGGTTGATATCAATGCTATCCAATACAACTTGCAGCAACAAAAACTATCCATTCAGAAAGTCGCGCTGCAGCAGCCCTACGTACGCTTTATTATCAATGAGAACCTGACCACCAACATCAGCGAGCTGATCATCCCACAGCCAAGTCAAGCAGCTGCCAGAGCAAAAGCCGCTAGCCCCAAGTTTGCTCTGCATATTGGCGGCATTGAAGTTAAAGATGGCTCAGCAAACTTTGCCGACTTCAGTCTAAAACCTAACTTTGCCACCGCTATTCAGCAGCTCAATGGTGATATCAGCACCATTGACAACCAAAGTAACAACATTGCTAAGGTCGATATTAAAGGCAATGTTGACCGTTATGCCCCAGTGACTATTAAGGGCAGCCTTATGCCTTTTGATCCGCTAAAGAAACTCGACATCATTACCGACTTTAAACATGTCGAACTGACCACGCTGACGCCGTACTCAGGCAAATTTGCTGGTTATCGCATTCAAAAAGGCCGCTTAAATCTAAATCTGCATTATCAAATCAATGACGGTAAACTCAACGCCAGCAACCAATTGCTGCTTGAGCAATTGCAACTGGGCGAGCAGGTTGACAGCCCAGATGCAGTGGACTTACCGGTGCGCTTGGCGATTGCTTTACTCAAAGACCGTAAAGGCCAAATTGCTCTAGAGCTGCCAATCCAAGGCGATCTGAATAATCCTGAGTTTAAAGTTGCACCGATCATCTGGCAGACCTTTCGCAACCTAATCACCCGTGCTGTCGCAGCACCGTTTAACTTTATTGCCGGTTTAGCCAATAGCGATGCGCAAGAATTAAGCGAAGTTGTATTTTTACCCGGCGCATTTGAGATCAGCCCTGACGCAGCAAAAAGTCTTGATACACTGGCGCAGGCGCTAAAAAAACGTCCACAATTACGCTTGGAAGTTGAAGGCGCAAGCCTGCTGGAGTTGGACGGTCCACCCTTAGCGCAGATGCGTCTCAACGCCGCCTATCAAAGCGCCTGGTACAGCATTTTGCAGCGCCGAGGCGGTAAAATTGAGTCGAGCCAAGAGACGCTTGAAGTGCCGGAGCAAGAGCACGCTGCGTTATTGGAAGGCATCTATCGCAGTCAACTTAAACAGCAACCGCCTGCAGAGTGGGCTGAGTTGGAAAAAGACCAACGTGCACAGCGGATGCGCGATGCGGTGTTAAACAGTTATGCACAAAGCCCTCTGGGACTGCGTCGCTTAGCGCAAGCGCGTGCTAATAGCATTAAAATATATTTGATTGAACAGGCACAACTCGATCCTGAGCGGGTCTACTTAATTGATGTCAGCACCGGCAAGGCCAGCGCTGAGCAAGGCGTGATTAGCACGCTGCATTTGGGGAGTATGTGATGAAGCATTTAGCCAGTATTGTTCTATCGGTGGCACTCAGCCTTGCGAGCGCAAGCACGCTGGCCAGCACCTTTCGCTGTGGCAGCCAATTGGTGAGTTTAGGTGATCGCTCGTTCCAAGTGCTGAAAAAATGCGGTGAGCCTGTCGCACGTGAGTCTGTGGGTTATACCATCGGCGAATACAATCACCGTGAACTGCACATTCAAGAATGGGTGTATGGCCCAAGCAATGGTATGTACCACTACTTACGTTTTGAAGGAAATCGCTTAACCCGCATTGAGAGTCAACGTGATCAATAACAGCCTTAAGACTGTGTTTGCTAATGCGACGCTTGCCCTATTGCTGCTAGGTTTTGCTGTGCCTGCACAGGCCAGCTCAACCTTTCGCTGTAATAGCGCATTGGTCAGCCTGCACGCCAGCACTCACGAAGTACAAAGTAAGTGCGGCGCACCGCTGGAGCGCTCGCATCTAGGCTATAAGCAACTGACCAATGAGTATGGCCACAGCCATGAAGTGCACATCGAGGAATGGGTTTATGGCCCTAAAGGCGGCATGTATTATTTTTTGCGCTTTGAGGGCGGCTATTTAAGCAAGATTTCCAGTCGACGCTAAAATAAGCTTAAACAGATGCCAGTCTAGTGCTACCTAGGTCGCAGACGACTTGAACCTTTATGGTTAACATCAATCTCAATAATCCACCATCTCGCGCTGCACGAACTTGAGCTGTACGGCGCTTATCAATGATAGGAAGTCATCATTCGCTATGTTTACCTTAATTAAAAAACCTGTTTTTGCCACGGCTCTCAGCGCAGTGTTAATCTTTGAGTTATCCGGCTGCGGCACGTTGATTTATCCAGAACGCCGCGGACAATCCAGCGGGCGCATTGATCCTAGCGTGGCTATTTTAGACGGCATTGGTTTGTTGTTTTGGGTTGTCCCTGGGCTTGTTGCTTTTGCCATTGACTTTGCTACGGGTGCGATTTACTTGCCTTCTGGGCGTTACTCAGTCGCTCCCGAACAACTGCAACGGGCGATTCAAGAGGACGGGCAAATTGATACGGTGCAATTGCAGCAGATCATTCAACAGCATACCGGCCAACACCTTCCGCTGAACCACCCCAACCTGCAACAGCAACCCAGCTCGCCAGAACTGCTCAGCCAGCTGAATATCCTGCCTGCCGCCTAAGACTTAACTGATCTTGAGGCAATGGGTGCGGCGTCCTGTGCCGCACCCATTGTGTAGGGACGACGATCAGGCGATGCATTAACAGTCTTCACTCTAATCACGGCGCAGCGCGATGATCTGTAAAGGCCCCTTAAAGGCTTGTTGCCTTAAACCTTTCTGATTTTTTGTGTTGTGCTCCAGCAACTTTTTTAGCGGATCCTCGGCAGACAACTGCCGTGCAAAAACATCCACGCTCTGCGCCAAATGAATTTGCTTGGCCTCTTGGGCGATGTCATTGGCCTGCTCAAACACGTACGCATCGAGCGGCAGCATGATATGGCTATAACCACCATTGAGCGCGATATTGAGTCCAGCGCTGTCATAATCACCAAAGTAAATCAGATTTTTACCAGCCAATAAGCACGCTTCACGCAAAGCTTTACAGCCTTTGCTCTCGTCGCCATCGCCACGGTAAATTACCAGCGCATTTAATCCTTGCTCGGGCAAAATATAACGCTGCGGATGCAAGGCAAAATACGCATAGAACGCATCGCGGTTTTCCACAATCAGCACATCGGAAAACTGCTTTAGCTGCAGGGTTTGCCAATCAACATCCATCACCCATTGGCTGGGCGGCTCGGTCACCCACTCGGGGAAATACGCACCGCAATTGGCTTGCGCCATTAACACGCGCTTTTCGGTTGGCGCTAAACCTGTGGTTTTGTATTCGGCAACACCACTGTCGCTTTGCGCAAAACGGTCTTGCTGGCTAATATCCACCGCTAAACCCGCTAAGCCAAGCTCGCGCAAGGTTTGCTCAATGGTTTGCATAATAGTTACATCAAAGCTGACTGTTTTAGCTGTAAACCAAGTTGCTGTAGCCAGATCATGCTGATCGCACCAAGCGCGCAACTGCTGCATGCCCACGAGCTTAGCCTCACGCTCGACGCGCTGATCCTTTTGCAACTGCGCTTTTACCCGCTGTAGAACCTTGCGCACACTCGGTGCTAAATCGACACTCATGCGCGCATTCCTTGGCTTAAAACCTGCAACTGCACATCGGCAATGATCTGCAAATCATTAAAGGGGCTGGCTTTTTGCTGACTGTATTGCAGATAAAAAGCTTGTCTCTCCGTGCTGGATAGGCCTTGGAACTCAGCGATAACTTGATACAGCCACATCTCTGGATCCCAGCTGAGCTGGCTGTCGACGAGGTATTCCAGCGCGCTTTGCGCCTGCTGCTGATCCAGCACATGCAAATAAAACGACACCACATCTTCATGCAGCGCACGACGTTTGGCCAACACCATCTCATCATCTTGACGACTGACTGGCTGCGCCACTGCCAACGCATGAGCATCCTGCGCCTGTCGAGCAGGTAATTGCGCCAGCATCTGCTGCATATCTTGAATATCGCGCTGGCGATCCAAGGCAATCGAGACGCTCGGCTGCAATGGCGCGGCTTGGTTGAGCAGATCAACCACATGGCTACGCTGGGCATAATCCGAGGGTTGAAAGTTAGGCTTTTGCTGAAAGAATTGCAGCATGCCACGTACCAACAGATTACGCGCTTGCTGCTGACGAAAACGCGCCATCAACTCATTCAATCTGCCTTGCACTTCACGCAAACTGCTGAAGTGACCGCTGACTTGGCCTTGTAATTGACGCACTAAAATATGGCGCAAACCACCATTACTGCCCGCAAAGGCAATCAGCTCAGCAAAGTTGATCAGCTCTAAACCATCCAGCCAGCGCAGTACTTCGTTGTGTGCTTTTTCGTTCTCATCAATCTTTTCTTGCACAGTACTAACAAAGGCAAAATCGTTATTCAGACGATTCCATAAGCTGTCGATACCGGTGGCGATACGGCTGTTGAGGTCATCCACTTCCTGGGTCAGTTGCGTCTGTAAATAAACACTGCCTTGGTAATTACCTTTTTGTTCAGCTTCATTAATTTTCCCCACCAAGCGGCGGATATTTACCAGAAAATCACCAATGTCAGCATTGACCTTACGACGCTGCTCATCGGCAATCAGATGCACAATCATCTCGCGCACTGGATCGCTGAGTTTTAGACCTGACTCTTCATCAGGCCGCCACAAAATATGCGCATCCAGCAACTGATTAATCGCCCGCGCACCCACTGCCACTTCATCCAGCGCCATGCCATAGTAGTTTTGCATCAGTACGTCACTGTGCTTGCCGAGCAGCTTTAAGCGCTCAATACCCTGCTTGACCGCTTCACTGTGGTAATCGAGGGTACTCATGCGAGCAGGTCCTCTTGATTGGGCACCTGCTCCTCTTCAATCTGAATATTTTCTTCTTCTCGAATAAAGCGGGTTAGATCAATCAAATAATCAATTTTTCCCGTCACCAGATAATGATGGCGATCTTTATGTGGTTGATGCAGATAACCATGACTGCGCAGACGCTCAAACACTTGCTTGAGTTGCCCTGCGACATCTTCACTCTGCGACTGGAAAAAACGCGTTTGCGCCAGCCCATGCAATTGTTCGCGCAGGCTTGGGTTATTTTCAATGCGCGCAGCCATTTCATGGCGATTGAGAATATCGTTGGCAGTCAGGACATTTTCATGGCCTAAAGTTTCTTGCGCCAACTGCAACAACTTAAGCATTGGAATTAAGCTGTCGAGGGTGTCTTTAAATTGCTGTGACAGTTGCTCGCGCAGTGGCTGAGCGAGCTCTCGCCAGGCTAAAAACCATACCGTGCCTTCAGGGTTGCTGGCTAAACGACGATTAAGCGGACGCAAATATTGATCAAAGGCTTCGCGCGTTTGCTCATTCTGCAATTGACGAAAGGCTTCACTGTCGCTGACTTCACAGACAAAAGCACCACCGAGTAACTGCTCAAGTAAATAGCTGTACTGCATCATCATTGTGCAATCTCCTCACGGCGTTGCTGTAATCGTTGCGCTAAGCGGCTGAGTTTCGGTTCGATACGCTTGAGCTGGCTATGCGCGCCTTTGCGATTGTCTTTTTCAATCAAATAGCGGTGTTTAAATAGCGTTAGCACATCGGACTCTGGATTCGGGAAAGCACCCACAATAAAAATATTGTTATTCTCACAGGCTTTAAACAGCTTCTCGACGTTGTGATAGGCCAAGGTACCAATCTCATCAATCGGCCAATGAATGGTCACCTGCGCCTTACCGCGCAGCAATCGAGTAAAGGCCAATAAGTATTTGCACAAAATCAAATAGGCCATACCGTGACTGGAGGATTCGAGCAACTGGCGGTCATTACGAATGACTAAATCAGCGCCCCCTTCATTCAGGTGCAATTCGAGGCGCAGCAAGCTCTCAAAGGTGAACTGCTGATCGCTGCGCAACAAGTCAGCCACCGCACTTAAGGCATCTAAGTAGGCATCATTAGGTAAGCGCTCAGCATCTTGCTCCCACGCCGCGTAGAGTTTGGCAAAGTCTTTCAGCGGTTTCCAAAAGCCCAACTCGTCAATGGTCGATTGAATGCGCACTTCTGATTTAGTAATACCTTCAAGCACAAACTCTTCGGTGACTTCTTCGCTTAAACGACGGCTTTGTGCGCTGATGCGGCGATTCAGATCGCTGAATACGGTAAAGAAGCCTTGCAGGTCAGCGCCGTAGTTACGCCCTTGCGCCAACAAGTTCAGTTGTTGATCTTGCAGAATTTGCAGCATGTCTTGATAAGCAGCCAAGCAGGCTTGCGGGCTTGGGGTAAAGCCCAAGTGCTGCTGTTGGCTGGCCCACATATCGGTAAAGCTGGCAGTCGCTTCTTTCAGCAGTTCGCGCTCAAACAATTGCAGGTTGTTTTTAACACGCGCATCCAATTGCTGCTTTTCCTGCAAAGCTCGGCGCGCGCGTTCAATGCGCTCAGCACAATCGCCGGTGCTACTATCCGTCTCGGGCCCAAGCGGCTCCTGTGGCATTGGCAGCTGTTCCAGCTGCTTTAATAACGGCAGGACTTGATCGCGTAACTGACGCTGCTGATCCAATTGCTGCTCAGAACTTTTAATCACTAATAAAGCATTTTTTTGCTGATCTAAAAACTGTTGTTTGTGCGCGGCTAACTGCTCGGCCAAATCAATTTTTTGCTGTTTCAGCAGATGTTCCTGCCCTAGCAAATCGGGTTTACGCAGCTGCCAGTCAACCCGCATAAAGTTGCGGTAATCATCCAGTTCATCACGGCGCTGCTCGGTCTCAGTAACTTGCTGACGAATGGCTTTTAGGCGCTGCTCAATGTCTTTAAGTTTGTCTGGGTCAATACCCTGCTCACGCAGCTCGCGCTCTAAAGCAATTTGCAACTCATGCACTTGCTGCTCGGTTTCACGGCGTTTGGCGCTGATATTTTTCTCATGCTGATCGATTTGATCACGCAAGACTTGCAGCGCTTGCTGCCAGTCCGCTTGATACTCTAAAAGCATTTCCTTAAAAGCGCTGTCACGCTCATGCAGCGCATGTTTTTGCTGGTTTTTTAGCGCCTCTAATTGTTTAGCCAACTGCTGCTGCTGTTCTTGCAGCGCTTGCTTACGTTGCTGTTGTAGCTGCTGATAACGTTCCAGCAAACGCTGCCTAGCCTCACGGGCAAAACGCAAATCGTTGTTATAACGCTCACGGGTTTGTCGAGCTTTATGTAGCAGGTCACTTTGCAGCTCAGCGTTAGCATTGAGGGTTTTCTGGATGTCTTCCAAAGCACTTAACTGCTGCTCAATGCTGCGCACCTGACTCAGCGCTTGCTCAATCGAGGCCGCTAACGCTTGATCATCTTGGGCATAGCTCGGCAGATTAATCGCCGCTAAATCCAAGCGGATATTAAACAATTGCTGCTCAAGGGTTGCTACAGCAGTATCCTCGCTGACGACTGGTGCTGCCATGCTTGGCGCTAAGTCGGTGCGTTCAAGTAAATCTTCACGAATGACTTTACCCACGCTGTGCTGCCAGCCCGGCAATTGCTGCTGTAAAAAATGGCGCAAACTGCCTGGCGTCGGCGCTTGCTGCAGCTTGAGTTGTTGATAACGCTGTTCGGCATTGCGCAGGGTTTTACGCTGGACTTTAATCTCTTCGAGATGTTGATCTTGCTGAGCTTTGCAGCGCTCATACTCTTCGCGTAAACGTTCAACAGCATCGCTTTGGTTGGACAGTTGCAGCTGTACATCGTCCACGCGTGCTTGTTCTGCGTCTAGATCCTGCTGTTCTTCAGCAGTCAGCAAGCCAACGGCTAAGCGTGCTTTGACATCCGCTTGCTGCTCAATAATGGCTGTGTGCTTATTTTGAAACTCATCGTGTAATAACTGGCGTTGCTGCTGGTGCTCTTGCTCTAGCAAACGTTGCTGTTGGGCCTGCTGTGCCCGTAGCTCTTGTTCGTCATGACGAATCTTTTGCTGCTGATGGCTGACTTTTTCCACAAACTCATTGAGCTGCTCAGAAAGTTCCAGCTTACGCGATTCAAAGCGCTGCCTTGAGCCGCCTTCAGCCTCACGTAAGAGTTGCAAATGGGTCGCCAACTCATCACGTTTAGCGCGCCATTCTGGCAGCTGATTGACAGATTGCTCAAGGCCTTGCATGTCAGCTTGAATAAACTTTTCATGGCGCAATTCAATGTCATTTAGGTCGACTTCAACCTGAGCAAGATCACTGCTGACTTGACTGTGCTGACTGTTTAATGTGTGGCGCTGATTCTCGTACTGCTCTTCTTGCAAAGCCAGATCACGCTTGGATTTTTTAATCTCGGCATCTTGATCAGCACATTGACGCTCAAGTTCGTTGGCATCTTTTAACAACAAGGGTTGCAACTGCCACAGGGTTTGCTCGGTGGCATTGAGGATATCAACCTGTTTACTTAAGCCAACGATGTCATTTTTCAAGCCACTGAGACGGCGCGATTGACGTACTTGCTGCACCCATTCGCGCACCTGCGCACCCTTGATGCGAGTGGTCGGCAGCGCCACACCTTCATCTTCAAAAATCGCTGCGAGCATGGTTTTCAGCGTGTCCATTTTGCCTTCTTTGGCATGCACTGCTGACACCAGTTTTTCGATATGACGCAAGCGATGTGGGCTTTCGGCAAGGCTATAACGCAAGGCGGTTTGTCTTAGACGCGTTGACTCTGCTCGTGGCAAGCTGCCAGTGAGTAAGCTGAAATCATTTTGAATGATGCTGCGATATTCGCTAATGGTGTCGATACGATGCGAGCTATCAATACCGCGCTGGCGTAAACCTGCACTGAACTCTTGATAGCTGTAGGCTTGCAGTTTGTCTTGCGCATCGCTGCTTAGATACAATTCTGGACTGTAAGCGGCATTGATAAAACGGTAGCTGACGCCATCATCTTTTTTGCGCGTTATAGCAACATGACACACAGTACCGGTTTCACGACGGTATTCGTAAATCAAATAGGCGTTGCTGTGTGGCAGGTAGTATTGGTCGAACTTCTTACGAGTTTTCGGCACCACGTTATTGGGCCGCTCGCCATAAAACACTGGGATCAGGCGCTGGAGTGTGGTTTTCCCTGAGGCGTTGGTTCCGCAGATATTAGTGTGGCCATCGAGAGCAAGTTCAACAATACCGTCGAGATGACCATGGATCATGATGATGCGTAGCAAGTGGGACATAGGGATGCCATTAACTCCGTTTTAAGTCAGCAGTACTGTGCTGCACCCAAGTGTTTAGGCAGCTAAGGGTACAATAGTTTTACTTGGGCGAAAACGTCAGCTGAACGCTGAGTTCTTGTTTTGCGCGGTACTCCCCCGACGGCAGGAGAGAATTTCCGATGCTCTATTTGTGGATGCCTGTCCCATCGCAGGCATGGCCTGCTCCTACAGTGCAATGGGTTAATCCACAGACTTAACGCTTAATGGTTTTTAGCAAATCTTCAGGGGTGATATGGCCGACAATGCTGGCGTTCGCTTGCGCACTACCCAATTGCGGCATATTGAGAATATGGCCTTTCATTTTGCCGATGATATGCATTTCACAGGGTTTGCAATCAAACTTCAGGGTGAGCACTTCATCACCATGAATCAACTGCATATCGCTGACTTTAGTGCGCACCCCGGTCACGCCTTTGGCTTGCTTTGGACACAAGTTAAACGAGAAACGTAAGCAGTGTTTGGTGATCATCACCGGCACATCACCAGCCTCTTCGTGGGCCTCATAGGCCGCATCGATCAGTTGCACGCCGAAACGATGATAAAACGCACGGGCTTTTTCGTTGTAAACGTTGGCCAAAAAGGTCAGATGCGACTCTGGGTAGACCGGCGGCGGATCACTGACAGGCTTGCGAAATCCTTTAGGATGTGCGGCAACACGCGCAGCTGTGAGCGCGGCAATCGCATCGCGGCGCAAGGCTTTCAGTTGCGAGTTAGGCACAAACCAAGCTTGCTCGGCTTGCACATCAATACGCTGCGCATGATAAATCGTCGTACCCAACTTACTCAGGGTGTCTTTGATTTGCGCAATCGCTTGCCTAGCATCCTCTGCAACAGCAAAAGGCCCTTTTTGCTGCACTGTGACGCTTACGCCTTCTTCACTGGTCGCGGTCAGCGTCAGCTGCTGTTCATCCAATTGCAACTGCCAATCCACTAATACACGACGTTCAGAGGATTTCTTTTGCAATGCTTGCTGCCAGTTGTGATCCATATTGCGATTAAGCTGATACGGCGGACGCAACTCTTTGAGTTCAGCGCGCATGTCATTGGGCACCACGCGGTACTGACGAATCATTTGACCGTCTTGCTCATACTCGCAGACTTGCTGCACGGTATTGGCACGAAAACCGACCACTTCACGCTTGTATAAAACGTTTAAACCATCGCCATTGGCCAACGGCTCAGTGGTTTGCACGCTGATATCATTTTTGCCAATGCCCAGAATCTCGCCAACTGGCAAGCCAATAAACTTCGGCGAATCAAAAGCGCCGATATCAATTTTACGATCCGTGACAAAGTAATCAGTGCTGCCACGGTGGAAGGTTTTATCTGGATCAGGGGCGAAAAAGTGCTCGGTAAAACCACTGGATGAACGCGCCAGTTCTGGGCGTTCTAACAAAATCTCATCCAGCTGCTGACGGTAATAGGCGGTGATATTTTTCACATAGGTCATGTCTTTGTAGCGCCCTTCAATCTTAAAGGAGCGCACGCCAGCATCGACCAAATCACGCAAATTGGCGCTTTGGTTATTGTCTTTCATCGACAGCAAGTGCTTGTCGTAAGCGACCACGCGGCCTTCATCGTCTTTTAAAGTGTAAGGCAAACGGCAGGCTTGTGAGCAGTCACCACGATTGGCGCTGCGACCGGTTTGCGCATGAGAAATATTGCACTGACCAGAAAACGCGACACAGAGTGCGCCGTGAATAAAGAACTCAATGGCAGAATCAACATTTTGGCTGATTTCGTGGATTTCTTGCAGATTCAATTCGCGCGCCAACACCAGTTGAGAAAAACCCACTTGTGAAAGAAACTTGGCTTTTTCGAGGGTACGAATATCAGTCTGGGTACTGGCATGCAGCTCAATCGGCGGCAAGTCCATCTCCATTACCCCTAAATCTTGCACAATCACCGCATCGACACCGGCTTCATACAACTGGCAAATCAATTGCTGGGCAGGCTCCAGCTCATCATCGTGCAAAATGGTGTTGATCGTAACAAACACCTTGGCATGGAACAGATGAGCGAACTCGACTAACTCAGCAATATCGCTCAAACTATTACTGGCATTATGCCGCGCGCCAAAACTTGGCCCACCGATATACACCGCGTCCGCGCCGTGCAAAATGGCCTCTTTGGCAATCATCGCATCGCGGGCGGGGCTGAGCAGTTCAAGGTGGTGTACAGGTAGGGACATAGTTTTCAAAATTCAGCTATTAAAAGACAAGACAAGGCGCAGCGCGATTTAGTAATCGAGACGCAGCGCCATAAGAAGTGCGCGCAGTTTACCACAGGGTCGCACCAGACAGCAGACCATCAGTAGACCACCGAAAATTGCACCGAGCCGGTTTGTCCCGCTTCATCGAGCACGCTGAGTTGATAGATACCACTGTTGCGAAATACCTGATCAAAACCCTCGCCACCCTGTGTGCTAAGCAAAGGTCGGCCATTGAGATACCACCACTGTTTAGCGCTGCCACCTAAGCTGGAAAAACGCAGACTCAGCTCAGCCTGCTGCGCGCCGGCTTTTTGTAAACGATCACCCTGACTGACGCCAACAATCTGAATCGGCTCACTGTGCATCGCCACAGCTGGCGGACAACTGGGATCAATCGCGGCTAAACGTGTACGGCGCTGCTCAGCTAAAGGTAACCAGGGTTCTAGCGCCGCCGGCCACAATGCGACGCGCTGCGCTTGTGCATCAGGGCAGTCTTTGCCCACACGCAAGCCTTGTTTATTCAGCCAAATCAGCGGCTGCAACTCACTGCTAAAGGGCTCACCCATGGTTAAGGTCGGTGGAACTGTGCCATTGAGTGTCCAGGCGAAACGCAAGCGCCGACAATTATCATCACTGCGCGGTAATACCTGACCTAACGGCCAACAAATCGCGGCAACACCTACACTCGCGGGCTGCGGATCAGGCAGCACAGGCTTAGCGTTTTGCCGATCACGATGATTCAGCACATCATGTACTTGCAACAATAACGGCGTCGCCGAGGCTAAACCAAATTGCCCAGGCACCGGCGTGCCATCCGGACGGCCAATCCACACACCAATTAAATAGCGTGAACTCACGCCCACCGCCCAGGCATCGCGAAAACCATAACTGGTACCGGTTTTCCAAGCTAAGGGGGCACGCTCAACCAACGGCGCGCGCGGATCAATAGCAGGACGGCGCTGGCCAGATAAAATGCGCCGCACAATCCAAGCGGCTCCTGCTGACATCAATGGTTTTTCTTGTAAGCTTTGTTGCGGCTGAAAACGCAGCTGGGCCACTTTACCCTGCCGTGCAAAGGCACTAAAGCCGCTGACCACATCCTCTAAACGCGTGCCAACACCACCGAGAATCAACGCCAAATTCGGCTGCGCACCTCTGGGTAACAACAGCGGCACACCAGAGTTACGCAATTCGCCGGCAAAACGTTTTGGACCGTACACTTCCAGTAACTGCACCACCGGCAAATTCAGCGAACGTGATAACGCCTGACTGGCTGCCACCGGACCACTAAAGCCTTGGGAGAAATTACCCGGGCGGTAATCACCGGCATGCCGCGGTACATCTTGCAGTAAAGATTCAGAATGAATTAAGCCCTCATCCAGCGCCAGCCCGTATAAAAAAGGCTTGAGAGTTGAGCCCGGCGAGCGCACCGCTTGAATCATATCGACATGACCAAACCGCTGTTCATCATGAATATCCAACGAGCCTAAATAGGCCTGCACCGCCATGCTTTCGTGCTCAACCACGATAATCGCAGCCGAAGTGCGCTCAGGTAAACGCGCACGCCAGCCCAGCAACAGCTCTTCTAAACGACGCTGCAAGCTGGCATCCAAGGTGGTTTCAATCACTGCAGAGCTTTTTGCTGTATTTAAACGCCGCGCCAGCAAAGGTGCTAAAGAAGGTTCATCACGCGGTGCTAACCACACACGCTCTTGCAATGCATCAGCAATCGCCGCCTGCGGCCACACCTCAAACTGCTGTAAACGCTGGAGGATTTTATCGCGCGCAGCTTGTGCTCGCTCAGGATGACGATCCGGGCGTAAACGACTCGGCGCTTGGGGTAGTACGGCAAGCAAAGCCGCTTCTGCGCGACTGAGATTTTTTGGTGATTTACCCAAGTACGCCCAACTGGCCGCCGCCACACCCTCTAAGGTGCCACCAAAAGGTGCACGATTCAGGTACAGCGTTAGGATCTCATCTTTGGATAAATGCCACTCCAATTGCGCCGTACGCCAGACTTGGCGCAGTTTGCCACGCAAGGTACGGGGATGCGGATCCAGCAAGCGTGCAACCTGCATCGACAAAGTGCTACCACCGGAGACCACGCGGCCACCGCTGAGATTTTGCCAAGCAGCGCGGGCAATGGATAACGGATTAATCCCAGGATGCTGATAAAACCAGCGATCTTCATAGCCGAGCAACGCCTCAAGGTAATACGGCGAGACTTGATCAATGCCAATTGGATAACGCCAGACACCATCATGATCGGCAAAACGCCACAGCGGCGTGCCATCCTGCGCCAGCACCACTCGCGCCATATCGTCCTTGGGTAAGGGTAAAGGATCGAGCGCATCTGCCAGCCATAGCAGTACGCAGCAGAGCAGCAGAACCAAGCCAGTCCAGCGCAAGCAACGTGTTTTACGCCCCAACCTGACTTGCACCAGCGCTTGCTCCTGAACGGTTTATTTAGAGTGTCGGATAATAGAATCTTGCGGGCGAGCCGCCCGCGCTGCCAAGCAAAGTAAAACTCGGCAGGTGTACAACCGATACTAGCCCTCAAGCAGCGCGCTAAACTCAGGTAATTCACGCATCTGCGCCAATTTATAGCGCAGTGTACGCGGGCTAATGCCTAAACGCTGGGCAGTACGCTCACGGCGACCTTGCTCAGCCTGCAAGGCTTGGGCAATCAAGCGAAACTCGTGGCGGCGCACATCCTGTTCCAGCTCGGCAGCTGATGACTCTGCCGCGCTGCGCTGATCATCCGAGCCAGCATCAAACAACGACTCTGCGCTCGGCGCAAGCGACTTCTGCGTAGAACCCAGCGTTGGCGCTTGCTCCACAGGCGCAGATGCAACCGCCGCAGAACCAGCGGAGCGTCCGAGTAAGGCAAAACCATGCACGCCTAAATCATCTGCCGACAACAACTCACCGGCCTGCAAAATCAAGGCACGCTGCACCACATTATCCAGTTCACGCACATTGCCCGGCCAGGCATAATCGAGCAAGGCACGCTGTGCGCACTCAGAAAAACGCACGCCCTTACGCCCTTGCTTAGCTGCATGAACCGCCAACAAACGATTGGCCAGCGGCACAATATCCGCCACCCGTTCACGCAGTGGCAGCCAGGCTAACGGGAACACGGCAACGCGATAAAATAAATCTTCACGAAACTCGCCAGCGGCCACTGCTTGCGGCAAATCGCGGTTACTGGTGGCAATCACCCGCACATCCAAAGGGATCAACTGCCGTCCACCGACGCGCTCGACTTCACGCTCTTGTAAAACCCGTAGCAACTTAGCTTGCAATGCGAGGGGAATTTCAGAGATTTCATCGAGCAGCAAAGTACCGCCATTAGCCTGCTCAAACTTACCGGCGCGCGCTGTCACGGCGCCGGTAAAAGCCCCTTTTTCATGGCCAAATAACGTCGCTTCCAGCATGCTTTCTGGAATTGCCGCGCAGTTAATCGCCACAAAAGGCTTTTGCCTGCGTGGCGACTGCTGATGCAGGTAACGCGCCAGCACTTCTTTACCGGTGCCCGATTCCCCGGTCAGTAACACCGTCGAATCACTTTGCGCCACCCGCGTCGCCAAGGCTAATAACTGCTGACTCGAAACATCCTCAGCAATCGGCTGATCATCCGCAGCGACCAAACCTACCGCATAACGCTCCAGCACCTGCTGCAAAGCTTTAGCAGTAAAGGGCTTGAGCAAATAATCCACTGCGCCTTCACGCATGGCTTGCACTGCGCCTTGCACATCACCGAAAGCCGTCATTAGCACCACGGGCATGCCTGGCACCCGTGCATTGACTGCACGCAACAAGTCTTGGCCATCCATGCCTGGCATATTGATGTCGCTGAGCATCAGGCTAAACACCTGTTGATTGAGCGCACACAAGGCTTGCTCGGCATCTGCCACCGCGACACAGCTGTAGCCACTCAAGGCCAAGGTATCTTCTAACGCCTCACGCAAGGCGCGATCATCCTCAACCAATAAAATGCGAACTGTCATAAGTATTCTCCAGCTTTGCCCGATGCAGCATCAGGCTCAGTTTGAGCCGTTGCAGAAAAGCCAGCCAACAATGGCAACTCAACCACAGCTGAGGTGCCACGGCCTAATTTGGAGCGCAACACAAAACGCCCTTGATGCGCCTCGGCCACCGCGCGCACCACCATCAAACCCAAGCCTGTGCCATTACTTTTACGGGTGAAAAATGATTCCTGCACCTGTTCTAATAACTCAGCATTCATACCGTCACCCCTGTCGGTCACCACCAAACGCAAGCGCTGGTCACGCAGATAGGCATGCACTTTAATCGCTACAGGCTGCGCGGCGGCTTGCGCACTGTTATGTAACAAATTTAACAAGGCGCCCAACAATACATCCTGATTGCAGAGTAAACCCACGCGCTGCGCATTGGGCACATCACACTGCCAACGCACATTATGCTTGCGCAGATGCGGTTCAGCGGCCTCCTGCAAGGCTTGCCAGAGCTGCGCAACACTGCGGCGCTGTTCACGCGGTAAAGGACCGCGGGCAAACAACAGCATGTCGCGCACTTGCCGCTCCAGCTCATGCAAGCGATCTTGTAAGCGACCGGCAAAACGCTGCTGTAACTCAGGGTTCAAGCTGTTTTCAGTCAGGTGACTGGCATACAGCATGGCTGCGGATAATGGCGTGCGTATCTGATGGGCCAAAGCTGCGGTCATTTTACCCAATGCTGACAAACGCTCATGCTGGGCCAGCTCGGCCTGCAAACGGCGGGTATCGGTCATATCGGTGAGCATAATCAGCTGACCGGGTTCATCGGGCAGCGCTTGCAAAGCAATAGAAACGCGCCGGCCATTGTGCAGCGACACTTCGTGACCATCATCGGCGCGGTAGACAAAGCATTGCACAATCACTTCACGCCACAGGGCATCGACTAACGGCACACCGAGCAACACAGTCGCCGCTGGGTTGGCTTCTTTAATCACGCCCTGACCATCAACAATCACCACCGCACCGGGCAACACATCGAGAATCTGCTGTAAACGCTGGGCTAAACGCTCTTTTTCTGCTAATTCCTGCAAACGCTGCGCGCTAACCTGAGCCAATTCATCTTGCACCTGGGCGTAACGTGTCTGCATCGATTGCAAAGAGCCTGCAAACTGTTCGCTTAAGCGGGTAAACTGCTCAAGCTGTGTTTGCAGCTCGCCAACCAGCGGTGCATGCTCAGCGATAGTATTTTTTAAGCTCTGCGGTGTGGGTAACGAAGCAGTCATGGCAGGTACTCAAGTCAAAACGTCAAAAATCAGTCATAACGACAGGTATAGGACGAGTTCTGCAAAAAGCATGCCGCCACTCTTTTGCGCCAGCAGCACTCTATGTTTATCGACTCGACGTATGGAAAGGCAAAACAATGGCAGACACTGAGCACGCCCATTTAAGCTGGGACGAACACGGCCAACCGCGCTCCAGGCAGTTCGCTGATGTGTATTTTTCGAGAGCCTCTGGCCTTGCCGAATCGCAGCATGTTTTTTTGCGACACAATCAGCTCGCCGAGCGTTTTGCTGCATTAAAAGATGGCGAGACCTTGGTTATTGGCGAGACAGGCTTTGGCACTGGCTTAAACTTCCTCTGTGCCTGGCATTGCTTTATAGCGCATGCGCCAGCCGGTGCGCGTTTGCGCTTTATCAGTATCGAGAAATACCCTTTAACCCGCACTGACTTAAACCAAGCGCTGGCGCTATGGCCAGAACTCAGCGCACTGCGCGAACAACTCGTGCAACAGTACCTCGCCATTCATTCAGGCTTTCAGCATTTACAGTTGGCCAATGGCCGTATCAGCCTGACGCTATTGATTGGCGATGCACTGGCGATGCTCAAGCAACTGGATGGCGTAATTGACGCATGGTTTCTCGATGGTTTTGCTCCTGCAAAAAACCCTGAGATGTGGAATGAGCAGATCTTTGCCGAATTGGCGCGCCTCTCCAGCGCAAGCACCACGATCTCGACCTTTACCAGCGCGGGGTTTGTCCGTCGCGGTTTAATCGCTGCGGGTTTTGCCGTGGCGCGTACCCCAGGTTTTGCGCACAAGCGCGAGATGCTCGCCGGTCACTTTCTGCCAGTCGATCAGCCGCCCCATGGCAATGCCACGAGCACACCCTGGTTTGCTCGACCGCAGCCGCATAGCTTAGCTACCGAGCAACGGCATGCCATTATTATTGGCGCAGGCATCGCCGGTTGCGCCAGTGCCGCCAGCCTTGCCGCGCGTGGTTGGCGCGTCACCTTAATCGAACAACACGAGAAAATCGCGCAAGAAGCGTCAGGCAACGCCCAAGGTATTTTGTATTTAAAACTGTCTGCCCACGAAACCGCTTTATCACGCTTTATTCTTGCAGGCTTTGGTTATACGCGGCGTTTATTAGAAGCACGCAGCGCGCAACAGACGGGCAATCATTCAACCGCCACGTTGGATAAAAACGACTGGGACATCTGCGGCATTTTACAGCTGGGCTTTAACAACAAAGAGCAAAAACGCCTCGACGCCCTCACTGCATACTTCCCAGAATCCTTACTGCGCCCAGTTGATGCGCAGCAAGCCAGCCAGCTGGCGGGCGTCCCACTTGAGAACGGCGGTGCGTTTTACCCTGAAACCGGCTGGGTCAATCCGCCGGCATTGTGTCAGGTGCTCAGCCAACACCCTTTGATCACCATAAAAAACAGCCAGCACGCCATCACTCTTACTCGAGAGAACGAGCAATGGCAGGTGCATGCAGAGAACACGCAGATCGCTACAGCGCCCGTGCTTGTGCTGTGCAACGCTGCCAATGTTGCGCAATTTAGCCAAACCCAGCATCTGCCGCTCAGTCGCGTCCGCGGACAAACCACGCAGATACCAGCCACAGCGGCCAGCCAATCGATCCGATGCGTGGTCTGCGCCAATGGCTACATTTCTCCAGCACGGCAGCAGACTCACACCATTGGTGCCAGCTTTAATTTTGCCGAAGACAGCCAAGACGCAACACTGGCCGAACACCGCAGCAATCTGGCCTTGCTGCATGAGCTCGCGCCATCCTTTGAATTGCACTGCGCAACCGATGCCATCGACCTGACGAAGCTGCAAGGGCATGCTGCTTTTCGCTGCACCAGTATCGATTATTTACCCTTAGTCGGCCCTGTCGCACAGCATGACGCGTTTACCCAGAGCTACGCTGATCTCAGAAAAGATGCACGTTTGTCGCTGACGCAACCTTGCCCATGGCAGCACGGTTTATATGTCAACACTGCACATGGTTCACGCGGCTTAGTCAGTGCGCCATTGGCGGCTGAACTGCTGGCCGCATGGATCTGCGCAGAGCCCTTACCCTTACCACTAGACTTGGCTCAACACTGCCATCCAAACAGATTTGCTGTGCGTAGTTTGATACGTAATCACACTGAATAAGCTAAAGCCACGCACAGTGCGGCGCACAGAATGCTGGATTTCTGCTAGAATTGCCGCTTCTATTCTTTACTTCTGCGTGATCGACGCTTAGAGGATTGCATGACCGTTTCTATTAAGACTCCTGAGGACATCGCTAAAATGCGCATCGCAGGCCGCTTGGCTGCCGAAGTGCTGGAGATGATTGAGGAGCACGTTAAAGTTGGCGTGACCACCGACGCGCTCAACAGCATCTGCCACGACCACATTGTTAATGTGCAGAAAGCCATCCCAGCGCCGCTTAATTACAACGGCTTCCCGAAATCGATTTGCACCTCGATTAACCATGTAGTCTGTCACGGCATTCCCAATGACAAGCCCTTAAAAGATGGCGATATCATCAATATTGATATCACTGTGATTAAAGACGGTTACTTTGGCGATACCAGCAAAATGTTTTTAGTCGGCAACACCCCCGAATGGGCCAACCGCCTGTGCCAAGTGACGCAAGAATGCCTGTACAAAGGCATCGAAATCGTGCGTCCAGGTACACGTCTGGGTGATATCGGTGAAGTGATTCAAAAGCATGCGGAAAGTAACGGCTATTCAGTGGTGCGCGAATACTGCGGCCACGGCATTGGCACGGTGTTCCATGAAGAACCACAGATTTTGCACTACGGCAAAGCCGGCACCGGCCTTGAGCTTAAAGAAGGCATGACCTTTACCATTGAGCCAATGATCAACATGGGCAAAAAAGAAACCCGCTTGCTCGGCGACGGCTGGACTGCGATCACTAAAGACCGCAAGTTAACCGCGCAGTGGGAACACACTTTAGTAGTAACAGCGGATGGTTATGAAATTTTCACCTTGCGTAACGATGAAACGTTTCCAGCCAAATCCTCTTAACTTGTAATCCCCCTAAGGTGTTTGCAAGCCAAGCGCCTTAGACAATTAACACTGCTAAAACCTATTGCAATACAGCCCGCGCTGACCCAGCGCAAGGCTCTACACGATGTCAATCAATCGCTACGCTGCGAGGTGCTGAACATGTTGCCAATGGATCTTGAACTGTTTAATCCAGAAGAGTTTCAGCACAAACTGGCCGAACAAACGCAGCATCTTTCTGTGTTTCGCAATGCCATCGAGCATGCTCGGATGGTGCTTGATCAACGTTTTTTAGATCAACAGGACATCCATGATGTGGTGCATGCGCGCGCGTGGTTTATTGACCAATTACTCAGCCATGCTTGGTCACTGCAACCTTGCCCTGGGGGTGAGTGCACCGTCGCTTTAGTTGCCGTTGGTGGCTATGGTCGTGCTGAGTTGCACCCTCACTCAGACATTGATTTACTGATTCTGTTAGAGCACGAAAATCATCAACACCTGCATGAACAGATTTCTTGCTTTTTAACCTTCATGTGGGATATCGGCCTCGAAGTTGGCCACAGCGTGCGCACCGTAGAGCAATGTGCAGAAGAAGCGCGCAATGATTTAACCATCATGACCAACTTGCTGGAAAGCCGTTTAGTGCTCGGTGATCAGCAGCTGCTGGATGCCATGCGCCAGCAGATTGGCCCGCAATACATGTGGCCAAGCGATCAGTTTTTTATCGGTAAAATCCGCGAGCAGCGCGAACGTCACAACAAATACAACGATACCGAATACAACCTTGAGCCTAATGTCAAAGGCTCACCCGGCGGCCTGCGTGACGTGCAAACCATCATGTGGATTGCGCGCCGTCGTTTTGGCATGCGCACCTTAAGTAGCCTAGAAGCACCAGGTTTTTTAACAGAAGGTGAATACCGTCTGCTCGCCCAAGCGCGGGCCTTCTTATGGCAAGTGCGCTACGCTTTACACATGCTCGCAGGGCGAAATGAAGACCGTTTGCTGTTGGATTATCAACGTAAAATCGCCGACCTGTTTGGCTACCAAGATGATGACAACAAGCAGGCGATTGAGCACTTTATGCAGAAGTACTATCGGGTGGTGATGGGTATTTCGCAGCTGTCTGATTTAATTAATCAATATTTTGAAGAAACCATTCTACGCAGCGACACCACTGACTTACCCACTCCGATTAATCAGCGTTTCCGTATCCGCGGCGGCTATCTCGAAGCCTGTAATCCGTATGTCTTTAGCGATACGCCTTCAGCCATTTTGGAAGTGTTTGTCCTGCTGGCCCAACACCCTGAAATTAAAGGCGTGCGCTCGCAAACGATTCGTCTGTTGCGTGATCATCGCCATCTGATTGATGACGCGTTTCGCCATGACGAACGTAACATCAACTTGTTTTTAGAGTTGTTTCGCTGCCAAGAAGGCGTGCACATGAACCTGCGGCGGATGAACCGCTACGGCATTTTAGGCCGTTACCTGCCGGAGTTCGGTCATATCGTTGGGCAGATGCAGCATGACTTATTTCATATCTATACGGTCGATGCGCACACGCTTAATTTAATTAAACATTTACGTAAATTACGCCACCCTGACTTTGCTGAGAAATACTCATTGGCCAGCGCCGTGATCAGCCGCCTGCCCAAACCTGAATTGATTTATTTGGCCGGTTTGTTTCACGACATTGGCAAAGGTCGCGGTGGTAATCACTCATTACTGGGTGCAGACATCGCCGAAGCCTTTGGTAAGTTGCATAAACTGCCCTCTTGGGACACCCGCTTAATCACTTGGCTGGTGCGCAACCACTTAGTTATGTCAGTAACGGCGCAGCGTAAAGACATTGCTGATCCTGAAGAAATTTACAACTTTGCCCTGTTAGTCGGCGACCAAACCCGCTTGGACTATTTGTATGTGCTGACCGTGGCGGACATCAACGCCACCAACCCAACACTCTGGAACTCATGGCGCGCACAACTGCTGCGTCAACTGTACAGTGAGACGCGCCGCGCGTTACGCCGCGGCTTAGAAAACCCATTGGAGCGCGATGAGCAGATCGCCACGCGTCAAGCCACAGCACTGAGCTTGCTGACTGAAGAAGGAGCGGATGTCGAGGCTGTCGAGCTGCTGTGGGCGCAACTGGGTGATGATTATTTCTTACGTCACACCGCTGGTGATGTGGCCTGGCACAGCGAGGCGATCTTACAGCACGGCGACAGCCTTGAGCCTTTAGTGCTGGTGCGCGAAACCACGCAGCGTGAGTACGATGGCGGCACGCAAATCTTTGTCTACGGTGCACACCGACACGATTTTTTTGCAGTCACCGTGGCAACCCTTGACCAACTTGACCTCAGCACTTTAGATGCGCGGATCATGACCTCCAAAGGCCATTTCAGCATCGAGACTTATATTGTTCTGGATGCCGCTGGCGACCGGATTGGCGATGACCATCAGCGCATTCAAGAAATCCGTGCGGGCTTAACTGCCGCCCTGCGCAATCCGGCTGACTACCCAGCAATTATCCAGCGCCGCGTACCGCGTCAGCTCAAGCATTTCTCTTTTACCCCACAAATCACTATTCATAATGATGCGCAGCGCCCTTATACCGTGGTTGAAGTGGTTGCTCCAGATCGCCCAGGGTTACTGGCGCGCATTGGCGGGATTTTCCTTGAGTTTAACCTTGCCGTGGTCAATGCAAAAATCATTACATTAGGCGAGCGCATCGAAGACGTGTTCTTTATCACTGACGTCAACGGCCTGCCTTTATCAGACCCTGAACTGTGCCACGCCTTACAGGAAAGCATGATTGCGCAATTGTCGACAGGCGCCAATGGTACAGTCACCCATTTATCCAATGCTTATTAATAAGGAATGACATGGACAATCCACTTAACGTCATGACCACACTGATCACCATTGGCCTGTTTTGTTTAGCTTTTGGCTACAACTGGCGTGCACGCTCATGGGGCATTGCGCTCTTGATGTTTGGCATGGTGTGTATGTTTGGTTCAATTGTTTATCGCGTCAGCTTAGCGATTCATTAAGCGCGCTTACGGAGGTCTGTGTGAACGACTTAACCCTGTATGGCATTAAAGCCTGCGATACCATGAAGAAAGCCCGTACTTGGCTGGATCAGCACAACAAAGCCTACAGCTTGCATGACTACAAAAGTGCCGGCATTGATCAAGCACATTTAGAGCAATGGTGCAGTGAACATGGCTGGGAGACAATTCTTAATCGAGCCGGTACCACTTTTCGTAAACTCGATGACGCCAGTAAAGCCGATCTGGATCAAGCCAAAGCCATTGCCCTGATGCTGGCACAACCCTCCATGATCAAGCGGCCGGTGCTGGATTTGGGCAAACGCACGTTAGTAGGCTTTAAGCCTGAGCTGTATCAAAGCGCCTTGACTGATTAGGCGCATACTTTGGGCAGCGTTAAGCCACACTCTCGCATAAGGAATTCTCATGTCTCACTCTTTGTTTAGCATCGCTTTTGGTGTCGGTACCCGTAACCGCGCCGAGCAATGGTTAGAAGTGTTTTTTCCTAAACCGTTATTGCAACCCAGCACAACACTGATCAATCGCATCAAAACTATTTTAGGCTACAAGGGTGGTAACCAAATCATTGATTTCAACTGTGCTGTGGCCTCTGAATTAGCCAGCGCCTTGAAGCAGATTGCCCCCGAACAAAGCGCCCTACTGGTTCGTTTAGCGGAAAGCCACAAACCGACCGTCGCCTGTATTCTTGAGCACGATGTGCAGCCGGTTTCGGTGCCTGAGGCTTACTTGAAATTGCAGCTGATTTCACACCGTTTATGTAAGCCGCACGAAATCAATCTGACCGATTTATTCAAAGTCCTGCCCAATGTGGCTTGGACCAATCGTGGCGCGATCGATATCCAAGAAGTCGCGCAACTGCAGTTAGAAGAACGGATTAAAGGGCGTATGCTCGAAGTGTTTTCCGTGGACAAACTGCCCAAACTCACCGACTACGTGGTGCCTGAAGGCATCCATATTGCCGATGCGGCGCGTGTGCGTTTAGGTGCCTATGTCGGTGAAGGGACAGTGGTGTTGCACGAAGGCTCGATCAACTTTAATGCCGGTACACAAGGCGCCAGCACCATTGATGGTTGTATTGCCTCTGGGGTGTTGATTGGTGCGGACTCAACCCTGCAAGGTGGCTGCTCAATGGCCAATTCAGCCAACCATCCGCTGCTCAGTTTAGGCAATCACTGCGTGATTAACAGCCATGCGGGAGTGGGGATTTCCTTGGGGCATCGCAATACCGTAGAAACCGGCTTATGGCTGAGCCACGACACCCAAGTAACGGTATTGAACGCAGCTAAACAGGTGGTAAAAACCGTGCTGGCCAGCGAACTGGCGCTGCAAGATGATCTATCCTTCTACCGCAACCCAGAAACAGGTGCGGTGGAATGCACTGTCGCACAGCCTAAGTAAAAAATGAGCCAGCGGGCAGCAGCAAGATTGTTGCCCGTCCTCAGTGACTGCCTGTGCGATTTATTAACACTGTTGTTTTTCTGTAGTGGATATTCCTGCAATGTTTCTGCCCTCCCCTTGGCGTCATTTTTTTCCTGGTATTCTTGCTCTGGCTGAGCAACAGCAGGTTTGGCTGGATAGCGCGGCCACCACGCAAAAGCCACAGGTGATGATTGACAGTTTGTACAACTATTACCAGCACGGCGTGGCCAATGTGCATCGCGCCCAACATCAGCCTGGCGAGCGCGCCACCCGCGCTTTTGAGAACGCCCGCAGCAGTATTGGCCAATGGCTGCAAGCCGCTGCGCAGGATACCTTGATATTCACCAAAGGCAGCACGGAAGGCATCAACTTACTGAGCCAAGCTTTAGCCCATCATTTTCAAGCTGGTGATGAAATCTTAATCAGCGCATACGAGCATCACGCCAACCTCCTGCCGTGGCAGCAGCTAGCCTTGGCGCGCGGTTTAAGTCTAAAGGTACTGCCGATGGATGCTGATGGCCATCTGGATATTGAGCAGGCCTTGAGCCAATTATCCGCGCGCACTCGGCTTGTCGCGGTCAGTGCACTGTCCAATGTAATAGGGCGTAAACAATCCTTATCGCCACTGCTCAGTGCTGCACGCAAAGTCGGTGCGTGGACGGTGATAGATGGCGCGCAAGCGGCGGTACATGAGCGCCCTAACCTGCAACAACTGGATTGTGATTTTTACGTGTGTTCGGCGCATAAACTCTATGGTCCTGACGGGGTAGGCCTTCTGTTTGCCCGAGAACGCGCCGTATCGGCCTTACGCCATTGGCAGTTTGGTGGCGAAATGGTGCGTCAATGTGATTACCAACAGGCTGAGTTTCTACCCGCACCTCTGGGTTTTGAGCCCGGCACCCCGAGCATCGCCAACATCGTCGCGTTTGCCGCGACCTTAGAGTGGCTGCAAGGCTTAGACAGTCACGCCATTACTGCGCATGAGGCCGCCCTGCATGCCGCCGCATTAGCAGGCTTACAGCAACGCGGCATGCAGATTATTGGCACACCAGACTGCGCGCTGATCAGCTTTAATGCGCCACACATCCATCATGCTGATTTGGCCCTACTGCTCGGTGAGCAAGGCGTTGCAGTGCGTGCCGGTCATCATTGCGCCATGCCATTGCTGCACAGCTTAGGTTTGGCCGGTGCGCTGCGCGTATCGCTGGCTATGTACAACGATGGCGACGATCTAGAGCGCTTTTTTAACGCGCTGGATCAGGCGTTAGAGGTTTTACAATGAATGATTTAACCCCTACCGCGCAACACGCCATCAGCGAATTTCAAGCCTGCAAAACATGGGAGCAGCGCGCACGTGTATTGTTGCAATGGGGCGCACAATTAGATGAGCTACCTGAAGCGCTGCGCACTCAAGAACACTTGGTACAAGGCTGTGAGACGCGAGTTTGGCTGTTTCTGCAGCAGCAATCTGAGTCGCCACGCTTTCAGGTGGCCAGCGAAGCGCGCTTGTTACGTGGCCTACTGGCGTTACTTTTGCTACGCATTGAAGGACTCAGCGCGGAACAGATTGCTCAGGTGGATGTGCAGGACTGGTTTAATCAGTTGGGTCTCAGTCGGCAACTATCGCCTTCTCGCAGCAATGGTTTGAATGCAGTACTGCTGAAAATGCGCGAACTTTTAGCCCACTAAAGCCATCATCGTGCCGCACACCTGAGCACATGCGTGCTCATTCAATACTCAAGACATCCGCTTGAATACCTAAACCACGCAGGGCCACAACCACCTCAGCCAAAGGCAAGCCCACTACGGTGCTGTAACTGCCCGCAATCGAACTGACAAAAATACCGCCCTTACCCTGAATGCCATAACCGCCGGCTTTATCCAGTTGTTCACCGGTGTGCCAGTACCACTCGATCTCTTTACTGGTCAGAGGGCGAAAGAACACTGTAGTATTGACTCGCTGAACGCGAATTTGCTTGTGGGTTTTAATCGCAAACGCGGTCATCACCACATGCGAGCGGCCTGACAGCGAACGCAGCATTTCATGCGCTTGTGCCTTGTCTTGCGGCTTGCCAAGAATACTGTCTTCGAGCACTACAATGGTATCAGCAGCCAGCACCACGGCATTTGCATCCGCGCTGACTGACTCAAAACCTGACTCTGCTTTCTCTTTGGCCAAACGCTCAACATAAGCAGTCGGCAATTCATTGGGGCGTTGCGACTCATCAACCGCCACATTCAGTACGGTGAAATCAATACCGGCTTGTGCTAACAACTCGCGCCGTCTTGGCGAAGTAGAAGCTAGAAACAACGTCATACGCTTTTAAAACCTTTGTGATAAAGCATGTGTTTTTATATAGATCAGAGTATTCCAACAAAATCCGTCTGAAAGCGGTTAGCGCAATAACGACGTGCAAGACTCATCGGTAGAACAATACGACTCAGTATGCAAAACACATCACTTAAGTAAATTTTGTTAATGAGATGCTGAGTAAATCAAAAAATGTCATTGCGAGCGTAGCGAAGCAATCCAATTGGCTTTATGTATCAACACGTTAGTGATTGCCGCGTCGCATCGCTCCTCGCAATGACGTAATTAATCAGTGCCTCCTTAAATATTACCGCCACCTATTCATCAGGGCTGAGTCGCTCATCAGAAAGAGTCCCGCGCGTCTCTACTTAACGATTTTAAACTGATAACGAGAACATTTTATAGGGTTTTAATCGGTTGCGTCGCTAACTTATCTGTTTATTTATTTTAATGCAAAAGCAAACACGTTACTGTCCTGTTATGTGTACTGCAGCGATTACACCTATGCTGCTTAATTATTTAAGTGAGCTGTCTTGATGAATCGTGCCGTTATTTTGGTTGATGTGCAAAATATTTATTACACCACCCGTCAGGCGTATGCCGCCAGTTTTGACTATAACCGTTTGTGGCGCGAAATAAGCGCCGACAGCACAGTGGTTAAAGCAATTGCCTACGCCACTGAGCGCGGTGATGACAAACAGCGTCAGTTTCAAAACATCCTGCGTGCCATCGGCTTTGAAGTAAAGCTCAAACCCTATGTGCAACGCGCGGACGGCAGCAGCAAAGGCGACTGGGATGTTGGCATCACTTTAGACGCCATGCAATATGCAGCCCATGCTGATCGATTGGTTCTGGTCTCCGGCGATGGTGATTTTGATCTATTGGTCAGCCGCGTGCGTGACCTGCACAAAATCACCGTCGATGTGTATGGCGTGCCTGCTCTAACCGCATTCTCGTTAATTCGCGCCGCCTCCAGCTTTACCCCGATCGAGGGCGATTGGCTGCTCAAAAAGCGCTAACAGCCAATAAAAGCGACAGCCTATCTTACTCGCCAACTCACATTAATCAGCGCCATCAGGACAGCACAAAGCCGCTTTGCGCGCACAGCAACAAGGCTTTCAAGCGCAGGCAATGCAGCACCCTATCGCTGCCTGTGGTTTAACCCAAAGCTTTTGCTGTGTAAGATAAACCTCATTCATAGATCGAGAGGTTATTCATGCAAGACAATTCAATCACGCTTTGGTTAGAAGAAATCCAAGCCAACTGGCTGCCCTTGCTCATTGAACACGGCAAACACATCGCTTTTGCTCTGATTACATTGGCCGTTGGCTGGTGGTTGATTGACCGCATTATCACAGGTCTTGGCCAATTCATGCACAAACGCCATGCAGACCCTATGGTCAATGGCTTTTTAAGTTCATTGCTCAGTGCATTATTACGCGTCTTATTGCTGCTCAGCGTCGCGAGCATGATTGGCATCGAAACCACTTCATTCATTGCCTTGATTGGTGCCGCAGGCTTGGCGGTCGGTTTAGCCCTGCAAGGTAGTCTGGGTAACTTTGCAGGTGGCGTACTGATTTTATTTTTACGTCCATTTCGCGCCGGCGACTACATCGAAGCGCAAGGCATCGGCGGTACAGTTGAAAGCATTATGATTTTCCATACCATACTGCGCACGGCCGACAACAAAACCATCATTCTACCCAACGGCAGCTTATCTAACGGCACCATCACCAACTACTCAAGCAAGCCTACTCGGCGTGTCGATATCAACGTAGGGATTGATTACGCTGATGACATTAAGCACGCCCGCAGCATCTTGCTGGCATTAGCAGCAGCAGATGAACGTGTCCTGAAAGATCCAGAAGCAGTGGTATATCTGACATCGCTCGGCGATAACTCAGTGAATCTGTCGCTGCGTATGTGGACCAATACCGCGGACTATTGGGGCGTTTTTTTTACCGTGCAAGAGCAAATGAAAGACGCATTTGATCGTGAAGGTATCAGCTTCCCATTCCCACAGCGCACGGTGCATATTCAGCAAACTGCAGAATAAAGCAAACCGCGCGACAATCTGCTGTGTCGGTCTGAATACGCGACCTACCTATCCTGTAGGTCGCGTATTCAGGCCGACAATTTACCCACGTCGGGCTAAAGCCCAACCCACAGACCCGATCTTCACCGCAAAATTGTAGGTCGGCCTTCAGGCCGACATGGGTATTACAGACGTGCCATTGCATTGAAATGAGAGTCCATAGCAAACCCTCCAGGCAAACCCTGTATCATCCACAGCAATACGTTGATTATTACCCATGATTTTATGCTGATTGAGCCGACACTATGAATGCCGCCAAACGTTATGAAATTTTCCGCCGATTTCGCGAAGATAATCCTAAGCCTGAAACCGAACTGAACTACTCATCCCCTTTTGAACTCTTGATCGCGGTGATTTTGTCCGCGCAAGCAACCGATGTGGGTGTCAACAAAGCCACAGATCGCCTGTTTCCCGTAGCCAACAGCCCTGAAGAGATTTATGCGTTGGGCTACGAGGGGTTGTGTGAGTATGTTAAAACCATCGGCTTGTATCCCACCAAAGCCAAAAACGTCATTGAAACTTGCCGCCTCCTGATTGAACGGCACAACAGCCAAGTGCCAGAAACCCGCGCAGAACTCGAAGCACTGCCCGGTGTGGGACGCAAAACTGCCAACGTCGTACTTAACACAGCTTTTGGCCATATCGCCATGGCGGTCGACACGCATATTTTTCGCGTCAGTAATCGCACCAAGATCGCGTCGGGGAAAAACGTTCTAGAGGTTGAAAAGAAACTACTTAAGAACGTACCTAAAGAGTTTTTGCTCGATGCGCACCACTGGCTGATCCTGCATGGCCGTTATGTTTGCCAAGCGCGTAAGCCACGTTGCGGCAGTTGTCGGATTGAAGATTTGTGCGAATTTAAAGATAAAAACTCGGACGATTAGTTTTTGCAATCAGAAAGATGAAATCAATTTATAAAATTATTTTTACCAAATTGATTTTTATCGCTATAAGGTGCGCCAACGGAAACACCCGTATGCGAGGTTCTGATCATGAGTAGTGAAGATTTAGAATTAGATGACGATTTCGTTGCTGAAGACAGCGAAGAAGTTGAAGACGATGCACCAGCTGAAGCGGCAAAAACCAATCTCACCAAACGCCGTGTGATTGATAATATGCTCGAAGAACGCCGCTTGCGTAAGCAATTGGCCGAGTACGACTTCGACCTGGATTAACCCTGTATTCGCGGGCCACGCCCTGTATGAGAAGGTCATGCCCTGTATGATCGGGCCATGCCCGCGATGCAAACCCAGACGCACCCAAGCTTCACACGTGCTTTTAGCTAGAGAAAATCGCGGGTATGACCCGCTCATACAGAAACACCTTGTTCCAGCAAACCACTCCTGCGCGAGCAAGCCACTCCTGTACGAGCAAGCCACTCCTGTACGAGCAAGCCACGCCCTGTATGAGCAAGCCATGCCCGCGATGCAAGCCTATCAGCCAAAGCAGGCCACGCCTGCGACTAAGACTTTTCCGAATAACCCCAACCACAACTCCAACCCAAGCACACCAACCAAACACAGCCCAACTTCACATTTGCTTTTTTGCTGATCTGGTCTTTACTCAATGTGTCTTGATTAAGAGAACAGCATGCTATGCATACACTTCCAGAAATATTGCATCACGGCGCTAAGAACGGTGTGACGGGTTCATGCCATCAATTGATTATTGATGATCAAAACAGCTTGCTGATTGATTGCGGTCTGTTTCAAGGTGCGGAGACCTCGGCAGAAGGCCAAGCCAGTAGCGATCAATTAAGCATTGAGTTTGATATTTCTACGGTTAAAGCGCTGATTGTCACTCATGTACACATTGATCATGTCGGACGCATTCCCTATCTACTCGCGGCCGGCTTTACTGGACCGATCATCTGCAGCGAACCCTCAGCCAAACTGCTGCCGATTGTCCTTGAAGACGCCTTTAAACTTGGCGTTAGTCGCGATCAGCATCTGGTTGAGCAATACATCAAGCTCATTGCCAGTCGTATTATTGCCCTACCCTATAACCGCTGGCTGCCGATGCTAAAAACACCACAGGTGAGTATTCGCCTACAACGCGCTGGGCATATTTTAGGCTCAGCCTATGTCGAACTCGATGTGCAAGAGCCCACCTCAGACAACAAACAGCGGGTTATTTTTTCTGGCGATCTTGGCGCACCCTATGCACCGATTTTATCCGCGCCAAAACCTGCCTATCGCGCCGATCTAGTGATTTTAGAAAGCACCTATGGTGATCGCCAGCATCCCAGTCGTCGCGATCGTCGTCAGCGCTTACAGAGCGTCATTGAACATGCCTTACGTGATCAAGGCACAGTGTTGATTCCAGCCTTCAGTATTGGCCGCACTCAAGAGCTGCTCTATGAACTGGAAGACATTATCCAGCGCAATCAATGCCAAACCTGCCTGACCAGCAACGCACAAATGTTAAATGAGCAGTCAACACACGCCCACAGCAGCACCTGGCAGGACATTCCGATTATTTTAGACTCACCCTTAGCCAGTCGCTTTACTCAGGTCTATAGCGAACTACAAAGCTTCTGGGACAAAGAAGCGCAGCAGCGGGTCAATAAAGGCCGCAATCCTCTGGCTTTTAAACAATTGATTACCGTTGACGATCACCGCGACCATCAACGCATGGTGCAGCACTTAGCCGACAGTAAACGTCCAGCCATTGTGATTGCCGGCGGCGGCATGTGCAGCGGTGGCCGCATCGTCAACTATCTCGAAGCCATGCTCGATGAACCGCGCCACAATGTGTTGTTTGTCGGCTATCAAGCGCAAGGCACACTGGGCCACTTGATTCAAAAATATGGCCCACGCGGCGGTTATGTCGATATCAACCACAAGCGTATTGATATCCGCGCAAAAATTAGCACGCTCGGCGGTTACTCCGCGCACGCCGACCAAGCCAGCTTGCTGCGCTTTATTACAGGGATGCGCAAATGGCCAAAGCACGTGCGCTTGATTCATGGTGAAATGCAAGCTAAATCCGCCTTACAAGCTAAAATCCGTCATGCGTTTGCCCAGCGCCAGCATCCGGGCGACGTTATCATTGCAAGTTAATGCTGTGACCCTGTGGCTTTTCGTCACAGCATCCATTGACTTGGGTCAAGTCATAAAAGTGGAGCTTCTTGAATACTGCAAATGGCGCGCTTGCATTGCAACGACCATAAACCTTCCCGGGTACGTGTCTTTTTTGTAATGTGCAGCGCGTCGTTTAACCCTCTAGCGCTACATCTTGATAACAGTATCCTCAAGGTACTGATACTTGTGCGTCTTGATTGCTATCAAGGCGCATTTTTTTGTGCCATGCAAAACTCACATCCTATGCATTGGGAAGCGGAGGTTTAGCATGTCCCGCGCGCAAACACCGATAATCTATTCTTGTTCAGGTTGCTCAAACGTCGCGCAACTGGCGAACACACTCGCCGTGCGCCTCGATCGCGCAGGACTTGCCGAAATGTCCTGTATTGCCGGCGTCGGCGGCGATGTCAAAGCTCTGGTTAAAAAAGCACAAAGCCCACGCCCCATCATCGTGATTGATGGCTGCCACTTACACTGCGCCAAAGCCTGCCTCAGCCGCCACGATGTAGAAGCCGATGTGCATGTCACCTTAAGTGATTATGGATTGCGCAAGCGCTACGGAGAGGACTGCTCAGCAGAAGAAGCCGATCGGTTATTTGATGAGTTCAGTGCGATTATTGCCAGTGATAGGTTAAGCCAGAAAGCTTAAAAACAGATATCACCAGAGGCTCTTAATATATCAAGCCGCAGCATCTAGACTGCGGCTTGATACTTTACAGCGGGTTAGTTAACGCCAGCACTCTTCAAGCGTTTTGCCTGTGCCAGTTCGACCTTTCTCGCCTAAAGCATTTAGAGTTAGATTGCCGCACTTAGTATCACTGAATTGCTGATTTGCAGTCAGTACATAACCACCTCCGCCTGCAGCGATAGTGATTGTATATTTACTGGTTGGTGAGTTTGCGTTGGATAAGCCTAGCTTCGCAATATCACCTACGGCAGTTATATATGCATTATTCTGCGAAAAATAACGCTCTTGACGCGCCGCCACATCACTTAAAAAAGCCTGTCCCTCAGTGCGGTTGCCGCGCTTCACATACTCGTCATAACTTGGGTAAGCAATCGCTGCCAGAATCCCAATAATAGCGACAACGATCATCACTTCGATGAGGGTGAAGCCTCTATTTGAGTGTTTCATAAATTCACATCTCTTAATCTAGAGTCAAAAAAGGCGGCGAGAATTCACTCACCGCCTGTCTATCATTTACGCGTCTGGAACCATGCGCCATGTTTGACGGCCCATTGAAGTGGGTGGGAGATAAATATTCTCTTCATCTTCTGGCATAGTTAGCTTTGTCCCTGTCTCACTTGGTCTAAAGGAAGTACCTCCTTCCGAGCCAAACTTAATCCCTGAAACGATAGCATTATTAGCCGCCCGCGTATCGAAGGCATGGTGCAGTGTACGCCCACCAGTAGCAGGGTTGATCGCATAGGTCCAATTTGTAGAACCATTGGCACAAGGATCATCATTAGGGACTAAGGTTGACACAACCAGCATTGAGCCAAACGTCTTCATATTTTCAATGATCATTTCGCCATCGTATGTTTTATCAGTGCCAGATTTAAGATCTAAACGCCAGCCACGCTTAACAACCTCACCACTACTAGAGTTGAAGCCTTTGTACCACTCAACAGGAGTGTTACTAATGATACGAGCAACTCGTGTTTTCCCAGAGATAACACCAACGCCTGTAGTTTGCTCAGTAATAGTTTGTACGTGCAAGCTACTCAGAGGAATATTAGCATCCGCTTCGGATGTAGATTCTGCTTTAGTATCCTGATCCCAAATACCATACAAGCTTTGCGCGTAATCATCGACTCCTGATTTATCACCTTTCTCAAAGTACTTACCAGTACCAAACATCACCAAATAGCCTTTTCGGGTTGGATGACGAACCAGATTAGGTGCAGAAGTGATCGGTTGACGCTTGCTGCCAACTGTAGAGACTGCAGTAAACATCGGTTGACCGCCGTAAGAAACTTTGAAATTGTCATCTCCATCAACTTTTCCGCCATAACTACCATTACTTGGTGGTGTGAGTGTAGCAGCAGTGGCGCTATTGCCCAGTAAATCAAAACGCCACAGATTACCGTGTAAGTCGCCCGCATAAGCATAGTCAGCAACACCGTCGGAATCATAATCAGCTAAACGTGGTGTAGATAGACCGTTAGGCGTTTTCAAAGCACTTTCAACTTCTAAGCTTTTAATCATTTTCCCAGTGACGGCATTAATAATATATAAGGCTGCTTTACCAGTGCTCGCCCCCTTACCCTCATAACCGTTACCTGTTACTACCGCCCACTGTCCGTTATGCAAGCGCGCCACAGTAGGCTGCGGGAAGCTATAGCCGGGCTTAACCGAGTATTCATTATTCGTTGTAGTTTCAGGAAAGGTCGACTCATCCAGCTCCCAAAGCAACTCAACTGCATCTGGATCAGTGATATCTAAGGCAAACAAGCCCTTACCACCCGCGCGCAATGTGCCGACTAAAATCGTGCGCCACTTCACTCCATCGTATACATCAGCAACCACTGGAGTGCCATCAACGTAATATTGGTGACTGTATTTTTTATAGGTCAACTCTTTAAGCTTTGGAAAAACAGTGGTTGGAATAAACGCAAATGTTTCTTTACCAAACTCAGTCTCAAAAACATGCAACATACCGTCATTACCACCAATATATAGTCGCTCCTTACGGTCTTTAATACTTTCCATAAAAGTGCTGTAGGCAGTGTTAGCGACAGTACCTGTTTGCTCCAAGCGGTTCGCAAAGCCCTCTAAATAACGCGCACCTGATACAATAACTGGCTGCGAGGCAAGGAAGTCACCGAGCACAGAAGTACGTCGACGGAAATTTGTAGCGCCATCGCCTTCGTTACTTTTATCTCCACGTATATATTTAATTCGTTCTTTCCACAGACCATCTGAGCTACCAGTCTCTGGATCAATATCTAACAGAGCAGCAAGGCTAGTATTTTCAGTAGGCCCACCAGCATTACTTTCTTTAAAATCTTGTAAATTAGAGCCTGTACTATCAGCAATCATAATTTTACGATTAGCAGCAGCAGGCAGCATATCTTTAGCATTCCAGCCTGGCTCAACAACATCCACAAATTCAACTTTTTGAGTGTCTGGGTTAAGCATGTATTTACGGTACTTTTTCACCTTTTTAATATCGCCAGTCCAGCCTTCGGTATTATCAAATGATGACTGATAAGAATAGGACGCTAAACGCTCATCAGCACCCTCAGTTTCAGCCTCCAACGAGCTACTAGTACCCGGCATTGCAGCAGAGGACTTGCGATCGGCGATACGATCCAAAATATCTTTAAATGCTTGCACCATCGCCTCAGGACTATCAACACTATAGAACTCACCGCGTGAGTTAAGTGCTGCATGCCAGAGATCATGAACCTTATTCTGATCGCTATCACCGGCTGCTGGCCAAGAAGCGTCCCCCGCCAAGAGAGCTTTGTATCCTTGACCAGCATGCGTACTCCCCTCCCAAGGAATACCAATAGTTGTATTACCCAGCGATGTGGTTAAACCTAAACCCATAATAAAGTTACTCATGCTTTGCCAAGTAGCAGGATTATTTCTTGGATCCCAATACTCTGCTTCTGGGTTAGATACATTTTTATATGGAATATAGGCAGGAACCTCATTGGCTAAACCACTTGTACCCGTTGACAAATCAGTTGACCAATAATGAAAAGCATAATCAGCTAGCGTTGTAGTTGCACTATCAGCATAAGGTTTTTGCTGAGCATATCCCTTACCATCTGGCAGATTTCTAGGGTTATCATCATGATTTGCTGGTTGAGTTAAACTGCCATCGCCGTTCCAAGAACCATCGGTCATGACAATATTATAACTTGGACGGCATGCATAGGATGTACCACTATTAGTAGCGGGATCTTTAACCCAAGCTTTAGACCCTTTAAGAAACTCACCAGACCTTACCATAGCACTACGAAGAGGCGTTCCTTGCGCATCATTGAATCGAGTTTCATTGTAAAGCCAATCATAAAATTTAGCTTTATGTAAACTAGAATAGTTCTGAAATTTATTTACACCACAACGACTACCACGATTACTAGAAGAACTACTTATATCTAAGTTAGTGCAATGAATTAAGCTCTGCCAAGTAAAGCGCACATCACTCGATAAATTATAGAATGCAACACCCGCTGCAGAAACGGTTGCCAAAGCACGTGTTTTATAAAAGGAATACCAGTTGGCAAAGTTTTGTTTACCATCAACCAGAGTGCCGTCTGCCCTCTTTAATCGAACCCCTTTTTGATCATATGCAGACTCTGTACCTACCCAACGCAGTCGGTAACAATCCTCGCCTCCGGCGTACTGATTGTTTTTATCAGCAGCACATGCACCATTCTTAAGGCGCCCATCAAACTCATAATAATAAGCAGGCATCGGCCTTGAGAGCATTGAGGCTGTATATGTACCTGAAGAGCCATTACAATACACAACTGGTGGCTTATAGCTTTTTCCTGCTACATTTAAGGTTGGAATACTAGTAACGGAACAACTGTTCCAACTATCTCGTTTTACGGTAAAGCTTCCACCTAACATTGAGCATGACGCCGTATTGCCATCTGAATAAATATCAACAGAGCATGCAAAATCTACTCTTGGATTATCGGCTGTAGAATAACCAGTTGGATTATCGGCTGTAAAATAACCAGTATTTGGTATATTGTGAGTATGTATAACCCTGTAATTTTCACTTAAATTAATTAAATCATCATCTGGTTTGTATCCATTTACAGGCGCTGAGCCAAAGTTAGATTTTAACTTTTTATTAGATCCTACTAACTCTTCACCACTACTATTAAACTCAGGAGGAATTTCATAAATCACGTTCGGATTATAATACATTGGGTTTGTGTTAGCAGATCGAAACCGGCGATTAGTTGTGCTGCCTATTAAATCTTTATAAACCTGAAATGAAGAGTCTGGAACGTAAGCCCAAGCCATAGAGGTAGAATCATCCAAAGTAAACATCATATTGGGTGAAACACCTTTTGATACATTCAATGGAATCTGTGTAACTTCATCAGCCTGAGCGCCCATAGAAGCACTTAGCACACCCGCACATAGCGCACCAGAAAGTATGCTTTTACCTAGACTGGTATATTTATTTTGTATGTTCATGGTTTTACCCTCAGTTAAGTCCAAGGTAAGTAACAGCGACAGTTGATTGGGCGGCGAACTGATCATCAGCTTGCGCTGTGACTAGGAAAAAGAATGTTCCTTTACCCTCAAGCGCAGCACCGTACTCAGGATTGACCGTTTCATTCTCAGCAGCCCCGGACACTGCTCGATAGGTATTCCAATAAGCATTTTTATCATTCACAGGTTTGAAATAGTTTTTAGTATCCGGATCTAAACCGCGATAAGGCATCCAAGCAAGTGCTGCATTGTCACCAGCTTCTTTAACTCCCGCACCTGTCTTAACTGCATATTTTTCAGCGTAACTACTTTCCCCACTCAAGAAACTAATCGGCGTTGAGAAGTAACTGGTTAGTTCACCGTCATTCATATCCCATAATAAACACGGGCGATTATTACCGTAGCGATTAAGTTTATTATCTTTAATGCAGTTCTTTCCGACGTTAGGTTCAAGCTTGTCACGCAGATATGCAGGACCATAGAAACGAAACTCCCCTTCACGCAAGGCTGCATCGGCTAGATTCTGCAAACGGCCTGTTTCGATGCGGTTAGCGGTGATGCGCGACTCAAGGGTAACGCCACGCATATTTGTTACCGCCAGCACTGTAAGTACTAGTAGCATCACCAATGCGATAATAAGCACCGCACCTTGCTGTTTTTGAGCTTTAAAATTTTTCATGGCATTACATTCCTTATCGCTTGTGCACCGACTGCAGCTTGGAATATCTGGTTTTTATCTTGCGCTGTTAAGCGAGTTTTAGCTGCAGTACTGGCTGTTAGCAGCCACTTGTTATAAATATCCGAGTCACTATCACGCTGATTGTTACGACTTGCCGCTAGCACTGAGTAGCGCACTGCGCGCACAGGACCACTCGCCGCAGTCCAGCTTTGCGCATCTTTAAAAGGCGTTGCAGCTACAAGTTTTTTTTCAGCTGGCTCTCCAGAACCGAACTCGACTTTCATATCGGCAATGCCATCAATGAGTTCAACAAGGCTAGCACCCTTATTACTCACGCAGCTTAAGGTGCCTTTATTTAAATCCGAAGTGTGCGGGGTAAACTTAACCGCAACATAGATTGTTTCAGTTTGTGAAGGATAACCAAAAACCTTTTTGTTGAGCGTTGCGGCAATACCGTCACAGGTTAGTTCATCAGCAATTGCAGGCTGGTAGCGCATACAAAAACCAGTTTGACCGCCTGTTGATTTTATTTTTGTTAGCGCGGCTTCTGCAGGGAATGCCTCACAATGTGCTGGCAAAATAGAACTCGAAGGGAAAGCATCAAGCATCTCTTGATCCGGTGCGCGGCGATAACCTGCTTTGCTGAGCAAGTCATCAATCATTAGCACGGCAAAACGGCTGTTTTCTAAGTTGCCTGCCTGGCTTTGCTGAAACACATAATTGCGCTTGTTATCAATATAGACTTGAGTAATTCCCAAGATTAAAAAGCTGCTGATAGCTAGAGCAACCATCAATTCAATCATCGATAAACCGCGCTGGCGGAAAACATTAAACATTTTCATAACTCCACCCGCGTTGTAAATGTACAAATATTGGAATCTGAACCTTTACCGCAGATCGCCTCTTTACTGCGCCAAGCCATCTGAATAGCCAGTGTTGAGCCGGTATAGCTAGCGCCAGCACAAGTAGGTTCGCTATTAGCATAATCATTATCAGCAAGCGTAAAACTTGGGCACACCTTAAAGGATCCAACAAGCGCGGCTGCATCAGGTAAAGTTTCCTGTACCTGTTTCAGCCAGCAATCACCTTGCTGTTGCAATGTATGAGTTACGCCCGTTGCAGGGCAATTGGCAACATTTAAATCCAAACTGCCATCTTCCTTGTAAATAGCTGTTGCGGCCAATAGCCCCGTGTAGGAGTACTCAATCGGTGGTTTATTGGCAAATAACTCATCGCGATGCGAGCGCATAATTTCAATTAAGTCATTCGCAAGCGTTACGGCCGCATTACGATTAACCGAATCTTGTGTGTACTGAATGCTTTTACTTTGCAGCACCACCATACCCAAAATCCCTACTGTGGTAAGAACAATGGTGACCAGCACTTCAATTAAGCTGAAACCTCGGCTATTTTTTTTCATACTGAGCCTCATGGTGCGCAACTGGTGAGTTTGGCGGAGTCGTCTTTGTAACCACGCGCATACATTTTAACAACGCCACTGGCCTGAACTTCGAGCAGGTAACCGTTGGCAAAGTCGGTGTCACGGCACACAGTAATTTTAGCGCTGCTGGTGGTCATGCCATTAGGTGTGAAGGTCAAGGTTAAGCTGCTGGGATTGGTCCGAGGCTGAGCCTGCGCAGTATTAAACTCAAGCTTGCGTTCTGCAGAACCACCTTGTGGCTTAACTTCCCAAGCCGTGCCAGTCGTCACCTCATAGGTTTTACGGGTCGTCACTGCCTGGCCACGCGCATACTGCAGAAAAGTTTTGACCTCATCGGCCTTGGCTTGCACCTGATTATTGCGGATAAACTGAACAAAATTTGGCACCGCAATAGTGGCAACAATACCGAGCAGCGCAATAGTGATCATCAGTTCTACGAGGGTAAACCCGCGCATGCCTTTTAATCGGGACATGGTGTACTCCAGACAAATTCTTGATTTAAGCATGGACAAGCGCAACCGCGCTGTCACTTAGCAACAGATAATTGGCTCAAACAGCTGGACAGATGGTTAAAGATGGCACATAACAATACCCTCTTAGTCTTAACTAAAGGGTCTAGTTGATCGTTGTGTCCGCACACTTGCTTAGCTCTACAGAAAGATACTGCAGACCAATGATGTTAAGATAATGGCTCGTTAATGATCTGGCGCATTATTTTACAGATTTTGCGCTTTACAATACGTAGCCTATGCAAACTGAAGCAATACTCACAGGATTATTGCCCGCAGTTTGGAAAACTCACGTTTAAACACACATCGGTCTGAAATCATAAAAATAATGTCCAGATTTTTAAGCTTTATCAGCCAACGTCTCGCAACTTTTTTGCCCAACGAACTCACCACCTTGGAGCTCTGGCAGTTGTTGTCACCACGCCAGCATTCAGCACTGCTTAGTCAACGCCGCGCCACGATGATTGTGAATCGCGTTCGTTTATTTGCCATGCTCTTTGCAGTACTCACGCCAGTCTGGGGCGTTATCGATATTATAGTTTTCGATTCGCCTCTGTGGATCAAGCTGGCTTTTTTACGTTTAGCAACCAGTACTGCATTCGCGGCTTTATTGGTGTTCTATCGCCCGACCGGCAGTTTGTTTGATGCCTACCGAGCGATGGCCGTTCTATTTATTATCCCAACCGTTTTTTATATTGCTTCGCACTCATTGCTAAATGGCTACGAACTTAACAATGTCTCGGCTGCTATCGCTACAGGTTATGCCTTTTTACCTTTTGTATTGATGGCAGGTTTAGCAATTTTCCCACTCAGCATTGCTGAAAATGCATTGCTCGCCAGTATTTTACTGATCGCCCAAGGCCTCGCTGGATATTTAAACTGGTCAACCTTAAATTGGCCCTCATTCGCCGGTGGCTTTTGGTTATTAATTTTAATTGCCGGCGTGACTGCTTTGGCCAGTAGCAGCCAATTGGCCTTTATGATCACCTTGGTGCGCCAAGCAATTCATGACCCTCTAACCGGTATTTTTTCACGCGGTAGCGGTAAGGAAATTCTGACCATGCAATGGTCTAACGCGCAACAAAACAACCAGCCTCTCTCACTTGCATTTATTGATCTCGACCACTTTAAAAGTATTAACGACAGCTTCGGCCATGAAGCTGGTGATGCAATACTGCGCGATTTTGCAACGCAAATTAGCAATAACCTACGCAGCTCTGACAGCTTACTGCGCTGGGGTGGCGAAGAGTTTTTATTAATCATGCCAAATACCCATAAAGAAAAAGCACAGCACGCCTTACAACGCATGCAGACGATGGGCTTTGGCATGCGGCCTGACGGCAAACCACTGACCGCTAGCATTGGTTTGGCGGAGCATATAAGCGACCAAACGCAAACGCACCAGCAACTCCTAGAGCTGGCTGATAAGCGTATGTACCAAGCCAAACAAGCCGGACGTAATCAAATCTGCACTCTAGACTGAACCATATCCTAATCAGCACATCCTCAAACAATAGCCTCGCACCAAAGTAAGGCTATGGTTACAATGCATCACCTTTTTTGACTGGTAAGCAACGGTTATGTCTAAGCAAGTATTACAACCTAAAGGCAACTTCCCTAAAGCAAGTTTCTGGAAGCGCATCGCTGCAGTTTTTTACGATTTCATGCTTTGTATTGCCTTGGTTATGGTGGTCACCATGCTTTACCAGCAAGGCATCCTGCGGATGATTTATGGCTCACAGGCCCTGCAAGAAATGGCTGAAAGCAAAATGCTCGATATTGATCCGGTGCTCTCGACTATTTTGTTTATTTCGGTGTTTGCGTTTTTTGCTAAGTTTTGGACGCATGGCGGGCAGACGTTGGGCATGCAAGTCTGGGGGATTCGTGTACAAAATGCTGACGGCAGCGCGATTGATATTTGGCAAGCGCTGTTACGCTTTTTAATCGCCCTCTTCTCTTGGCTGCCAGCAGGCTTAGGTTTTTGGTGGATGTTGTTCGATAAACAAAAGCGCACCTGGTCTGATATGTATTCAGGCAGTGATGTGGTGCAACTGCCGAAGAATATTCATAAGAAATAAGTCCAGCGCTTTCAAGAAAACCTGCAAGCATTTGTACGAGCGGGCCACGCCCGCGACGCTCCCACTCCAAACAACTCCAGATTTGCATGCTTGGCGCAATACAAAACGCGCAGTAGCGACACAGGTCGCAGGCATGGCCTGCTCATACAGGGCAGTTACTCCACAGATTTTTTCTTACTCAAACAGCTCAGACAAAATACGCTTATCAGGCTAATTGACGAATAGGTTTGCGCCCACTCCATTGCTCTTCCATAATATGCGGCTATTGTTTTCATCTGTAGGCGCGTTTTCTCATGGCTAAAAAATTATATATCGAAACCCACGGCTGCCAAATGAACGAGTACGACAGCTCGCGCATGGTGGATTTATTGGGCGAACATCAAGCCATGGAAATCACCAAAGATGCAGCAGAGGCCGATCTGATCGTGCTTAACACCTGCTCGATCCGTGAGCGCGCGCAAGACAAGGTGTATTCACAGTTAGGGCGCTGGCGTGAGCTGAAAATCGCTAATCCTGACCTTGTGATCAGTGTCGGTGGCTGTGTGGCCAGTCAAGAAGGCGCAGCGATTCGTGAACGCGCACCTTATGTTGATGTGGTGTTTGGCCCGCAAACCCTCCACCGTTTGCCTGAAATGATTGATGCCGCGCGCATTACCGGCAAAGCACAGGTTGATGTGTCTTTCCCAGAGATCGAAAAATTCGACCGTCTGCCCGAGCCGCGCATCGATGGCCCAACTGCTTATGTGTCAGTTATGGAAGGCTGTAGCAAATACTGCAGCTTCTGCGTTGTACCTTATACCCGCGGTGAAGAAGTCAGCCGTCCGCTCGTTGATGTACTCAAAGAAATTCGACATCTGGCTGAGCATGGCGTGCGTGAAGTGACGCTGCTCGGTCAAAACGTTAACGGCTACCGTGACGCGACCAGTCATGGTGAGATTGCTGATTTTGCTGACCTGCTGCGCTTGGTGGCGGAAGTCGACGGTATTGATCGCATTCGTTACATGACCTCGCATCCGTTAGAGTTTTCTGACTCGCTGATTGATGCCCACGCCAATATTGCAAAACTGGCGAAGTACCTGCACTTGCCCGTGCAATCCGGTTCTGACCGTATTTTATCAGCGATGAAACGCAACCACACAGCGCTTGAGTACAAATCGCGCATTCGCAAACTCAAAGCTGCGGTGCCAGATATTTTAATCAGCTCAGACTTTATCGTTGGTTTCCCCGGCGAGACCGAAAAAGATTTTGAGCAAACCATGCAACTTGTGGCTGATGTTGATTTTGACTTCTCCTATTCATTTATCTACAGCCCGCGCCCCGGCACACCGGCGGCAGAATTAAAAGATGACACGCCTGAAGAAGTGATTAAACACCGTCTTGGCTTATTACAGCATCGTTTGCAGCAACAAGGTTTTGCTCATACCCGTCGTATGGCGGGGACAGTGCAGCGGATTTTGGTCAATGATTATGCGAAAAAAGATCCTGGGCTTTTACAGGGTCGCAACGAAAATAATCGCATTGTTTACTTTCGCAGCAACAATCCCGCTTTAATTGGCCAATTTGTTGATGTGTTTATTGAAGAGGCAAAACCCTTTACCCTACACGGTCGCTTGGTTGAGTAAGACTTTGAGCCACTAGACATTTGTTTGGCTTAAAAAAAAAGCAAAGCTTATTACAAACAAAGCTAGCAAGGCGTGCAGCTTTCTGATAAGTTCGCCCGCTTGTGAGCGTAGAGGTCACCGAAACGGCATGCCGTGAGCGGTATTTTACGTAGTGTTTTTGAGCGTTTGAGAGGCGGACATATGCCCAGTAAAGCAAAAAAAGAAAGCAGCCAATTGATCCGTGCTTTTGTCCCTTACAAGGAAGCCAAGGGCGAAGAGTATATGAGCGAAAAAATGCGCGCTCACTTCACCGAGATTCTGAATAGCTGGAAACAAGAGTTAATGGAAGAAGTGGATCGTACTGTCAACCATATGCAGGATGAAGCCGCTAATTTCCCAGATCCAGCTGACCGCGCCAGCCAAGAAGAAGAGTTCAGCTTAGAGCTGCGCACCCGCGATCGTGAACGTAAACTGATTAAGAAGATCGATGAAACCATCGCTTTAATCGAAGATGAAGAATACGGTTGGTGTGATGCTTGCGGTATTGAGATCGGTATTCGCCGCCTTGAAGCGCGTCCGACTGCAACCATGTGCATCGATTGTAAAACTTTGGCTGAAATCAAAGAAAAGCAAATGGGCTCTTAAACCCAAATTGCTAGACAAAAACGGAGCTCTGAGCTCCGTTTTTTTATGTCTGCAAAGCAAGACTGTGCTGGGGGACTGCAATCGCAGGCATGGCCAGCTCATACAGACCAGCAGCTGGGTGCGCAAAACACTGTATGAAATGAGATGGACCCACCCCCTTTGTGCCACGATGCGGGGTGAAACCCAGCATCCGAAAGTTCGGCATCCAAGAAGGTGAGTCCATCATGAACAAGTTTAATACAGTTGGCATCGATCTGGCGAAAAACGTTTTCCAAGTTCACATCAACGATCCACACGGTAAAAAACTCAGTAGCAAACAGATCAAACGCAATCAGTTGCTGAACTATCTGGTTCAACAGCCCGAGTCCTTGGTCGCCATGGAGGCCTGCTGCGGAGCCCATTACTGGGCTCGGGAGATCCGCAAGCTGGGTCATCAGGTCAAAGTCATTCATCCCAGCTACGTCAAACCGTTTGTTCAGCTGCATAAAAATGATCAGCGCGATGCCGCGGCCATTTGTGAAGCGGCCGTGCGGCCAAACATTCCAGCCGTAGCGGTCAAGTCAGCCGAACAGATGGATTTGCAGGCGATCCACCGTGTGCGCGAGAGGGTTGTCAAAGAGCGCACGGCGATTGGCAACGAGCTACGCGGTATCCTGCTGGAAGCAGGCATTACCATTGCTCAGGGTGTTGCTGCGCTGCGTTCACAGGTTCCTCTGTTGTTGGAAGATGCCGAAAACGGCATGTCCCATCGTTTGCGATTACTGATTCAGGATTTAATGGATCAGTGGCGGATTGCTGACGACAGGGCACAACGTTACAAAGTCGAGCTGGAGCAGATTGCGACGGTCACTCCGCTATGCAAGCTGTTGATGAAGATTCCGGGTATTGGCCCGATTAATGCCACCCTGCTGCTGAGTCATGCAGGTGATGCCAAACACTTCAAGTCCAGTCGGCACTTTAGCGCCTATCTTGGGCTGGTGCCCAGACAATACGCCAGTGGCGGAAAAGAGCAGTTGGGTGGAATCACCAAGCATGGCAATGGTCATGTTCGCAAACAGCTGGTGCATGGCGCCCGCTCGGCCTATCGGTCATTACTGAAAGAACCGCAAAGCACACGGTTAGGCCGCTGGCTTGCCGGTCTTGAAGGCAAACACCCCAACAAAATCATCATTGCTCTGGCCAATAAACTGGCCCGCATCATCTGGGTGGTTTTGAGCAGGGAGGTGGCTTACCAAGCCAATTAAAGATCGCAAAAAGCAGTTATCAGGAAAAGTAATATTCTAGTTTTTACAAAGAGTTAATCATCACGAGGTTGCGCAGACCATTTAGGACACAACAGATCAGATCGAGTCGTTGAAACCTGCTTGCCCGCTTTGGCCATCAAGGCCGTGTATGAGATCAGGACAATGACAGCACATCTCATAATGGCTACGGCACAGAGCCGACTCCAAAGCCGGATATAAGCGTGCAAATCTAACCTCTGTTGACGCCAAAAATGGCTTGCAACAACGGGTGGGTCCATATAAGCGGGCCATGCCCGCGATAGCAGGCTGGCAAACAGAAAAGAGCTTGCAAGCGCGCCTGCTTGTATGGATGGGGGGTGGTCTGTGAGTGTGATCGCGGGCATGGCCCGCTCGTACAGGCGCACCATTGCTTACACAGGCGGCCCGCTCATACAGAGGGACTGGTGTTGGGTTTATAGGCTGGTATCAATCTTGGTGATAGTGCTGTGCGTGGGCTCTGAGCTGGCTATTATCGACGTTTATATCAAACAACAAGAGCAGGGGTTGTCAATGAAGTTATCTGGACAGGTTGCAGTCGTGACTGGCGCGGCGGGTGGTATTGGGCGTGCGACGGCGTTAGCTTTTGCTGAACAAGGCATTAAAGTGGTGGTGGCTGATATTAATGCGCAAGGTGGTGCGGAAACGGTGAGCTTAATTGAAGCGGCTGGCGGCAGTGCGCTGTTTGTCAGCTGTGATGTGCGTGATGAAGAGCAAGTCAAGCACTTGATGACGACCACTGTTGAGACCTATGGCAGCCTCGATTACGCTTTCAATAACGCTGGCATTGAGATGGAAAATCAGCGCTTACATGACGGTTCTATGCGCTCTTTTGACATGATCATGGATGTTAACGTGAAAGGTGTTTGGTTGTGCATGAAGTATCAGCTGCAACAGATGCTCAAGCAGGGCAACGGTGCCATTGTTAACGCCGCTTCTGTAGCAGGTCTTGGTGCTGCGCCAAAAATGTCGGTGTACAGTGCATCTAAGCATGCGGTATTGGGTTTGACGCGCTCGGCAGCGATTGAATATGCGCGCAAAAACATTCGAGTGAATGCCATCTGTCCTGCGGTGATTGATACAGCGATGTTCCGTCGCGTGTGTGAAATGGATCCAAAAACTGCGCAACGTATTCCAGAATTGCACCCGATGGGGCGTGTCGGTCGTGTTGAAGAAATTGCCGCCTCAGTCATGTATTTGTGCAGCGATGGTGCAGGTTTCACGACAGGTCATGCTTTGGCGGTTGATGGTGGGATGACGGCCATTTAATACGGCGTAATGACTCTGCGACCCAGCATTACGGCTGAGTCGCAGAGCGTCAACTAGCTGTTGCTCTTCCAGTTTTGTGGCAAGTTAATAAAGTCCACCAGCTCACGCAAACGGCCATGGTCACGGCCATTAAAGACAAACTCTAAGCGGTGTTGATTGCAGAACTCAGGCTCGTTGTGCCTTTCTGCGCAATACGGCATTTGCGTGTAACCACCACTGACACACAGATCGATAAACTCCTTGTGCAAGGTATCCATGGCTTGATCATTGAGTGGATGATTGATACGAATCACAAAGCTGTTTTTAAACCAACGGGTTGAGTGGAAACTGCGATAGAAACGTGCAATCTCTTCACCCGCTTCTTGTGGTGAACGCACCTGACGCATCAGACGCAAATCACTGGGCAAAATATAATGCTTATCTGCCAGTTCTTGCTGCATAAACTCCAGCGCTTTATCCCAATACGTGCCGCCTTCTTGATCCAGCAGAACCACAGGAACCAGCGGGCTTTTACCGGTCTGAATCAGCGTCAGTACTTCCAGCGCTTCATCCAATGTGCCAAAACCGCCAGGGCAGAGCACTAAAGCATCGGCTTCTTTGACGAAAAACAGCTTACGCAAGAAGAAGAAGTGAAATGACAGCAAGTTATTACTGCCATTCACCGTTTCATTGGCGCCTTGCTCAAACGGTAGCGCGATATTAAAACCAAGGCTATTTTCTAAACCAGCACCTTCGTGCGCGGCAGCCATAATGCCGCCGCCGGCCCCAGTAATAACCATCAAATTATGGCGCGCTAAAATTTCGCCCAACTCTTTGGCTTGCTGATACAGCGGATTATCAGGTTCAGTACGTGCAGAACCAAATACCGTGACTTTACGACGTCGCTTGAAGCGCTCCAGCAAACTGAACGACGCTTCCATTTCGCGCAGCGTCTGCATCATGATTTTCGCATCCCAACGGTTGCGATCAGCCTCGGCCATGCGCGCAACAGTCAGCATCATTTCACGGTACAGCGCTTGGTTAGGGCTGGTGGGTGGAACCACCATTTTTAGCAGTTCGTCAACTTTTGTGTCTAAATCAATGCTGCTGACTTGGTACTGACGGGATAGATAATCATCAGAATCAAATGACATAACAACTCCTTATAGTGCGATCCGATCACCCAGCTCTGGGATATTGGCATCCCAGTTTAAGCGCTTTTTAAATTCGCTCTGGAGGATCAACATCTTTTCCAATTCGCCATGAATCAAGTACAACTCAGGGCGGTTTTCAAAGTGGCTGGCCCACTCAATCAATTTTGACTGACCTGCATGGGCAGAGAAGCCACCCAGGGTGTGGACTTGTGCGCCAACCATAATGTCTTCACGGAACACCCGAACGCTTTTAACACCATCAACAATGGCACGGCCGGTGGTGCCGCGAGCTTGGAAACCGGTGAAAATCAAATGGCAATCGGTGCGCCACAGGTTGTGTTTAAAGTGGTGAATGATTCGCCCACCGTTGCACATGCCGCTCCCTGCGACAATAATCGCGCCGCTTTTAACCTCGTTGATGGCCATTGATTCTTCAGGCGTTGGCGTCAGCTTTAGAATGGGTAACCAGTCGGTAACGTTTTGAATATTGTGTTGCTTGAGCATCGCGCGGTGTTCTTCATCAAAATCCTCGCGGTGGCGGAAGTAAATGTCATTGGCTCGAATAGCCATTGGGCTGTCTAAATACACCGTATGCTGCGGTAAACGGCCTTCCTGATAAAAGCGTCCTAAGTGGAACAAAATATCTTGGGTGCGACCTACGGAGAATGCGGGAATCAACACATTGCCACCGTCTTTTTCGGCTTGCTCAAGAATGGCGACTAATTCATCCAGGGTTTCATCGTTGCAGCGGTGATCGCGATCGCCGTAGGTTGATTCAAGCAGTAACACATCAGCGTGTTTAAGGATCGCTGGAGTTTTCATCAATGGTGAACAGGTACTGCCTAAGTCACCGGAGAAAACCAAAGTGCGCAGGCTGTCATTGGGTTCTGCAAACTCTAATTTAACAATGGCCGCACCAATAATATGGCCGGCATCGGAGAAGGTAACCTGGACCCCCGGCACCACTTCGACAGACTCTTCGTAGCCAACGGGCTTGCGCTGCTTAAGTACACGTTCAGCATCTTGGCTAACATACAGAGGTTTGATGGCTTTTTTACCACGACGCGCACGCCAGCGGTTTTCCCACTCTGCATCTTTTTCTTGGATATGTGCTGAATCGAGCAGCATCAATTCCATTAATTCACAGGTGGCTTCAGTGGCATAAATTGGCCCGCGAAAGCCTTCAGAGACTAAACGCGGTAACATACCGCTATGATCAATATGGGCGTGGGAAATGACTACCGCATCAATGTGCTCAGGATTAAACGAAAAAGCTGAGCCTTTAGTGTTGCCGTTGCCGTTGTCGCCGTTGTTGTGTTCGTTATCGCCACCTTGTTGCATTCCGCATTCGAGTAGAATGTTCTTCTTGTCATAGGTTTCGATCAGGTAGCACGAGCCAGTAACTTGTTGAATAGCACCGAGAAAATTAAGAAGGGCCATGAAGATTCCTTGTTGGCTGTTTGAAATGAATAGTACGCGATGAGCAGTTATTGATAGCTATCATGATAACCTTACCAAGCTGTCGTTAAACTGCACCTCATCCGAGTTTATGGAGTATTAATATGCATCAAATTTTGCCGAGCCCGGCTGACTTAAATGAGTATGCCAAAACCGAACCGGCGTTTGCGCAATGGCAAAAGGGCTATGGCCCTATCCAGCACACGGCAGAAACACAGGCTGCAGTATATCGTCTTGCTCACCAGCTTGTGCAAGCAGGCAAACAACCTGACCTCGCTACTGTATACCTTAAGCTAGAGGCTTTGGACAAAATCACTGCCGCAGGTATGTCGCTGGTCGTGCATATGACTTACGCCCGTAAAGTGCATTTAGATGGCAGTGATTTAAGCGCAGATGATTTTAAGGTTCAGCCTGAAGGGCATACCGGTGGCGCGTTAAATATGGTGCCCGGTTACGCCGCTTATATGGCGCTGAATGCGCTAACTGGTGAAACCCGCAGCTGGTTGATGGGCCAGGGCCACAGCGTTGCCGCGATCGAAGCGCTCAACGTCTTGCTGGGCAATCTCCATCCAGAGCAAGCCGAGGCGTACGGCAATGGTGAAGAGGGCATCAACCGTTTACTGCAAGATTTTTACAGCTACGGCATCTCTGCTGACGGCTCAATGGCTGCGCCGCTTGGCAGTCACGTCAACCCACATACCGCAGGTGGTGTGCTGGAAGGTGGTTATTTAGGCTTTGCTGAATTGCAATATGCGCACATGCCTTTACCCGGCGAAACACTTATTGCCTTTTTATCCGATGGCGCCGCTGAAGAACAACGCGGCAGTGACTGGATTCCACGCTGGTGGCGCGCCGAAGACAGCGGCCCAGCATTACCGATTATGATTGCTAACGGTCGCCGTATTGAACAGCGTACCGAGCTTGGCACCATCGAAGGCATGCAAGGTTTTATCCGTCATTTGCGTGGTTGTGGATTTGATCCAATCGAGTTTGACGGCCGCGACCCTGCAGCCTTTGTTTGCACCATCTGGGAAATGGAACAGCGGCTTGAGCGCCGCGTAAAAGAAAAAAATAGCGGTATCTTGTCCTATCCTCTGCCGATTCCGTATGGCATTGCCGATAGCGTCAAAGGCTTTGGTTTTTATGGTGCTGATGAAAACAAGGCGCATAACTTGCCGCTGCCGGGTAACCCGCACACGGATGAGAAATCTCGCGAGCTGTTTAATAAACACATCAAGCCGTTGTACGTAACTCCTGACGACATGCGTGCTGCGTTAGCTTTACTGAATACTCACAAAGCGCAAAACCGTCCACTGGAACGCGACCATCCTTTGGCCAATCGCCATCCTAAAACACCCGTGCAGCCAGAGTTGCATTACCGCGATGATGCCTGCTCAACCATGGCGGCAGTTGATCGTTACTTTGTTGACTTGGTGGCGGCCAACCCAGATTTACGCGCGCGAGTGGGTAACCCTGATGAGTTGGCCAGCAACCGCTTGACCGAAGTGTTAAAAACTTTACGCCATCGCGTGTGTGAGCCAGAAAGTGATTTGGAAGCGGTGGACGGCAAAATCATTACCGCGCTCAATGAAGAAGCCGTGGTGTCAGCTTGTTTGGCCAACCAATCCGGTTTGAACTTGGTTGCCAGTTACGAAGCGTTTTGCGTGAAGATGCTTGGCGCAGTGCGCCAAAGTTTGATTTATTCACGTCAGCAAAAAGAAGTTGGCCGTCCTGCAGGCTGGTTGGGTTGGCCGCTGATTGCCACCTCGCACACCTGGGAAAACGGTAAAAACCAGCAATCGCACCAAGACACCACCTTTTGTGAAGCCATGTTGGCCGAGATGAGCGATGTGTCACGCGTGTTATTCCCCGCCGACCACAACAGTATGCTGGCATTGCTGCCGCAGATTTACACTGCACGCGGTCAGATTTCCTGTGTAGTCGCCGCCAAACGTGACCGTCCAGCTTACTTCACTCAAGCTCAGGCTGAGCAATTGGCGCGTGATGGTGCAATTATTGTTGAAGAATACGAAGGCACTGATCCGCTGCTATTAATTGCCTGCGGCAGCTATCAATTAGAGCAAGTATTGCGTGCCGGACAACGTTTACAAGAAGCAGAAATGGGTTATCGCATTGTCTACCTGCAAGAGCCTGGGCGTTTCCGCGCACCACGCGATCGTTGGGAGCTGGAAAGCTTGGCCAGCGATGAATTGGTCGACAAGTTATTTCCAGATCGCTTCCGCTTACGTGTACTGCTCACGCACATGCGCCCTGAAGTGATTCGTGGTCATTTATGGCCGATTTTGCCGGATGCGAAAAACACCTACGTTTTAGGCTACCGTAATCGTGGTGGTACTTTAGATGAGTTTGGTATGCAGTTTGTCAACCGTGCCTGCTGGGGCAATGTGTTGGCCGCTTGCGCACGCTTACAAGACTTACCGCGCACAGCCTTGTTGACCATCGAAGAAGCCGCCGCAGTGGCGGGTAAAGGTGATCCGCAAATTTTGCGTTAAGCAAAATAGGCATCACTGCAGTGGCGATAGTCTCGAGGTTGTGCGTGCCATGCGCGGCACAACTTCGAGGTTTTGATTTGAGATGGCACGCTGCATGTCCGCTCATTCTAGACTTAAACCCACACCCCTCAATTTTCATGCGCAGGAGGATTAAACATGGCCGGTTTGATTTTCCCTTGGCGCGCTGCCAACCAATTCCAACTCCTTATTGATGGCCCTGCTTTTTTTGCCGATTGGCTGGAGCAGGTCGATCGCGCCCAGCATTGCATTGATATTGAACTGTACTTGGTCAGTGGCGGTGACAGTGCCGACCGTGTGGAAGCAGCCTTGTTTGCTGCGGTACAGCGTGGCGTCAGAGTGCGTTGCTTATTTGATAGCTTTGGTAGCCGTCAATTCAGACAGGCGCAGCGTCGCCGCTGGCTGGCTGCGGGGATTGAATTACGCTTTTATAATCCGTTGCGTTGGACCCTTGGCCTGCAGAACTTCTATCGTGATCACCGCAAACTGCTGATTGTCGATCAGCACAGCGCCTATGTGGGTGGCGCGGGGTTAACTGATCAATTTTGGCAGCCCGATGCTGCTGTCAGTGAATGGCATGAAGTGATGGTGCGAGTGCAAGGTCCGGTGGTGATCGATTGGCAGTCGTTGTTTGATTACCAATGGCACAGTTGTATTGAGCGGTTTTTTTGGCAGCAAAACAATAGCCCTGAAAAAATACCGCAACTGGACATTCCCTCCTTACCCTTTGCCAATATTGGCAAAGCGCGCGTGGCTTATGCCGCCTCAACTCAGCATCGAGACATCCAAAAATCATTGCTGCGCAGCATCAAAGGCGCGCATCAGACGGTCTGGCTGGCCACACCATACTTTTTGCCAACCTGGTCAGTGCGCCGCGCTTTGCGCAAAGCGGCAGTGCGCGGTGTTGATGTCCGTTTGCTGTTAACCGGTCGCCATACTGACTTACCCGCCGTGCGCTGGGCAGGGCAGCGCTATTACCCAGCATTGCTGCGCAAAGGCGTGCGTATCTTTGAGTATCAGCCGCGTTTTTTACATTTAAAAATGGTCATGGTGGACAGCTGGGTCAGTATTGGCTCGTGTAATTTTGATCACTGGAACTTGCGTTTTAATCTAGAGAACAACCTGGAAGCGCGTGATACAGGCTTGCTTGAGCAAGTGGCGCAGTGTTTTCACGCCGACTTTTTACAGAGCCTTGAAATCACCGATGAGGTCTGGATGCAGCGCCCCTTGATCCAGCGCATCCGCCAACGCTTGTGGGGTTGGCTGGATCGTTTGGTGATTAACTTTTTGGATAAGCGCAAATAAATTGATATAAAGCACAAATCAACAAGGCTTTCTGTAACGCTCCAATTCAGTCATCAAGGATTAGCATGGCCTTGTATTGAGTGTATGGAACATATTTATAACGCAAAAAGTCAGCTAATTATTTGTTTTAATTGGATAAATACGCAGGCGGCTTTACCAATCTGAGGATGGCTTTAGTACTCTAGTGGAACAATCAATGAGCGTTATTCTGGCACTGCACGCCTTATTGGTGCTGATGTTTACTCTGCGTATCTTGTTGCGTGATGACCTCTCGCCACCGGGACGGCTGGCGTGGTTTATTGTCCTCAATCTTTTGCCTTACTTCGGCAGCGTTATCTATTTCTTGTTTGGCGAAATTGATATTGGTAAGCGTGCGATTAAACGTCACGATCAGATATTCGCTGAGATTGTCAGCAAGGCTGCGCATTTGATGGGTGAGCCTAGCAATAGCAGCCAGCTGATTGAGCGGGTCTATCGTCCGGCATTTCAATACGCAGGTTCAATCAATGGCTTTCACCCTCTGGGCGGTAATACCGCGCAACTCATGGCCGATGCCGATACCACGCTGAACAGCATGCTGGCCGATATTGATGGCGCGACCGATCACGTGCACGTTCTGTATTACATTTGGCTCAATGATCACACCGGTACGGCTGTAGCCGAGGCGTTGATCCGTGCTGCCAAAAGAGGTGTGACCTGCCGTGCGATGGCGGATGGCTTGGGTTCGCGCAAATTGATTAAGTCTGCACTCTGGCGGCGCATGCGCGAGGCGGGCGTTCAGCTGGCGGTTGCTTTGCCCTTTAATAACCTCATCCGCACCATTGTCACCAGCCGTTTTGATTTGCGCAATCATCGAAAAATCACTGTGATTGATGGACGTATCACCTACTGTGGAAGTCGCAACTCGGCTGATCCTGAGTTTCTAGTAAAGAAAAAATATGGGCCTTGGATCGATATCATGCTGCGTTTTCAAGGGCCGGTGGTGATGCAGAATCAACTGCTATTTGCCAGTGATTGGATGCAAGCCACCAACCAGTCGCTTGACGTGATTCCATTAACTGCGCAGGTTGAGTACGTCGAGGATGGATTTGCTGCGCAAGTGATGGGCATTGGGCCGACCGAACGGCGCGGTGCCACACCACATTTATTTGCCAATTTATTCGCCTGTGCCGAACACACGCTGACCTTGACCACACCGTATTTTGTGCCTGACGCAACGGTTCTTGAAGCCTTGTGTGCAGCAGCCTACCGCGGCGTGGCGGTGACGCTAATTTATCCAAAAGTTAACGACAGCTGGATCGTTGCCGCCGCCAGTCACAGTTACTACCACAAGTTACTCGATGCAGGCTGTGTGATTTATGAACACAGAGAAGGGCTGCTGCATGCCAAAACACTAACCGTCGATGGTAAAGTCAGTCTGATTGGCTCATCCAACCTAGACCTGCGCAGTTTTGATTTGAACTATGAAAACAACATACTGCTGCAAGATGAAGCCATCACCCAAGCGATTGCAGAACGCCAGCAGCACTACATTGCTCAGTCGGATCAGGTCGAGCTGCCGGAGGTTCTAGCGTGGCGTTATTACCGCCGGGTGTGGAACAACGTCATCGCGACGATTGGGCCGGTGTTGTAGAACAAGCCGTCACCTCTTGGAGCGTGTTCACAGGTGTGAATATGTGACAGCTATTGATGCTTTGCTTCTTCCGCTACTTGTAAAAGCACCACTTCTTCGATTGGGTAAGGCTTGTTCTTACGAGCAAAATACTGCGCCAAGCGCAAATCAATCAGTTCTTGAAAGTAGTTGGCAAAGGCATCCTGCAGATGCGCTGCAACACTGAAGTTCAGAGCAAAGCTGTCGCCTTGTTCTATAAACCATGCTTGGCTGCTGCTTTTATCTTGCTTGCAGGAAAAGTGGATGGGGTTTTTGCGCCAGTAGGTTAGCCAAGCTTTGCTAGCGGCGCTGACTGTTTGCAGATTGGCGGGCAATTCATTGCGCATGTCGTCGGGGCGATGCTCAAGCAAACGGCGACTGCGTTGTGCCAGTTGTGCAGTGTTCACAGGGCCGCGTGCGCCACCCAGCTCTAAAAAGGCTTGATACAAAAAGCCTTTAAAGCTTTTGGTCATGCTTGTTGCTTCCACTCCGAGTGAAAAGAACTTACCGTGCGCAGCTAGCAACTGCTGTAGCTCTGCGTCATGTTCTTGCGCCGCCACTAAGTCGAGCCAGCTGCCCGCTTGCTGGCGTACTTTCGCCAGTGCATAACCTTTGTGGAAAAACTCTGTAGCAGTGGGGCGACGGCCGAGTTCGTCACGCAATTGCTGATAATCTTCAGCGGCACTTTTACCTATTTGCCGCGCGAGTTTTTCCCAAAAACCAACCAGCTCCGGTGCGAAATTAATAAAGCAGCCGTTAGCGAGTTCAATCGGTTGCTGTTGCTGCAGCGTGCCTAGCAAAACTTTACGGTCTTTTTCTGCTAACAGTGCGGCTGGGCTATTTAAAAAGGATTGGTGATTACCTAAAAAGTCCAACACCACCACATGGGTTTTTTGCGTGCTGGCGGATAAGCGCAAGCCTCGGCCCAGTTGTTGTAAGAAAATGATTTTAGATTCTGTCGGGCGCAGCATCAGTACGGTATCTAACGCAGGCAAGTCGGTACCTTCGTTAAACATATCGACGGAGAAAATAACATCCAATTGACCGTCGGCAAGCTGTTGCAAAGCGTTGTGCCGGGTCAAGACTGAGCCTGCATAAACAGCACCAGAGCGCACACCCTGTTGCTGAAAGTAGTCATTCATATAATCGGCATGGCGCTGCGATATACAAAAGCCGAGTGTGCGGCTTTGTTTATGTTTGAGCCAATGCTGATAAATGTGCTGAGCGCGCTTTTTCGTCGCGAAAGCAAACTCGATCAACTCAGGATCAAAGCGACCGCTACGCCAAGGAATTTCTTGGTAATCGACGAATTCATCATAGATGCCGTAGTAATGAATCGGTGCTAGCAGTTGCTCGTTAATGCCGTGGACTAAGTTGCGCTCGAATACCAGATTGTTATCGCAAAGGGTCAGAATGTCGGCTTGGTCTGTGCGCTCTGGCGTTGCCGTTAAACCCAATAAAAAGCGCGGATTAAAATGCTGCAAAATACTGCGATAACTGGGCGCGCTGGCATGATGAAATTCATCCATCACAATGTAATCAAAATGCTTTGGACTAAAATGTTGTAGCGCTTCAGTTTTTCCAAGGCTTTGCACCGAAGCAAAAACAAAATCAGCTTCATGCTCTTTGGCTGTGCCTTGAAATAAACCGGTATGCGCATTGTGGTGAAGCCTGTTGAAAACGGCTTGCGCCTGCAGCAAGATTTCTTCGCGGTGCGCGACAAAGAGCACGCGTTTGGCACTCATCTGCAATGCATCAAAGGCGGCCAGCCAAGTTTTGCCCATGCCAGTGGCAAGCACGACTAGACCACGCGAAAACCCTTGCGCACGAGTATTGAGCAAGGCTTGCAGTGCTTCGCTCTGCACGCTGTTAGGGCTTGGCTCTTCTAAAACCTCATCAACAAAACCGTTAAATTGTTTCAAAATCGGCAAGCGCACTTGGCGACGGGCACTGTAGGTATCAATCCAATTAGCGGTGAGTTGTATGCTGCTAGGATCGTTCAGCAGCTTGGTGAACGCCTCGCGTATTTTTACAAACTCTTGCGCAGGCTCGGAATCTTCCGGTGGCAGCCAATCATGCCGCCATGACCATTCATACGCATCCTTGAGTGCTGTACGACTGATATTGTTCGAGCCAATAAATGCACAGCCTTTACTGATTTTTGCTTCGCGTTGTTGCGTGAAAATATAGGTTTTCAAATGAAAACTGGTATTACCTTGGCATTGAAAAATACGTATATGCGCACCACGCTCGGCAAGCATCAATAGTTGGCGTAAGGCGAGCGGGTGGGTGATGTCTAAATAATCTGAGGTTAATAGACAAATCGTAGCGCCATTGTTCAGCGCTTCTAATAAAGGATCAAACAGCAGCGCCAGCCCTGACGGCTGGATAAAGGACACAGCAATTTCGATCTCAGTGGCTTGGTAAATCGCGGCGAGCAGCTTAGGCAGTAAAGGATCGTGCTGAGTGCCAGTGGTGAGGCGAGGGCTATTGGCTAACATCAAAGACGCTTCTTATTGGGCAATTAATAAAGCATTCAGCCATTGTTCATCGGCACGATCGGGGCGCTGATCTGCGGTCAACCAAGTCTCGACAATACTCAAACCTGTGCCGACAAGAAAGTCCTGCAAACGCTGCTCAGTGCAGTTGGTGAAGTGGCGACCGTTACGTTCGACATCGTCTGCGCCATATTTAAATGACACATAAACCACACCTTGCGGCTGTAGCAGTCGAGCGAGGTGTTGCAGCGTTGCTGACATGCTGTCGGCGGATACATGCAATAAAGACGCACACGCCCAAATTCCAGCAAAAGGCGCTGTACTGCTGAAATTTAGGAAAGTGCTGTGCTGCACAGCGATGCCAGTGACGCGCTGGGCAATCTCTACCAATTTAGCGCTGGCATCAAAAGCTTCGACTTGATAACCCAAGCGTAAAAAAGCTGCCGTATCGCGCCCGGCGCCGCAGCCAGCATCTAAAATTCTACTCGACGGCGCTAACCTGCCTAAAAAACGTTCATACAAGGCGCTCATATCCACGTTTAAAGTGTCTTGAGCGAATTGTTCGGCATTGTTTTCGTAGAATTGAACTGTCATAGCTATCCCTAAATAACCGCAAATGGCGGGTGATTGCGAGCTGCATACTTTACTGCATCACGACGACTCTTTCATCAGCTCCAGTCGAATCCTGCCAATCGCGCCCATTGGGTTAAGCCCTTTCGGGCAGACCCAAGAGCAATTACCAATACTGCGGCAACGAAACACGCTGAAGGGGTCTTCGAGGTCTTCGAGTCGTTCAATGCGCGCGCGATCACGGCTGTCTAGTAAAAAACGCAATGCTTGTAATAGTGCAGAAGGGCCGCGGTATTTCTCAGGGTTCCACCACCAAGATGGACATTGCGACGTACAGCAGCCACAGAGAATGCACTCATACAGGCCGTCGAGCTTCTTACGGTCTTCGGGTGATTGCAGCCGCTCAATCGCCGGAGCGGGATCATCGTTGATCAGCCACGGCTTGATCTGCTCATAATGGTGAAAAAACAAGCTTTGATCGACAACTAAATCACGCACGACGGGCATGCCCGGTAACGGCCTAATCACTAAGGTGTCGGATGTTCCAAGCGCTTCAGCGACGGGCTTGATGCAGGCCAGCCAGTTCTTACCGTTGATGTTCATGCCATCTGAGCCGCAAACCCCTTCGCGGCAGGAGCGTCGATAAGCCAGTGTTGTATCTTGCTCGCGTAAATACTCCAGCGCATCCAGCACCATGCGTTTACGAAACTCTTCAGGCAGCGTGAGCGACTGCATATAGGGCTTGCTGTCGTATTCTGGGTGGTAGCGGTAAATCTGCACGTTAATCATTCGCCGGCTCCCTTCGCTGATGCAATAGACCGATGCACGATTACGCGAGCTTGTATTGCTATAGTTGACGCTCTATGCGCTGCAGCTAGCGTTCATACCTGTTTGTTATAGGCGCAATGGTGCGCTGTTGCAAACAGGTCAAATTGGAGTTGCCGCGTGTATGCGCGTAGAGCAGCCAAGTGGTGATGTTTTAACATCTGAAATTGGGCTAGGCTTGCTCGGTGGGTTATGCGTCAGTCCAGCGCTGTTTGTCGGTGTTTTAGAACAAACTTGGCATAGGCAGCCATATTTTCATGCAGGCGCCAGATAGTGGGCCGTCATTGCTCAATTCTAAGCGCGCAGGGCGTTCATCTTGATCATGCAGAGCAACGATATTGGCGGCAAAATACAAACCTAAACCTGTACTGCCGGTGTTGCGATCGATGCTGCTGGATTCTTTATCGCGCACTTCACCCAACAGGCTGCTTGGGTAGCCTTCGCCGTCGTCACTGACGCTGAGCAAGACTCCGTTTTCTTCGCGTTGGGCGTGTAAGCGGATGGTTTTTTTACAGAAATTGAGTGCGTTGCCAAGGGCATTGTCCAAGACTGTGCCGATCAGGCTTACATCGAAGTAGGCTTCAAGATCGGCCTCGGCGACGTCCACTTGAAAATCGATATTGCGGTATTCCAACAGTTCGCGATGACGGATGTGTAAATCTTCAAAGAGCTCGTCGAGTCGATAATACACCGGCTGCAATAAAAGCTGGCCGTGTTCAAGTTTGTACAGGCCGAGGAGCTGCATCAGCATGGCATCTAAGCGCAGCGCTTCTTGCTCGATTAAGCGTGCTTGTGGCGAACGTTGCAACGCTTCAGGCATTTCAGCCAGTAAGCTTTCATAGGCTTGACTGACGGCGGCGATGACGTTTTTCATGTCATGTACGGTCGATGCCATCAGGGTTGAGAAATCGATCTGCTTTACCATGGACTGTGCTCCAAAGAAAATTGCATATGGGTAAAATCAACAGACTCAGGCTCTAATTTAGACAGATTGCCAATGCGTTGTAGGCACGCGCTGAGGCGTTGATCTGCGCCGCTGAGCTGTTGCTTGAATTGGTCTTGATATAAACGAGCAGCGGCCATATTCAGCGCAATCATGTGCGGCGCTAGTGCTAAAGCCTGTTCGAACAAATCCTGTGCCTGGTCACCCTGCTCTTGATAATGCAGTGCCACCGCTTGATGGCTGAGGTTTAAGGCCTGCTGCAGTGGTTGGATATTTAAATCAGGTAAGCGTGCCGTGATGGCTTGTAATAGTGCGGGAGTACCGGCGTGACGCTGGGCGCAAAACAACCACAAAGATGCTGCACCTTGAGCTTGACCTTGCTGTAACAACCCGTCACCCAGTTGTAGCAGTGTCATTGCAGAGTAGGCGTGCTTATGGGTGAGCAGTTCTTGCCCCAGCGTTTCGACATCGCTGGCTGTGATCACTGCGCCTTTGCGTTGTTGTTCTTCAAGACGTAAAAGCGCGGCTGCAGCTTGAATCGGCAGTGATTGACGGTAGTTTTTCTCAATGATGGCAAGCCATTGCTGCGCTTCGTCGGGCAGCTTATGTTTTATTGCCGGTTGGCTGAGCGTGGCGGCCAATTGCCAAAGCAGCTCTGGATCAAAGGCTGCGCTGTGGCGGCCAACTTCCCAGCATTGGCGCAGGGCGTGCTGGGCTGTTGCTAGGTCATGGTTAAGCCATGCTTGGCTGGCCAGCTGTATTTGTCGACGCAGCGTGTAGGGCGATAAAGTCACCGCTTGCTGTAAGGCATCCAGGGTGTTTGGCAAGTCGTTCTGTAGGGCGGCCAGTTCTGCTTGTATATCACGCAGTTCCGGCATCATCGGCAGCTGACGTACTGCTGCGATGAGTAAGCGGGTGACTTGATCTAATCGGCCTTGGCGTAACCATAATTTGGCCAGCCCTTGTAAGTTCCAGCCGCTGGGCCTGCTGCGCGCTTGTTGTTCGAGCAGATGTTCCAGCTCGGTATAACGGCCTAGCGCATGCAGCGCATCGGCGGTGTAGCGTTGGCATAACACGGCGTGACGCGGCTCTTTTTGCTCAATGGTTTGGCAGGCTTGTAATACTGCCAGAGCATCACCGGCTTCGAGTGCTTTGAGCGCAGGGAACAGCACCTGTTTGCGGCGAATCAAGCGCTCTAGGCGGGTTTGTAGGGTGACTTTGTTAAACGGTTTGGTGAGGTAGTCATCAGGTTCACATTCCAACGCAGCCAACACCATAGCTTGGGTGTTTTCAGCGGTGACCATAATAAAAATACAGTGTGCAGACAGGAGTTTTTCTGCGTGCAGCTGCTCAAGCACTTGTTGGCCATTGAGCCCGTCGCCGAGATTGTAATCATGCAAAATAACGTCATAGCGGTGACGTCGACACAGTTCTAAAACATCGTTGCCATTGGCCGCAGTGTCCATGTGCTGCACGCCAAGCAGGCGCAGAATGCCTCTGATAGAGCTGCGAAACTCAGAAAAGTCATCCACTACTAAAAAACGTTTTTTGCTGAAATCAATCATTGCCCAGCACATCCCATTTAGAACATTTCGATTTGCTAATACCGGCGAGTCTAATCGTTATTGTCGTAATACGCACGATTTGGCCATGCTGAAAGCGATGCCTGTATGGCGGCTAATGCCGTGTCTCTATACAAAGCGCAGGAATAATCAATGCGTCTAATCAATAAGAGGGGCAATAGTAGCCTAAGGTATATACCCTCGCTTGTATTGGATCTGTAAGATGCTGCTACAGCCAAGTCATCGTCATTTGCTTGGTTAAACCCTTAAATAATCAGGAATTTGCTATATGCTAATTTTCTTTATCAGCCTTACAGTGCTTATCTTAGGCTATAAGTTCTACAGCCCCTTTGTTGAGAAACAAGCAGGCATAGACCCTACAGCTATAACCCCTCAAGAGCGCTTGCGTGATGGTGTGGACTACGTTCCGGTCAGCCCAGTTAGAGCGTTTTTAATTCAGTTTTTGAATATTGCCGGTGTCGGTCCAATCTTCGGCCCTATTTTAGGTGCGTTGTACGGTCCGATTGCTTTGGTCTGGATCGTACTGGGTAACGTGATTGGCGGTGCGGTGCATGACTATTTTTCTGGCGTTATGAGCTTAAAAGAAGATGGTAAGAGTCTGCCGGAGATTGCCGGTCACTATTACAACGTGATCTTCAAAGGCGTGATGCTGCTGTTCACCTGTATGTTGCTGTTTTTTGTGGGTGTGGTTTTCATCATGAGTCCAGCGGGACTACTGAGTAATTTGTCGTTTTTTGAAGGTACTTTTTTAGCGGGCAATACCTTTTGGGTGCTGGTGATTCTGGCGTACTACTTCTTAGCAACATTGCTGCCGATTGATAAAATTATTACTAGGCTTTACCCGTTTTTTGGTGCGCTGATGATTGTGATGACCAGCGCAGTTGCGATTGCATTGTTGTTTAATGCACCACACTTGGCTGAAGTGAATGATATTTTCTCTTACTTTCACGATAGCCACGATCATGGGTTGTTAGAGCCTAATCCAAGTGGTTTGCCGGTTTGGCCATTGCTGTTTGTGACCATTACCTGTGGTGCGATCAGTGGCTTCCACTCGACTCAATCACCAATGATTGCGCGCTGCCTGACCAATGAAAAATATGCGCGTCCAGTGTTTTATGGCGCCATGATGTGTGAAGGTATTGTCGCTTGCGTTTGGGCGATGGCTGGTATTGCTGCATTCCCAGAAGGTTATGTAGGCTTAAAAGCGATGCTTGACCAAGGTGGACCTGGCTTAGTGGTAAATCATATTGCTACCAGTTACTTGGGTGTCTTTGGCGGTATTATGGCTATCCTTGCGGTTGCTATTTTCCCGATCACTTCAGGCGATACAGCGTTCCGCTCATTACGCTTGACCATTATGGATGCGTTTAATATCTCGCAAACCATGCGTCACCGTCTGCTGTTATCCGTACCCTTGTTAGGTGTCGGCTACATGATGACGTTCTTAGATTTCTCGCTGATTTGGCGCTACTTCGCGTTCTCAAATATGTTGCTGTCAACCAGCGTGTTGTGGTTGGCGACCAAGTATTTGTTTGATCGCGGCACCTTCCATTGGATTGTGAGTATTCCGGCAACGATTGGTACAGCCATCAGTGTGTCCTATATCTCAACCGCTGCAATTGGCTTGAATCTACCAATGGAATACAGCAAGCCTATCGGTATTGTGGTTGCGATAGTCTGCTTGATTGCATTAGTGATGCAGCACCAAAAGCATTTGGTGAAGGCTGTCGCTAAAGTTTAAGGAAAGGATATTCAGCCATTTTGTCAGCAAACGCTTGACATGATGGCTGAATCCGAGAATAATGCGCGCCATCCAAGGCTACATAGCTCAGTTGGTTAGAGCGCAGCATTCATAATGCTGATGTCCCAGGTTCAAGTCCCGGTGTAGCCACCAAACATACTTCAAGTGGATTTCACTGAAGCTAAAAAGCCCCTTAATTGGGGCTTTTTTGTATTTGGCTGTTTGTTTTTGCCTGGTGTTCATCGCTGCTATCGCTGCATAGGTGTTGTCACAAACGTTGTCATCAGGCATATCAGCAAAGCTTGATGACAACTTCTTGAAAGACTATAAAAATTAAAAGCTTAGTGGCGAAGCAAAGTCTATACCTTGGGTCTGCAACACTCTGAAGGCGTAGGAGCTGGCTGGTTTGAGGATTATACCGTTGGTGAGCTGTGGCAGAACAATGTCCTAGGTGGGAGGCCGTAGCGATGATCCCTGTGCATGTGATAGCGACGGGCGCGCTGAGTAAATGTTGGTTAATGAGTTGCTGCAGTATGTGTTTCAGGCTAAAGGGATTCAATTAGTGTCAGCGATGTACGCGCAAGCGCCGTTTACAGATCAATGTGCGAGTTATTCCTCGTCTAATTTTTCGAGCAGGCAACCATCATCAGTGCGAAGCTGAATTATCCTTCCTATAAGCCTCTATAGCTATGTTCATTGGGGGTTTTGCGGTGAGCCTTGAGAATCGGCAGCCTATTGCTCCATTGCCTGCAGAAATCATGCTTACACAGCCTGTATGGACTGCATTCGCTGCAATCTTTCAGACGACATGGCGATCAATATCCAGTTTTATCAGCATGCAGAATGTATATTTATTTTATTTTAATAAATAAAACGTGATTTTTTTAATACTCACTATTACAATCAGAGCCCAAAATAATTAACGATGGCTCTAGTTTTTTATTATTTTATTCGAGCTAAAAGGAAATATTTATGAGTGATATGGATAAAAATTCACATGATTTTGAAGAGCAAGAGTCTAAAAATATATTTAATAAATATTTATATAAGGCGATGAGTTTTTTAGGCTTGACATCAGGTGTTGGTTTGGTCGCTATTGGTGGTTACTGGTTTATATATTCTTTACTCCAGTACATTTTTATAGAGCCAGAGAGTGCAATACAGCAAATTGTCACTGAGAGCTACTTTAGTCAAGCGCAAATGGGTGTTGTGATTGTAGCGCTTGGGGTGCTGATTATGGCTGTTAAGAAAGTAGATTTAAAATAAGCTGGTCAAGTGGGTTCTAAGTGCTCTGCAAGCAGAGTGCTTAGAAATATTTTGTTGACTTAATTTATTAAATAAACATTTACAGGGTCGATAGATCATTGATAGTTTGATGTTTATTTCAATTAATTTTTTATGCTTTCTGCTATATTGAGAAATAAAGGTGCTGTGAAATATCAAACTTAGGCTATTTTGCAATCAGTAAGCCTGTCATAGCACCCTGCAGCTTACGTAGTATCTTTAACAATCATTGCGTGCAAAATATACCGCCAAGTTTTAATTTGGCATGACGGTATAATTTTTATAAAAATAGGGCTTTATGGTTAAAGAGAGCTATTTTCGGTTATGAAAAGTTCATACTTGCCATCTTTTAATACATAAGGATATTTAGTACCAATCGTTTCTCGGCGTGTCATAGGTGGAACATAAATGGCTGAGTGAGAAGGCATATAACCAGCGATTGCTTTTAGAATTTCAGGGTGTTGAGCAACCACACCCTCTATTTGAACCATCACTTGAGAGTTTAAATCGCGTACCCCCCTTGGTTCAAACACATAGGCAGTTGGCGTGCTTGCATCTAGCTGTTTAGGGATAACATAAAGGTGCTTACTTGGTTTGGCTACAAAGACTTGGATATAACAGATTTTTCCTTTTACCCTTAAGTTGCACTCTCCCATACCCTCAAAGCCCGCTTGATAGACCATGTATTTCTTCTTCTCAACAGTGTTTTCATAGAGCAATTCTACATTAAGGTCTTCTAGAACTTTTTTTACTGCAGCTTTGCCTTGCTTTAAAAAAACTTCCTGCGCTTCATCTGCTGAGGCAACTGTATCTGCAGGAATCCAGCCAAGCAGATGTGATACCTCTGCATGTTCTTTCGCGGCAGTCATCATCTCTAGTACGCCTAAACCGCCTGCTGCTAAGCCTGATACCCCAGCAACAGGAAAGCTATATTTAAGCGCAGAGTTTAATGCACCGTACTCCCCAGTATTAGCAATGTGCTTTTTAACACCAACAGGAACTTCAGTGTCCTTGATGTTACCGTATGGATTTATTCCTGCGTTGTTTACTATATTTAAAGCTAAGCTCTTATTGTCGTTGTAATTCATGACATAGGGTTGAGAAGTTGCGCAGCCTGTAGATAACCCAGCAAGTGTTGTTAATAAAAGGGCAGCAAAAGCTTTATTCGTATGATTCATTTTTCACCTATGTTAAATGGTAAGTGCATGTTGATTAGCATATCGCATAGACTGTGTATTATCGTTATATAGGCAGCTGTTAACTACTTAATATTCGCTATATTAGCCAAATTAGACTAAAAAATCACAAGGAAGAATTTTAAAAATTAGGTTTTTGTTTGCATGTCTAGGAAGGAGTCAAAGCTTAATTGTAGACACTTCTTCGCTGGCCAATCGTTGCTGCCAATATAAGGTATAGCTGAGGCGCTCATCATATTTGTATCGTTAAATACGCACTTGCCAGCACAAAATACAAAACGGCCATACTTCATACCATCCCAGTATTTTTACTGGCACAGCTGGCTGCGCATAAAGAGTTTCATGGCAGCGGCTTAGGTAAAGTGAGTTTGATTAAGACGTTGCAGTATTTGTGGGCTGTGAATGCGCACATGCGAGCCTAGGCGATCTTAGTTGACTGCTTAACGGGCTCGGCTCAAGGCTTCTATCAGAAGTTTGGCTTTCAGGTGCTGTCTGAGCAGAGCGGGCGAGTGCGTATGTTTTTACCGATGAAAACTGTGGGGCAGTTGTTTGGTTAGTAGCGAATTGTTCTATCGCTTACGGCATATGTTCAGCGCTATAACAATCAAATTGAAACTCAGCAGTAGACAATCAACAGAAAGCCCATTCACCGTACCTGCGGGATATCTGACCAGCGTGTTGTATAGGCCGGCGACAGGTGCTCACGCTTAATGCGCCAAGTGTTGCTTATGCCTTGCCTAGCTAAAAATACGCGACCAAGTCCACTCTTGTTAATCTCATCCAGGATGGTCATCAGCTTCTCGCTATTGGGTCGTTTGGCCGCTTCATCAAATAATCCGGGCTGATACGTGTTGTGGCTGTAGAAGTCTGACAGCATCACGCCAGCCTTGTTGTAGCTGTAACCTTCACGCCAAATTCGCTTCAACAATTGCATGGCCAGCGCGTTTAAGTCTCTTGTGTCACTGCTGGGTATCACAAGCTCGCCGGTGGCGGAGTTGCTGTAATGGTTTGGCCCTGTATTGAAAGGGCAGGTGTGGATAAAGACAGTCAGAACCTTTGCTTGCTGCTTTTCTAAGCGTAACTTCTCACAGGCACGCTCGGTGTACTGCGAGACTGCTTCGCTCATATGTTCAAGTGTAATAATTTTTGTGCCGAATGAGCGACTGCAAATGATTTGTTGTTTGCTTGGTGCGACGTCTTCAAGGTCTAAACATGACTCGCCATTAAGCTCGCGCACGGTACGCTCTAGAACGATCGAAAACTGCTTGCGGATTGTTGCAGTAGGGCTGTTGGCGAGATCGAGGGCAGTTTTGATGCCCATGCTCTCAAGTCGCTTGGTTAGCTTTCTACCCACGCCCCAAATATCGCTAATGGCTGTAATGGCCAGCAGCCTTTGTTGTCGATCTTTTTGGGTGAGATCGACAACACCTCCCGTTGCTGGGTACTTCTTTGCCGCATGATTTGCCAGTTTCGCTAGGGTTTTTGTCGGTGCTATGCCAACGCAAACGCCGATACCTATCCATTGGCCAATGGTCGCTTTGATGTGCTGACCCAGTTCAAGCAGTGAGGTTATGGCGTCAAGACCAGTGAGGTCTAAAAAGGCTTCATCAATTGAGTAGACTTCGACACGCGGGACAAAGCTTTCCAAGGTGCGCATGACGCGGCTACTGAGATCGGCATATAATGCGTAGTTGGATGAAAATACTTGGATGTTGTGCTGCTTAATAACATCTTGAATTTGAAACACGGGTACGCCCATCTTGATCCCAAGCGCTTTAGCTTCTTTTGACCGAGCAACAACGCAACCATCATTGTTTGATAACACTAAAATAGGTGTGTCTTTGAGATCGTGGCGGAAAAGCTTTTCGCAGCTTGCGTAAAAGTTATTGCAATCGACCAGTGCGAAAATATTGTTCATGTTTTCAACAGATGTTTGTGTCGCATGTTACGCACAACACTGGTCACTACACCAAAAATATCAAGTTCACAGCCGTCTGGGATTTTGATTGGCTGATAGGCTTTGTTGCACGGAACTAAGCGGGCAGTGGGGCGAAGCTCAAGCAGCTTAACTGTTAATTCACCGTGTATGCCTGCAATGACAATGTCGCCGTGTTCCGCTGTGATTGAGCGATCCACAACCAAGATGTCATTGGGTGATATTCCAGCGTCAACCATTGAGTCACCTTCTACGCGGACAAAGAAAGTGGCGGCAGGGTGTTTGATGCAGAGCTCATTAAGGTCTAGCGCTTGCTCAATATAATCTTGAGCGGGTGAGGGGAAACCTGCTGAGATGCGATCTGAAAAGAGTGGAATGGCTAAATGCCGCTCCTTTATCTGGGCAGCATCGTAACTTCTAGCAATCAGTGATACCTGCATTGTAGCCTCGCGCGAAACCTTAGGACTGTATTTATAAACAGTATCTAGCACTGTGCTGATTTCTGCAAGTGATAAACTTGAATTGTGAGTGTCGGGCAAGGACAGCGGATGCGTGCATGTTTTCCTGATGCAAGCTGTGGCGTAGTTGTGCGATGAGCAGGGCTTACTTTAAGCACATCTCATGACTTCTGTAGCTCCGCGGCTGTGATTGCTTCACTGAATACAGCACAGTTTCGTCCATTCGCTTTGGCGCGATACAGCGCATCATCTGCGCGCTTCAGCCAGCTGTCCATCGTAGTTCCAGACAACCATGCGGCGACCCCCACAGACACGGTAATGGGCTGTCCTTCTGGGGTTTTCAGTGTTTCTTTGATTGCCGTATTCAGGTTATGAATAAACGCGTGCTGTTGCTCAGGACTGATATCTGCAATCAAGATGACAAACTCTTCGCCGCCGTAACGATAGATTTTGTCGTATTTACGAATATTGTGAGTGGCGATATTCACAAAGCTTTGCAGTACTTGATCGCCAACGGCATGACCGAAGCTGTCATTAACTGTCTTGAAGTAATCTAGATCAAGGATGGCTAATAGTTGCTGAGTGTCGTTGCGTTCAGAGTTGGCTAATGCCGCTTCAATATCTGCGTTGAGCGCCCGTCGATTTAAAGCGCCAGTTAGAGGGTCAACGGTGTTTAAGGTTTCGAGTAATTGAAATTGCTTCACATTGTGGCTGGCATGTACAAAGCCACTCATTGAGAGCATGACAATCGTGATGATGTAGGAATCTAACGAAATAATATTGAAAACGTCAGACAAGACGACCAAGGCAATCGCGGCAACCACATTAATGCAAAGAGCTTCAATTGGTTTCACCAAGAAAAAAGTACTGGCGAAAACTGGGTAGACCCATAAGAAGCTATCAATACCGTTAGCGCTTGCGATCAACACCACGCCAATATTAATAAATATCGCCGCGGCTAGGCTTGCTGCTCGAGTTTTTTGCGAGCGGTGCGCATAAATGACCATTGCGATGATGCCTAAAGCTAAAACTGCATCAATGATTGCAACGGTGTAGTTGCCTTCTAAAGAGCGCTTAATCACAAAAGGAAAAACACCCAATACCGCGACAACACCCAACAGTTTGAGTATCGAAAGCTGATATTTTTTTTGTAATTGAATAATCATAGCGCTCTCGCAAAAAGAGTCTCTCACCTAAATAATAGTGGCACTTAGATGGCATTGGTAACGTTTTCTGTCTCATTGCATAAAAAAATCAATGTTGCTGTTTGGCAATGCCCTGTATGCAGGGTTGCGCAATCAACTTTGCGCGACCACATCCGTTATGGAAAATCTGTTGCTTTAGCCTTGGGCAATCAGGCTCGTAGATTTACTGGTGTGCTGTTACGGCAAACAAAAATGGAATGACATGCAGCGCAAGCTAGGGTACTTAATTCAATAAAACCTTTTGTAGTTATTTCTAAAACGCTTTTGAGTGTACTCTAATGCACCAAATGTATTCATTTTAGGAGAACTTCATGGCGGCGAAAAAAATTCTAATGTTGGTTGGTGATTACGTCGAAGATTACGAAGTCATGGTGCCATTTCAGGCGTTACAGATGGTCGGTCACACCGTGCATGCGGTATGCCCAGATAAAAAAGCCGGTGAGTTTGTACGTACCGCCATTCATGACTTTGAAGGCGATCAAACCTACAGTGAAAAGCCTGGCCATAACTTTGTCCTGAACTTTGATTTTGCTGAGGTTAAAGCAGAGGATTACGATGCTTTGCTTGTGCCCGGCGGTCGTTCACCAGAGTACTTGCGTTTAAATGCAACAGTACTTGAGCTCGTGCAGGCCTTTGATCAGGCTGATAAGCCGATTGCTGCCGTATGCCATGGCCCACAATTATTAGCCGCTGCAGGCATTTTGGATGACCGTGAATGCGCAGCTTATCCAGCCTGTGGTCCTGATGTTGAGCTGGCTGGTGGTCACTATGTTGAGTTGGATGTTACTGGTGCGCACCTAGAGGGCAACTTGGTAACTGCGCCGGCATGGCCTGCACATCCAACGTGGTTAGCTGGTTTTTTAATGTTGTTGGGGACTAAAATTACCTTGTAAATGAATCGGTGAGCGTTTTTTCTGAAGACGCTCGCTTGTTGCTACTGTGCTGTTATGTGTGCCAGTGCAGCAGTTTCTCGCAACCGCATACGAGTCCAAGTAGAATAGGTTTATCTGTCTAAACGGATGCCTGTCTTACATTTCACAAAGGAAATATAAATGACCACTGTTACTTTTCATGGTACTCCCGTTCGCATTGATGGCCATTTTCCACAAAAAGACGAGCAAGCACCTGGGTTTAGCTTGGTAAACAAAACCTTGGAAGACGTCAGCTTGTCGAGCTTAAGCGGCTTTCGCAAAATCTTAAATATTTTCCCAAGCATCGATACGCCAACCTGCGCCACTTCAGTGCGTAAGTTTAACGAAAAAGCAACGAGCCTAAAAAACACGCGCGTGTTGTGCATTTCCGCTGATTTACCTTTTGCTCAAGCACGTTTTTGTGGTGCTGAAGGGTTGGATCGTGTTCTGACTTTATCAACCATGCGTGATCCTGACTTTTTCCAAGCCTATGGTGTTGATATTGCCGAAGGTCCATTAGCAGGATTGGGCGCGCGAGCAGTTATTGTTTTAGATGAGAACGATAACGTGCTGTATAGCGAACTGGTTTCTGAGATTGCTGATGAGCCTGATTACGACAAAACTTTGGCTGTTTTAAGCTAGCAGTCTCGTGGTGCAATACGGGGCTGAGCATTCTGTATTGCACCATAATTGATATTTGCCATTGTCATAAATGGCTAGATGCCAGTATAAATACGTGCCAATCTAGCAAAGCTAATTCGCTGTAACGTATTTGGGGTACAGCTCGTGCGTCATTTTTTCTATATGTTTAGTCTCGCGGTCGTGCTTGTCATCGGCACAGCGTTTGCTTTTGATTTTGCTTCCCAGCAAGAACAGCCAGCTGAACAACTGATCACTTTACGTAAGACTGTTATCTTAAGCACTGAAGAACAGCTGTTTATAGCTTCTTTAGCCCCTTTGAAAATCTCCAGTCACGCACAGGCTCCGCCACTGTCTTTGTATGATCGCAGCACGGGCCAATATAGCGGTATCAGTGTTGATGTTTTCCGTTTTATTGCTGACCAGATAGGTTTGTCCTATCAGTTTGTCAGTGATGGCAGCGTATCCTATAGCAACAACATGCAGCAATTTGAACAAGGTCATTTCGATGTGCTGATCCCTGCCAGTTACTCAGCTGAGCGTGCGCAAATTGGTCTGTTTACCGATACCCATTACAACGATTTTTATTCAGCGATTGTTCGCCGAGAAGATCGGCTGGAAATCTTGAACACCCAGCAGTTGGGTCAATATCGAATTGGCGTGATCGATAAGACAGCCATTGTGCCTTATATGCAAAGTGTTATTCCAAATGTGCAGCTGCACACCTATTTAGAGGGCGCTATTTATGAGGGGTTGCGACGCAATAAAATTGATGTAGCCCTATTAAATAAAGGGCTGTTTGCCCAAGACCGGATTCGATTAGAGTTGTTTGATTTAGACAATATTTTTACTTTGTATGATTTTCCACGGTCGTATGGCTTTCTATTTAAACGCAATGCAGACAATCAAAAACTGGTCGATATTTTTAATCGTTATCTCGCCGCGATTGATAACACCGCTTCCGTATTCAAATATGAAAACGATGAGTTTCGACTGATTGAAAAGTACATGCAAAAGCAGCATGAACAGAAGTTTTTATTGATTGTGCTTGTGCTTGCAGGTGTTTTACTGCTGCTGTTACTGCGGGTTTCTCTCGCCCGCAAAAAGATTCTCGCCGAGTTGTCGCAAAGTCATAAGTACATTGTTAGACAGCATCAGGCATTGCAAGAAGTGAATCAAAAACTAGAGTACTTGAGCAGTCGAGATGGGCTCACCGGATTGATTAACCGTCGCCATTTTGATGAGCAGCTGTGTTTAGAGCATGCGCGGCATCTGCGCACCGGCGCTAAGCTATCAGTGCTGATGGTTGATATTGATTTTTTCAAAAAAATTAATGATCACTATGGGCATGCGATGGGGGATGTGTATTTACAAAAAATAGCCGCTGTACTGGATAACGCAATGTCTCGTTCGAGTGATCTGGCTGCGCGTTATGGTGGCGAGGAGTTCGTTTGTTTATTGCCTGATACGGATTTCCCCGGCGCGCTGCAAGTGGCTGAACATATTCGTGAGGCGGTCATCGCACAGAGTTTAGATAACGGTGAAAGCAACCCGCAGCCGATTACGGTCAGTATTGGTGTGGCAACCTTGGCTGATTCGCACGCCAGTGCCCATGAGCTGTTAGAACAAGCGGATATGCAGCTTTATCGTGCTAAAAATAACGGACGTAATCGAGTGTGCGGTATTCTTTTGTCTGATAAAGCCTATGCAACAGAGTTAGCGCAACACACAGACTCGGCCGTAGCCATTGATGCATGATGCATGATGCATGATGCAGCGGATTATCCCGTGATCTGACTTGGTACAGGTACCGCCTATTCCTTAACCTGTGCGCATCTGCCTACTGTGCGATTCACTGCAGCGGTTAAAACCATGGCTGCGCCATCGTTACAAAGTAAATTGATGGTAAAGACGCTGCCAAGCAGGCCGAAGGCTGCTATCTTTCATGCTTTCAAGGACTGTGATTAATTGTTATGCCTGATTTATCGACCCGTACCACGAAAAAATCCTCAAAAAAGTTTGTGATTGCCGTACTGGCTTTGTGCTTAGCAGGCGCGGGGGCTTGGTGGTGGTCGGAAAACAGCGCTGAGAAAACTGAGCGCGGCCCGCGGATGGGCGGCAGTTTTATGGGTGCAGTGCCAGTCAATGCCCAGCAAGTGCGCCTGGATCGTTTTGCCGTACAACTGCGCGCCTTGGGTACGGTAACGCCGTGGAATGCCGTGAGTGTCACCAGTCAAGTCAGTGGCGAATTAGATAAAGTGCTGTTTGACGAAGGGCAGTTTGTTGAGCAAGGTACTTTGCTGGCGCAAATTGATCCGCGTAATTTCCAGGCTGCATTATTACAAGCCGAAGGGGCTTTGCAAGAAACCCGTGCGCAGTTGGCCAGTGCTGAATTAGACCTCAAGCGCTATCAAGGCCTCTACAAAGAGGACTCAGTCGCAAGACAAACCCTCGAACAGCAACAAGCCATCGTTGCGCAATATAAGGGCACATTGAAAGTGCGCGAGGCGCAGCGCGATACGGCCCGCTTAGACCTTGAGCGCACACGAATTACTGCACCGATCTCAGGACGCTTAGGTTTGCGTGCGGTGGATGCCGGCAATTATGTGTCAGCGACGTCCACAGAACTGGTCACTATTACCCAAGACGATCCCATTGCCGTTAGTTTTACGATTCCTGAACATGAGCTACAGGCAGTGTTACAGGCCTATCGGCAAGAGCAGCCACTTAAAGTGCAAGCGTGGAACCGCGATGAAACTGAGTTATTGGCTGAAGGTGTCTTGGCCAGCATTGATAACCAAGTCGATGTCACCACGGGCAGTGTGCGGTTAAAGGCGCGCTTTGAAAATCCTCAACAAGCCTTGTTTCCCAATCAGTTTGTCAATGTGCATTTGCAGGTGGCTGTGCATGAGCAGGCGTTGTTATTACCAGCAGATGCCATCCAGTTTGGTGCCAATGGCCGTTTTGTTTGGCAGATTAAAGACGACGACTCTGTGGTGATTCAACCGATTGAGATTATCACCAGTGATGGCACATCCAGCATGTTGCGCTCGGGTTTAACGGTTGGCGATTGGGTGGTCGTTGAAGGTGTTGATCGCTTACGCAGTGGCAGTAAAGTCGAGCGGGTTGCACCGGCTGGTAGCCAGCCAGCTGCGTCTACTGAGTTGGGCATGCCGCCCAATCCTACTGAGCAAAGCCGTCGAGGCGCAGGCCAGCCGTCGCAGCAGAAGCCAGCAGAATGAACGTCTCACGGATCTTTATTCAGCGGCCGGTCGCCACCACGCTGTTGATGTTGGCCATCTTTTTAATGGGCGCTTTGGCCTACCGATTATTGCCCGTGGCAGCGTTACCGCAGGTGGATTATCCAACCATTCGCGTGCTGACCTTGTACCCTGGTGCCAGTCCACAAGTGATGAACAGTGCCGTCACAGCACCGCTTGAGCGTCAGTTTGGCCAGATGCCAGGTTTGGCGCAGATGTCATCCACCAGTTCCGGCGGCGCTTCGGTGATCAGCCTGCGCTTTAGTTTAGACATTGAACTGGATGTGGCTGAACAAGAGGTGCAAGCCGCGATTAATGCCGCCACTAATCTGTTGCCCAATGACTTGCCAGCGCCGCCTGTCTATAACAAAGTTAATCCGGCTGACAGTCCGGTGCTGACGCTCGCGATTACCTCTAAGAGTGTGCCGCTGCCGCAGGTCAATGATTTAGTCGATACCCGCATGGCGCAAAAGATTGCGCAGATCAGCGGGGTCGGTTTGGTCAGTGTCGGTGGCGGTCAGCGCCCAGCGGTACGGATTCGTGCCAACCCGCAAGCCTTAGCCGCAGCGGGCTTAACCTTGGCCGATGTGCGCAGCATGATTACTCGCTCGAACGTCAATCAGCCCAAGGGCAGCATTGATGGGCCGTCACGCATCACCCAACTGGATGCCAATGATCAGCTGCGCTCGGCGGACGATTACGCTGAGCTGATTATTGCCCATAACGATGGTCGCGTGCTCAAACTGGCTGATGTGGCGCACATCATTGAAGGCGCAGAAAACAATCGCTTAGCCGCTTGGGCTGATCTCAATCAAGCGGTGTTACTGAATATCCAGCGCCAACCCGGTGCCAACGTGATTGAAGTGGTGGAGCGTGTTGAGGCGTTATTGTCCAGCATTATTGCCACTTTACCGGCCAGTCTTGAAGTCAGTGTGCTGACCGATCGCACACAAACCATTCGCGCGGCAGTCAGCGATGTGCAGTTTGAGTTGATGCTGGCAGTGGCCTTGGTGGTGTTGGTGACGTTTTTATTCTTAAAACGTATGACTGCCACCTTAATTCCGTCGATTGTGGTGCCTTTGTCGCTGATCGGCACCTTTGCGGTGATGTATTTGTTTGGCTTTTCGTTAAATAACCTCACCCTGATGGCGCTGACCATTGCCACCGGCTTTGTCGTCGATGATGCCATTGTTATGTTGGAAAATATCGCGCGGCATATTGAACTGGGCGAAACACCGATGAATGCGGCACTCAAGGGCGCAAAGCAAATCAGTTTTACCTTAGTGTCGTTAACTTTCTCGTTGATTGCGGTATTGATTCCACTGTTGTTTATGGCCGATGTAGTGGGGCGTTTATTTCGTGAATTTGCCATCACTTTGGCGGTAGCCATTTTAATCTCGCTGGTGATTTCTTTAACGCTGACGCCAATGATGTGCGCGCGCTTATTACGTGGCGGGGAAAAAGAACAACAAGACGATTGGCTTAGCCGCACCATTGATCAGTACGCCAAAGGTTTGCGCTGGGTATTACAGCATCAGCTGCTGACGCTGTGGTTTGCCGTGGGCACTTTTGTGTTAACAGCTTTGTTGTGGATGTGGGTGCCCAAAGGCTTTTTTCCTGAGCAAGATACCGGTGTGATTCAAGGCATTTCCGAAGCACCACAAAGCATTTCCTTTGCCGCAATGAGCGAGCGTCAGCAGCATTTAAGTGCGGTGCTATTGCAAGATGAAGCGGTGCAGAGCGTGTCTTCGCAAATTGGTGTGGATGGCGATAATCCCACACTCAATACTGGTCGTATGCTGATTAATCTCAAGCCTTTTGCCCAGCGTGATGTGTCTGCCGCCGAGGTGATTAATCGCCTACGTCCAGAGTTGGACAAGGTGCTGGGTATTCAGCTGTTTATGCAACCGGTGCAGGATCTGAGTATTGAAGATCGCGTCAGTCGTACTCAGTTTCAGTTCAGCCTTGAGTCAGCCGATGAGCAAGAACTGCAGACTTGGGTACCAAAACTGGTGGCGAACCTGCAAAGCCTGCCGCAACTGCGTGATGTGGCCAGCGATTTACAGGCCAACGGTTTGCAGTACTACTTGAATATCGACCGTGATTTAGCCGGACGTCTAGGCATCAGCATCGCCACCTTAACCGATGCGCTGTACGACGCCTTTGGCCAACGCCAGATCTCGACGATTTTTACTCAGACCAGTCAATACCGTGTGGTGTTGGAAAGTATCAGTAATCCTGACGACGCCATGGCAGCTTTGCATGATGTGCACGTGCGTGGTGCTGATGGCCAAGCCATACGTTTGGCCAGCTTGGTTAAGGTCGAAGAAAGATCTGCAGCCTTGTTGCTCAATCACATCGGTCAGTTTCCGGCGGTGACCGTGTCGTTTAATCTGGCCGAAGGCGTCTCGCTGGGTGAAGCGGTGGAGCTGATTGAGCAAACCGAGCTGGATTTAGCCATGCCAGCGTCGATTCAAAGCAACTTCCAAGGTGCAGCTGCAGCCTTTCGAGCGTCGTTGTCCAGCACGCTGCTGCTGATTCTCGCTGCCGTGGTGACCATGTATCTGGTGCTTGGCGTGCTCTATGAAAGCTATATCCATCCGCTGACGATTCTTTCAACCTTACCATCAGCGGCGATTGGAGCCTTGCTCGCGTTGTTTATCACCGGTAATGATTTGAGCTTGATTGCCATTATCGGCATTATTTTGCTGATTGGTATCGTGAAGAAAAACGCGATTATGATGATCGACTTTGCTTTGGATGCAGAGCGCCATCAAGGTTTAAGCCCAGAAGAAGCGATTTTTCAAGCGGCATTATTGCGTTTTCGCCCGATTCTGATGACCACCTTGGCGGCGCTGTTTGCGGCTTTGCCGTTGATGTTTGCCAGCGGTTCTGGGGCAGAGTTACGCCAGCCGCTCGGTTTGGTGATGGTGGGTGGTTTGCTGCTGAGCCAAGTGTTGACGTTGTTCACCACACCAGTCATCTACTTGTTCTTCGATCGCCTCAGTGCGCGCACTAAAGCACGTTTTAAGCTGGGCGCTGAGTCGTGAATCTGTCGGCACCTTTTATTCAGCGTCCGGTTGCCACGATGCTGCTGAGCGTGGCCATTATTTTGCTCGGTATCCTTGGCTTTCGACTGTTGCCAGTGGCACCTTTGCCGGACATGGATTTTCCGATGATTACCGTGCAAGCCAGCTTGCCCGGTGCCAGTCCACAAGTGATGGCGGCTACTGTAGCAACACCGCTGGAGCGCTCGTTGGGTAGTATTGCGGGGATCAGTCAAATGAGCAGTCGCAGCGCGCAGGGCAGCACGCGAATTATGATCCAGTTTGATTTGGGCCATGATATCAATGCCGCCGCGCGCGAAGTGCAAGCAGCGATTAATGCGGCGCATGAGTTGCTGCCCAGCGGCATGCGCAGTATGCCGACCTATCGCAAAGTCAATCCGACCCAAGCGCCGATTATGGTCTTGGCTTTAACCAGTGAAGTGCTGGAAAAAGGCCAAATGTATGACTTGGCAGAAAGCATCGTGGCACAAAAGCTTTCGCAAGTGCGGGGCGTCGGCGAGGTGCAAATTGGTGGCAGTTCCTTACCTGCAGTGCGCGTCGAGTTGGAGCCGCGCCGCTTAGAGCAGTACGGTATTGCTTTAGATGATGTACGCCAGACCATCGCTAATGCCAATCAGCAAAAACCTAAAGGTCAGCTGGAGCAGGGCAATCGCCACTGGCAAATTCAGGGCAATGATCAACTGCACAAGGCTGAGGATTATGCACCACTGATCATCCGCTATTACGATGGCGCAGCCCTGCGTTTACGCGATGTGGCCACGGTCAGTGATAGTGTTGAAAACCGCTACAACAGTGGTTTTTTTAACGATAAAGAGGCGGTGCTACTGGTGATCAACCGCCAAGCCAGCGCTAATATCATTGCTACCATTGAAGCCATTCAGGCGGAACTGCCGGCGCTGCAAGCGGTGTTACCGGCCAGCGCTAAGCTCGAAGTGGCAATGGATCGCTCCTCAGTGATTCGTGCCACTTTGCATGAGGCTGAGCGTTCGTTGCTGATTGCTACGGCCTTGGTGATTGCTGTGGTGATGCTATTTTTAGGGCATTGGCGTGCGGCGATTATTCCAGCGTTAGCAGTGCCGGTATCCTTGATCGGCAGTTTCGCTGCCATGTATATGCTAGATTTCTCGCTAAACAACCTGTCATTGATGGCGTTAATTATTGCCACAGGCTTGGTAGTGGATGACGCCATTGTGGTGTTGGAAAATATTGCTCGGCATATCAATAACGGCAAAAAACCATTGCAGGCAGCGATTGATGGCTCCCGCGAAGTGGGCTTTACCTTGCTGTCGATGAACCTGTCGTTGGTGGTGGTGTTTGTTTCGATCTTGTTTATGGGCGGTTTGATTGAACGCTTGTTTCGTGAGTTTTCCATTACCTTAACTGTGGCGATTTTAATTTCGTTACTGGTGTCGTTAACCTTAACGCCGATGCTCTGCGCGCGCTGGCTGCGACCAAGCGTTGCGGATGAGCAAAAAAAAACCAACCTTATTCAACGCTTTGGTTTACGGGTTGCCGCAGGTTATCAACGCTCATTGGCTTGGACCTTAAATTATCAGCGCTGGATGCTCTTGGGCTTGCTGCTGACGATTGGCGCGAATGTTTGGCTGTTTATTGCCGTACCGAAAACCTTTATGCCGCAACAAGATACCGGACAGTTGATGGGCTTTATCCGCAGCGATGATGGTTTGTCCTATCACACCATGCAGCCGAAAATGGAAGTCTACCGTCAGGCACTATTGCAAGATAAAGACGTGCAAACCGTGGCCGGATTTATTGGCGGTGGCAGCAATGCTTTTTTAATTGTGCGCCTCAAACCCATTGCGCAGCGCAAAAACTCAGCGCAAGAAATTGTCGATCGCTTGCGTGGTCAAATCCCTCCCGTGGCAGGCTCACGGCTGTTTCTCATGCCTGATCAGGACCTCAATGTTGGCCGTCGTGAAGGTGGCAGTACCGATAATGAATATGTGCTGCTGGCCAGTGACTTGGATGATTTACGTGTCTGGCAGCCGAAAGTGCGTGATGCCTTAAAAAACTTGCCGGAATTGGTCGATATCGACAGTAAAGAAGGCCGTGGTGCACAACAGGTGACCCTTGAAGTGGACCGCGCCACTGCCGCGCGCCTCGGCGTGGATATGGCGATGGTCACTTCGCTACTCAATAACGCTTTTAGTCAGCGCCAAGTTTCAACGATTTATGAAAGCCTTAATCAATACAGTGTGGTGTTGGAAATTGATCCGAAGTTTGTCGGCTCGCCACAGGTATTGGAGCAAGTACAGGTGATTACCGCCGATGGCCAGCGGGTTCCCTTATCTGCTTTTACCCGCTGGGAATCGAGCTTGCAGCAAGACCGTGTGCAGCATGATGGCCAATTTGCCATAGAAAGTATTGGTTTCTCCTTAGCGCCCGGCGTGAGTTTAGAGCAAGCCAGTCAAGCCATTGAGCAGGCCATGGCGAAGATTAATTTGCCCAATGCTGTGCAAGGACGTTTAGGTGGTACGGCTGGCGTTTTCCAGCAAAGCCAAGGTGCGCAAGGCTTAATGTTGTTGGCTTCGATTGCTATTGTGTATTTGGTGTTGGGTATTTTGTATGAAAGCTATATTCATCCGCTGACTATTCTCTCGACCTTGCCCTCGGCCGGTGTTGGGGCTTTATTGGCGATTCAGTTGACCGGTGGTGAGTTCAGTTTGATTTCACTGCTGGGGTTGTTTTTGTTGATTGGTGTGGTGAAAAAGAACGCCATATTAATGATTGATCTGGCCTTGCAGTTACAGCGCGAGATGAAAATGAGCGCTGAGCAAGCGATTCAGCAGGCCTGTGCGCAGCGTTTTCGCCCGATTATGATGACCACCATGGCAGCTATTCTCGGTGCTGTACCCTTGTTGATCAGTAGCGCTGAAGGCTCAGAAGCGCGTCAGCCGTTGGGGCTGGCGATTGTTGGCGGTTTACTGCTGAGCCAACTCTTAACCTTGTACAGCACGCCGGCTGTGTATTTGTTTTTTGATCGTTTAAGCGCCCGTGTTCGGCGTAACAAAACGCCAACCTCGATGGAAGTAGCCCATGAAACCGATCGTTAAGCTCAGTGTCTTTGCTCTGGCCAGTGTGGTGTTAAGTGGCTGTGTGCTGGGGCCTGATTATCAGCGTCCAGACAGCAGCGTGCCGCTTGAGTTTCGCCATACGCCCGGCTGGAAAGTGGCGCAGCCAGCTGAGTTATCGAGCGCGGTGGCCTGGTGGTCACTGTATCAGGATGCCACCTTGGCTGATTTACTCAAACAGTTAGAGGCTTCCAACCAAAACCTGCGTGCGGCAGAAGCGGCGTGGCGTGAAGCGCGCGCACTGGTGGGCGGTAGTCGTTCTGCTTTATATCCGCAAGCTACAGGCCAAGTGGGTACATCGCGCACGGGTAATGATCAAGGCGTTAATAAAAGTAACGAGGTGGCGCTGGGTCTAAGCTGGCAGTTGGATATGTGGGGGCAGGTGCGTCGTCAAGTGGAGGCCAGTGAAGCCAGCGCTCAAGCCAGTGCCGCCGAGTGGGCGGGTGTGCGTTTAAGTCAGCAAGCAGAATTGGTGCAAAACTATCTGCAATTGCGCGTGATTGATGAGCACATGCGTTTACTCGATGCCACGGTGAAAGCCTATCAGCGCTCATTGCAGCTGACCGAGAACCGCTATAAAGCGGGTGTGGTGACCCGCGCCGATGTCAGTCAGGCGCTTACGCAACTGAAAAACACCCAAGCCCAGCGGCTGGATTTAGATTGGCAGCGTGCCCGTTATGAGCACGCGATTGCTGTGCTGATCGGTAGCACGCCCAATGCCGTGCAGGTTGCCAGCGTTGAGACATTACCGCGGTTGCCTGCATTGCCTATCGCTGTGCCTTCAGCACTACTAGAGCGCCGTCCGGATATTGCCGCCGCCGAGCGGCAAGTGATGGCCGCCAATGCACAGATTGGTGTGGCACAAACAGCCTATTTTCCTGATTTAACCTTGAGTGCCAGCGGCGGTTATCGCGGCAGTAATTTGGCCGATTGGATTAGCATGCCTAATCGCTTTTGGTCGATCGGTCCGCAGTTTGCTATGACCTTGTTTGATGCCGGCTTGCGCCGTTCTAAGGTTGAACAAGCAGAAGCGCGTTATGACCAGCAAGTGGCGCGTTATCGTCAGACGACCTTGCAGGCTATTGGTGAGGTGGAAGATGCTTTGGTGCAGCTCAATGTGTTAGCCGAAGAAATTCAGGTGCAGCGTGAAGCCTTAGCCGCTTCGCAAGACACCTTGCGTCTAACCGAAAATCAATATCAAGCCGGAATGGTGGATTATCTTGCAGTCACCAGCGCACAAACTATCGCATTAAACAGTCAACGCACCTTATTGAATTTACTCGGTACGCAACTGACCGCCAGTGTGCAATTGATCAGTGCATTGGGTGGTGGTTGGCAGATGGAAACAGATGAGGAGTGAGGCATCCTTGCCAACACTGCGCGTCGATTTAGTCAATCAGTCCATCGGCGCGGAACATCGACTTGATGCCGCGTAGGGCTTGGCGAGAACGATCGATATTTTCGATCAAAGCAAAGCGTACATAATCATCACCGTAGTCACCAAAGCCAACACCGGGCGAGACACTGATTTTTGCCTCAGCCAATAGTTTTTTGGAAAACTCTAACGAGCCTAAATGCGCATAGGCTTCAGGGATTTTCGCCCAGATGTACATCGAGGCTTTTGGGTTCTCGACCATCCAGCCGATTTCATGCAGGCCTTTGACCATGACATTGCGGCGCTGACGGTATTTCTCCGCAATATCCAGCACGCATTGTTGATCACCTTCCAAAGCGGCAATGGCCGCCACTTGTAGAGGGGTGAAGGTGCCGTAATCGTGATAGCTCTTAATGCGCGCTAAGGCGCTGACCAGTTCTTGATTACCCACCATAAAGCCAATGCGCCAACCGGCCATGTTGTAGCTTTTTGATAAAGTGAAGAACTCAACCGCCACATCGCGGGCGCCTTCCACCTGCATAATCGAGGGCGCTTTCCAGCCATCATAGACAATGTCTGCGTAGGCTAAGTCGTGAATGACAATGATGTTGTGTTCGCGAGCCAGCGCCACCACACGCTCAAAGAAGTCCAACTCAACGCACTGGGCAGTGGGGTTGGACGGGAAGCCGAGAATCATCATTTTTGGCTTAGGAATTGACTCGCGAATGGCTTTTTCTAATTCAACAAAGAAGTCCACGCCAGGAATTAACGGTACTGAGCGCACTTGTGCGCCGGCAATCACCGCACCATAAATATGAATTGGATAACTTGGATTAGGCACCAAAACCATATCGCCCTGATCCAGAGTCGCCAGCATCAAATGCGCGAGACCTTCTTTCGAACCTATGGTAACAATGGCTTCGGTTTCAGGATCGAGTTCTACTTCGTAACGCTTTTTGTACCAGTTGGTAATCGCTCGGCGCAGGCGCGGAATACCGCGTGAAGTGGAATAACCATGCGTGTCTTCGCGCTGCGCCACCTGTACCAGTTTTTCAACAATATGTGGCGGCGTCGCCCCATCGGGATTACCCATGCTGAAATCAATAATATCTTCACCACGACGGCGTGCTGCCATCTTTAGCTCAGCGGTGATATTGAACACATAAGGGGGTAAACGATCGATGCGCGAAAAGCGCCGCGGTGAACGGCTGTCAGTCATATAAACCTCAAAACGTAAGCGCCCAGAACCGTCTGAGCGACGCTGACTCATGCGTGAGTCAAGCGCATAAAACTACGCCTGACTCAGATGAAGTTCAAGTAGTGGCTGTACAAATTTATTTAAAGCGATGACCCAGCGCGGCAACCACCAGTAATAATCCGGCTAACACAGCAAATGCTGCACTGAGTGAACTGTAATGGGCGACTGCACCCATCATCGCTGGGCCTGCTAGTACGCCAGCAAAACCAATGGTGGTAGCAGCAGTAATGGCTAAGTGGGTCGGCATATGGGTTTGTTTGTTGAGGCTTGAGATTAACACTGGTGATACGTTTGCACACCCTAAACCACACAGCGCAAAGCCAACCAAACCAAGTCCCCAGTGCGTGCTGAGAATGCTCAGGGTGACTCCTGCCGCCGCCAGCAGGCCACCGCCGACAATCACCCGTACGCGCCCGAGCAGTTGTACTAAACCATCGCCGATAAAACGTCCTGTGGCGACCATCGCCGAGAAGCAGGCATAGCCAAGGCCGGCTTGGGCGGTGGCAATGTGTTTGTTCTCAATCAGATATAACGCACTCCAGTCGAGTATCACGCCTTCGGCCAGATACACAATAAAACACATTAAGCCAACCAGTAGGATCCAGCCATTAGGCCAAATAAATGCATCTTTACTGCTTAGGGTGCGCTCGTTTAAATAGCCCCGTACGGCAAATACACTGAGCAAAAATACTGTGCTGAGCAGTGTTAAGGTGCTGAACATGGGCGATAGGCCGAGGGTTAACAGGGTAATCATCAGTAATGAGCCGGCAATGGTGCCCAAACTAAACATGCCGTGAAAATTGGACATCATGCTGCGATTGGCGCGATTTTCAACGCTTAAACCTTGAATATTAAGAATGACATCTAGCACGCCCATACTGCCACCGAAGGTAAACAGCGCAGCCCCTAGCAGCCAAAGTGATGATGCCGTTGCCAAAGTCAATAGAGCCGCCAATAACAGCAGGGTAACCATAAACAGGCAACTGCGAATGCTAAAATGGTTAGTCAGCAGTGCCGATAACGGCATGCAGGTCAGTGAGCCAACGCCAATACAGAGCAGCATCAGGCCAAACGTTGCGTCGCTCATTGGTATGCTTAGGCGAACATAAGGAACCAGCGGAGCCCAGACCGCGAGGCATAATCCAGCGATAAAAAAGCCAACGCGGCTGGCGAGGATGGCTAATAGCAGTGAATCGTCATGATTTTTTACAGACAACATCGGTGTTCAACTCTTCAAGAAAATAATGGTTTTTTTAGAAGAGTGCACTCACCATAAATGCAGGATGCCGTGATCGAAGCTGCAGAAGAACCAGGCATGTTTTAGAGCGTGATGGCGTTGCATAGTATTGAGTGTTCCGTGAAGCCAGTTCTGGAAAAAAGGCAGGGATTGGGCGAAGAGAATCTAAATCTGCGTAAGGCAACGTGGTATATTACGCGCAATTAACTGTTTTGCGATGTGTCTTATGAAGTTTGTTCACCAGCGTGAGTATTTAAAAGAAGGCGATACTGTCATTATTCAATGCTCGCAAACCTGCAATATCCGTCTTATGAGTGACCCTAACTTCCGCAGTTTTAAAAATGGCGGTCGTCATACCTATCATGGCGGGGCTTTTGATCGTTTTCCGGCAAAAATCATTGTGCCAAGTACCGGTTATTGGAATATCACCTTGGATACAGTGACGCGCCGAGCGATCAGTGTGACGCGTAAGCCTACATTTACTCATAAAATCAAAATTGTGCGCAAAAAAGAAGCGCCACAAGCACGCTATCAAGAAGACTAGTCTGTACAGCACGGGCTATTCTAGCCCAGTGCTGTATCGAGAAACATCATCACCGCAAAACCGATCAACAAGCCTGTTGTTGCAGCGCCTTGGTAACCATTGCGGTGGGTTTCTGGAATCACTTCGTGACATACCACAAAGATCATGGCGCCGGCGGCTAAGCCCATACTCATGGGATAGGTCCAAGCTAAACTACTGGACATGGCAAAGCCTAAAATAGCACCTAAAGGCTCTAACATGCCTGTGGCTGCACCAATCAAAAAAGCTTTACTTGGGCTCAAGCCTACACTGCGTAGTGCTAAAGCAACGGCAAAGCCTTCGGGTACGTCTTGAATGGCAATGGCGATGGTGAGTGGTAAGCCAATTTTGAAATCACCATGGGTGAAAGAAATGCCGATGGCCATGCCTTCTGGCAAGTTATGCAAAGCGATGGCAAAAATAAACAGCCATATCCCACTAAGGCGTTGGCACTCAGGTCCACACAGTGTTTCACTGGCTTGCTGATGTGGAGTGAAGTAATCAAGTCCGAGCATGAGTAAAGTACCAAGACCCAACCCAAAGACGACAATGGCGGCGGCGATTGTGCGCTGTCCGAACAGTTCTTCTGCGGCTTCAATTCCAGGCAGAATCAATGAAAAAGCGCTGGCCGCCAGCATCATGCCGGCGGCAAAACCCAGCAGCGCATCTTGGATGCGCACACTGATGCTACGAGTAAAAAAGATCAGCGCAGCACCTAGAGCAGTGGCGATAAATCCCGCCATACCTCCGCTGAGTGCGTAATGAAAGTTCTCCAGATGCATGCCTTGATAGGCGGTGATTAGCAGTAAGAGCAGAATCAGCACTAAGCAGCCGGCAAAGCTCAGGGTGAGCCAAGGCTTGTTACGTGCTTGCGCGCGCCAGGCGTTAATCAGTTCTTGATGAGCTTTATCGGTAGTAAACATTGATTACGCCTCTGGAACAGAGCTTGAGTGTACGAAACTGTGTGCACCAATAACAGTCTGCTTAGGCTAAATGAGTGCTTGGCTGCGGCTATTTTTGGGATTAGTGCTGTAATAGTGCCAGCAATACAGATGATCAATGAGTACTTCGGGGTAGTTGTGGTGAGCGAGCCATGGATGGCGCAGCGCCGGAGTTGAACCATGGATGGGTTCATCGACGGATTAACAGCTATCCCGGAGTACGACATGCCTTGCACAAGCGAGCAAAGCCACAATTAAAAGCATCGAGCAGGTTATACGCATGCCGTACCGCGCTAGTGCTGTTCTTCCCTCAACGAGACATCCTGTCTCGATTCGGGCGCTTCGCCGTCCCTGGCTCGCTCGACACATCACTAGCGCGGTACTCATTGAATAGATGTGTCGCTGGTTAGTCTGTCGCAGGACGCAAAGGCTAAAAGCATGAGGGTGAGAGAGATTCAGTATCTTTGCTTTTGCTTTAGTGACTTGTGCGTGTCAGAGCCAACACTGCAGGTGCTCAACAAGTGTTTCGAGGAGGGTGTGGTGAGTGAGCCAAGGATGGCGAGCGCCGGAGTTGAACCCTGGATGGGTTCATTGACGGATTAACACTTTCCTCGAAGTACGGCAGGCGCACTTTTTCCAAACACAGCAGGAAAGTCTATTCAAGCGCTGTGTGTGATCACTGTCGCGGGCATGGCCCGCTCGTACAGGAGCTAGAACGCATGGCCCGCTCGTACAGGATAGAGCGCATGGCCCGCTTATACAGGAGCTATCAGTTATTTAATAGTACAAACAAAAATGCCCCGCACTAAGGCGGGGCATTTTATGTTGCAAATGACGCTAAATTACACTGCTAATACAGGAATCGTTGCATTTGCAGCGGCTTCTTTGTAAGAGGCAATTTGGTCGAAGCTGAGGTAGCGGTATACATCTGCAGCCATGCTGTCGATGTCTTTCGCGTACGCCATGTACTCTTCAACAGTGGGTAACTTACCAATGATTGAGGCAACCGCCGCAAGCTCAGCAGAAGCCAAGAATACGTCAGTGTTGTCACCTAAACGGTTCGGGAAGTTGCGTGTAGAAGTAGAAACAACAGTCGCACCGGTTTCAACACGTGCTTGGTTACCCATGCACAATGAGCAACCTGGCATTTCCATGCGCGCGCCAGCTTTCTCGTAGATGTCGTAGTAACCTTCTTCGGTCAACTGATACTGGTCCATACGTGTTGGTGGCGCTAACCACAGGCGAGTTGGCATCTTAGTGTCAACTTTCTGCAGTAATTTACCTGCCGCACGGAAGTGACCAATGTTAGTCATGCATGAACCGATGAACACTTCATCAATTTTGCGACCTTGAACTTCAGACAACAAGCGCGCGTCATCTGGATCGTTTGGTGCACAAAGAATTGGCTCATTGATTTCAGACAGATCGATTTCGATCACTGCAGCGTATTCAGCATCAGCGTCAGCTGCCATTAACTCAGGCTTAGCCAACCATGCTTCCATCGCTTGTGCACGACGTTCAATGGTACGCACATCGCCATAACCTTCGCTGATCATCCAGCGCAGCATGGTGATGTTCGAACGCAAGTACTCAGCAATCACATCTTCTGGCAATTTGATGGTGCAGCCTGCAGCAGAACGTTCAGCTGATGCATCAGATAATTCAAATGCTTGCTCAACAGTTAAGTTGTTTAAGCCTTCGATTTCTAGGATGCGACCGGAGAAGATGTTTTTCTTGCCTTTCTTCTCAACGGTCAGATGACCTTCTTGGATCGCGTAGTAAGGAATCGCATGCACCAAGTCACGCAAGGTGATACCTGGTTTCATTTCGCCTTTAAAACGAACCAGTACTGATTCAGGCATATCCAGTGGCATTACACCAGTGGCTGCAGCGAACGCAACTAGACCTGAGCCTGCTGGGAAAGAGATACCAATTGGGAAACGGGTGTGTGAGTCACCACCGGTACCCACGGTGTCAGGCAACAGCATACGGTTCAACCAGCTGTGGATAATACCGTCGCCTGGACGCAGTGAAACACCACCACGATTCATGATGAAGTCAGGCAATGTGTGATGCGTGATTTCGTCAATGGGTTTTGGGTATGCCGCAGTGTGGCAGAACGACTGCATGACGAGGTCTGCAGAGAAACCTAGGCAAGCTAAGTCTTTCAACTCATCACGGGTCATAGGACCAGTGGTGTCTTGCGAACCCACGGTGGTCATTTTTGGTTCACAGTAAGTGCCAGGACGTACGCCTTGACCTTCGGCTAAACCGCAAGCGCGACCGACCATTTTCTGCGCCAAGGTGAAACCTTTACCGCTATCAGCTGGTGCAACAGGCTTTTTGAACAAATCTGCTGGGCCTAAGCCAAGTTCTGCACGTGCTTTGTCAGTCAAACCACGGCCAATGATCAGTGGAATACGGCCGCCGGCGCGTACTTCATCGAGCAGAACGTCGGTTTTCAGTTCAAAAGTGGTTACCAACTCGTCAGAACCGTGACAACGTACTTCACCTTTGTATGGGTAAACGTCAATCACGTCGCCCATGTTCAGGTTAGTGCAATCAAATTCGATTGGCAGTGCGCCGGCATCTTCCATGGTGTTGTAGAAGATTGGAGCAATTTTAGTACCGAAGCAGAAACCACCGGCGCGCTTGTTCGGTACGTTCGGGATATCGTCACCGAAGAACCACAGCACAGAGTTGGTTGCTGATTTACGTGAAGAACCGGTACCTACAACGTCGCCCACGTAAGCAACAGGGAAACCTTTAGCTTTCAGCGCTTCCATTTGCTTGATTGGGCCGACAGAACCTGGAACGTCTGGCTTAATACCATCGCGCTCCATTTTCAGCATCGCTAATGCGTGCAATGGGATGTCAGGACGTGACCATGCATCTGGAGCAGGTGACAGGTCGTCAGTGTTGGTTTCGCCGGTCACTTTAAATACGCTTAAAGTGATTTTTTCTTCAAGTGCAGGACGCGCTTTGAACCACTCACCATCAGCCCATGATTGCATAACAGCTTTAGCGTTGGCGTTGCCTGCTTTAGCTTTTTCAGCAACATCATGGAATGCATCAAACATCAGCAGAGTGTGCTTGAGCTCAGCAGCAGCTAAAGGCGCTAACTCGGCGTCATCTAAAAGAGCAACCAATGTTTCAATGTTGTAGCCACCTTGCATGGTGCCTAACAATTTAACAGCGTGTGCTTTATCAATCAGTGGTGAAGTGGCTTCACCTTTGGCGATAGCAGTTAAGAAAGCGGCTTTAACATAAGCGGCTTCATCAACACCTGCAGGAACGCGATCAGTGATCAATTCCAGTAAGAACGCTTCTTCACCAGCCGGTGGGTTTTTTAAAAGCTCAACTAAACCAGTGGTTTGTTCGCTAGTGAGTGGCTGAGGGACAATGCCCTGTTCAGCGCGTTCTGCTACGTGTTTGCGGTAGGCTTCAAGCACAGTATTTTATCCTCATCATTGGCCCCCAAACAGGGAAGGGGCGCTTATCCAGAAGCTGTTTTCAAAGTATGACAGACTTGCGTAATCAGCTTGAATGCAGATTTTTATCGCTGTAAGTGTGCTCGCAACAATAAAAATATGAGGCTCTACGCTTTGAAAACAGCTTCAACGTTGGACGTGATCGCCTAAAATGGCGCGCTTATTCTAAGCTACACGCGTCATAAAGTTAAGGGGCATTCATGGTTTTGCATAGGGAAATGCATGTTAGACCTTGGGCTAACACAGTTTTTTAACAGATTTGAACAGATGCTTATTAAATAAATGCAACGTCGAACAATCGCGAGGGTGTGCCTTAACGCGATCGTTCAACTGTTTGAGCTATCAGGTTTTAACGCTCGAGCTGATTTTCCAAATGGGCCATCACATCGTCAGGCTTTAAAACTAAAACATCGGTTTCAACAGCATCGAGTACCACTTCAGCAGTGTTACCGATTAATGCACCGGATAGACCAGTACGTGCCACTGTACCAATAACAGTCACTACAGCATCCAGTTCTTTAGCCATGCGTGGAATTAAAACATCCGCTGGGCCTTCTTTAATGTGCATCTGCTCCTCGTCCAGCTCAAACTCTTTAATGAATTTTGCACACTGCTCGCGGTAGCGCGCCTCAATGGTCTCACGCAGTTGGAAGGTTGGATCAGAGGCTGATAGCATGGGTGAGGGGTGTGCCGTCAGAACATGCAGGGTTGCTTTGGCAATAGTGGCGACTTCAAAGGCATTACTAATTAAACTGGCGTGTAGGGCTTTATGTTCTGCGCTGCTATTACCCACATCGACAGCGGCCAAAATAGTGCCTTCGGTCCAAGGGCGATTGGTTTTAGCGATTAACACTGGGCAAGGGCAGTAGCGTAGCAGTTTCCAGTCATCGGGCGTCAGTAACGCGCGCTTGAGTGGGTTTTCTGGGAAGTGCTGTTTAATCACCAAGCCACAGCTTTCGGCTTGCTGTGCTTGAATAATGGTTTCATGAAAAGTCTCATGCCAAGCTTGTTGTGTGGTCACGTCATAGCCATCTTCTTTAAGCTCTTGTGCAGTGTCGGCAAGGTACTTGGCGTGCTCGCCGCGCTTATCGCAGACCAGTAAATGCAGGCGTGATTGAGTCACTCCAGCAATCAGTTTGGCACGCTTTAACGCGAGCTCTTCAGGTTGGCTTGGGGTCATCACAACTAAGATGGTACGAATAGCTTGCATGTGTATCTCCTGCGATTTTTAGAATATAGAGATGATCTGTAACTATCATGCCAGCTCTATTCGACGCTGGGTATTGATATCTATCAACGGCGAAGGCTGGTTGTTCTGTAGGCGCACCGTATAATGCTGGGCATTCATTATCTTTGTCAGTAGATATCTATGTTAATACCTGAAATTGAAGCGTTTTTACAGTGCCAAACACCACAGAGTTGGATTGATTGTGCGTTGGATCACCCAGAAGAACTGTTGCTTGATCATGCGAACTGTGAAAAGAAAGCAGCGGGTACGGCGCTGACGCTAATGTTCCGTTATCCAGAGCGTGAAGAGCTGTTGCAGCATTTGTCACGCCTAGCGCGTGAAGAGTTGCGGCATTTTGAGCAAGTCACGGCCATTATGAAAAAGCGAGGCATAGGTTATCGGCAAATCAGCGCATCCAACTATGCACAGCGTTTGCATCAGCATGCCGCCAAACAAGAGCCCGCTAAGCTGATTGATAGTTTGATTATCTTGGCTTTTATTGAAGCTCGATCCTGCGAGCGTTTTTATCGTTTGGCACCGTTTTTAGATGAAGAGCTGAGTCGTTTTTATACGTCGTTACTTAAATCTGAATCACGCCATTTTGAAGGGTATTTACACATGGCGCAGCGGTACGCTAAGCAGCCCATTGATCAGCGCGTGGCCTTTTTTGCCGAAGTTGAGCGCGAAGCGATTCTTACAGAAGATGAAGTATTTAGGTTTCACAGTGGTGTGCCGAAGCAGGCGACTGAGACGGCACAAGCTTAATAACCGGCTGTGGTATCGCTGAAGGGCAGTGCTAGCAGCTTGAGTTCTGTAGCGTTAGCTTGGATATACCAGCCTTGTGTATCCCAGTCACCGAGCACAATACGCTGTTTTTCATTGCCTAGATCGTGCACTGCAGGGCGATGGGTATGGCCGTGAATGAGCGTGCGCACTTTGTGTTGCGCCATCACACGTGCCACTTCTTCAGGGTTTACATCGGTAATGTCGCTGGCTTTCATGCGTGTGCTGGTTTTGCTTTTTGCCCGCAAATCGCCTGCTAGGCGCTGACGTGTACGCAAAGGCAGGTTGCGCAATATAAATAAAATCAAAGGGTTGCGCAGAACTCTTCGCAAACGAATATAGCTTTTATCGCTGGTGCAGAGGCTGTCGCCATGCATCAGTAGCACCGATTCACCCGCCAGTTTGATAAGGCTAGGGTCTGCTAATAACTGACAATCGGCTAATTTACAAAAAGCATTGCCGATTAAGAAATCACGGTTACCGTGCATTAAATAAATTTGCGTACCGCTGGCTGCGACAGCACTCAGTGCTTGCGCAATTGCACGTTGAAATGGGCTGATCGCATCATCGCCAATCCACACTTCAAAGAAGTCGCCTAAAATATACAGTGTTTGTGCCTGCTTGGCGTGCTGCTGCAGAAACGCAAGGAACGCGCCGGTGATATCCGGGCGTTCCTCATGTAAATGCACATCAGAAATCAGCAGAATCACTCGATGATCTCTGCTTTTTCGATGATTACGTCGTCGCGTGGCACGTCTTGGTGACCGCCCTTGCTGGTCGTGGCAACGTTTTTAATGGCGTTAACCACGTCCATACCTTCAACCACTTCACCAAATACGGTGTAGCCCCAGCCCTGTACGGTTGGAGCGCTGTGATCAAGGAAATCATTGTCTTTAACGTTGATAAAAAACTGCGCTGAAGCAGAATGTGGCTCCATGGTGCGCGCCATCGCGATGGTACCTGTTTTGTTAGACAGGCCATTGTTGGCTTCGTTTTTAATCGTCTCGCGCGTGTTTTTTTGTTTCATATTGCTGTCAAAACCACCACCTTGGATCATGAAATTGCTGATCACACGGTGAAAAATGGTGTTGTCGTAATGGCCGTCTTTCACGTATTGAATAAAGTTAGCAACAGTTTCCGGTGCTTTGTCAGCAAAGAGCTTTAGGGTAATAACGCCGTGATTGGTGTGTAATTTAATCATTAAGTTGATCCATATAAGCTAAAAAGGCATAGACCTGTCGGAGAGGTGACAGGTTCGGGTATGATAAGCACTTTATTTGAGCCAGCCTACCCATAATAGGCAGTAATGAGTATTAAAGAGCCCATGAGCACGTCTGATCCTTCTGTTAATGTCGCCGCGAACTTTCTTCGCCCTATTCTTGAAGCTGATTTACAGTCAGGCAAGCACAGCAGTATTGTTACGCGCTTTCCGCCTGAACCTAACGGTTATTTGCATATTGGCCACGCTAAATCGATCTGTCTAAACTTTGGTTTAGCCAAAGAATTAGGCGGTGTCTGTCACTTGCGCTTTGATGACACTAACCCTGCTAAAGAAGAGCAAGAATACATTGATGCGATTAAGTCGGATGTCAACTGGCTGGGTTTTCAATGGCATGGCGAAGTGCGTTATGCCTCAGATTACTTTGAGCAGCTGTATGCTTGGGCGGTGTATTTAGTCGAGCAGGGTAAGGCTTATGTCTGCGACTTATCAGCTGAGCAAGCGCGCGAATACCGTGGCAGCTTGACTGAGCCGGGTAAGAATAGCCCGTTTCGTGAGCGCAGTGTCAGCGAGAACTTAGACTTGCTCAGCCGTATGCGTGCTGGCGAGTTCCCCGATGGCACCCATGCGCTGCGTGCAAAAATCGATATGGCATCGCCAAATATGAATCTGCGCGATCCGATTTTGTACCGTATTCGTCACGCCCATCACCATCAGACTGGTGACAAGTGGTGTATCTACCCCAGTTATGACTTCACTCACGGTCAATCCGATGCCATTGAGAAAATTACGCACTCGATCTGTACCTTAGAGTTTGAAGACCACCGTCCATTGTATGAGTGGTTTTTAGAGCAGTTACCGGTGCCGGCCAAACCGCGTCAGTATGAATTCGCCCGTTTAAATCTTAATTACACAGTGACCAGCAAGCGCAAACTCAAGCAGCTTGTCGATGAAAATCACGTCACCGGTTGGGATGATCCACGCATGTCGACCATCAGTGGTTTCCGTCGTCGCGGTTATACCGCGGCCTCGATTCGCAACTTCTGCGACATGATTGGGGTGAACCGCGCCGGTGGTGTGGTGGATTTAAGCATGTTGGAATTTTGCATTCGTGAAGATTTAGATACCAATGCTTCGCGTGCTATGTGCGTACTTAAGCCAATTAAAGTTGTGATTACCAATTACCAAGCAGATCAAGCATTAACCCTGCAACTGCCGCGTCATCCCAAGCGTGATATGGGAATGCGCGAGTTGCCGTTCGAACGTGAAATTTACATTGATGCCAGCGATTACGAAGAAAATCCACCTAAAGGCTATAAGCGTTTAGTGCCCGGCGGTGAAGTGCGTTTACGCGGCAGTTATGTGATTCGTGCTGACGAAGCGATTCGCGATGCCGATGGCAATGTGATTGAACTGCGTTGCTCGTACGACCCAGAAACCTTGGGCAAAAATCCAGAAGGCCGTAAAGTTAAAGGCGTGATTCACTGGGTGCCCGCTGCGCAAAGCGTTGAATGCGAAGTGCGTTTGTACGACCGCTTATTTAGCACGCCCAACCCTGATAAAGGCGATGACGGTGAAGCCAGCGAATCGTTCCTGGATAACGTCAATCCAGAGTCGTTGGTGGTATTGAAAGGCTGCCGCGCCGAGCCATCCTTACTGCAAGCGCAAGTGGGCGACAGTTTCCAATTCGAGCGTGAAGGCTACTTCTGCCTCGACAGCCGTGACAGCAAGCCGGATGCATTGGTATTTAACCGTACTGTGACTTTGCGTGATTCGTGGGGGCAGGCATGAGTTTAACTATTTATAACACCCTGACTAAACGTAAAGAGCCGCTGCAGCCGTTAGATGGCAAGCATGTGCGCATGTATGTCTGCGGCATGACGGTGTATGACTACTGCCATATTGGTCATGCACGGGTAATGGTGGCTTTTGATGTGGTGACGCGTTGGTTGCGTCACCGTGGCTACGAAGTGACTTATGTGCGCAATATCACCGACATTGACGACAAGATCATTCGCCGTGCGCAAGAAAACAACGAGCCGTTTGAGCAGTTGGTTGAGCGTATGATTGCCGCGATGCATGAAGATGAAGCGCGTTTAAATGTGCTGCGTCCTGACCAGGAGCCACGTGCTACCGATCACATTGATGGCATGTTCAAAATGATCCAGACCTTGATTGATAAAGGTTTTGCTTATCTTGCTGCCAATGGTGATGTGTACTACCGCGTGGCCAAATTTGTCGATTACGGCAAATTATCGCGTCGCAATATCAATGATTTAAAAATTGGTGCGCGCATCGAAGTTGATGAAGCCAAAGAAGATCCTTTGGATTTTGTCCTGTGGAAAGCGGCTAAACCTGGCGAGCCAAGCTGGCAGTCGCCCTGGGGCGCAGGCCGTCCGGGCTGGCACATTGAATGTTCAGTGATGTCGACCTGCTGCTTAGGCGACAGCTTTGACATCCATGGTGGCGGTCCAGACTTGGTCTTTCCGCATCATGAAAATGAAATCGCGCAAAGCGAAGCTGCGACCGGCAAGCAATACGCCACCACTTGGATGCATGCTGGTGCGGTGCGTGTCGATGGCGAGAAGATGTCCAAATCCTTGGGTAACTTCTTCACCATTCGTGATGTGCTAGAAAAATATCATCCAGAAGTGGTGCGCTATCTTTTAGTGTCCAGTCATTACCGCAGCGCGATTAACTATTCTGAAGATAACTTGCGCGAAGCCAAATCAGCACTCGAGCGTTTTTACCTGACGTTAAAAGGTCTGGAGACCGTTCCAGCAGTTGGTGGTGAAGTCTTTATTGAGCGCTTTAGCAAAGCAATGGACGATGACTTTAATGCACCTGAAGCTTGCTCAGTGCTGTTTGAGATGGCACGTGACGTCAACCGTCTCGATAAGCAAGATCCAGTTGCGGCTGCAGGCTTAGCTGCGCGGATGAAAGAGCTGGCCGCAGTGCTGGGTATTTTACAGCTTGAACCCAACGACTTCTTACAAGCCGGTGCAGACAAGCGTGTGGATGCCGCACAGGTTGAAGCATTGATCGCGGCACGTTTGGCCGCGCGTCAAAATAAAGAATGGGCCGAATCCGATCGTATTCGTGACGAGTTGACGGCTATGGGCATCGTTTTAGAAGACGGCAAAGACGGCACGGGTTGGCGTTTTGCTGATCAATAAACGCTGCGTGAGTGTTGCGCGAGAACTATACTGTCGTGCAGCACCAACAAACATTACAGTGTATTTAAATGACATGATTGGAGAGCACTATGCAGCATTTATTTAATACTTCCGTACGCTGCATGCTCAGCACGGTGCTGATGGTAGGATGCTTGAGCCTTTCACATTCAGCTGTGGCAGCAGACGCTGATGATTACGATGACAGCTGGGAAGAGTTTGGCGAGAATGAAGACCCCTGGGAAAATGCCAACCGTGCAATTTTCCGTTTCAATGATGCTGTCGATCGCTGGGCTCTAAAACCTATAGCCAAGGGTTATCAGAAAATCACTCCCGATGTTGTCGAAGACGGTATACATAACGTTTTTCGTAACGTTGGTGAGGTGAAGAATCTGGCTAATAATGTGCTGCAATTGAAGCTGCATAATGCCGGTGTTGATACCGCTCGCTTTATGTTTAACAGCACTTTTGGCGTCTTGGGCTTTTTTGATGTTGCGACGAAAATGGGTCTGCAGCGTAACGATGAAGACTTTGGTCAGACCTTAGGCGCTTGGGGTGTGCAAAGTGGCCCTTATGTGGTGTTGCCATTGTTAGGCCCAAGCACTGTACGTGACTCTATTGCTCTGTATCCGGACAGTTATGTCAACGCTTACCGTTATGTTGATGATGTTCCTGTGCGTAACAGCGTGTTTGCTTTAAATATCGTCGATACACGGGCAAAGTTATTATCAGCTGAGCGGTTAATCCGCGGTGATCGATACCGTTTTATTCGTAATGCCTATTTGCAGAACCGAGAGTTCCGCGTAATGGATGGCAATGTGGTGGATGATTTTTAAATAACAGCTTTTATTGCATAGAGATAATGGCTAAGCCCACGGATAGACGGCCATTGTCGAGTTTTTCTAGACGCTGTATTTGTGTGTCTGCTTGCAAACTGGTGAGTTCTGCGTGGGAAGATGGAATCAATACTCGTAGCGATTCACCCTGTTTGAGTGATAAAGCCGCATCCGTTTCAATTTGCATACCGGTACTCGACAGGTCAATGCACACGGCGTCAAAGGTTTGACCTTCGTACTCAAAGGTCACAGCGGTTTCAACACGCATGCGGATAAAATCACGTTTTTCGTTATAGTAGTTCATCTGTTGACTCCAGCTGCGAGGTGTAGCTTGCAAACGCGAGAAAGGTCTTTACTCGGCGCCGATCTTTGATGGTATTCAAGATTACTGATCTTACCTTAAATGTAAAGTGCTCTATTGGATCAGGCTTAGGTGTTGTGATGCTGTTGGTGCCTTTGTATGCTCAAGTGCTTCATTTACGAAAAGGCGGCCTGTAGAGGTCATTTTGTAAAATACTTTTTAGTGCTGCCGCATACTCAGTCAGTGGTTATAAAGGCTGATAAAGCTGCCTCACCGCTAGAGGCCTCTTGAATCAGGATAGCGATGAGAGTACCTTTTGCGCATAGACATTCTTAACGATTTATAAGTAATGCATTCGACTTCGCAACAGATCAGTCCAGTGACTGCCTCTGAGGAGCTGCTTTTTTTGCAAAAACAGCACACTTTACTGCTTGAAGACCAACGCGCTGGTCAGCAGCTGCAACAACTGATACGACCAAGCACACCCTGGGAAACACAAGGCATCACATTTGAGCATTGTGTGGTTCCGGCGTTGTATTTGACCGGTGACTCGCTGGATTATTTTGTCCTGCCCGATGGTCGTCTGTTCTTATACTTGGCGGATGTGTCTGGACACGGCACGGCATCCGCGCTGATCAGCATGCTGGTTAAAAATACTGTGCGAGAGTTTATCTTTGGTGCACATGCCGTTCACGCAGAACAGTCACTGACGCCGGCCACAGTACTGAGTTATCTTAACCAACGTTTGCTCACCTATAACGCAGACCGACATGTGACGCTGATCTGCGCCATTGTCGATACAGATCAGAATGTGCTGCACTGGAGTGTCGCAGGGCACCTACCTTCGCCAGTGCTATACAGTGCTGGGCATGCCGAGTTTCTACGTGGCAAAGGTCAGCCGGTTGGCCTATTTGAGCATGCCCGCTACAGCTGTGAGGAGATGTCTTTGCCTGCAGCTTTCAGCTTAAGTTTATTTTCTGATGGTGTCTTAGAAGTGCTGCCAGAAAAGTACCTGATTACCCGTGAAGCGGCTTTACCAAAACTCATCACTGCTGCGCATGGCGAGTACGACGGTATCGTTGAACGCCTAGGGCTAGCTAACTGCAGCAATATGCCCGATGATATCGCCATGCTGGTGCTGAGCAGGAATCTTGCATGAGTGATGGTAAAATTCAGTTTGCTGAATACAACGAAACCTTTGTTTTAAAGTGTGTGGGGGATGTGCGCTTAACTTTTTGTTCGGCGCTCAATGAAACCATAGAAAAAATTCTGAAAACCAATTCCTTTAAATCAATTGTGATTGATTTAACCGAGGTGATCAGTATCGACAGCACCACTTTAGGCTTGTTGGCTAAGTTGTCGATTTTGTCTAAGCGCAAATTTGGCATGCTGCCGACTTTAGCCAGCACCAATCCTGATGTCAGCCGTGTGCTGGACTCAATGGGCTTTAACCAAGTGTTTAATCTGGTACACACGCCAGCGCCGTGCCCTGAATGTTTGGATGACTTACCAGAGCAGGATCAATCAGAAGCGGTGGTCAAAGAGCGCGTGTTAGAAGCACATCATATTCTGATGAGCCTAAATGAATCCAATCGTGATGCTTTTCGTGACTTGGTCAGCGCGCTAGAAAACACCCACGCATAAATATCCTTGTTGGGAGCGCGGGCCGCTGGTCCGCACAAGGACACCGCACATATATTGACGCCTAGGCTGGGCTCGCACCCGCAACAATCTTCGCCACTGCATTATCGTGCTTAACGAAACAGTTTCTCTAGCTTCTCTTGGTCGCGCGCAAAAGCTCGAATGCCTTCAGCAAGCTTTTCGTTAGCCATAGCATCTTCATTATGCGCCCAACGGAAGCTCTGTTCATCGACAAAAGCACGGCCTTCACTTTGCCCACTGCTGTGTAGTTTACGCTCCAGTGGCGCACTCTCATTGCTCAATTGCTCCAGCAGTTCTGGGCTGATTGTTAGACGATCACAGCCTGCTAGTTGCTCAATTTGGCCGAGGTTACGAAAACTTGCACCCATCACAATGGTTTGATAATCATTGCCTTTGTAGTATCGGTAAATCCGCGACACAGACTGCACACCAGGATCTTCAATACCCGCATATTCACGGTCGAGTGCTTTTTTGTACCAGTCATAAATACGGCCAACGAAAGGGGAAATCAAAAACACCCCCGCATCAGCGCAAGCGGCTGCTTGGGCAAAGGAAAATAATAGAGTGAGGTTGGTTTGAATATTAAGCTTTTCCAAACGACGGGCGGCTTGAATGCCTTCCCAGGTCGCGGCGATTTTAATCAACACCCGCTGGCGATCAATGCCTTGTTGTTCATAGCGATCAATTAAGCGCAGTGCATACTCATAAGTGGCTTGCTCATCAAAGGATAAGCGAGCGTCCACTTCGGTAGAGATACGTCCTGGAATCAGCGATAAAATTTCAGTGCCGACAGCAACCGCAAATTGCTCACAGGCTGCTTGCGGGTTGCCAGAAAAATCTTGCTGAATCTGCGCCATCATCCGTGCATAGCGAGGAAAGGTGGCTGCCTTTAGCAGCAAGGATGGGTTGGTCGTGGCATCGACTGGTTGCAAACGTGCGATGGCATCTAAATCACCGGTATCGGCAACCACTGTGGTGTAACGTTTTAATTGTTCGAGTTTTGACGTCATAGTATGAACTGCGATCTGGGGCTAAAAAAGAGTGCACAGAACATAACTGAGCACTGCTGCGGATGCAATAATTTCTATACGCTTAACGACCTTCAAGACCTGTCACAGCTTGATCATAAATACGCATGGGTTCATCGGTTTTATAGATGTCTGTCGATAATAACTGGCGAAAACGTCGAGCGCCGGGGAAACCTTGTGCTAAACCGAGAATATGCCGGGTGATATGGGTCGCTTTGCCGCCCTGAGCGATATGCGCAAGTAGGTAAGGGCGCAGTTGCTCCAGAATCTCTGTGCGAGTGATCTCGCGCGGCGCATCGCCAAACAGCTGATGGTCGACCTCACTGAGCAACCAAGGGTTGTGGTAAGCCTCACGACCAATCATCACACCGTCAAAGATTTGTAACTGCTCTGTGCATTGCTCAAGGGTTTTGATGCCGCCATTGAGGATGATTTCCAAATCTGGAAAGTCAGTTTTAAGCTGCGCGGTAATGTCATAGCGCAGCGGTGGAATATCGCGGTTTTCTTTCGGTGACAAGCCTTCCAAAATGGCAATCCGCGCATGCACAGTAAAACTTGTGCAACCGGCGTCACGTACCGTACCGACAAAATCGCACAGCTGGGCATAGCTGTCACGGCCATTGATGCCAATGCGGTGCTTGACCGTGACCGGAATATCGACGCCATCCTGCATCCGCTTGACGCAATCAGCGACCAACTGCGGATGCGCCATTAAGCAGGCACCGATCATGTTGTTCTGCACGCGATCGCTCGGACAGCCAACATTGAGATTCACCTCATCGAAACCTGCCGCTGCCGCCATCTTTGTGCAAGTGGCTAAATCTGCAGGATTACTGCCACCTAGCTGCAACGCTACCGGGTGCTCAGATTGGTCATGGCGCAAAAAACGCGCGCTATCGCCGTGTATTAAAGCGCCGGTAGTGACCATCTCGGTATAGAGCAACGCACGCTTAGACATCAGCCGTAAAAAATAGCGGCACTCGTGAGTCGTCCAGTCCATCATCGGGGCAACAGAAAAGCGCCTAGATACCGTATTCCGCGGGGTTGCTGGGTTTAAGCCTGATTCTGCGGTGTTTTTTGTGCGTCCGTTATTGTCTATTTTTGGCTGTTTTTGTACGTTTTGAGCTGCTTGGTGTAACATTGTGACCCCGAAAAATTAAATGTGACACTGTGGTGGTGAGCATGGGAACGATAGTAGTCCGTAAGCGTAAGTCTGGCGAGCCAGCGTACCTTGCACGTATCAGAATAAAAAAAGATGGTGCCGTAGTTTACACAGAAAACCAAACCTTTGATCGGCGCGCTATTGCAGCGGCGTGGATTAAAAAACGTGAGACTGAGCTCGCTGTGCCAGGTGCAATCGAGCGCACTCAACGTACCGGTGTATCTGTGAGGGATATGATAGAGCGTTACTTTCTTGAGTATGATGCCGCTAAACGCATGGGTCGGTCTAAGCGGTTTTCGCTGAATGCACTTGCGCGCAACTGGCTGGGCGATGTGCTGGATAGTGAGCTTAATAGCCAGACGATTATTGAGTATGCAAACTGGCGGCGCTCTCCGGATGGCGGCGGCGTCCAGGGTCAGACTGTGGCGAATGATTTATCGCACTTGAGCGCTGTGCTTTCGATTGCGCGTCCGGCGTGGGGTTATGATATTGACCCTATGGCTATGCCTGATGCTTTGCGCGTTCTAACAAAAGTCAGCGTGATTAATAAGTCTCGTGAAAGATCGCGCCGCCCAACGCTGGCTGAGCTGGATGATATCTTTGCATACATGAAAGAAAAGAAACGGCGGGGTAGCAGCCCTATGCCTTTGATGGTTATCGCGCTGTTTGCTTTGTTCTCAACGCGCCGGGTGGCTGAGATATGCCGGATTAAGTGGGCAGACTTGAATGTTAAAGCGTCCACTGTGATCGTGCGCGATATGAAGAACCCCGGTGAAAAGTGGGGTAATGATGTCGAGTGCCACTTACCGGATGAGGCGATGCAGATTATTCAGGCAATGCCGCGCGTAGATGAACGAATATTTCCGTTTAATGCTCGCACTGTATCGAGCTACTGGTCAAAGGCTGTGACAATGGCTGGCGTAGTTGATCTGCGCTTTCATGATCTGCGGCACGATGGCATCAGCAGGTTGTTTGAGTTGAACTGGGGGATTCCGCAGGTTGCCAGAGTTTCAGGGCATATCGACTGGAACTCGCTAAGACGCTATACGCATTTAGCCGGACAGGGTGACAAGTATCAGGATTGGCCTTGGCTGGCAGCAGGGCTGGCCAGCCTTAAAACGGATTAAGCGGCGCGCTATGCCGCTTTTTTATATCGACCGTGAAGCTGGTCCTGTTCTTTTCTGGCCAGTTCGCGCTGTGTGTCGATGTACTTTGCGAGGTCAGCAACATGCACGCCGCGCGCTGCTTTTTGGCTGGCCTCGATGCGCGTTATAGTCAGATCAATTTTTCCCTCAGCTACGCGCCTGATTAAGGTGCTGGCAGTTAAGTGAGGAAAGTAGTCTGCCGCTACTCGCTCGATTGGAATGACTGCCAGACCTTGGTATTGGGCTAGCACTAGAAACATGGTGTTCATTGTCGAGCTCCTTTCGCTTTCTCGATTGCAGCCTTAGCAGCATCCCACGCATCGTGCTTGCGGTCGCTGATTCTGATGACTTCTTCTGCAGCTTTCACCAGCTCGTTGAGCAGTGCAGTTGTTGAATCACGCTGCTTTCGTGCCATGGTTTTCATCAGGCACTGCATTTCGTGAGATTCAATCAGCATGGCAACTAGTCGCTCGGCCGAACTCTTGTCATACGCGAAAACAAACCCCTCGCCATCGTTGTGGCGGTACTGGCGCAATGCTGTGGTTAGGGATCTTTGACTGGACGCCTCTAGCTCGATCTTAGTCATACAGTCGAATCCTGCAATAAATCCATTAGCGTTTCATCGTTTGCATTACATGCAGGGCAGTGCCTGATGTAATCCTCTCCGATCCACAGTAGGTCGTCTTCGTCGCCTACCCACATGCATTGATTGCATTGCACGCGCGCCTCAGGAGCCTGCTCAATCTTGTGCTCACAAGGCTCACTATTGCCGCAAAACTCAGCATTGATCACGCGGCTGCACATCGCACGGCCACCATGAAGCGAGCCTTTTACTGCGCAGGTCGGGCGCTGGACTGGATCAGTCATTGCGCACCGCCTTTGCATGCAGCAATTGCATCACGAAGATTTGCTAAAGCAGGATGATCGCCATCTTTCAATCGTCCGTTTGTCGCCAAACCACAACGGACCCAGTCTAGAATCTGCGGAGTTAGCGCATCGAGCAGCAGCCTAAAATTCTCCATCTCAGCGCGCAGGCTGTTGATCTCATCCTGCGCCTGCTCCACCACCGGTGCAGCGGCAAGCATGGATCTCCATTGGCTGTCTGGGCACTCACCGTAACCTGCCTCATAAAGCCCGTAGCTCGAGTGGAATGCTTTTCTCATATCTTCTGTCGGCTCAACAGGAACCAGTTTGTATTTGCTCATGCCTTTCTCCTTTTGTTTTTCTTCCCGCCTGAACTGGTGGCGTGCCAGGTGACGCACGTGGCCAGCCCTCCGATTTCTTCTCCGATCTCATCGATCAGCTTTCCCATTACTTCTACTAATTCATGCAGTGTTACGTTGGTTAAAATCCGGCTTGAGTGATGCATGACCGTGCCGGCCGGTGTTGCTACGCGAATTTGAGCGGCCCAGCGTGACGGTTTGCGCGGCGGTGTGCCTAGCACTTGTGGTGCGCCGTGGTTGTGCACGGTGCTGTAGGTGATGCGGCAGGTCATGGCGAAGTACTCCGGCTAATCATGCCGTTGTCTTCTGCTATTTTTTTTGCTAAACGTTCTTTTTCGGAGTCTATCTGATGCGTTTTTATTGGGGCGATCGGTAGTGGCATCCAGTGAGCAGGATTTCCGTAGCACTTAGTGTCAAAAGTTATGCCATCCATAAAGGTAAGATAGGTAAGCTCACCCTCCATACCGCACGCCATTAGTGTGTTCTGGTGACTTGTGTAAACTAGAAAGTAGTGAGGCATACCGCTATCTAGCGGAGCCGTTTCGATTGGTTGCCACTGCAGGGCAAGCATATCGACTAGCGCACTCCATAGGTCAGCGTCTGCTGACTCATACGCATCACAGGCCAGATCATGCAGCAGGTGCGGCAGCGTTTTAACTGGAACGCCTAGTGACTGACTAGCAAAAGCGGCGTGCAGGGCGATATTCATATCACCGAACGGCATGTATGCGTCCTCTGCTACTTCAACCATTGCGTCAGTGATAACCATTTTGCTGGTGTCAGCAGTATGGTGGCGAGCGTTCCATCGCTCTACTAAAGTTGTTTTTTCTCCAAATACCATTGCACTGCTCGACTTGCAGAAGAAGCACTCTATGAATGACCCTCCGTTATTTGGCTCGTACTCACCTGTGATGCTGTGCATAATTGCATCGCCGCCACAAAACGGGCATGGCTTTAATTTTACTTCTGACATGGATTATTCTCCGGCGCATTGATGTAGCAGTTGTAGCACTTGGTTTGGGCTTCTTCTTCGGTGAGGTGCGACTCGCACTTGCAGCAGATCAGTAATGGCTCGATGTCATCATCGCAGCATGCATAAGCGTCTTTTTGGACGATATCCCAGCCGCCGATGTCGTGAACTGTTTGGCATGCGCTGCATTCGGCTGCGTCGTAGTGTTCGGTGCCGTGGTCCTCTGCATAGCTGTCGCAGATATCGCAGGGCAGTTTGGCGCATGGGTGGCCGATGATTTCAATGCCAAGCTCTTTGGCGATAAAGCTTTCAATCTGTGCGCCTCTTGATGTGTCAGCACCGGGCAAGAAGTGGATGTGCGTGGCTTTGGCTACCATTGCTAGGCTTGCACGCATGTAGGCTTGCCAGTCGGGTAGGATTGGCAGTTCGGCTGGATTTAGCACTGTGAGACCGTGGGCGCGAAATTTGTTCGCGGCCAGCCAGAATGCCGGGTAGTTGTTTTGTGTGTGGCCGCTCATGGGGCCGGCGATGTAGATGATCATTGCTGCGCCTCCAGCATTTCCTTTGGCAGATGATAAAATCGCACGTTATCAATGCGCTCAGTGGTGTAGTGAAAGTTTTCCGCGAGAATCAGAACGTGGCAGTCGTCGTAGCCTTTTACTTCGGCTATTGCTGAACCCTCTCCCATCCATGTCTGCGCGTTAAATTTCACGATGCACTTTGTTCCCCGTGGTGGTAGGCCATGGTATTCATTCTCGGTATCGCTAGACATCATGCTGCACCGTCCTTGGTTTTTAGCGCGTCGTACTGCTGGATTGCCCAGATGATTGCACGGCAGCACCAGGTGAAGTGGTATGTGTATTCCTTGCAGCAGCCAAGGCCGTCGGTATCGATGCTGAAGCCTAATTCGTGCTCGGACCAGTTCATTACTTCGTTATAAAATTCAGGAAAAGAGCTCAGCTCCATTCGGGCTATGCGAAGCTTTGCGTATTCCAGATCTTCCGGATCAAGGTCTGCTTCTTCGGCTTGTTTTAAAATTACTTCCCGCGCCTGGCTCTCGCTATGTTTTTGCGCCTTTCCTGCTTCTAGCTTCTCAGACCAATAACCTAGGTTTGGCTCTTTATCACCACGGAAAAACTCAAACATATCGGGCAGGCGTGAGAATACAAACGTACCCATATCGCCACTGATGCAGAGATGGCGTGGCCATGTGTTGATTCTGAAGTACTGATTGCCGGTGTTAGGCTGCTTAAACAAAAGCGAGCGGTGCCAACCGTTATCTGCAAGCACTTGCATCTGATGGTTTTCAACATCCTTGGCAAACTGATTCAGCGATGGATTCATTGTTGTGCTGCTCATGCTGCCTCCTGCTGTATTTGTTGACGGTATTGGCGTACTTGGCGTGGGGTTATATTGAGCTTTTCGGCGATTTCTTTCACAGGCTGGCCGCGGGCGAGAAGCTGTTCTGCTGTTTCTAGTCGTGATGCGGCGCGCTGGTTGCCAGCGTGGTTTTCTATTTTGGCGGCATCGTCACGACCTACGCCTAAGCGGATGGCGCGCTTGGTGAGTGAGTTGACGGTGATGCCAAGCTCTTTGGCCAGCGCTTTTAAGCAAGGTGCGGTTGCGTAACGGGCGCTGATTTGCTCGTTGATCGCAACGTTATTGCTGGCCTTTTGAATGGTCTTTACATTGACCAGCTTGCCGTTAAATTCGGCTCTATGGATACTGCGTATTATTATCGGGGCGGTTTGTACTGCGCCGTTTTTTTGCTCAAAGCTGGCGGTCAATTGCTGGATTTCAGTGCGCAGTTGTTCGAGGCTCTGGTCGGCTGTTTGCATTGATACGCGCATTACGCTGCCTCCTGTGCCGGTGTCGGGTCGATTGGCTCGACGATATTTAGCAGGCGCTTAGCTAACTCACGTTGAGTTTTTGCGCTTTCTTGATTTTTGAGTGCATCCATCAGTTGGGCAGTGAAAGCCAGCTGGCTTGAAGCTTGGCGAATTGTTTTGCTTTGGTTTTCGCTCAGGACTTTTAGGCGCATGGCTTCGATTTCGCTTTTCATGTGCGCGGTTAGGTTCATGTATGCGTCGGCGGTGTCTTCTGCCAGCAGCATGGCATCGAGCTGTCGTTGCTTTATTAGGTTGGCGGCTTCCAGTTCGTCATTGAGCAGCTCGATTGCGCGGGCATTGGTTTCTGCGCGCTGTTCGCTGATGGCCAGCTCGGTTTTTAGGCGGGTGTTTTCGCCAATCGCGCGGAATGCTTTTTGATTTGCGGCTCTGGTTTTCTGTGCACGATCTTTTACGCCGCAGTGGTAACTCATAATGCCGTAGATGAGTGCCGCTCCGGTCATTGCCAGTAGCTGCATGTATTGCTCAAAGGTAAGTTGCATGTGCGTGTCCTCAAGTGGTGGCGAGGTGCGCCCGAGTTACCGGGCGCGTTTGTGGTTAAGCGCTAAAGTTGCCGCAGTAAATTGGGCAGCCGTTGTTGCTGAGCTCAATGGCAATCATGTTTTCCAAGTTTTTGCCGATGGCTTCTTGCTGGATGTCTTGCTGTACCCAGCGCAAGGTGAGGCGCGGTGCTTCTTTATCGGTGATAACAGCTACACGAAACAGCACGTCAATTGGCTCGAAGCCGGTGTGCGGGATTAGATTGAATTTGATGTGCGTGGGCAGTTGGTGCACGCCGCTTTTGGCTTCGACTTCTTCCATGGCCGAGCGTTGAGCGCCGAAGTGGTGCTCTGAATGCGAGGCAGCAGCGCTGGCTGTGATCGTGATGTTGCGAATTGCCTGAATGGCTTGCAGTGGGTTTTGTTCTTCGTCGTTGATGAGCACAGTTAAGTGCGGCAACCAATCTTCGATGAACTCAGCGAGCTGTGACTGCTTGAGACGTTCGCCGTTGATGGCCAGCGCTGCTGCGTATGCGGGCGTTGGCTCTAAACGTAAGTTGGCTTCGTGTTCTGCGTGACCAGGACTGCTTGCATCGCCGAGATCGAAGTAGGCGCGGGCACTCATGCGGCGCTTGTCTGTATCGACAAAGATTGAGCCTGCATCGTGATCGTTTGCGTATACGCAGAAGTCTTCAATGCTGGTGGTGCTGAAGTTGCCGCGAAAACGACGGCGCTCGGGCATGTACTTCTCAAGATCAATCGTTTTGAATGACTCAGGCACGATCATTGCGCCGGTGTTGATCGAGTCGGCACCATCGTTTGCGAGGCCTACGGCAGATAGGGCATTGTCGATGATGAGCTGTAAAGTATCTTTTTGCATGTGCGTGTTTCCTTATTTGCGTGGTGGTTTTGGGTTTTGTTTTGTTTTAAACAGATCGAGCGTGAACGGGCGCTTGCTCACGTGAGAAAAGCTGCGCTGTTGGGTCGCTCATAAATAGTTCTAGGCCGTTTGCGGTGACGTACATTGGTGTATCCAGTGCGGTGTCTTCGCGCTTCTGACCGCGCTTGGTTGGCTGGGCAAAGTCGAGCTTGTGAGTGATCTTCACCTGGTGGCTTTCGCCAATCTGGGAGATATCGAACGATAGGGTGACTTTGCCCTTTTTGCCGTGCTCGACTACGCCAGCCGCTACGGAGCTGAGCGCTACCGCGACTTGCTGTGCGAATACGCCAGCGTTTAGGTTGTTGAGAAACTCGGTTACGTCTGTTGGTTTCATGGTGTTGCCCTCTGGTGCGTTGGTTATGCAGCGTTTGCTGTTTGAATTTCTGAGAAACGACAGAAACCTTTGCGTACAGTCATTTCTTCGCCGGCGAAGCGCTCGTTGTATTCAAGTGCTGCGCCTGCTTTTCCCTTCGTTATCTCAATGGTGACCCACTCAGGATTAAAGCCTTTTACAATTGCGTGGAATTTACCTTTGCGGTTATGAGTGACTAGGTACTCTTTGCCGATCATTAAACTGTTGCTTTCCATGTTGTGCCTCTGGTTCTATGCAGCTCGTGCTGCGGCTTCTTGTGCGTCTAGCCAGTTGGCCAAGTCGTACAGGTAGATGATGTAAGGGGCGCGCTGGCTGGCGTGTAGCTTGCTGACGCTTAGCGGTTGCGGGTGTGCACGCAAAATGCGCAGCAGGTGCTCCTCGTTGTTTATGTGTGGCATGTAATCTGCGCGGAACTCTGAGAGCTCGATGTGATTACGGGTGTAACGTTTTCGCAGTTGATCAAGCGTTGTTGTAGCCATCCCCCCGCGCCCCCTTTGAAGCTGCATCCATCTGCCATTTAATGCGTAGATGCGTTTTAACTATTGATTTGAAGTGTTCCGGCACCTTTTCTAGTGCTTCGCGGCGCTCTTGCAGGGTTTTTAGCTCTGCGATTTGCGCCGCGTAGTGTCTAGGCCACATTTTTCAGCGGCATTTTCCGTATTTGTATCGCCAACTGCTTGGCTAGCCAGGCAATGCCGTCCTCGGTGATCATGACTACGGCGTAATGCGAGTAGGTTTGGATTGATGGGTTCCAGCGGCTGCGGGGTTGCACGAAGAAGCTCTTGCCTTCGCGGTGCTTGCAGTGCAGCTCGCCGATTTGGGTTAGCACGCCGATATCACGCAGCTTTTTGCGTAAATGATGCGGCTTTAGGCCGAGCAGGGCGGCGGCTTGGTTGATGTCACGATGCATTGCGCACCTCCAGCTTGCGGATGACGTCAATGCTGATCGCGCTGGCGATGCGCAATGCCTCTTCTCGCAGCTGCTCAAGATCGCCGTCATTGACGATGACTGAATCCTCGGCTTCGTTGATGCGAATCGGGTTTTCTGACCGGTGGGTGCTGCCGTCTATGCGCTGGATTGGGCGCTCAACATGGATCAAAAAGCCGTGCTTGCGGACAAAGTCGGCCTCGTTTTCAAAGCGCACGTCGGTGATGATAATTGTTGAGTCCGGCTGCGCCTGGCTAAGACGCTGGATGCGTTTAGCTGCAGCGATTACCCAAATGTTGTCATTGATGGTGTCGCGGCCCCATTCTGTGCCTAGCGTTTGCATCATGTGGCGCGGGGTGGCTTGGAAGTCGTAGTTGGTTTCGTCTTTTCGCCAACTGTTCAAGTCCTGCTCATCGAGACCAAGCGCACGCAGCATGGCTTTTAACGGCTCAGCAAAGGCGTAAGTTGCGGCGCGGTACTCTTCTTGGATGAACTGGGCGACAGTATCTTTACCCGCGCGCGCATGACCGGCTATGCCGATGATGGGCAGCTTCGGCCAAGGGGTGTCGTGCACGGTTTGCGGTGCTAGCAAGCGCTTTTTCATGCTGCGTCACCTCCGCCAGTTGGGAAGTGGCCGCTTAATGCTTGAAGGCTGCGTAGCATGAGGACGGCTTGGCCGTTGGTAATGATCAGCTGACCGCCAGTTTGGCGCTCAATGTGGGCGATGGTTGCCGGGCTTGAGGCGCAGGCTGGGTGCAGGTGGATCGTTGCGGTTGTAAATGCATGTGCTTTTTGAGTTTGCATAGTTGTTACTCCGAGTGAGACCGTGGTGGGTTCGGAGTAACTTTAGCAATCTGTTAATTTTAAAACAAGAGCAAATTGTAAATAGTTTGCAATTTGCTAAAGATTTATTTTGCTCGGTGGGACAATACCGCCGACATAGTGGATTTTTTCGATTGAATCCGTCGGTAAGTTTAAGCGCTCGTAGTCTGCATTGACTGACATTAGACTGGTTTCGTTGTTGTTATGGTAAAGCAGCTCTTTAACCATGCATTGGCCGTCCTTGGTCTTGACCATGACGTACTCGCCACTGACCAGTTCTTTGCTTGGTTCGCACCAGACGACCCAGCCGTTGCGGATCGCTGGCGTCATGGAGTCGCCTCTGACTCGAAGGGCGTAGGCGTGTGGGTCTGCGCTGATTACTTCTACTGTGCCGTCACCGTCTTCCAGTTCAGACCAAAATCCATTTTCTCCCAACTGTGCAATTCCTTTTATAGCTACACGTTTCCAACGGGTTATTTCTGGTGCCAATTCAAAACCTTCAGCGACTGTTAATTGCGGCGCGCTGATGGTGCCTGGTACTAGACCGAGGTCTTTTTCTAAAGTGAGCGCAGCTGCATCGCCTATATTTCTTTTGCTGTTCAATATTTGCGAGATAAAAGAGGGGTTGAGACCGTATTTTTTGCAGAACTCGCTGGGCTTACTGTCGCCAATAAGCTTTTTAAGTATTTCCGCTCTGAGTTCGTAAATGTCCATTTTGCCTTCTTATGCTGCTTAATTTACACTTTGCATTGCTTTAGTGTTTACAGGCTGCTAAATTAAATAAAAAAGGAGGTCGCTATGACTTTATTAGATTACTTAAAAACTCAAACGGTAAGTGACCGTGAGAATCTAGCCTCTAAGTGCGCAACAACAGTTGCACAGCTTAATCAGGTTGCATACGGCAATCGCAAAGCGAATGTGTTTCTTGCCGTGAATTTGAACCGCGTTACAAAGAAGGCGGTTCAACTGCATTCGTTACGACCTGATATTGATTGGCACAAGCTACACAAAGATTTGGAGATTGCTCTGAGTTCGCAGGACGTTGAGTCTTTAGAGCTAGAGCAAGCTGCTTAATAAGCGCCGGGGGGCAATCCACCACGATCATCCCCCCAGCTAGGCCGCACATGCAAATATACAAGCCGTGAGCGAATCATAAGCAATTGCTAATGAACGCGCAACGGCGTTAACACATAGGAATCGCCGTATTATGAGCCGTAAAGACTTACTCAGTGCTGGCATCGCCCAGCTAAACGTCAGGCAGGCGCTGTATCGCGCAAGCCGTGACTATCCAGGTGGTCAGTTTGCCTTAGCACTTACATTGGGTATTTCGCCCGATGATCTTTGCAAGCGTGTAAATCCAAACGATACACGTCCAATTAAACCCGAGCTTATTGAAGAGATTATTGAGGCCACACGTGATCAGCGTTTGCTTGCTGCTTTAGTGCGTCCGGCGGGTGCGGTGGCTTTTATTCCTACTGCAGTATCTACCGGTGACGCTTCGCTTAAGTCGGTGGCTGTCTTGCTTGATCAGGTAAGTGGCTATGTGAGTTCGCTGGCAGACGGCAGTGCGGATGATGATTGGCAAGCGCATGAAGTTGCTGAGCTGCGTTATCACGCTGAGCGAGTTATTAGTCATGTGCTGGGCATCGTTGCGGGCGCTGAGCTTGCCATGGAGGCTAAGCATGGCTGATCCGGCTGATATTGCTAACGACTATGCTGATCAATTTTTGGAGCGGGCTCTGGCTGCGCGCAGCCAAGCCGCTGAGCAAGTAGGCGCTGGTTCGCTTGAGTGTGAAGATTGCGATGCGGTTATTCCGCAAGCGCGACGAGAAGCTTTGCCGTTTTGCTCAACCTGTGTTGACTGCCAGTCGGTTAGGGAGCTTAGAGGATGAGTTCTCATAATCCGCTTGAGCTGCACGAAGTCCCTCTGATGCTTTCTTACATTAGCGCTGATGTACGTGACACGTGGGTGAGCGTTGGTATGGGTTTGCGTCATGAGTTTGGCGATGCTGCTTTTGATATTTACGACAATTGGAGCCAGTCGGGTGACGGCTATGAAGCTGCATCGACACGCTCTGTTTGGAAATCATTCCGCGGCAGTGCTCTGGGTATTGCGACTGTTATACAGATGGCTGTTGAAAATGGCTGGAAGCGTGATGTGCGCGAAATTAGCGCTGCTGACCAAGCTCGTATTGAAGCCAAACGAAAAGCAGAACAGGCGCAGCGTGCGGCTGAAGACGCTAAGACTGAGGCGCTTGAAGAGGCGATGCGCGATAAAGTGACCGAAGCGTGCCGCATTGTTTGGGAGCAGCACTGCGACAAGGCGGGTGACAGCGCTTATCTGCAAAAAAAGAAAGTTGAGAACGGGCCTGCGCGCTTTATCAATAAGCTGGTGGTGCTTGATATCAACTCAGAGACTGAGCGCGTGCAAATTTGGGTAGGCACTGATGCTGATCGCTGGCTGAAGAGCGTGCCCAAGCCAAAGCCTGAGACGTTGAGCATGATGGTACTGCGCGCTGGAATGATTGTGCTGCCGTTGTTTGATAACAGTGGGACGCTGCAGTCTATCCAGTCGATCAATCACCTGGGCACGAAGATGTTCCCGAAGTTCGGGCGCAAAAGCGGGTGCTATTCGTTGATTGGCGACATGACGGGCGCTGCGGTGATTGCTGTTGCTGAGGGCTTTGCGACTGCGGCCAGCGTGCATGCTGCGACTGGCTGGCCAACGGCGGTGGCGATTGATAGCGGTAACTTGGGCAAGGTGTGCGCGGCTCTGGTTGAGCAGCATCCTGATATGCAGCTGCTGATTGCCGGTGATGATGATCCGACAACCAAGGGTAACCCGGGACGCACTGCGGCAATGAATGCGGCTGAGCAGCACGGCGGTATTGCTGTGTTTCCCGCCGGCGGCAATGAGGGTGATGATTGGAATGACTTACAGGCCAGTATTGGCGGCGAAGCGGTAACAGCGCAACTGTTGGCCGCACTTGAGCTTGGTGAGCTTCCCCGCGCCCCATCAGTGAACGGTGGGTCTGAAAATATCGCGGCACCTGCACCACTGGGGGGCGGGGGGGATGATGCTGAGCGTAAGGCTTTAATTGATCAGAAGATTCTTGGGCGCTTTGCGTTGGTCGAGGGTAAGACTGATGTTTGGGACGGCCATAAAATTTCCATTATGCGTAAGTCGGCGTTTGAGGCGATGGTCGGTAAGGATCATGCGAAAACGTGGATTGATAACATTCGCAAGAAGCTGATCTGTAAAGACCAGGCGCAAATGCTGGTTGATCGCCGCAAGATGCAGGGCAAGGCATTGCGTGACGGCTGGGGCGGCATGAGTCCGGTTGAGCGTTACGTTTACATTGATGGCACTAAGGATATTTGGGACCGTTCTAAGCGTCGCCGTATTCCAGAGGGTGCGCTTAAGTTGATGCTGGGTGATGCGTATCCGATGTGGCTGAACTCGCCTGAGCGCACGGTCGTGGATATGGATCACATTGTTTTCGATCCAACCATGACTAAAGACCCTGCTGTTTATATCAATACGTTTGAGGGTTTGCCGCTGGCACCGGTTGAGGATGATAGCAAGTGCGCGGCGATGCGTGAGCTGATTAGCTTCTTGTGCAACGGCGATCCTGATGCAACGCACTGGCTGACCTGCTGGCTGGCTTATCCGCTGCAGAATATGGGCTCGAAAATGGATACGGCGGTGCTGTTGCACTCAAGTATGGAGGGCTCGGGTAAGTCGTTATTTTTCAGTGACATTATGGGTAAGGTTTACGGCCAGTATGCAGCAACGGTTGGGCAGGCTCAGCTTGAGTCAAGCTGGACGGTGTGGCAGTCAGGCAAGTTGTACGCTGTGTTTGAAGAAGTTGTGTCGCGTGATCAGCGTTATAACCAAGTGGGCAAAATTAAACACATGATCACCGGCAAGACGGTGCGCATGGAGTCAAAGTTCGTGAATGGTTGGGAAGAGTCCAATCACATGAATGCGGTTTTCTTATCAAACGAGATTCTACCTTGGCCGATCAGTGAGAATGACCGGCGCATGTTGGTGATGTGGCCTGAAAAGACATTGCCGGTGGATCGCCAAAAGGCGCTTGGCGCTGAGCTGGCTGGCGGTGGCGTTGAGGCGCTGCTTGGTTATCTGATGAATTATGACTGTGGTGAGTTCGACCAGCGCACGCGGCCTCCATTTACTTATGCGCGGCAGCGTTTGGTTGAATTATCGCGATCAGGCTGGGAAAACTTCATTGCACAGTGGCGGCAAAACCTTCTGCATGTACCATACGACATTGTTCGCACTCAGGACCTGCATGATTTGTACCTGGAGTGGTGTCAGGTGAATAAGGAAAATACTTTAAGTGAAACGAAGTTCTCTCTGTTTGTATCGACCAAGGTGCCCAAAACCACTGGCACGGTGTTTTGGACGGATGACAATGGTGTGCGCAGGCGCAGTATGTTGTTCATCCCTGACATTGATAGGCCGGCTATGCCGTCGCTGAGTGACGCTAAAGCGATGGGTGCGGCTATCAGGCAATGGCGGCGTGCGGCTTACTGGGCAGGCTGGTCGGTGGATAGTTGGGCTAAGTGCCTCGGCTTTAGTGTGCCGATGGATGCTGATCGACCTCGGGAGGCCGCGTAATGCTTCAACTGTCTAGGGTGTCTAGGGTGTGTCTAGGGTTGGTTTCGCTAACCCTAGACAAGCAAGAGCCGCGCAGTTCGGGGCTTTGCGGTGGTCTGTCTATGGTGTCTAGGGTTTAACCCGCGCGCACGCATGTATTAATAATAAAAGCTTAAGGTGTTGATTCTGTTTTCAATTCTCATGCGTGAGCAAAAACCCCTAGACACCCTAGACACCCTAGACAATAGAGCTTAAGTAGTTGTTTTATATAGGTTTAAATTGTCTAGGGTTGTGTCTAGGGTTGGGTGTTTTCTGTCTAGGGTTGGATTTTGGTGTTGTTTTGTTGATTTAGGAGCTTTCCAATGAATAAACAAGTTGATGCAGTGTTGTATGCCTGGGGCGCTGAGATGGCAGCAGGCAAGTTGGTTGCAAGTATCCCGAGCCAGTTAGGCCCTTTGATCGATAACAAGGGCGTAATGAACTTTGGAGACGGCCACGGCAAGTGCTTGAGCAAGGTGCCTATGTACTTGGAAACATCACGCCGCTGTGATGACGTGGATATGCTACTGCTACAGATGTTTGATGATGTAGACGCTGGCGGCCTTGGTAGCGGCCGTGCGGCCTCGCTGTGGCGTTTGGCACGGGTTCGGTATGTTGTTGCGCCTGGTTGTAGCCTTGAGGAGCAGTTCGCGCTTGTGGGCGTTTCGCACCGGACATATCACAACTGGTTGACTGCTCTGCATGATTATCTTGAGCCACACCTTGCAGTTCGCCTTATGGCTGCGTGATTGCTTGACCGTTCGTCAGGTTGGTATTGAGCCAGTTTAGAGCGAGTTTAGTGCAGGTTAAGCGCAGGATTAAAAGGCGATAAATCAGGGTTTACGCCAGTGGCACTCATCCCTTACCTTTTACCTACCGTTTGGTTTGACGCCTAAAGTAAAGCAGAGGCAAATATAACCACTGGTATCTAAGTTCGTGTTGTGCCCTCGCTATCTGACCACCACCAGGTAGCACCAAGCCTCCCAAATCTTTACGGCGTTTGGGGGGCTTTTTAATTTCTACTCTTAACCAATATTAAAAGGCTTGGCGATGGAAAACGGACGAACGCTGCTCGATGTGCCATTGATGCTGTTTGTGTTTGTCGCGTTGGCTGGCATGGCTGGCGAGTTGCGCCAAGCGGATATGCCGGGTGTGACCTATGGCGAAATCATCAAGCGGGTGTGTTTGCGTTTCTTATCCAGCGCGCTGTTCGGTATGGCAACGCTGATGCTGGCTCAAGAAATATGGGGCAGGCTGATGATTAGTGGGGCACTGGGTATTGTTGTTGGCTTGCTGGGTGCTGATGTTGCCGGTGCACTGTATAGCCGCGCTATTGCTCGCCGTATAGGTGCTGGACATGAAAGCAACAATTGATGGGTTGAGTGAAGCAATTGCTGCTATGGAGAACTTGGCAGGTGATAAGCCTGCAGCTGCATTAGCTGATGCGTTGAACCATACAGCCAACCAGGCGCGGATTGCGTTGCGTGCAGAGATCAACAGTGTTTTTGATCGGCCCACGCCGTTTACGCTTAATGCGATGCGGGTGCTGTATGCGAGACCCAAAACTTTAGATGCAGCTGTTTTCGTTAAAGATGAAAAGGACGGTGCATCAAAAGGGTTTGCGCCTGAAGATTGGTTTAAGCCGCAGGTTGAAGGTGGGCCTCGATCATCTAAGCGCAGTGAGGATATGTTGCGCACGGCCGGTATCTTGCCGGCGGGTATGTTTGTTGTACCAGGTAAAGGTGCGCGACTGGATCGGTACGGCAACTTAAGTCGAGGCCACATGAATCAAATCCTATCCGGTTTGATGGCAGCAGAGGATCGAGCGGGGGCCAGTGCAAACGCAACAGGTAGTAAGCGATCACTGCGTAAGGGCCACGCGTTGGCTTTCTTCATTATGCGAGACAAGTCAGGCAAGGCCACCGGCATTGGTGAACGGCGTGGTAAGAGCATGGCGGTGGTACTAGCGTTCGTTAAGCAACCGCAGTACACGCAGCGTCTCGACTTCTATGCCGTCGTTGATAAGGTCGCTGATGACAATCTCGAAAAGAATATTGATCTGGCAGTGACTAAGCTGCTTGAGGCTTAAACATTGGTATTGCCCGCACTACGGGCTGGCGGTGGCGCCGACATTTACGTCGGTGGCAGTACGGTGGTATTGCCCGTGCGACGGGTTGGTAGATGAACATATTCGCGTTATCCAAAACCTACCATTTCACCACTATAAACGATAACAATTATCATCTATTTAACGGGTCCTCTTGGCCGCCCCCGGCCCTACACGGGTAATTCGAACCCTGTTTTGTTTCTAGCTGAGATGGTGCCTAGGGTGTCCGTCTTTACTGGTTCTTGGAGTATTTATGCGAGTCACAAAAGCTCAGCTTGCTGATTTTGTTGGCAGAGATGAGCGCACGCTGACTCGCTGGCAAAACGAGGGTATGCCTGTTTTAGAGTTCGGTCTCGGCCGCGGCAATGAAAACGAATATGACACGGTGGCAGTGATTGAATGGATCGTTGCCCGTGCGCTCAACCAAGGCAAAGAGTCTGCAAAGGAGCGGCTCGATCGAATCCGCGGCGACCGCGAAGAGCTGGCCTACGCAAAGGATTTAGAGGAAGTGGTTGTAGCAGATGAATTGCTAGGCCGCTTTGAGGCAATGATCGTAGCCGCTAAAGGTGAGCTACTGAATACATTGCCCGACCAGATCGCGACTGACTTATCAGCGCGCTACAACATTGATATTGATGAAGCTCTGATACGCGATCCAATCGATCAGGTGCTTAGGAATATGGCCAACTATGACCCTGATGACGACCCCGAGTCAGCAGACGGGGATCCTGACCAGCGCGGTGACGCGGAGGAAGCTGACGACTACAGCTAGGCAGAAAATCAAACGCCTTGCGCGTCACTGGTCACCGCCGCCAAACGTGACTTTTATCGAATGGGCTGAGCGCTACCGCTGGTTATCGCCAGTTGAAGCAGCGCGGTCTGGTAAGTACTCGTTTGCAATTACGCCACACCTAACGTGGCCAGGTGGACCACTCGAAGCATTAGAAGACCCAGAAGTGATTGAAATCTGCGGCATGAAATCTGCGCAGGTGGCATGGACTTCAGGTGTAGCAGGTAACGCCATTGGTAAATGGATCGATATTGACCCCGCGCCAATTCTGATGCTGTTCCCAAAGGCTGACTCTGTTAAGCAGTACGTTGGTGAAAAGCTAGAGCCGATGATCGAAGCCACGCCACGCCTAGCGCGCAAAGTGGATCTTCGCAGCCGCAAGCTGCAGCAGCGCCAGGACTTTAAGAAATTCCCCGGTGGATTTCTGAAAATGGTCGGCTCCAACTCGCCAGCCAGTGTGAAATCCACGCCAGTTGGCCGTGTAATTATTGAAGAGCCTGATGACTGTAACCTCAACCTGCGCGGCCAAGGTGACAGTATCAAGCTGGCCAAAGAACGCCTTAAAACGTTCCGCAGACCAAAGATCATCATCGGTGGCACGCCAACACTCAAAGGCTTGTCATCCATTGAAGCTGAAATGGAACTGTCGGATAAACGCCGCGGCCTGGTGCCATGTCATGACTGCGGCCAATCGCACGCTTTAAATTTTGACAACCTGCACTGCGATGAAGATCCAACAATCAATCACGAAGTGTACGGCTCACACCGACCAGAAACAGCATTCTACAACTGCCCGCACTGCGGTTCGGTTTGGGATGACAACCAAAAAAACGCAAACCTAAAACACGGCCGATGGGTCGCCACTGCCGAGTTTCGCGGCATTGCTGGCTATTACATCAACGAGTTGTACGCCACGTTCTACGGCTCACGCTTTGAAGTACTCATCGAGAAGAAGCTGCAAGCCCAGCGCGCAGCAGACATGGGCAACATTGGACCCATGATTGCGTTCGTTAACTCATCGAAAGGCGAGTCATACGAATACCAAAGCGATGCACCGGCAGTTGATGAACTAAAAGAACGCGCCAAAGGTTACGCAGAAATGACCGCTCCGGACGGTGTGCTACTGATCACCGCCGGCCTCGACTTCCAGCACGACCGCATTGCAATCGTGGTTGTTGGCTGGGGACGCGGCGAAGAATCTTGGCGTTTGTACTGGAACGAACTGCACGGCGATATCAAGGACGTTAAAGACCCTGTCTGGCTTGAGTTGGACAAACTGTTAGCGACTCCGATACCCACGGCAAACAATGCCGTGCTCGGTGTTAGTGCTGCAACACTGGATAGCTCGGACGGGCAGACCAGTGACTCAGTTTACAGCTACGTTCGTACTCGCCAGAAGTTTGGAATTTTGGCGGGTAAAGGTGCCTCGATCGACAGCCGTGAGCGTGAGATTTACACGCGCCCACCGCAATCCATTGATGCCAGTCGAGCCAACAAATCAAAGGCTGCCAAATACGGCCTGCGCGTCAACATCGTTGGTACGCACAAAGCCAAAACATTGATCGACCAGCGCTTGCGCTTAATGGGCACTGGCCCCGGTCGCATGCACTGGTACCAAGACATTCGCGCTGACTACTTTGAGCAGCTCACCAACGAAGTCTTGGCCCCGCACCCGCGCAACCCAAGCCGCATGGTGTGGCAGCTCAAATCAGGCCGCCGCAACGAAGCACTGGACTGCGAGGTTTACGCCTTGCACGCCGCTCGCTCACTCAAAACGCACTTGCTCAAAGACCATGAGTGGGACGCGCTCGAGCAGCAAATTATGCAACCGAACTTATTCAGCAGCCCAAAAGAACCCGTTGCCCAGATACCTGCCCGCGCAGCAAAAGCAACCCGCCGCCGCGGCTCACGCAGCAGCGGCATTTAACCAGGAGACCAACATGCCAACAGCAGAAAAACGGTTGGCCGATGTTCGCGCCGCAATTAATGAGGTGCTGACATTTGGTCAGTCGATTCAAAAAGATGGCCGCGTACTCAAACTTGCTGAGTTGGCCAGCCTGCGGATGCTTGAAAAACAGTACATGCAAACGGCTGCAGCAGAAGCCAGAAGCGCCCAGCGCAAACCACGCAATCGCGTTTACTACGGGGTGATTTAATGAATAAACAAATCGCCGAATCCGTACAAACCAAATTGCTCGATGCGGCCATGCAATACGCCAATCAAACAGGCCAGCCAACTGCGCAAGGCGGTGGCGGTGGGGTAGAGACACGTTATCGCGGTGCATCTCGAGTGCTGCGCTCGATGGTCAGCTGGATACCTGGACTCAGAAGCCCAGCAGCAGACCTGCCGCTTGGTGAGCGCGAAACATTAATCGCCCGTTCACGCGATGCCATGCGCAACCACTTGCTAGCCCGTGCTGCAGTGATGCGCTTGCGTACCAGCGTGGTCGGTACCGGCTTAGTGTGTTACGCCCAAGTTGATGCGGCCGCATTAGGCATCAGTCCAGAAAAAGGCGCAGAGCTTGATGTGCAGCTCAATCGTATTTGGGAACTGTACGCCCTCGATCCTAGAGAGTGTGACGCTGAAGCAACGCTCAATCATTACCAAATGCAGGCCCTGGTATTAATTACCGCGCTGGTCAGCGGTGATGTATTTGTCGCAACCCCTTACATCGAGCGCACCGGCACGCTGTTTGGTACCCGCTTGCAAGCCTTTGAAGGTGACCGAGTCAGTAACCCAAACGATGCGCCAGACACTGACCGTATGGTTGATGGCATCGAGTTTGATCAGCACGGCGCGCCTGTTCGTTACCACGTGGCCAGCGATTACAAACATGGCCGCACCTTTTCCAGCATTACCCGCAAATGGCATGCGCTGGATGCGTTCGGCAAAGAGACTGGCCGCCGCCGCACGCTGCACATCATGAACGAAAAGGAGCGCCCCGGGCAAAAACGCGGCGCGCCATTCCTCGCCCCAGTACTTGAGCCGCTGCAAAAGCTTGAGCGTTTCAGTTCTGCGGAATTAATGGGCGCAATCCTAAGTGCGTTCTTCACCGTGTTCATCGAAAAGACTGAATCCTACGAAGAGCCCATGACGGCCATGAGTTTAATGGGCTCGGATGCGCACGATGATGGTGGCGGCGATGAAAACATCAGCTTAGGCGAAGGCGCCATTGTTGACCTGGGTAAAGGCGAAAAAGCCACTACAGTCAACCCAGCCCGAGCTAACGCCCAGTTCGATCCGTACTTCACTGCATTCGTTACGCAAATTGGTGCTGCTTTAGAAATCCCTAAAGAAGAACTAATGCTGCACTACGACAGCAGCTACTCAGCCGCACGCGCTGCAATGCTCCAAGCGTGGCGTTTCTACAGCCAGCGCCGCTGGTGGTTGGTCAGTGACTTTTGCCAACCGACCCGCGCACTGGTGATCGATGAAGCCGTTGCCCGTGGAATGATCAGCTTGCCCGGCTATAACGACCCAGCCAAGCGCCGCGCCTATCTCAACGCTTTATGGATTGGCCCAGCACGCGGCGCAATTGATGAGCTTAAAGAAGCCAACGCAGCAGGCAAGCGCATCGACATCGGTGTCAGCAACGAGTCGATGGAAGCGGCCGCAATGAGCGGTGAGCCTTGGTCAGACATCTACGCCCAGCGCCTCATCGAAATCAACCGCCGCAAAGCGGATGGCATTTACACGGTACCGAAAAACCAAGTACCTGAAACCACAACAGGAGCAGATGACGATGAGCGCCTTTGAACTAGCGGCCTCGCAAACGTGGCTGATTTTGCCGGATGCGCTGGACAACATCCTCAGCATCGCCCGCCGCTCTAACGATATCGAGGCACTGGAAACAAAACTCGGCAAGCAGCTGGAACACACCCACACCGTTACCAATCGTAATGGCGTGGCAATCATTCCAGTCACTGGCCCCATCTTTCGCTACGCCAACCTAATGACACGCATCAGCGGTGCAACCAGTACCGAAGTGCTGGCCACCGATATCCAGACCGCGCTTGATGATCCCAGTATCAAATCAATCGTACTGAATATCGACAGCCCAGGCGGTGTTGCCAGCGGCATTAACGAGTTGGCCAGCTTGGTATTCCAAGGCCGCGAAAAGAAAAAGATTGTCGCCTACATCGGCGGTACCGGTGCCAGTGCGGCTTACTGGATCGCCAGCGCCGCGCATGAAATTGTGATTGATGACATCGGCCTCGCTGGCAGTATTGGTGCGGCGCTAGAAGTTCAGATTGATAAGCAGGGCGACGGCAGTACTTCGTACGAAATCGTCAGCAGCAACGCACCAAACAAACGCCCAGACCTCACCACCGAAGCAGGCCGCGCCAAGCTCGGTGAGATGGTGGACTCACTGGGCAGCGTATTCCAACAAAAAGTGGCTCTGCACCTCGGTGTAGAACCTGAGCAAATCCCCGTAATGGGCGACCTCGGCGGCATTCGCGTTGGTGCAGATGCTGTTACTCATGGCTTAGCCCATCGGCTCGGCTCGCTTGAATCGCTCATCACTGAGCTTTCGACAACGCAACAACCAACCAAACCCTGGAGACCAACCACTATGACTAAGACAGTCGTAAAAACCACCGCAGAGTTGCACGCTGCCTTAGCAGCAGGCACCGACGCACAAGATATCGTAATTGCTGAAGCGCCGGCCGCTACGGTTGAAAGCTTCGACTTAACCGAAGTGAAAGCCGAAGCAGCCAAGGCCGAGCGTGAGCGCGTCATCGCCATCACCCAATTAGCTGGCCCTGAGTTCCAGGCTGAAATTGATGCAGCCATTGCAAACGGCGACAGCAAAGAAGTGGCGGCATTAGCAATTTTGACCGCCAGCCAAGAACGCGGCATCAGCTTGTCAGGCATCAAAAGCGATTCGACCAGCACCACACATCAATCGCCCGCCAGCGATGACGACAAAGTCGCTGAAAAACGCACCGGCTTAGTTGGCCTGATGCTTAAAGGTGCTGGGGTTAAATAACCCAGCGCGTTAACCAATCCCGCGTAAACACAGGAGCCTCAACATGGCCGCCACTAACCCAGTAGTACAAACCTATATCCCAGAGCAACTTAGCGCTGGCGATTTCCCCGTTGTTACTGACGCCGTCACCATCGGTCTAAATCAAAACCTCAAAGTCGGCTCGGTCCTCGGTAAAGATGCCGCCGGCGACTACGTACTCAGCCTTGCTGCAGCAGAAGACACCTCGAAGGTGCCAACTGTTATCTGCGCTGAAGCCATCACCACCACAGACGCAAAAGCCGTCGGCATCGTGCGCCTAACCGGCGAAGTGCTGGGCAGCCAGCTACAAATCGGCACAGGCCATACGCTCGAAAGCGTAAAAGCCGCATTGCGCCCCTTATCAATCTTCGTGCGCTAAGCACCGCAAGTCCTTTAAATCAGTACGCTAAGGAGCGCACACAATGGATATTTTTGACACTCGCACCATGCTCGCAGCCGTTGAGCAAATCCACACCCCCAGCACTTTCTTGCTGAATACGTTTTTCGCTGCACAAGAAACGTTCCCAACTAAAACCGTAGACGTGGACATCGTCAAAGGCGGTCGAAAACTGGCGCCGTTTGTTAGCCCTCGCCGCGAAGGTAAAGTAATCGAGCGTGACGGCTTCACCAGCTCCAATATCACACCGGCTTACGTCAAACCGAAAATGGAAACCAACGCCGAGCAGCTGCTCAAGCGTTCGCCCGGCTTAAACCCGTACGCAACACAAACACCGGGCGAGCGAGCAGCAATTCAACTGGGTAAAGACCTGGCCGAACTTAACGACCAGATCACCCGCCGTGAAGAATGGATGGCAGCATCTGCACTCGGCACGGGTAAAGTGGTTATTGTTGGCGACGGCGTGGATATGGAGGTCAACTTCCATATGGCCAATACTCACAAAATCACAAGCTTGACTGAGAAGTGGGGCACCACCAACGCCGACCCAATCGGCAACTTACGCAGCTGGGCACGCCTAGTCGCTAAAGATTCTGGCCGCCGCCCAACGCACGTAATTTTATCCGGCTCTGCACAAGATGCGTTTATGAAAGATGAGTCTGTGCACAAGCTACTCAACACGCGCCGCGTTGATATGGGCATGATCAACCCGCAAAACTTGCCCGGTGGCGTCGTCTACCTTGGCTTCTTGAATGACCCAGGCATCGACATCTATGCCTACAACGAATGGTTCATTGACCCAGCCAGTGGCGATCTAGCGCCTATGATCACCGACGGTCAAATCATCATGGGCAGCAACCAAGCGCAAAACAAACGCTTATACGGTGCTATCCAAGACGTTCAAGCCATCGAAACAGGCATGGTTGAAGCCGCCCGCTTCCCGAAAACTTGGGAAGAGCAGGACCCAAGCGCACGCTGGTTAATGCTGCAGTCTGCGCCACTGCCAGCGCTGCTTGAGCCAGACGCATTCCTGACCGCCAAGGTTATTGCTTAACCAAGGAGCCAACATGGCCAAGAACAAAACTGCATACCTGGTGTTGCACGGCAGCATTCAGGACACTAACGCGCTTATCCCGGCGGGTGAGTTATTCGCCCCGGCCACAACCGAGTTCGCTAGTGAATTACTGGATGCTGGCATCATCGGCCCAGTACCTGCGCCGACGGCAAAAGAAAAAGCCGCAGAAGCCAAAGCGCAAGCCAAGGCCGATGCCAAAGCGGCTGAAGAAGCCGCCGCAGCAGCCGCTGACGAAGAAGGCGAAGGCGACGGAGAAGAGCATGACGCAGACGCAGGCTCAACAGCCGACGACGACGCCACCGAGTAAAGCCGAACTAGCCAGCCGCCTCCGGGCGCTGGCTATTCACATGCTGGAAGTGGCTGTGGAAATGGACTACTACGGCGGTTTTTCTGAAGTCGCAGTCCATTCCCGTGAATTACAGGGCGCGGCAGGCATCGCGCTCAGCTGGGCCGATGCAATCACTGCCGATCAAGACATACCGGAGCGCCCATGAAAACATTTGATGAACGCCTTGCGCGCCTCGATCGTAGCGTCTTCGGAAAGCTTAACGACGGCACCGCAACGCTCTACAACCGGGCAGGCCAAGTGCTGGCAACTGAACTCAAAGTCACTCTCGAAAAATCAGTAGAGCATCCCAGCAACATGATTGAGCGGATCAACATCATCTCAATCAACCGCCGCGATATACCCAGCTATGACCGCAACGGCAGCATTGCCCACGCAGGCATTACTTGGAAAATCGACGACATTGTTTCTGATGATGGCTACGTATTAGAACTGGCGGTAACTCGGCATGAAAAACGTTCAACAACACATCCTTGATGAGCTGACTGCAATCCTGCAGACCGTCCCCGACTTTGGGGCGCTGGTCTTCGAAGATTCAGTCATGCGCGTGATTGATGCAGATGACGAATCGCTGCCTGACTGCTTCATTGTCATACAGCCCGGCGTCACAGATGAAGTAGAACGGGTCGGTAAAAACAGTCTGCGCGAACGTACCACGTTCAACGTGACCTTAGTCACCCGAACCTACGCATTCGCGCCACTGCTCAGAGCCGCACGGCTCACAGTCAAAAGCAAACTGGCAGGCCGCACCGCAGGTTTAACCGGCGTGCAGTCAGCCCAGTTTTTATCCGACACCCCAATGCCACCGGCACCGGGGCAAGTACTGGCCGCCCACGTCCTACCGCTACAAGTCTCATACGTCCAAAACTACTAACGGAGGCAGCAATGCCCAAAGTAACCGTAACCCAGCCATTCGTTTGGCCCACTGGGCATACAACTGTGCTTGTTGAGAAAGGTGAGCAAGAGCTCACCGATGATCAATTTGAACATGCGAAAACTCACGGCTTCCTGCTAACGCTTAAGCAAGCAATGCAAGCTAAAAAAGAATCTGCTAAGGAGAACACTGATGACTAAAGTCATTCAAAACGATGAGTCGATGATCCCAGAAGGCGTCATCGCCATTCGTTTACACGGCACCGGTGCCGATCGCCCGTGGTACGACGTAGGTAACAACTCAGACGGAACACTCAACGTCACAACCGAATCACGCAACCTGCCAAACTATCGCGGCGGCGGCGGTAACCGTAACAGCAACACCAAAATTTCCGAAGTGACTGCAGCGTTCACCATGTTCGACCTTTCACCGGAAAACATTGCCCGCGCCTTGCGAGGCACACAGACCGAAGTGAACGTCACTCCAATCGTTGACGAACTGCTGAGCGCATCGGGCATCATCGGCGAGGTGCTAGCGTTTACATACTTGCCAGACCGCACAGAAACCATCACTGTCAAAACCGCTGCTGATGCGGCGCTTGTGGAGGGTACCGACTATACGCTCACGCCACACGGCATCAGTGTGCAATCTGCACTGGTTACAGCTGCAGGCTTGAAAGTGAGCTATACGCCATCTGCTGGTGACGTAGTCGATCTATTGGTTGGCTCCGACCAGACATGGGAAGTGCGAATCCTTGGTACTAACGCGGCGCAAGATGACAAGCCGTTTAAATACAACATCTGGAAAGCCAAGTTCAACATTGCTGGTTCACTGGCGTTGATTGCAGACACCTACGCAGAACTGCCGGTTGTTCTCAACGTGTTGGTAGATGACACGGTGGATGAGTCTGGCCTAGCCAAGTTCGCGAAGTACAGCGCTGCTCGCTAAGCTAACAGTGCAATGAACTGATAGCCCACTGCGCCTTGGTGGGCTATATTCCTCTTTTCAAAAGGAGGACTCAATGAAACGATTTCTAATAGCGTTAACAATGTTGTGCGCATCGAGTAGTTACGCCACCACAGTAAATAAGTGTGTTGATGCTGATGGCAAGATAACCTTTACCCAGTCTGCTTGTAGCACTGAAGAGCAGGCCGAGTCGGTTAAAATTATTCAGTCGAGCGGCGGCTTTGATATGTCGGACGCGCTAAGTTCTGAAAGCGTTAAAGAACCCGTACAGCGTGCGCCAATTGCTGAGCCTGAAAGAGGTTCTTGCTTGCCACATAGTGATCAGACAATTCGCACTGCTATCATTCAGCAAAGAGTAATGGTGGGCATGAAATCCAGCGATGCAGTAAAGGCGTTAGGCAGGCCGTTTCGTATTAACAGGTCTTCATACGGTAATGCTCAATGGGTTTACAACGGTTTATATTTATATATTGATGATTACGGCTGCATAGCCTCATGGAATTAAGTGAATCACTGGGCTATATTCTCCTTAGACAACCAAAAGGAGTTCATTGTGATCTGTCCAGCCTGTGATGAGATATTTCCACCAGAAAGTTTTGGAGAGCCAAAGTGCTGTCCAGCCTGCGGTGCGTATTACGAAAAAGCTTTAAAGCTGCGAGCGGCAAGAAAAGCAGCTGCATCTGAGGTAAAGGTCGAGGAACAGGCACAACCAATCTCGCAGAAAACAACACCAGCATCAGTTGGGTCAAAAATTGATAATGTTTTGCGCGCTGCAGTTTCTCCAACAATTGCAAAGCCAGTTGGTAACGCGCAATACCAAGGCCAGCCTATTTACAAAGGCATGATGTTTTGTACTAGTTGCGGTGCAGTAGGTGGAAGCAAACGGCACGTGCCTGGCTCGATACTAATTGAAATTGTGTTGTGGCTTTGTTTCTTGATACCAGGAATTATTTACAGCATCTGGCGCCACTCTGCTTCAAAGCCTGCCTGCAAAGTTTGCTCAATGCCTACACTCATACCAGCCGGCTCGCCACTTGCACAAAAAATGCTGACTGATTAGAAGTTACTAGTTATTTTTAAACGTTTAATATTCAAAGACGGTGGTTGTAAAATATTGTAATCTCTCTATTTGGAAGAGGGAGATTTTTATTTTGGATATTGTTTTACCTAAAAGACTTGAAGCGAAATCTCTTGAAGTTATTTTCAAATTAGCCAATACGATACTAAGCGAAGAGAGCGATGTAGTTCTCGACGCTAGTGAGTTGATCTTTATAGATCCTTTGGCTGCAGTGATTTTGCGTGTTGTTATTGAAAAAAGGCATGATAAAAGCGTAAAAATAGATTTTCTTCACAGAAACATAACCACTCATCTTACAAGGATGGGTTTTTTTGATAATGTCGATATAATTGGGGTTGACTACGACGATTCTGAATTGTTGATAGAAGACGCTGTAAGAATCACAAAAATACAAGATTATGATCAGGCAGAGCAAATAGCTACCAGGCTCGCTACTGGTGTTACTAAGCAGCTTACTTCGCACGATCCGTTGGCTCCTGCAGATGAACACGATGGTAGGAATGATTTTGAGCGATACCGTTATCCTTTGGAGTATTCGCTAAAAGAGCTATTAGAGAACTCTTTTACTCATGCTCGGCGTGAGGGGAAAAGTAATTCGTCAGTTTGGGTAGCGTGCCACGTGGCCGAGCGTGAGCGGCGAGTAAGAATGGTAATTGTTGATGATGGTTGTGGGCTGCTCTGTAGCTTAAAAAATCATCCACGTGTAGCTGCTGAAAAAACTGATGCTCGGGCAATTCAAGCAGCTTTAGAAGCTAAAGTTAGCTGTAATAGATCAACGGCTTTAAATATGGTTTTGGGTGAAAGTGAAAATCAAGGAATAGGGCTGACAGTCACCTCCTCGATAGCCAGAGAGGCCAAAGGTCATTTGATAATAGTAAGCGGGAATGGCTGGGGCGAAACAAAAAATGCTACATTCCAGCCTTTTGAGGATGTTAATGCGACGTGGGACGGAGTTTGTATATTGTTTTCTTGCATCAGTACGACTCTGCCTACTCTGTCTGTTAGCAGCCTTATGCCAGCTGAAGATGAAATAGAAGGGCTGGAGTTATCGTTTTCATAGCTTAACTCTTTGACTGTATGCTTTTTTTGTTGGATGATCAGGTATCTAAATGTAAAAGGATATTGATGCATTGCTATGGATTAGCAATGTTTTCAGGATGAAAATCAAGGATTTTGAAATTCTTTAAAGGAGTATGATGATCATGGTTACCTTAATAAACATCCATAACGATGGAGTGGTTGGTACTATGGGCATGCGAGCAACGGCTATCCCTTATCGCAAAAATATTGAAAAAGCTTTAGATGCTGGGGAGGAAGTCACAGTTGACTTCTCGTCTCTTCAGGTAACTCAGTCTTTTGTTGATGAGTTATTAGGAAATATAATTTTACGGAAAGGTATTGATATTGTTAAAAAATTGAATTTTAAGAACTGCAATAATGAAGTGCAGGGGATTATTCGATTTGTTATTACAGATAGAGCAAAGCAATGGCAGTGCACAGCGTAAACCTTAACAGTTCAGTACTATGATGTTGATAGAAACCGTTTAATAAAAAGCCAATACAGAATCAACCATAAACCCGCCTAGTGCGGGTTTTTTATTGCCCGGAGAAAGTCATGGCAGGAATAAAAGAGCGTTTAATTCAGGTCATCCTGCGCGGCAAAGACCTGCTGTCACCGGAAGCAAACAAAAGTAAAAAGGCGCTCGATGAGTTGCGCGATTCTGGCGAGAAGCTGCGTGAAGAGCTGGATAAAGCGAAAGATGATAACAACCTGGTGCGCTCGCTTAGTGCCTTGGAAAAAGAATCTGAGCGCACTCAAAAGACAGCGGATCGCACAGCAGCCAAGGTTGTTGAGTTGCGGGATGAGCTGAACAAAAACCCAGACAGCAAGGGTTTAAGCCAGTCGTTAAAAGATGCTGAGCGTGAAGCTGAGAAAGCTCAAAAAGCCCTCGATGCGCTAAAAGTTAAAACCGCTGACATGGCTGAAGAAGCCAAGAAGGCGGGCATCGACACCAGCAAACTCAGCGATGAAGAAAAGCGTCTCGCAGCTGAACTGGACAAAGCCAAAGGCGCGGTCTCTGACAATGCCAAAGCCACGAAAGACTTACAGAAAGAACAATCAGCTGCTGCGCGATCAGCCGCCGAGCAAACCTCTAGAACAACGAGTTTGCGTGAAGCGCTAAAGTCCACAGAGAAGCGCGTGCTTGGTTATGCCGCTGCATACATATCGCTCAAGGCAGCCATGAGCGCCGTGCGCGGTGTGACTGACTTTGTTGTTAGTGGTTTTAAATCAGTCTTCGCAAGTGCCAGCGAATCCGAGCAAGTGCTGGCACAGCTAAACGCAGCGCTGGCCAGTACCGAAGGTGCCATCGGTATCACTGCCGATGAATTGCAGCGCATGGGTTTGGAGATGCGCAAAACCTCGATGCTCAGCACTGAGCAGATCACTGAGATGCAAGTTGCGCTGCTGACCTATACCGACATTGCTAAAGAAGAGTTTCCCCGTGCGCTGCAGGTGGCGATTGACCAGCAACAGCGCCTCGGTATTAGTATTACCCAGTCAGCCGAGTTGGTTGGTAAAGCGCTGCAAGACCCATCCAAGGCCATGGTCGCGCTAGGCCGTCAAGGCTTTAAGCTTGAAGAGAGCCAGAAAACACTTCTAAAACAAATGGAAGACACTGGCCGCACCGCAGAAGCACAAGCCATCATCATGGATATGCTGGCCGAGAGCTACGGAGGCTCTGCAGCTGCTGCTCGATACAATACCTTTGAGGGTATTTGGAAAGGCATCGGCGACACGTTTGATGACTTCAAATCTAAAATTGCTGACTCTGGCAGCTTCGATCTTGTTAAAAACAAGCTACAGGCTTTCAGCGATGTCCTAACTGAGTTAGAAGCTGATGGCACGCTTGATGCTTTGGCCGCTTCAATCAGTAGTGCCTTTGAAGTTGGAGCGGAAAAAGTTGAACAGTTTATCCGTTCAATTGCAAAAGTTGATTTTAAAACGCTAGCCCAAGACAGCGCTGATTGGCTTAACAACTTCAGCCAGAATATTGATGATGCAATGCTGCGCACGAAGCTTTTCATTGCGCCTTTCCGGACGTTATTCAACGGCATAACTTCAGGCATTAGTACGTTAGCACTTGGCTTTCTACAGCAAGTTGATTTGATTCTGGCTGGTGTGGAAAAGATCAGCGGAGCGTTACCTGATGCATTGGGTGGTGCAAAACTAAAAGAATCGGTCGAAGGTGCCCGCAGCGCAATTGCAGGCCTATCCGAAGGATTGGTCGCGCAGATCGAACAAGATGCCGCTGACATTAGCGCTGCTTGGGAAACCACTGCAAACGCTGCAGTAGATGCAAAGCAAAAAGAAGTTGATGCGGTAGCCGCAGCTGAAGCTGAAAAGAAAAGACTTGCCCAAGAGGCCCAGCAAGTTATCGATAACGTTATGCAGCAGCAAGTGGACTCTGTGCGCATGGCTGCAGTAGAAGGCCGCCGCAATCTCGAAGATCTCGCCGACGCGCTAAGCGTTATCGATGCCACAGAGTCAGTCGCAGAGCTAGAAAAGCTACGCACTGCACTTCTCAAAGCCTACCAAGAAGGCCGAATTAGCCAGCAGGAATTTGAGCAGGGCACGGGCACTTTAAACGGCAAGATCAAAAGTCTTGGTACCGCATCAACGTCAGCCGCTAAAGACTTAAAGTCGCTTAACGGCATCATGGAAGCCATTGCCAAATCAGCTAACAACATCGACACCCGCGCGGCCCAGCAAGCACTCGATAAGCTTTATAAAGAAGGCAAGATCGATGCGGAGCAGCACGCAAAAGCGCAAGAGAAGTTAAACGAAAAAGTTGCTGAGTTAAAAGCAAAGGCCGAGTCCAGCACTGCAGCTGTTAAAGAGCAGGGCAAGGCGCTGAAAGAAACTGCGAGATCTGCTGGTAGCGCTGGTGCGGCAATTAGTGATGTTGGTACTGCTGCAGAAGAGGCGACGACAGGACTGAATTTCTTTGATGAAATCCTTGGTCGTGCACGAACCCCGCTTGCTGAGATGTCAGCAGCGGCGCTTGATGCTTTTGATGCGCTACAGGGCATTAGTAAAGCGGAGCCGTCTTTTGATACATCCAGCCTAGAGAAAACCGTAGAGTCGTTCAACAAATCCCGCGAAGCTGTGGCGATGTACCAGCAAGAGCTCGGTGCGATGGGGTCGCGTGCCAGTGGTTTTGGCATATGGGCCATGGAAACGTTGGAGCGCGGTGAAAAAGTTAAACAAAACTATCTGAGTCAAAAGGCAGCGCTTCAGCAACTGCAAAGAAGTTATGAGAAAGGAGCCATCAGCGCAAAAGCTTTTGCCGCTGCAGCGGGTAACGCCCGTGAGCGATTCAACTTGCTCGATGAGTCGGACTTAAGCGCTCTAGAGGGCGCAGTCGATGCAGCAAAGCAGAAGATGGACCAGCTGGCCGATAGCACTAAATCAACGCTCGACTCGCTGAACGATGAGCTGCTGCAGCTTAAAGGCACTCAAGAGGAAATCGAAAAATCTAAGATGGACTCACGCCGTCGTGATCTGCAGTCGCAGCTCGCAGAAGCGCGTAAAGATGGTGACGATCGAGCTGTACGCAATCTGCAGAAAGCACTGAGCACGCTGAGCGAAATCGAGTCTGAGCGTGAGCGTGCGGCGCGCAACAAAAAAGCAGAAGAGGCCAAGGCAGAAGCTGAAAAGGCCGCAGCAAAACCTGCGACCACTCAAAAGCAGGAGCCAACTAAAATCATCAAACTGCAGGTCGGCGGTCAGAGCGTCAACGTGGGCGTTGAAAGTTCGCGCGATGAAACTGCACTGCTCGACATACTCGCGCAGGCCGGACTACGGAGCATGTAATGCAATTAGACAGTTTAGAGCTGGATGACCAGTTTGAATGGGTGGATGAGTTTGATTGGTCAGTTGTCGAGCAAGAGTCTGAGCGCTCGCTGGGCGGCCAACTGCTCGTGCAAGGCGGCCACAAAATCCATGGCCGGCCAATCACTCTGGCCAGTAATGGCGGTGTGTGGACTGAGCTGCAAACGGTGCGCGCACTCGAAGTTCTACGCGACACATTCGGTCGGATCATGCCGCTTACGCTGCCTGATGGTCGCGAGTTTAGCGTGATATTTAATCATGAGGATGGACCGCCATTGCAGTGCGTCGCACTGGAGCGGCAAGTTAATCCAGGGCCAACGGCACTCTACGAAATCACTATTCGATTGCTAACAGTCGAGCCACCAGCACTTGAACCGCCAGCGCCTTAGCGCTAAACATTGACCAAGAAACCCGCCATGCGCGGGTTTTTTAATGACTAGAGAAAAGCCATGACGATCACAGTAGATGATGTAAAGCTGCTCAAGAGCCAGCGCTTAAGCGATGAAGCAGACGGCGGTGGGCGCGCCACCGGCGAGGCAATTGTTGATAATGAAATCAATAACCTTTTCCCCGATATCTCACGCCTCGACCGCACATTAGGCCGCATTAATCTGCGTAAAGTGTTTGCCGGTGTAATCACAGAAAACCAAGATCGCTACCTTGGCGCGCACTGCATAATCACGCGCAAGCCTGGTGATGATTTAGTGCACGCGCTAATGTTCAATACAGACAGTCAGACCGATGAGCGCGAAGAAGCGCGCGGATTCATTGAGGGCTACGTTGTGCCCAGCACGACAGCCAGCTTTGATCTGCTGGGAGATCAGTTCGCAGGTCAGCGCGCATTAACTTGCATTCAGCATGACAGCCTTAAACAGCCCGAGGTTGGTGATGTTTATCAACTGGTCAGCGGCCTTAACAGTCAGTACCTTCGCATCAGCAGCGTCGAGGCCACGTTGCGCGAATTTGTGTACGACTATGGAAACGGAAACTGGACCACATTCGTCCGCCGCCATCTGACGCTAGGCATTAGCGCGCCACTGTTGTTTAAGTATCCTGGCGGCCAGCCGTCACCTGCCGGCACCAGCTCTAAAAATCTAGATGGGCAAGAGAAAGCGCGGGTGTTTTCGACACAAGTAGCGGACTCAGCGCGTTACTATGGCATCAGTCCCTTAGCCGTGGCATGCGCAAAAGGCGATTTGCAGTTGCGTGTGGAGTCCGTTTACTCACAACTCGTACCAAGTGGCGTAAAAGAAAACGCCCTTGTTGATCAAGTTGGTGGTGCTCGCAAGGCCTACAACTTGGCTGCATCGGCTACAGCACGCAGCGTAAGCCTGACGTTTGTCAGCGTAGAAGCTGGCGAAAGCCGCACCTTTTTAAGCACAGGCGCAGCACGTGGCAGCGTAACGCTGGTCGTCAGCGGTGCGACCTATAAAGATGATGGATCAGGCGAGCTAAAGTTACAGTCTGGTTCTGCTGGATTTACTCGAGTCAGCATTGATTACGAAACGGGCCTGATCACCGCATACCGTGCCAGCCCCTACACAGGATCAGCCACAGCAACTTACATTGTCGGTGCTGCGGCGACTGGCCAAACCGTTACTGGTGAAGTTGAAATTAAGCTCGGCAATCGCGGCTTTGCGTATACGCTCAACCTTGCCGATGCCAAGCCGCGCCCAGCCACTCTGAGCGTCAGCTATATGGCGCTCGGGCGCTGGTATGAGTTGCGCGATTCGGGTTCTGGCGAGCTAGTGGGCGAGGGCACGGGCAGCGTGAATTTCGCAACCGGTGCAGTATCGCTCACGCTAGATGCCATGCCCGATGTTGATACATCGATCATTTATAACTATGTGGCCAGCGCTGACTTTAACTTTCAAACCCACGAAGGCGCGGTCGATGCGCCAAAAGTTAAGATCGTGCATGAGCTGCAGTATGCAGGTATCAATCCAGCGGGCGTGATCGTTAAAACGGTGCACGGTGGCGTCACTAAAACCGCCACGAGTAACTCTGCAGGTGAGTTCACCAGCGCTGAGCTAACAGGCTATATCAACAGCGGTGCCGGCATTTTAACGCTGCTGTTTACGACAACGCCTGATGTCGGCAGCAGCATCAACGTTGAGTATGAGCAAGGCTCAACAATCGATCACCCGCTCACGCTGGGCGCCGATGCGGGCGGTATGACGACTGGAACAATAACTGGTGCGCCGCTTAAGCCAGGCTCTATCTGGTTACGCTGGACAACCAAGCGCAAAGGCAAGGTGCCCGTGTTTAATCGCGCCGGCTCAGGTGCCAGCGCAAGCGCAAGTCTCGAAGAGTACGAAACAGAAAGCTCTGTAGATCGTGAAGTGCGCGATGACGGTGCGGGCAACTGGGCTGGTTTAGCTGGATCAATCAACTACACAACAGGTGAGTTTAGTCTGCGTACTGAAGCTGAATACCAGTACAAGGATTATTACGTTAATTACCGACAGAGTAATCGTCCGACGTTAGGGCATACATCAACAGCTAAACGTGAGCAATTCACTGGCACCCTGCTAGTACGCGCTCAAGAAGCCAGCGTTGGCTACGGCTCAGTCGTTGAGGATGTGCCGGCCCCGCAAGTTGAGTTGGCGCTACTGCCTAACGTTGCTGATGCGATTGTTCCGGGTTCACTGTTATTCCAGTGGGGCACAGAGCTGTACATCGACCGCGATGGCATCCTGTACAAAAACATCGACAGCAGAACCAATGCTGGTATTGCTGTTGGCTCAGTTGACTACGCAGGCCGCACAGCACGCCTAGCCACTTGGCCAAGCAACAGCAGCACGCCTATTCAACGCCTTGCCTGCTTAACTGCTGCGGTCGGCTTTAGCACAACGTACCTGTTTTTCCGCACGCCCGGCAGTCCACTACGACCAGCCAGCATGCAGATCACAGCCGTGCGCACTGATACTGCAGAAGTGATTACTGCAACTTCAGACATCAATGGAGTTTTCAACTCAGGCGTGATCCATGGAAAGATTGACTCGCAAACGGGCATTGCGCGCATTGCGTTCACAACTGATCCAGAAGACCTAAGCGGTGCCAGCGATGTGCAGGTGATCAGCTCGCTGATCCGTTACAACGCAGTGATCCAAACCAGCCTGCCGATGTCGGCTAAGTTGCTGGGCCTCGACCCTGTGCGCTTGCCAGCCGATGGCCGTGTACCAATTTATCGCGATGGCGATGTGCTGGTTATTCACCACACAGGCAAAACGCCAGCGACGACAACGCCGGGCAGCACAGTAACCCTGAGTCGCTACGGGCAGGCTGAAATCTATGTTGTTGATAGCAAGGACAATCGCCTCGATCCAGCGCAATACACGACTGACCGCGAGGCCGGCACGCTAACATGGGCCAGCCCGCTGCTGATTCAGGACGAACTGGGCGAGCCACTCACGCCACCGCTAACAATCTGCGACCGCGTGGAGCACATGACCGTATGCACAGAGGTGCAGATCACCGGTGCAGTGAGCATCAACTCACCGGTGCCGTGGGATTTGCCAGCCACCGAAACATTTGTGTCGTCCGCGCTCACATGGGGCGATATGCAGGCGCGGCTGTATCGCTGGTTCACGCAAAAAACGTGGAATACAGGATCGCCAAACTGGACCGACAATCCAATCGGCGACCAGACCACCGCGCAATACAACTCACTCAACTACCCGCCAGAAGTGGCCAACATGGGCAGCATTTCCGGCAAGTGGGCGATTGTGTTTACAAGCACGACAAGCTTTCAGGTCGTAGAGCAAAAGCTCGGAGTTATCGCAACGGGCAGCACGGCATACGATTTATCGCCAATCAACCCAGCAACCAGCACGCCGTATTTCACAATACGTGCAGAGGGATGGGGCACTGGGTGGGCGTCCGGTAATGCGATTCGCTTCAACACTGATGCTTGTCTGGGCCCAGCATGGCTGGTGCGCACAGTGCTCGCAGGCAAGGGCACAATGAATGACGACAACTTTAAACTGCAAGTCCGAGGAGATGCAGACTAATGGCTGATGAAGAGTTCATGTTTGGCGATCTATTCGCCACAGTGCGCGTGCAAGACCTTCCCGCATCGCGGGAGGTTGTTGCAGTAGAGCGGCAGGAAAATGGCACGTGGCGCGTATGTGGTAGCGCCATTGCCAATACAGACGGCATTGCGGAGCTGGGCATAGAGGGCTCAAAAACCAGTCGTGTGTATGCGTTTGCTATAGATCATTGGGGTGAGCCGTTTACGCCAAACAGGAGTGTAGCCTACGGCGACATCATACGCCCGTCTGTCTTCTTGGGCTGGCTATACCGCGTCACCGCCCCCGGCGTGCTGCCGGGCGAGGAGCCAGTGTGGTGGAACTCCACCCCCGGCATGCCGCGCCCAGTCGGCAGCGCTATGGCGCAAGCAGAAATGTATTTTCAACCGATTGCGCACGGGCCGGTGGATATTGAGTGGGAGGAAAAGGGAGTAGGTGATCCACACTGGGATAAAGTGGTGGCGTTGTTGCATTTTGATGGGGGTTTTGCGGATGAGACGGGGCGAATATGGGAAGGGGTCAATGGAGCATCTGTTGTTGAACTAGGCGTTTTCGAATCACAGGGGGCACTGAATATGTCCACCAATACTGCTAAGGTGATGACGTTAGACTCACCAATTCAGAGGTATGATTTATTCACGATAGAGGCTTTCATAAGGTTCGGTGCTATCAGTCAGCGGCTTTTGCTTCGACCTGTTTTTTCACAAACAGATGGAGGGAGTTCAAAACAGCAAGCTGTTTCCATTAATACATCAACAGGTCGCTTACAATTTCACAGGCAGAGTAATGTCGGATCCGTCGTAACGATGGACGGCGTTAGTGTAGCTGCTAAGGACGTATGGAATCACATAGCTTTGAGTTTTGATGGCTCCTATATCAGACTATTCCTGAATGGGAACCTCGAAGCTGTAGCTGCGAATATAGACGGGTGGTACCCACTAGGCAACATGGAAATAGGGTGCTATACCAACCCGTCTAGCACAACTTACAGTTTTCTCGGAGATATCGACGAGGTTCGCATCACCAAAGACGTAGCCCGCTACACGGAAAACTTCACGCCTCCGACTGAACCGTTTCCCAACTTTAAATGACGATCATGCCGTTGAACCCGGAGAACTAAACATGGCTTACCGACCCGGCTCAGCGGCCTTTAATTTCACAGCAGCACCGTACCGACCCCCAACGCCGCTCGACTTTAATTTTGACGGCACGCCGGATATTGATATTGTTCCGCCGCCGGCGATCACTACGTCAATTTCATCACGCTGGGAAAAATCTAACGCTAAGGATCGCCACGAAAGCCACTCGGGCTGGCAATCACCACCCGAAAAACAGCATGCAACTGCAGCGGCGTGGGGAACAGCCTCGCAAGCGAGCGCCCAATCGCTCTTTAGCTGGTCTGAAGTTGACAGAAAAGAACTTGAGCTCAGCGCCCGATGGTCTAAGTCTGCGCATGCAGACGCCCCAGATGACCGATTTCGCTGGCTGGAAATCAGCCCAAAGGATAGTTCCGCAGTAGCGCGCTGGGATCGCAGTTTGCAGGCGAAGGATATTCGCCGCATGCTGATTGCGTACAGATTGCTAGTGCCAGCTAAAGATGCTGTGACGCAAATCGGCATAGCTAGGACTGATGAGCTGGGCCGCATCGCCGCTGCTAGAGCCGAGTTTGATGCCAGCCTCTATATACCCAATACGCAGCCTGTGCATTTTATATTTAGAGGTCAGCAATACGCGCCACCGCTGACCGGATTAGCCTTTTTTAACTTCCGCTACGTCGTACCCAAATACCAGACGCAGCCAAAGGACAGCAGGCCTAATCGCGTCCGCTGGGCCGATGCTCGCAGAGTAAATATATTAAACCGCCTACGCTGGGGCTGGGGCATACCGACCGACCCGCGCCCAACGGGCATCGTTTACCCTGACTACGACGGCCCAGTGATCGTTATCCCTGAGCCGATCGAACCCGAATTAAAGGACACGTACATGATTGCAAACACAGTATCCGTGTGCGTTCTGCCCGATTGCACGCCTATCGATGTGACCAGCATCAGCATTGACCTCGACATTGACTCGCACAGCTGGTCATTCAGTGGTGCGCTATTTGGCGCGGCCAGCCTGCAGCAGGTTATGCCCAATGCGCTGGGGCAGAAAACTATCAAAGTGACAATCAACGGCCACGAATGGCTGTTTGTGATTGAGTCGTACAGCAGCGCCGGAAAGTTTCCCGCTGAGCGCTACACGATTAAAGGCGCAAGCCGCACTCAGTTACTCGCAGAGCCATATGCGCCCAAACGCAGCGCTGTAAATGCTGTCAGCATCAACGCGCGGCAGGCTGCAGAAGATCAGTTATTAAATACTGGATTTACAATTCACTGGGACAGCATCAACGAAAACCCAGTGGACTGGAACATTCCAGCCGGCGCGCTCACGTATCAAGACCAAACGGCCATGCAAGTCATCAGCCGCATCGCTGAAAGCATCGGCGCGGTTGTGCGCCCAGCTGCAGCCGGTGATGAGCTGACTGTATTGCCGCGCTATCGTGATGCCGTGTGGTACTGGCCCACCACTATTGTTGACCGCATTGTGCCGCATCAAGTCGTGACCGACATTGGTGGAGAATGGTCACCACAGCCGCAATGGAACAGCTGCTACGTGAGCGGCACAACCCAAGGCGTGGCAGTCGATGTGCGTCGCGCCGGCACCGCAGGCGATAAACCCGCAGCCGATGTATACGACGACCTGATCACCACTACCGATGCAGCCCGCGCACGCGGTATCGCTGAAATCTGCAAAGGCGGTAATCAAGAAATTGTCAGCATGGCCATGCCGTTATTCCCGCCCGAAAAAGCACCTGGCTTAGTGCTGCCAGCCATGCTCTGCGAAGTGCAGCCGCATAACGGCACAAACTGGCGCGGCCTATGCCTTGCAGTCGGCATCCAAGCCAGCGGCACCGGTGCCAGCAGAGTTAAACAAACCATTCGACTGGAGCGTCATCATGGCAACAGTTAATCCGTGGAAGCGTTTCATCAGCCTACTGCCCGGCGGCAGCCGAGTAATCGGCACCGTCACCAGCGTTAGCGAAGCCAACGGCACAACCACCGTAACACTGCGCAACGGCAGCGAGATGGTGGCCATGGGCGTGGGTGTCGATGTTGGCAGCAAGTGCTTTATTAAAGACGGGCAGGTCACAGGACCAGCGCCCGATCTGCCGCAGTATGATGTGGAGGTTTAGTGGTAATCTAGCATTTTATAAAAAAATGTTAGGTACTGTTTATGTTTGCGATAGGCAAGAAAAAAAGAAACCTTCTTGATGTTCAAATTATCTCTGTATTAGTCAGTCTGGCTGATGGCGATGGTTATGTGGAGTTTGATGATTGCCTTGATAAATTACGCAAGGTGTTATCAATGGATAGGCTCGTAAGCAGGTTAGAGCGTTTAGATGCTCTGAGAGTCTTGTCTTTTGAGATTTTAGGGTTTGATAATGGTGTATATACTAATTGCCGGATTAACGATAAGACAAAATTTTATCTGGTAGATTGTGTGGCTCAGCTATCTGGTAGCGAAGGTCTTTTAAATGAGCGAGTTCAGGAAATACTCGCTTTTGATAGGGATGGTTTGCGGAGACGTATTAAATCATCAAGCAATGAAATACAAAGTATTAAAAAAGCAATTTCAAAAAGACGAGAGTTTGAGGCTTTAAGTAAAGATGTTAGCGAGATAGAGGGCTATTTTATTAGCTTGGATCGTGTCGCTGAAGATTATGATGATGTTTATAAAAATATAATAAAGCCGGTGCAGGATGAAAGCAAAAGAAGCGTGAGGCTTACACTCCTTATTGCGATTCTAAGTATAGTTGTTACGACAGCCCTTCCGTTTTTTCTTAAATAGTTTTTTTAATGAATAACTAATGCAAGTTACCATTGTTTTAGCAGTGACAGCGAGATGGTGACAATGGGTGTGGATGTTGGCACAAAGGGCTTTATCAAAGACGGGCAGGTCACAGAGCCAGCGCCGAATCTGCCGCAGTATGATGTGGAGGTTTAGTGGTAACCGATTAAGAATTATTTGTTTTAGGGCAAATAGTAACGAGAGTATGGCTAAGCGCACGCTTAGACTCACCATCCACAATAAAACAATCTCTAATAGCGGCGTCCAAACAGTTGCTGTCTTTTCTTTTAATCCAAAACGAGCATTCGTCATCGAGAAACCTTGGGTCCTCTGGCCACATCATGTGCTCAGGTTTAACTTTTGGTGATTGATGATGAAATTTGTAGGCAGTTGTTGTGGGCATAGCTTAGACCTCGTTGATTTATAAGGTTTCAGCTTAGCTATGATGTCAAAATTTACCTAGCCTTACAGCCGCGCATAAATTTTGACAGGTAGCGTTAGACTTAATTGTTGGGTTAGATGGCTTCCCACTCAGGTAGATGCTCATCAAGTAGACGCTTAAAATCAGACTCTGTGTATATTTTTATTTGTCCGTAGCGTGCCCTTGAATGGATAGCGTCATGCAGTGTGCTGGATATTGCGCGCAGGCTCACAGAGTTATTGGATATAATTGCGTAATCGGCATAGCGTGCGCTAAATGCAGGGCACCCACCAAGTGCGCGTGACAGTATGTAACATTTAGTGCGCCCGAAACCGTCGAATTTACCCGTAAATAAAAATTGGTGATCAGTCATATCATGTGCTGATTGGTATGGATCAAAAACTTGCTGATACCAGTCTCCGAAAACAGTAGAACTGTCGTTGATGATTGTTTCTAGGTAGTCATCACCGTTTAAACGCATGAATATTACGCCAGCCGCCCTCAAAATCTGGTTTTCGTATTCGGGCGTCCAATTCTCTGCTGCACGCTTTAGCCCGTCAATAAATACGCGAGTAGGAAATATCTCAGAGCCTGGTAGTTCAGTTAAGGTCTTTGACAAATATAAGCTTTTTTCAGCGGTGATGTATCCGTCAGACAAAGCTGAGCGCACGGCTTCTGCGTTGGCGGTAAATAATTCGGGACATGGAAGTGATTCGCGGCGCCGTGCAGCTGCTTGCGATTCTTCTTTTTTGGGGTAGTGAATTGCGCGCGGAGGTTCTTTTTTAGGCGGCGCGGGATTTTCTTGATGCTCAAGGTCTTGTGCTTCAAGTTTCAGGCTAGTTGCAATTCTTGATAACTCGTTTCGCGCCAATCGCTCTTCATCTTTGGTAAATCCTAAGCCGGAAAACGCCCCAGCGTGACTCTGATAATCACCTAAAGTGTCTGCCGCATACTTTAAGGCCGCAATTCTAGATATTTTATTGCTTGGTTTCTTTTCAAACGACATTCACTCCTCCTTGTGCACTTGCACTTAAATAAAGATGGCGGCGTATTGGCCGTGCTGTAACACCACCAATACGCCATCAACCGCAGGACATAGCTGCAGTCAACCAAGGCCACCGGCTCACGTGAGCTGGCCGATATTACCAAAAGGTAAAAGGTTATGCAGGCTAATAATTCAGAACTTCGTTGTGCCCATTGCAAACGTAAACTCGGGGTGGCCAGCGGTCACTATTCAATCACTATCAAATGTCATCGCTGCAAGGGGATGACTAACTGGCAGGCCAGAGAGCCTCAACAACAGAGCGCACGTTAGCGCCTTTCTTGAGGAAAATATAATGTCTGGACCAATAATCAAATGGATGGGCGGTAAACGGCGGCTTGTGGATCGCATCTTGCCGTTTTTACCGGCGCACACTTGCTATGTAGAACCGTTCGCAGGAGGTGCGGCCCTGTTTTTTATGAAGCCGCACGTTGCGGATTCTGAGGTTCTGAATGATATAAACGGTGATCTCATTTGTTTGTATCGAGTTGTTCAGAATCATCTTGAGGAGTTCGTGCGGCAGTTTAAGTGGGCGCTTACAAGTCGTCAGGTATTTAAGTGGCTGCAGGATACGCGCCCAGAAACGCTAACTGATATCCAGCGTGCTGCACGGTTTTATTATCTGCAGCAGCTGTCGTTTGGCGGCAAGGTCAGCGGTCAGTCATTCGGCACGGCAACGTCAGCTGCGCCGGGGCTTAATTTGCTGAGACTTGAAGAGCAACTTTCTGCAGCGCATTTGCGTCTGTCTGATGTGTTTATCGAGCACTTAACCTGGCAAAACTGCATCACACGTTATGACCGTGAGCACACTTTCTTTTATATGGACCCGCCGTATTGGCAGACCGCCGGCTACGGTTTTGACTTTGGTCCCGAGCAGTTTGAACAGATGGCTGAGCTGCTGCGCAATATGAAAGGTAAAGCAATCATTAGCTTAAATGATCATCCAGATGTGCGTCGCTGGTTTGATGGATTCCACTTTGAGTCAACAGATATCAAGTACACAGTAGGAGGCAGTGAAAACGCTAAAGAGGCGCGCGAAGTGCTGATATTTAGCTGGGACGTGCAAGCAGAGCCGTCAGGGCTTTTTTAATTAACGCAATTTAATCGCGTAAAACGAGTTGGCCAACTCAAAAACAAACCAACAAACCCGCTAAGGCGGGTTTTTTATTGCTTGAAAATAGGTGATGTATGACTGAGAAGTTAAGTGACGTAGTTGAAAAAGCAATCAAGCCGGCAATGGCTATGCTGCCTGCGCGTATGCGAAGTCGTGAAGCGATCGTGATGTTGCTGGCTATTGGTTTGCAAGAGTCGCTGTTTAAGTGTCGGCGACAGATGGGTAATGGGCCGGCGCGCGGCTGGTGGCAATTTGAGCGTGACGGAGGTACTGCTGGCGTTTTACAGCATCGAGCCAGTAGCGCATTGGCTTTGGATGTATGTCGTGCGCGCGGTGTTGCAGCTGCTGTTGGTGGCGTGCATTTAAATTTTGAGAATGACGATGTGCTGGCCGCTGCTTTTGCTCGGCTACTGCTTTGGACTGATCCAAAAGCATTGCCTGGTCTGAATGACGTTGACGGTGCTTGGCAATTGTATCTACGCACTTGGCGGCCGGGCGCTTATACGCGCGGTACAGCAGAACAAAAAGCAGCACTGCGTAAAAAGTGGAGCACTTACTATGCTCAAGCCATGCAGGAGATCAGCAAATGCAACGCTTAATCATCTACGCAGTCAGCGCGCTTGTAGTGGCGGCGCTGACTTGGTGGCTGATTGCGTCGCCTCGCATCGAGCTTGCACAAACCCAGTTCGACCACGCTCAACAACAGCTCACAGCCGCAGGTCTTCTCGACCAGGAGCGCGTAGCGATTATTGAGGCGCAATCACAGCAGCTGGCGGGCGTGCTTGCCGCTGAGTTAAAAAACCGCGAATTACTGCAAGCGCTGGCCAATCAAAGCCGCGCTCAATCACAAGCGCTAGAGGAGCTAAAAAGAAATGATGAAACCATTGCTGAGTATTTGCGTGCTCCTGTACCTGCTAGCCTCGGCAGGCTGTACCAGCGCACCGCAACAACCGATCCCCGTGCGTATCGACAGTCGTCCCAAGTGCGCGCTGATTCTGTGCCAGCTGCCAGCACGGCCAGCGCTGGAAAACAATGATGATTGGCGCAGAGCAGTGGATCAGTTAGAAGATAATCTGCTGAGTTGCGCGGTGCAAGTGCAGGGATGCATCGAATTGCAGAAACAAAACAACCTTAAATAGCGATGCTTAGATGGTTAGAAAACATAAGTTACCTTCCTTTGGATAGCGCTTTCTTCTGGAGAATCGTATTGCAATAACGTGGGTTCTTGATTCTTGTGCTCAAGTGTTAAAATTGCGCTTGATGAAGGCGAGCGCTGAAGGGGCTTGTGTGGCTGTGTGCGCTCGAAATCTGAAGAGCATGATGAAATAAAAACACAGGCTACGGTTGCTATAAAAACTGTATAGACGTCTGCTAATCCTTTCATTACAAGATCCTCTTGTATTCAGTGACTATTAGGTCATTTTATAGTGTTTATGTTTCTACTGTTGCGCCTTATCTTTAGTTATGGGAATCATTCTCGTGTTATTGAGTTATAGTCGACATTGGGCGATATTGCAATTCTGCATCGAATTGCAGAAACAAAAAAGCCCCGCGCAGATAACTTGCGGGGCCGGCTTGCTAGATTTTTGGACACACAAAAGAGTCACAAAAATAAAATCATTGACGCAAGTGTTTGATTTTAATGTGATTTATTTATTAACCGTCCAATCCATCATCGGGGCAACGGAGAAGCGGCGGTTTACTCTGTTCATCAATGTTCAGCTCTTTAATAACGACTTGGCTGCTCGGAAGAGCCATTTTGAGCGCGTATTGTATGTTAATCGTGCTGTGTTTAGGAGCGGGGTTTAGTTTGAATTGATTGCGAGGTCATTAATCGTTTGGAGTGGCGCTTACGTGCGCGCTTGGGTGTGAGAACTTAGTGCGGGCGAGCCGCCCGCGCTCCCATAGTGTGCTGAGAGATTGTAGTGATTCTGCAGACTATGGACGTGCTTATTGCGTGGAGCCTAGAGTCAGTCGAAAACTTGCATTGCTGTCTGGGAGCGCGGGCCGCTGGCCCGCATTGTGCTGAGCATGTGATGCTGCGAATAGGGGATTAGCTTGAATTGATTGTGAGGTAATGAGTCGTCAGGGGGTGGCGTTTACCTACGCACTTGGATGTGAGAACTTATTGCGGGCCAGCGGCCCGCGCTCCTAACCAGGTCAGGATTAAGCGCTGTACTTACTCTTCAAGCTCACCTTCACCACCAACGGCTCAAGCGCGCGGCAGCAGCAGGGTAGGATTTCGTCTTGGCGCAGGTAGGCTAGCGGGGTGTTGATGTAGTCCACGCTACCTGAACGCAGGGTCACGCGGCAGGCGCCGCAGTAACCGCTGCGGCACTGGTATTCAATTTTATGACCGGTGCGTTCTAAGCCTTCAAGCAGGGTTTCTGACTCCTCTAAGTGAAAAATTAAATCCTCAGTAATAACTTGCATAACCTTGCTCATTTAAAGCTCGAATTCGCCTAAGTCTTCCGCGGAAACAGTCGAGTTTATTTGGCCAACCAAGTAGGAGCTGACTTCAACTTCTTGCGGTGCAACCTGTACGTTATCGGAGACCAACCAAGCATTAATCCACGGGATCGGATTGTGCGAGGCATTGCTAAAGGCGGGCTCAAGGCCTACCGCATGCATGCGCAAGTTGGTGATGTATTCAACATACTGATTCAGAATATCCAGGTTCAAACCAATCATTGAACCGTCTTTAAATAAGTACTTGGCCCACTCTTTTTCTTGCTGCGCCGCATGCTTAAAGATCGCAACGCTTTCGTCGTAGCATGAGCGCGCCACTTCAGCCATTTCAGGATCGTCTTGGCCATCTTGCATGATGTTGATGATGTGCTGGGTGCCGGTCAGGTGCAGCGCTTCATCACGTGCAATCAAACGAATAATTTTTGCGTTGCCTTCCATTAAGCGACGCTCTGCAAAAGCAAAAGAGCAAGCAAAGCTGACATAGAAACGAATCGCTTCGAGCACGTTGACACTCATCATGCACAGGTACAGCTTGCGCTTAAGCTCAAACAAGCTGACTTCGTGGGTTTTGCCATTCAAAGTATGAGTGCCTGGGCCACACTTGTTGTAGAGCATGCTGTAGTGAATCAAGTCATCGTAGTACTTAGAAATATCACCAGCACGCTCAATGATGTGCTGGTTGCGCATAATGTCGTCAAACACCACGGCAGGATCATTAACGATATTACGAATAATATGCGTGTAGGAGCGCGAGTGAATGGTTTCTGAGAACGACCAGGTTTCAATCCAAGTTTCCAGCTCTGGAATGGACACCAGCGGCAAAAAAGCCACGTTAGGGCTGCGGCCTTGGATCGAATCCAGCAGCGTTTGATACTTCAAGTTGCTGATAAAAATATGCTTTTCATGATCGGGCAGATTGCGGTAGTCAGTGCGATCTTGAGACACATCCACTTCCTCAGGACGCCAGAAAAACGACAATTGTTTTTCAATCAACTTCTCAAAAATTGGATATTTTTGTTGGTCGTAACGGGCGACGTTAACCGGCTGGCCAAAAAACATAGGCTCCTTGAGCTGGTCGTTATCAACTTTTGAAAAAGTGCTGTATTTCATGATTATTTACCCTTAAATCTTGCACGCGCCACCAGCGCAGCCATCATCCATATCGCTTTGACTGTCATCAGCGCCATCGCGTGTGTTTTGGTAGTACAGTGTTTTCAGACCGAATTTGTAGGCTGTCAACAAGTCTTTTAACAGCTGCTGCATCGGTACACGGCCACCTTCAAAACGTTGTGGATCGTAGTTGGTGTTGGCGGAAATGGCTTGGTCGACAAACTTCTGCATGATGCCAACCAGGTGTAAATAGCCTTCGTTGTTGGGCATATTCCAGAGTAATTCGTACTTATCTTTGAGCTCGTCATAGCCCGGCACAACTTGTTTGAGGATGCCGTCTTTGGACTGCTTGATGGTCACCAAACCACGCGGTGGCTCAATCCCATTGGTGGCGTTGGAAATCTGGCTGGAGGTTTCCGAAGGCATTAGCGAAGACAGGGTAGAGTTACGCAGACCGTGTTTAACAATGTCAGCACGCAGTGTTTCCCAGTCTAAATGCAGCGGCTCGTTACAAATGACATCCAAATCTTTCTTGTAGGTGTCGATTGGCAAAATGCCTTGCGCATAGGTTGTTTCATTAAAGGCGGTGCACGGACCAAATTCTTTCGACAGATTGTTCGATGCTTTCAGCAGGTAATATTGCATCGCTTCAAACGTACGGTGAGTCAGCGCATTGGCTGAACCATCAGAGTACTTCAAGCCATTTTTAGCCAAGTAGTAAGCAAAGTTGATCACGCCCACGCCGAGCGTACGACGCTTCATGGTTGCGTTACGTGCGGCTTCCAGAGGGTAGTCCTGGTAAGTCAGTAAGGAATCCAGTGCGCGCACAGCAAGATCAGCGAGGTCTTCCAGCTCATCAAGGCTATCAATGGCGCCTAAGTTAAAGGCTGACAAGGTGCATAGTGCGATTTCTTTATCCGTTTCGTTGATGTTTTCCAGCGGGCTGGTGGGCAGGGCAATTTCCAGGCACAGGTTGGACTGACGAATCGGCGCGACCTTTGGATCAAACGGACTGTGAGTATTGCAGTGGTCAACGTTCTGAATATAAATACGACCGGTGCTGGCACGCTCTTGCATCATCAGCGAGAACAGCTCGACCGCGGTCATGGTGCGCTTGCGAATGCTTTCATCTTGCTCGTATTTAACGTACAGGCGCTCGAACTCTGCTTGGTCGGCAAAAAATGCTTCGTACAGGCCTGGCACTTCATGTGGCGAGAACAAGGTGATATTGCCACCTTGAATCAGACGCTGATACATAAGCTTGTTGAGCTGCACACCATAATCCATGTGACGAACACGGTTTTCTTCCACGCCACGGTTATTTTTCAGAACCAATAAAGATTCAACTTCTAAATGCCACATTGGGTAGAACAGTGTTGCGGCACCACCACGCACGCCGCCTTGTGAGCAGGACTTAACTGCGGCTTGGAACAGTTTAAAGAAAGGGATGCAACCTGTGTGCTGTGCTTCACCACCACGAATCGGGCTGCCTACTGCGCGAATGCGACCAGCGTTAATGCCGATACCAGCACGCAGTGAGACATATTTAACAATCGCTGAAGTGGTGGCGCTGATTGAATCTAAGCTGTCGCCGCACTCGATCAATACGCAGGAGCTGAACTGACGTGAGGGCGTACGCACACCGGCCATGATTGGCGTGGGCAGTGAGATTTTAAATAATGAAATGGCATCATAAAAACGTTTGATGTAATTCAAACGGGTGGCTTTTGGATAGTCGGCAAACAAGCACATACCAATCAAGATATACAGCATCTGCGGGCTTTCGTAGACGTCTTTAGTCACGCGATTCTGGACTAAATACTTGCCTTCCAGCTGTTTCACCGCAGCGTAAGAAAAGCTCATGTCACGGCCGTGATCAAGGTATTCGTTGAGCTCGTCAAATTCAGCTTTGTCGTAGTCACGTAAAATATGGCTGTCGTAACGTTCTTCGTTGGTCAGCTTGGTGACGTGATCAAACAAATGTGGCGGCTCAAACTCGCCGTAAGCGATTTTACGCAGGTGGAAAATTGCCAAGCGCGCAGCGAGGTATTGATAGTCTGGCGTGCTCTCAGAGATCAAATCCGCAGCGGCTTTAATAATGGTTTCGTGGATATCTTTGGTGCGCATGCCATTGTAGAACTGGATGTGTGATTTCAGCTCAACTTGCGAGACCGAGACATTCTTTAAACCCATCGCAGCCCAATCAAGAACCCGATGGATCTTGTCTAAATCAATCGGCTCTTGGCGACCATCGCGCTTGGTTACTTTAATGGCTTTAAAGTCTGACATAATGAGATCCTTATGGTGTTTGTGCGCAATAGTGCTTGAAAATTAAAGATGGCTGAGGTAATGCGCTTGCTTGCTAAAAACACAGCATGTTGTGTTTTTGCCTAATCGGGGACGCAATATACTGTGTGGCTTGAGTAATATCAACACACTCATTTGCGGGTTTTCAATCACTTTTAAGCGCTAAGCTAGGGACTGTGCGCACTTGCCGAATATTGAAATTTATACAATTAATTTTCTTGCCTTTTTGATTTTAAGCAATTTTTCAGTAATCTATCTGAAGTCGTTTAAAAAGTGATCAATTGTCTTGAGGTGTTGATTGACTTGTATACCTTGGACGTTTTTTGAAGGCCGCTTTCTATGCAACAGCTTGAGTTTTTTGAAATCCCCAGCCCTTGCATTGGGGTCTGTGAGGCGAACAATAAAGGCTATTGCAAAGGCTGCTTTCGTTCCCGCGAGGAACGTTTGTACTGGCTCAAATTTAGCGAAGCGGATAAACGGCAGGTCGTGCGTTTATGTTTACAACGTAAAGCCCGCGTCCTAAAAGCTAAAGAAGCCGCTTTGCAGGCAGGCTTGCCGATGGATGACGAGCCTGAGCAAGCGGATATGTTTTAATCGCTGCGCCGCTATATTGCAGCGCACCACGCACCACTAAGACAAATGTAAGCGCTGCACGTCCGGAATATCCATCGCATGGTGGCTGACGATAATCAGCAAGCCATCGGCTTGACGCTCACGCAACGCGGCTAACACGTGATAACTACTGCGGCTATCGAGCCCAGCAAAAGGCTCATCAACCAATAGAATCGGCCGTTTAGCCAGCAATAGACGTGCTAAGGCCACGCGCCGTGCTTGCCCACCGGAGATTTGCGCGCCGTACTCACCCAGCGCCGTATCCAAGCCATTCTGTTGTTTTGCCCAGTCAGCCAGCGCCACATCGGCCAGCACCTGCCACAGTTGTTCATCGCTGGCCTGTGGGTCAGCTAAACGCAGATTATTGGCCAAGCTGCTATCAAAAATATCCAACTGCTGAGGCAAATAGCCAATGCACTCATCCAGTTGCCATTGCTCAGCAGGACGTTGGTTGATCAAGTACTTGCCACTGCTCGGCTGCAGCGCCTGAGCCAGCACTTTTAATAATGTGGTTTTACCAATGCCGGACGCGCCCGTAATCACCAGCACCTGACCGCTGCGCAAATCAATGTTGATGTTTTCAGGGCCATTTAATGCGCCAGCAATACGCGCGCTGAGCTGCTCGGTTTGTAGATGAAAAGGCGCAGCAGGGCGTGTTGTGCCGTCAGTCTCGATTGGTTGAGCTTGATTAACAGGCATCAGTTGATTGATGCGATCGCGTGCGGCTTGGCTTTGGCCTAAACCAATAAAGCTGCCAGCTAAGGGCACTAATGCTTCATGCGCACCCAGTAAAGCCAAAGCCGCAGCCAGCAGCCAAGGCACACTGACTAAACTGCTTTGGACTAAATCCACGCCAAACCACAGTACACAAATCAAACTGATCGCCAGCGCCCATTGCTGCAATAAGCTAAGTAGGCTGATCAGTTGCTGCTGTTTAAGCTGCTGAGTTTGAAAGTGCTGATCAGCGCTTAAAGTATCGCGCTGCTGGGTTTGCCAGCCTTGCCAAAGAGTCAGCGAGGTCAGTAGCGATAGTGATTCTAAAAAATGCTCACGGCGCTGCTCTGCCGCAGTCACATCTTCTTGCGCAAGTGTGCGTCCGCGCCAAAAGCCAACAGCAGGCACCAGTAGCCAAGCCGCCACTAAGCCAAAACTTGCGGCTGCAGCCAGTTGCGGGTGTAGCCAATAGGCAAAGGTTAAGTAACACGCAACGATTAAACTGGCCCAAAACCACGGCGCAACAAACTGCAGCGGGAAACGATCAAGGCGATCAATGTCTGCGACCAAGCGGTGCATGGTTGCCGCCGAACTGGTGCTGTCGAGTGTCGCCGCAGTTTTGCCTAACGTTAGCGCGCGAAACACCTGACTGCGTAAATCTTTTAGCAAGGATAAGGCCGCGTGGTGTGAGGTGACTCGTTCGCCGTAGCGACCTGCCGTACGCACAATGGCGAACAGACGAATTAACGCGGCAGGACGGAAGTAATCAAAGGTAAAGGAACTGCTAAGGGTTAAACCTGCAATCGCTGCAGCAGTGATAAACCAGCCCGAGACGGCCAATAAGCCAATTGCTGAAAACAACGTCAGCGCGCCGAGCAGTAACGCTAAGCTCCAGTTGGCCTGACGGCTGCGCAATAGATTGCGTAAACGAATGGGCTTTAGCATGCTTGCTGCTCCTTTGTGGTGTGCAGGGCAGCTAAGTCAAGATGCCGATCAAGCCATTGCAAGCCTTGCCATTGATGACTGACCAGTAGCAAGGTTTTGCCAACACTGAGTTTTTCTAACAAGACATGAATGGTGGCACTGGTTTCAGGGTCAAGGTGCGCTGTGGGCTCATCCAGTAACCAGATATGAGCATCACGTAGCAATAATTGCGCAATCGCCAGGCGGCTCAGTTGACCACCGGATAAGCCTAGTCCGCGCTCGCCGAGTTGAGTGTTTAAACCTTGCGGCAGCTTTTCTATCAATGACAGCAAGTCCACCTGGCGCAACACCTCATACAATTGTTGCTCGCTGGCCGCAGGGTTAGCTAGGCGTAAATTCTGCGCAATACTGCCACGCTTAAAATTCGGTTGTTGCGATAAGTAGCCAAGTTGGCCATGCCAATCACTGCGTAACAGTTGCAAAAGTGCGCTTTGATTGACGAGAATCTCACCTGCATAAGGAACAAAGCCGAGCAACGCCAGCAGCAAACTGGATTTGCCACTGCCACTGGCGCCATGCAATCCAACCCGCTCACTGGCTGCAATCTGCAGATTAATGCAAGGTAAGCGTAAGCGTCCGTTGTGCGCAGTGATGCTGACCGCGGTTAACGATAGCGCAGGTGCCGCATCGAGTTGCAGCGGTTGTTGTCCTGGGTGTTGCCATGTGTGCTGTTCTAGCAGTGGCAGTAATTCTTCAATGGCACCTTCCGCTTCAGCTTTGGCGTGATAGTCGCTGCCCAATTGTCGTAGTGGCGCATAGAACTCAGGGGCGAGCAGTAAAATAAACAGCGCACCGGCATAAGGCACAGGAATCACGTCTTTGGCCCAAGGTAAAATACCCAGCAAACCCAAGCCCAGGTACAGCGCCACTAAGGCAATGGCTAAGGACGAGAATAACTCTAAGACTGCACCTGATAAAAACGCTAAACGCAGCACCTTCATCGTGGTGTCGCGGTATTTTGAGGCCGAACGGTCGATATCTTCTTGCGCTTGATCAGTGGCTTTTAAGTTCTGCAAGGTCGACATGCCGCGTACCCAATCTAAAAAGCGACTGCTGAGTTGGCTCATTGCTGCCATTTGCTGTTGGCTACTGCGACTGGCGGCGCCGCCGACCAAAATCATAAACAGCGGCACGAGCGGTGCGGTCATCAGCATTAATCCAGCCGCCAACGGGCTGTAATAAAAAGCGGCGATGCTAATCAGTAGCGGAGTGATCAGGACTAAATACAGTTGCACGTAATAGCGGCTGATATAACCATCCAGTGCATCCACTTGCTCAAGCAATTGATTGCTCAGTGCGCCATCTGCGCCGAGTATTTGCCGCTCTGGACCTAAACTGGCCAGAGTATTTAATAGTTTCTCACGCAATGCCGCACGAGCCCGAAAACTGGCCACTTGTGAGAGGTGTTCGCGAACAAACTGTAAACTCGGTCTTAGGATAAAACACAGGATTAACAACAGCAGCGCTTGGGTGTTGAATACATCGGCAAGGCCGGTGGCGTTTTGCGTACTCTTGATGAGCTCAGCAAACACATGCGCCAGTAGCCAACTTTGTCCAATAAACACCAGAGTGCCTAATACGGCTAAAAGCAGGGCTAGATGCAATCGCTTGGTTTCTGGGGCAATCGTCTTTTTTAACTGCTTGCGCAGCGTCTTTTTGAGCTGTTGTTCAGTTGTGTGTAGAGCTGTATCCACTAAGTAAAGCGCCTTCTGTTAGTGTGCGCACGGGCGTGCAGTTTACATCGATGCAAGGCAGGTGAGAATCTGTCTCAATAATCGCACAGGCTGGATAAGCAACGGTGCGGCATGTTGTCCTGCATCCGCGCAAGTAAAGCTCAAAAGTATCCAGAGTCGCGTATTATTCCATGCTAACAGTGTTTCTATTTATACTTAGATAAAATATAGAGCATCTTGGTTTATTGTTGCTCTGAATCTTTGCGATGTTTAAACCCGCGCTAACTGCTTGATTTGTGAGCGCATGCAGATGATAATCATTGTCATTAATAAGCTGTCTAGATTAAGGAATCCGTATTCATGCGAGCAACAACTTTACGCTCACTGCTTTTCTGTTGTGCAGTGGTGAGTCCAGTCGTCAGTGCAGCAACGCTGGAACAGGCATTAAGCGCAAGCGAACAACTCAGCCAAGCCGCGCAAAGCTCGCAACAACGTATTGAGGGTCTGGATGATGCCAGCCAAGCGATGCTGGAAGAGTACAGCAGTACTTTAGCCAAAGCTAAAGCGCTCGAAGGCTACAACCAACAAGTGAGCGAATTGATTGCTGCGCAGCATCAAGAGTTGCTCAGCTATCAAGAACAGTTGGATGCCTTACAAGAAACAGAAGCAGCGGTGATGCCGCAAATGCGCCGCATGGTTGAAGTGCTGGCTGAGTTTATTGCAGCCGATGTGCCTTTCTTACCCTTGGAACGTGCCGATCGTTTAGCGTCGCTACAAGAGCTGATGCCGCGCGCAGATGTCAGTATGGCGGAAAAATACCGCCGTATTCTTGAAGCCTATCAAATTGAAAGTGACTACGGTTATACCCTGGAAGCTTGGCGCGGAGAGTTAGGCGAGGGCACCGAGCAACGCAGTGTCGAGTTCTTGCGCCTTGGTCGCGTCATGCTGTATTACCAAACCCCTAATGGCCAAGAAAGCGGTTATTGGAATGCTCAAACGCAAAGCTGGCAAGCTCTGGATAGCAGTGTGCGCCGTCCCTTACAAAAAGCCATTGCCATTGCCCGTCAGCAAAAATCAGCAGACTGGTTAGAACTGCCGATTAAGACCTTAGCACTGGAGGTGCAGCCATGAAACGCTTGTTATGGATAACCTGCGGCCTGCTGCTCAGTGTGTCAGTGCAAGCGAATGTCTTGAGTCCTGATCAGTTGCTGGAACGCATTCGTAGCGAAAAAAATACTGAAGAGCAATTGATGCAAGAGCGTGAGCAACATTTTTTACAGGCACGCAATCAGCAAGCCCAGTTGTTGGCGCAAGCGAAAAAAGCTTTGGCTGAGCAGGAGTCACGTGCGGCCGCATTAAAATCGACTTTTACCGCCAATGAGCAAGAACTGGCTGATCAAGAGCAACTACTCAAGCAGCAAGTCGGTGATTTGGGTGAGCTGTTTGCAGTGGTGCGCCAAAGTGCCGGTGATTTAGCCGGACAGTGGCGCAGTAGCGTGTTAAATGTGCAATTCCCACAGCGCATCGAGCAGCTTGAACGCTTAGCTAAAGGTCGTGTGTTACCCAACGCAGCGCAGGTTGAGAGCTTTTGGCTGACTGTTTTAGAAGATATGACGGCAACGGGACGTGTTGAACGTGTTGCAGCGCCAGTGATTGGCGTAGATGGTCAGCGCCAAACGCAAGATGTACTGCGCGTTGGGCCATTCTCTGCTTATAATGAGCACGCGTTTTTAACCTTCAGTGAAGGTGATAACGCCTATCGCGCTTTACCTAAACAGCCATCAGGTCTTGGTCAAGTAAAAAGCTGGATTACTAGCAGCGATGCGGTTGGCGTGGTGCCGGTGGATCCGACCCGTGGCTCATTGGTTGAGCAATTGCAACGTCAGCCGTCGCTGATCGACCGTTTAAAGCAGGGTGGTTTAGTGGGCTGGGTGATTGTTGCGCTGGGTCTGTTTGGTTTTGCTCTGGCTGCGTGGCGCATGTTTGGTCTGATGCAGGTGATTCGTAGTGTCCGCGAGCAAATGCGCAACCTGTCACAGCCCAACAGCAATAATCCGCTAGGACGCGTTCTAAGCGTCTTAGGTTCAAACCCGCAATTGTCTGATTTAGAAACCCTTGAGCTCAAGCTCGATGAAGCGGTGATGCTAGAAGTGCCGCAGTTAGAGAAAGGTCAAGGTTTGCTTAAGTTATTGGCTGCGGTTGCGCCTTTACTGGGTTTGCTCGGTACGGTCACGGGAATGATTATTACCTTCCAGGCCATTACCCAAAGTGGCGGCGGTGATTCACGCTTGATGGCCGATGGTATTTCACAAGCCTTGGTCACCACCGTTGAAGGTCTAGTCGTGGCCATTCCACTGCTGTTCTTACACAGTGTGCTCAGCGCGCGCAGTAAAATGGTGGTGCAGTTGTTAGAGCAGCAATGCGTGGGTTTATTAGCGCTGCACATGTCAGGGAAAAAGCGCAGTGAGTAACTGGCAAAGCACCTGGTTTTGGCTGGTTGATAGCAGCCATGCCTTACTCGACTTGATGAGTGCTGGCGGCATTGTCATGTGGCTGCTCGCGGCATTGTGCGTGCTGTTCTGGACCTTAGTGCTCGAGCGGCTCTGGTACACCAAATGCCAATTCCCCCTGTGGGCCAAAGAGCGTCGTCATGCTTGGCAACAGCTCTGTGCTGAAGCCGGACAGAACAGCCGTTGGCAGCACGCCGTACGTGCGGCATGGCTGGCACAAGCCCGTGAGCAATTGCTAACGCCTCTGTCGGTGACACGCACGCTGGTGGCGATGTTTCCGTTATTGGGTTTGCTCGGTACCGTGACTGGCATGGTCGCTGTATTTGAAGTATTGGCTGTCAGTGGTAGTGGAAATCCGCGGGCTATGGCCGGTGGGGTTTGGCAGGCGACATTGCCGACACTGGCTGGCATGGTCTTAGCCATTGGTGGATTATTTAGTTTGGCCCGTTTAGAGCGAAACGCTCGACGGGCTTTGGGCCGCTTGGCCGATCAATTGCGTCACGAATAAGGATTAGACGATGAGAATGCGTCGTTACAGTCAGCAAGCGGAAGAGGAAGCGGGCATTGATTTAACACCGATGTTGGATGTGGTGTTTATCATGCTAATTTTCTTCATTGTCACCAGCTCATTTATTAAAGAGTCAGGCATTGAAGTCAATCGTCCGCAAGCAGATACCGCTGCTGCGCAAGATAAAGGCAATATTTTAATTGCCGTGACGGCCGATGGCCAAGTTTGGCTGGATAAGCAAGTGGTTGATGTGCGCAGTGTGCGCGCCCATGTTGAGCGCATGCGCCAAGAGCAGCCGGAAGGTGTCGTGGTGGTGCAAGCGGATCAAGATGCGCGCACCGGCTTAGTGGTGCAAGTGATGGATCAGGCGCGCCTTGCCGGTGTGGATGATGTGGTCTTGGCTGCTTCTACGGAGTCGCGTTAATGCGTTGGTTGTGGTCTTTTTTAGCAGCGCTGGCGATTGTCTTGGGCAGCTTTGTATTGATGTTAGTGATGATCTTTCCACCGAAAAGCAAAGTAGAAGAGTCAGCCTTACAAATCGGTCGCTTTATGCCCAAATTGCAGCAAGAGTCCAGTGACCCAAGTCGCTCGCGTCAGCAGATGCCAGAGAAACCTGTGCAGCCACAACCCGAAACACCGCCAACTCAGCAAGCGCCACAACCACCGCGTACACCACAAATGGCCACTTTAGATTTAGCTGTGCCGCAGCTTTCGAGCAATATCAGCATCAATGCTGCCGCTGCGCCAAGCTTGCAAGGCCTGACCGCGCAAGCCGTTGCGCCAGCAGCTCCTGCAGCGCCGGCGGCAAGTGCTGCAGCAAGCGCTCCGAGTAATGATGCTGAAGTGATTCCGCTGAATGAGGTGTTGCCGGTTTATCCAGATAGCGCCCGTCGGCGCGGCATTGAAGGCTACGTTAAATTAGCTTTCACTATTACGCATGAAGGTAAGGTGGAAAACGTGCGGGTTGTCGAGTCATCTCCTGAGAATGTCTTCGACCGTGAGGCGCGCAAAGCCGCGGTGCGCTGGCGTTTTGCGCCGCGTACAGAAGATGGTCGTTCGGTGGCGCGTGAAGCGGTAAAAACTTTGCAATTTCGTCTCGAAAAAAGAGGTCGATAAGATGCGACGATTAATTTTAGCGGTATGTGTTTTGGCGTTGTCGACACAAACAGCCTCTGCTGCGGCACAGAGCATTGCACCTGATGTGTTTCGCGCCCTGCAAAATGCCCAAGCCGCACAACAAGCAGGTAAGTACACAGAAGCAGAGCAAGCTTTAAGCGCTGTAAAAACCAAGCCAGACAGCTTAGAGCAAGCGCTAGTGTGGCGCAGCCAAGGCTACTTAGTCTGGGTGCAAGGGCATAGCAAACATGCCATTGACCTGCTTGATAAGGCTTTGCGCAGTAATCAACTCAGCGCAGAGCAAGCCGCTGAAGACCGTCTTAATTTAGCCAAACTGAGTTTTTCGGTAAAAAACTACCAGCAAGCACTGCAGTACTTACAAGGCGTTGCCGCAACCGATGAAATCTTAGAAATACGCATTCAGTCTTGGCAAGGTTTAGGCCGTTTAGACAAGGCTTTGCCTTTAGCGGAGCAGTATTTAAAAGGCAAAAAAACCATTGATGATAATTGGCTGCAGTTTATGGTCGGCGCCAACGCTGAATTAAAACGTTATGCGCAAGCTGAGCAGTGGCAGAAGCAACTTTTACAGCGCAGCCCTGATCAACTCAATGTTTGGAAACAATTGGCAGCGCTACAGCAGATGGCAGGTCAACACGCTAAGGCTTTGGCGACACTGCGTACGGCTTACAGTAAAGGGATTCATTTTAAACAAGCGGATCTAGACAGTTTAATTACATTGGCCTCGGCATCCGAGCAACCGTGGCAAGCTGCGCGATTGTTAGAAGGTATGCTAAAACATGGCATGTTAGCGCGCAACACGATAAGTCAAGAGCGTCTGGCACAGTTGCATTGGCAAGCACGTGATTATCCAAACGCGGCTGCGCAGTATGCACAACTCGCCAAGCAGACCGGGAAAGGGCAGCACTGGCTTAATCTCGCGCAATTAGAAATTCAGCAAGGCCGCTGGGGTGCAGGACTACAAGCGCTGACTGCCGCCGAGAAAGCCGGCGCCAATCAACAGCAAGTCCGTGCTTGGCGTGATTGGGCACAAAGCCGTATCGCGCTCGAACACATGCAAACAGCCCAAGTCACCAACAAATAACTGCACACTTGAAAGTGCACCTGTAGTGTTTATGGGAGCGCGGACTGCTGGTCCGCAACAGCACAACCTCTCACATCTAATCAGTGCAGAGCTGTAATTTAATCTTGAAGAAGCAAGGCTAATGGTCTTGGTGTGGCACAAGAGCGTCTTGCTGGAATGACTTGCTGACTTTGCGGGCCAGAGGCCCGCGCTCCCAGCAATAAGAAACTTGCAGGCCAACGGTTCGTGCTCCCGGCAATAAGAAAACTGCGGGCCACGGTTCGCGCTCGCAAAAGAGAAATGCGTTGACAATAAAAAACCCCAGCCGAGGCTGAGGTTTTTTTACAACACAGAGTCCGAAGACTGCTAAATCATTCGATTCGATTAGATGTTATCGAACTGGCTCATGGTGTTGTCTTCACCGCTTGCTTTCAGAGCAGCGTCACCAGAGAAGTACTCTTTATGAGTATCACCGATGTCAGAACCCGCCATGTTTTGGTGACGAACGCACGCAATACCTTGACGAATTTCTTTACGCTGAACGCCTTCAACGTAAGCCAGCATACCTTGCTCACCGAAGTAACCTTTAGCCAGGTTGTCAGTAGACAACGCAGCAGTGTGGTAGGTAGGCAGAGTGATCAAGTGGTGGAAGATACCCGCTTCACGCGATGCATCTTTCTGGAAGCTCTGGATGCGCGCATCAGCTTCGTTACACAGATCAGTACCATCGTAGTCAGCGCTCATCAAACGATCACGATCGTATTTAGAAACGTCTTTACCAGCCGCTGCCCAATCGTCAAACGTCTGCTGACGGAAGTTTAGCGTCCAGTTGAATGATGGGCTGTTGTTGTAAACCAGTTTCGCATCAGGAACAACTTTACGGATCTCGTTAACCATTTCAGCGATCTGACCAACGTGTGGCTTCTCAGTTTCGATCCACAGTAAGTCAGCACCGTTCTGTAGTGAAGTGATGCAGTCAAGAACGACACGCTCAACACCAGTGTTCGCACGGAACTGGAACAGGCCGCTGGCTAAACGTGCAGGCTTGAGCAGCTTACCGTTTGATTTAACAACAACGTCACCGTTTTCGATTTCGCTTGCATCGTTAATGTAAGTACCATCAAGGAAGCTGTTGTATTTGTCGCCTAAGTCGCCTGGCTCATTGGTGACTGCGATTTGCTTAGTTAAGCCAGCACCCAAGGAGTCAGTACGTGCAACGATAACACCGTCGTCAACGCCTAATTCTAGGAACGCGTAACGTACAGCGTTGATTTTAGCGAGGAAGTCAGCGTGTGGAACGGTTACTTTACCGTCCTGGTGACCGCACTGCTTTTCATCAGATACTTGGTTCTCGATCTGAATCGCTGCAGCACCTGCTTCGATCATTTGCTTAGCCATCAAGTAGGTGGCTTCTTCGTTACCGAAACCAGCATCGATGTCTGCAATGATTGGTACAACGTGCGTTTCAAAGTTTTCAATCTGATCAAGAATTGATTTTTCTTCGGCAGCGTTGCCTGCTTTACGTGCTTTGTCTAATGCAGTGAACAGAAGATCCAGTTCACGGGTGTCAGCTTGACGTAAGAAGGTGTACAGCTCTTCAATCAAGTGAGCAACAGAGTTCTTCTCGTGCATTGACTGGTCAGGCAGTGGGCCGAACTCAGAACGCAGAGCAGCAACCATCCAACCTGACAAGTAGAGGTAACGCTTGTTCGTGGTTTTCAAGTGCTTTTTGATAGCGATCAGTTTTTGCTGACCGATGAAACCGTGCCAGCAACCCAGCGACTGGGTGTAAACAGATGAGTCGGCATCGTACTCAGCCATGTCTTTACGCATGATGGCTGCAGTGTACTTAGCGATGTCCAGACCTGTTTTGAAACGGTTTTGGATGCGCATACGAGCGGCAGACTCGGGGTTAATCGCGCTCCAGCCATTTCCGGCTTTTTCTTTAAGAGCGGCAATTGCCTTAATTTCGTTTTGATAAGTTGACATGGTCAATCCTTCAAAGAGTAAAGAGTAGAGTGAGTTTGAGCACCGACTGCCCACACACAACCTGCTATCGCTGGAAGTATTAATTGCGGGTGAGCTTCCGCTGGAGAGCCGGTAATTGACTAGAACGTTAGAATCTTACGCGAGGGCGAGCAATCAGAGTTAAAGGCTGCTGCATTAAGTCGTGATATCAACAACTCAACATCCGCAAGCGCACCTCACTGTAGTGAGTCGTCTGATGCATCATGGATGCATGGGCTTCCCCGTCCCTCAGGACTACAACGTACCAGTCGCAACCTCGTCACAGCATCTTTTGAATGTTGTAAACACAAAGCCACTTAGGAAGTACTCTTAAGTTAACTTTGGAACACCGATTAAAGCGTTCTGGCTAGCGGGAGCGGGGGCTATGATGCGCTTTAGTGAGGCGTTCGTCAAATGTTTTGTAGTGTTGTTTTATTTCCACTACATAAAAGCAAAGCGTGAAAAGCAGCAAAGTTAATCCAATACTTCAACTTTAATCTGCAACTGACTGTCTTCTTGTCCGGTGCTGTAGCGCTTTTGCAGAACGCCATCTTGGCGCTGTTGACTGTCTTGACTGATGCCGCTGACATTTATCCACTCACCTAAGCGACCACTGACTCGGCTGGATGTGCTTTGCGTATCAATCACATTGCTATAGTGCTGGCTGCGTCGATCGTTTTGGCTGTTCACTTCCAGTTGAACGATATCGCCATGCACGGTAGCAGTAACATAGAAGCCTTGGTTCACTGAGCGGTACTCAGTGCGTTCTTGTACTTGGCCATAAGGGCCAATCGTGGTTGAGCGCTGCGGCACGCTTTGCCCAACCTGCACCAGTGCGGCCGAGCCTTCTAAGGCTTGTACCGTGCGCAGTGAGCCAGCGCGGCTCTGTGTGTTGTTACGGATAATACGCACCTGGTCGCGGCCTTGCTGCTCACCTTGACCAATCACGATTTCGCCGTGGCGTCCGCCAATAGTGCCGTCGGCTTGATAGCCGCGCTCACGATTGTACTGATTGCCTTGGGTGTCAACGGTGATCAATAAACGTCGTGGCTGCGTATCAATTTGCTCAAGCACTGAGCGCAGTTCAGCAATTTTATCGGTGCTGGCATTAACAATCAGTTGATTGCCGTATGCTGTTGCACGGCCATCTTGGCCAAGTACAGACTCAGCCAATGGCAATACATCTTGCGCCATCCGAAAGTTAAGTTGAATCACTTCACTGGCCGCTTGTGCAAGCGCACAGCTGAGCGCCAAAGCGAGCACCGTGCAGAAACGACTTAACTTTTTCATATTGGCATGCTCCGTAAATTGACATCTGTTTGACTCACCGCCCACATGGCATTAAAGGCGCGCAAACTTTGCTGCACGCGGGCAGGATCGTGGTAATAGACCACAGCTTTATGCAGTTGTTGTGCTTTACGTGCTAATAAACCGCAATCATCGGCAATCAGCCAAGCGTCTTCAGCATAGTCATGCTCAGTATTCACCTTGCGAATACTGCAGCGACTGCTCAAACGGTGACTGAGAGCGAGTAGGGCATGACCATCACGAGCGACGCGCGTGGTGTCGCGTAGCAGAATGCGTAGGGTGTTTTTTGGATGGGCCAACAGAAACGCACTGCAGGCTTGCTGGATGCAGGAATGGTTATATAGCCAGGGCTCTAAGTCAGGCGAATAAATACATAGGCTGCTCTGGGCTTGTTGTAGCAACGCCAAGGTATGACTGCGTACGGCATCAATGCCTTCTGCTTTTAGCAGTTCTCGCTGTTCACCGCCAAGCTTGAACTGTGCAGCTGCCCAAGTGATGGGCGCACTGCTGGTTTCAGGGTTATGGATACTAAAGGTGCCCTGGGCAACAAACTCAATATCAGGCAACTCAAGGTCTTTGTCATCCACTGCTTTGCTGTCTGTTGCGCTGGGCTTATCCATAATCAATCCTACTTAAAGGTTATTCACTGTTACGTAGCATATCAATATGCGGGATACCGGCTTCGAGAAACTCGTCACTGACTGCAGTAAAACCCAAGCGCTCATAAAAACCGGCCGCATGCACTTGGGCCGTGAGCGTTTGCTGCTTAAGCCCCAGTCGCTCCGCTTCTTTGATCACAGCGCGCATTAAGAGCTCGCCAACATTGAGGCCGCGCCAATCTTTTAGCACTGATACGCGACCAATGCAGCCATCGGCTAATAAGCGTGCAGTACCGATCGCAAAGTCACCTTCATAAGCAAGAAAATGCGTGGCGCTGGCATCGTCACTGTCCCATTCTTGCTCGGGTGTTACGCCTTGCTCTTGGATAAAAACACTTTCACGAATACGACGCAAATCAGCGTTATCTTTATGCCAGTCGGCAATGCGAACTTGCAAGTCATTCATCGAGACTCTCCAAACTGCCTTGTTTAATCAGCTCAGCGAGCAAAGTCATTGCCTCAGCATCGTTGAACCATGCTTGTAAATTATCGAAGTACAGAGCATCGGCGCAACAGACCAGATCAAGCAATACCACTAAATGCTCACTGAGAATACGGCTGTTACCACTGACAAAAAACACTACAGCGGATTCTTGCTCAAGTTGGATATGACTCCAAGCCAAGCGTGCTGTGGGGTTGCGGGTAAACACGGCGCCATCTTGTAAAGTGCGTATGAGCGCTTCGCTTGAGAGCTCACAGCCCACCAATAAGTCAGGGTAGCGTGGTTCAGTCATGTACTGGCCAAACCAGGTCAAAAGCATGCGGTCATCATTGAGCTGTTCATTGAGCAAGGCACGTAAACGCTGAATATCCTCAGGGCGGATATAACTCGGATTGCTCACCGGTGACATGCCTGCATCGCTGTAACGCTGCTCATCGGGCAAAAAGCGTGCGACAAAATCTGCATAATGAGTGACAACTTCAGCAGTGGAGGGTGCGCGAAAACCAATCGACCACGTCATGCATTCGGTCTGTGCAATACCCCAATGCGCCAAGCGCGGCGGCAGGTACAGCATATCGCCAGGCTCTAAGATCCACTCATCGGTTTGCTCAAAACTGTCTAAAATACGTAAATCAGGGTGTTTTAACAGCAAACTTTCGTTGTCGCACATCTGGCCAATTTTCCACTGCCTTTGCCCTTCAGCCTGCAGTAGGAATACATCATAATTGTCATAGTGCGGGCCAACGCTGCCGCCTGGTACCGCAAAGCTGATCATCACGTCATCAATGCGCCAGCGTGGTAGAAACTTGAAGTGCTCAAGCACTTCAGCAACATCAGGGCTGAATTGATCAACCGCTTGCACCAGCAGTGTCCAATCACGCTCAGGCAGGGTGCTATAGGTTTCATCATCAAAAGGACCATGCTTGAGTTGCCAAGGCGTTTCGCCATGCTCCAGGACGATGCGTGACTCTACCATGTCTTCCAGTGACAGCCCCGCTAAATCGTTACCCTCTAAAGGGCTGACAAAATCTGGGATGGCTTGACGGATCAATAGGGTTTTTTTTTGCCAGTAATCACGTAAAAAAACTTCGGCGCTAATGCCACCTAAGATCTCAAGTGGTGTATCAATTGGGTTAGACAAGTGATTGATTCCAAAATAAACGCTGATAATAAAACGCCCGGGGTAAGCCGGGCGCTAAAACACTCAAATTGAGTTAGACGCGCTTGGCTTGCGCCACTGCACTGCCAATATAGTTAGCGGGCGTCAGTGCTCGCAATTGCACTTTAGCCTCCTCAGGTAAATCCAAGGTTTCGATAAAGGTTTGCAGAGCCTCAGCACTGATACCTTTACCGCGCGTCAGGTCTTTAAGTTTTTCATAGGGGTTTTCGATGCCATAACGACGCATTACTGTCTGTACCGGCTCAGCTAACACTTCCCAGCAGTGATCTAAATCTTCAGCGATTTTAGCGGCATTGAGTTCAAGTTTACCAATACCTTTGAGCGTGGCTTCATAAGCAATCACGCTGTGCGCTATACCGACACCAAGGTTGCGCAGCACTGTCGAGTCGGTGAGGTCACGCTGCCAGCGAGAAATCGGTAATTTACTGGCTAAGTGTTGGAAAATCGCATTGGCGATACCGAGGTTACCCTCAGAGTTTTCAAAATCAATTGGATTGACTTTGTGCGGCATGGTGGATGAACCGATTTCGCCAGCGACGGTTTTTTGCTTGAAGTAACCCAAAGAAATATAGCCCCACACATCGCGATCAAAATCAATCAGGATGGTGTTAAAACGTGCCACTGCATCAAATAATTCAGCAATGTAATCATGTGGCTCGATTTGTGTGGTGTAAGGGTTAAAGCTTAAACCCAAGTCGCCTTCAATAAACTCACGGGCATTGGCTTCCCAATCAATTTCAGGGTAAGCCGAGAGGTGGGCGTTGTAGTTGCCCACAGCACCGTTCATTTTGCCCAGCAAGGGAATGGCTGCCACCTGAGCGATTTGACGCTCAAGACGGTACACCACGTTGGCAAACTCTTTACCTAAAGTGGTCGGTGAAGCAGGCTGACCATGAGTGCGCGAGAGCATTGGTACATCAGCAAACTCAACGGATAAAGCGCGTAAGCTTTCAGCCAGTTTGCGCATCAATGGCAGTAAGACATCGTCACGACCTTCACGCAACATTAAAGCGTGCGAGAGGTTATTGATGTCTTCGCTGGTGCAAGCAAAGTGGATGAACTCAGTGACTTTCGCCAGTTCAGGAAGCTTTTGCGCTTGCTCTTTGAGTAAGTACTCAACCGCTTTAACGTCGTGATTGGTGGTGCGCTCAAACTCTTTAACGCGCTCAGCGTGCTCAAGCTGAAAGTTTTCAGCGAGCTCGTTTAAAGCGGCATTGGCTGTGTCAGAGAAAGGTGCCACTTCAGGAATACCGTTATGGGCGGCAAGGCGTTGCAACCAACGAACCTCAACCAGCACACGGTTACGAATAAGTCCGTATTCACTAAAAATAGGGCGCAGTGCGGAGGTTCTGCTGCCATAACGGCCGTCAACGGGGGAAACCGCGGTAAGCGAGGTAAGCTGCATGATGCGTTCTCTAACAATCAATGAATAAATAGGGCGCGTAGTGTACATCAAAAGCGCACAAGGTTTTAGTGTTTGCGCCAAAGCACTGCTAGCAGGCTGGCTGTAAAGATCAATGCCGCACCTATCAGAGAGGCGCTATCGGGGGTTTCGCCCCAGCGCAGCAAGGAGAATATGCCGGCAAAGACAATCGCCAAATAAGCGACAGGGCCGATTAATCCAGGTGGTGCTAATGAATACGCGCGGGACATAACAATTTGCGCGAGGGCCGCTAACAATCCTGCTGAACACAATAAGATCAGTTGTGTACTGTTCAGGGGTTGCCATGCCCAAGACAGCGGTACTGCTGAGATCAAACTGCTAAATAGCGCGAAATAAAATACCATCCGATAGGCCGGCTCGCTATCGCTCATTTCTCGAATTGAAACAAAAGCTGTTGCCGCTAACAGACTGGCCGCCAGCCCCACTAAAGACAAACTGCTAAACAGCGCATCACTGGGTTTGGCGACTAAAATTACACCCACTAAACCAAACAATGACAGCCCCAACATGCGCTTGGTTAAAGGCTCTTTTAGCCAAAAATAAGCAATGAGCGGGGTAAACACGGGCGCTGAGTAGGTAAAAACCATTGCATCGGCCAGCGGCAGGTGAGCAATCGCATAGAAAAAACAGTACATGGCCGCTAAGCCATAACTGGTACGCATTAAATGGGATTTGAGTCGCTGGGTTTTAAATGGGCGTAACCCCTTAACCAGCAATAAAGGCAAAAAGAAAACAACGCCTACCAGGTTTCGAAAAAAAACAATATTTTCGTTGTTGATTGTGGCAGATGCTTCGCGAATCACGACCCCCATGCAGGCAAAGAGTAACGCTGATAGAGCAAGCAAAAGCGCACCTTGTACAGGGCGAACACTTCGCGTGCTCATAGGTTGCGGGCGCGTAACTCGCTGAGCATGCTGCCGCGCTTGGTCAACAAGTGCCAGCGACGTCCACCGAGCTGTCGCCAAAGACGTGCAGAACGAATTCCGGCAAATAGTAAAGCGCGCACTTTAGCGGCGGTGGCCTCTTGTTGTAAAAAGCGCATATCACCATGCACTTGAATACGCTGTTTGAAGGTGCTGATCGTGTCTTGATAGAGGCTGCCAAAAGAAGATGCAATGGTATCGCTGGACATGCCGTACAACTCAACTTGCTGCTCAATTTTTGGGATGCGCAGGGCTGCGATTTCCAGTAAATCATCGCGACGAGAAAACTGTCGTTCCAAACTCAACATAGAAACCACATAGCGCAAGCTTTCGCGCGGTAAATTATTGGTTTCGCGCTCCAGTACTGCCAGCAACAGCTTGTAGCCATCACGCAAACCTAAATCATCACCGCCATACACATCCAGCGTGGTTTCCGGGTTGCGTACTAATAAAGTTTTTAGCATATAAGCGAGTGCCGCATCGCTGACTTGGCCGCTGTGCGCCAATTTATCCACCAGTGCTGCGGCTTGAAACACGCCACCTAATGCTGTGATTTGTTCTTGAAGTGGGGTCATGGTCGTTGAATGCTCTCATCCCAAGGGCTGCAGGCTTCAATCACACCGCCACCCAGGCAGACGTCGCCATTATAGAAAACAATGGACTGCCCTAAAGTAACGGCGCGCTGAGGTTGTTCGAAGGTCACTAAATAGCCGTCTGCGGTCTGTTCAATACGGCAAGCCTGATCGCTTTGACGGTAACGTACTTTTGCGCTCAGTGTGTCGAGGGTCTGCAAGTCAATCGGGTTGATCCAATTGACTTCGCGGGTCAGCAAAGTGCGTGAAAACAACCAAGGATGTTCATTGCCTTGCCCAACGATTAAGACGTTACGCTGCAAATCTTTAGCTAACACATACCAGGCTTCTTCGCTGGCATTTTTTAAGCCGCCAATGCCTAGGCCTTGACGCTGACCAATGGTGTGGTACATCAAACCGCTGTGTTGGCCAAGCTCGACACCATCAATCGTTTCGATCATACCAGGTTGCGCGGGCAGATACTGCTTGAGGAAATCAGTAAAGCGTCGCTCACCAATAAAACAAATACCGGTGGAATCTTTTTTCTTCGCAGTAATTAAACCGTGCTGCTCCGCTAGTTCGCGTACAAAAGGTTTTTCATATTCGCCAACCGGGAACAATGACTTATGAATTTGCTCACCGCCCACCGCATGTAAAAAGTAGCTTTGATCTTTATTGGCATCCACGCCTTTGAGTAACTCGCTCACACCATTGCGATCACGACGACGCACATAGTGCCCAGTCGCAATCAGGTGCGCGCCCAATTGTTCGGCGTAGTCTAAAAAGGCTTTGAACTTGATTTCGCGGTTACACAAAATATCAGGGTTGGGTGTGCGACCAGCTTTGTATTCTTCTAGGAAATGCTCGAACACATTATCCCAATACTCAGCGGCAAAGTTTGCGGTATGCAATGTAATACCCAAGGTGTTGCAAACGGCTTGGGCGTCCGCGAGGTCTTCTTTGGCCGTGCAATATTCAGTGCCATCATCTTCCTCCCAGTTTTTCATAAACAAGCCTTCGACTTGGTAGCCTTGCTGGATCAGCAACAACGCTGCAACAGAAGAATCAACACCACCGGACATGCCGACGATTACACGCGTTTCAGAAGGGGTTAAAGGACGAGTAGGCATGGCAATTCAAATAGGCAAATTAAAGAAGGTAATTCTAGCAGATTCGGCAGTTGTTTTGGAGAATCTAGCTTGGGCACAGGCTAACCCTTCAACAGCTCAAGAGAAAAGCGCTCACCGGTTAAATAATCATCAATACAACGCAACACCATGGGGCTGCGCCATAATGCGCGCTGCTCGATAAGCTCATCACGTGAAAGCCAAACAGGCATGATAATGCCCTTATCCAATTGATGGTTTTCACGCTGCGCTACAGCACGACCGGCAAAACACACACGCTGATAGGTCACGTTATTCGCCGGTGCCTTGTAGAGGTAGATGCCAATGAGGCCGGTAATCTCAATTTCCCAACCGGTTTCCTCTAAAGTTTCACGAATTGCGGCCTGAATTAGACTTTCGTCCATTTCTAAGTGGCCCGCAGGCTGGTTTAATACAATACGTTCTTCAGCGTGCTCTTTGACGAATAAAAAACGACCCTCTTTTTCGACGATTGTGGCAACAGTGATGTGCGGAGTGAAGCGCGGCATGGCCAACCTCTGTAAGTGCAAGTTTCAGCAATATTTGATTGCAAACGGCATATCAACGCAAATTGTTCGAAAATACGCGACATTTGACACAGAAAACAGCAGCGAATGAACCCTTTGGCTGCAGCAATCTGTTAAATGATGGCTTAAAGAGTGTATAGTACGCCCTGCAAAGAGCGGGCTAAAGTGTTAAAAACGCTGAAGTTAAGCCGCATGTGTGACTTTACAAGAAACACAGAAGTCATATGTGCCCCTTAAGTTAGAATTATTGCTGTCAGGCCACACGCGTGACAGATTTTAAAGACCACGTAAACGACGGAGTCCAGCATGGGATACCAAAAGATCCAAGTGCCAGCCGGTGACAAAATCACCGTTAATGCAGATATGACTTTAAATGTACCAGACAACCCAATCATTCCTTACATCGAGGGTGATGGAATTGGTGTTGATATCAGCCCTGTAATGATCAAAGTGGTTGATGCTGCAGTAGAAAAAGCCTACGCAGGTAAGCGCAAAATTTCCTGGATGGAAGTTTACGCGGGTGAAAAAGCAACTCAGGTTTATGATTCTGAAACTTGGTTGCCACAAGAAACTTTAGACGCAGTGCGTGACTACGTCGTTTCTATTAAAGGTCCTTTGACTACGCCAGTTGGCGGTGGTATTCGTTCATTGAACGTTGCTCTACGTCAGCAGTTAGATCTATATGTATGCTTGCGCCCAGTGCGCTGGTTTACTGGTGTACCAAGCCCGGTTAAGCGTCCACAAGACGTTGATATGGTGATCTTCCGTGAAAACTCAGAAGACATCTATGCTGGTGTTGAATGGCAAGCAGGCACTCCAGAAGCTGAGAAAGTCATCAAGTTCTTCACTGAAGAAATGGGTGTTACTAAAATCCGTTTCACTGAAAACTGCGGTATAGGTGTAAAGCCGGTATCCCTAGAAGGTACTAAGCGTCTAGCCCGTAAAGCACTGCAATATGTTGTTGATAACGATCGTGATTCCCTGACCATCGTACACAAAGGCAACATAATGAAGTTCACTGAAGGTGCCTTCAAAGAGTGGGCTTATGAGATTGCGCGTGACGAGTTTGGTGCCGAGCTGTTAGATGGCGGTCCTTGGATGCAGTTCAAGAACCCTAAAACAGGCAAAAACATCATCGTCAAAGATGCCATTGCTGATGCCATGCTGCAGCAGATTCTACTGCGTCCAGCAGAGTACGATGTTATTGCCACTCTAAACCTTAACGGTGACTACCTGTCTGATGCGCTCGCTGCAGAAGTGGGCGGAATCGGTATTGCTCCAGGCGCTAACCTGTCTGACACTGTTGCGATGTTCGAAGCAACCCACGGTACTGCTCCTAAATATGCCGGTCAGGATAAAGTGAACCCAGGTTCATTGATCCTTTCTGCTGAAATGATGCTACGTCACATGGGCTGGACTGAAGCGGCTGACTTGGTGATCGATGGTATCAACGGTGCTATCGCTGCTAAGACTGTGACCTATGACTTTGAGCGCTTGATGGACGACGCTGAGTTGCTGTCTTGCTCTGAGTTTGGCGATGCAATGATTGCTAAAATGTAATCAAAGCTTTCGCTTTAAAAACGCCCCTTAATTGGGGCGTTTTTGTTTGTCTTAAACGAATACGGGTACAATGCAGCACGAGATGAGGAGGGCGTTATGCCGGATGATGAACAATCTATATTCGCTCAACACATGCAAGGCGTGCGCCGTATCCATGTTGATCACGCCGATGTTGGCAAAGCTAAATCTGATCGCGTAGTACAGCGTATGCACCGTAAAAATGCGCAACAGATGATTGCCACAATCACCGTTGATGGTTTGTCCGATCAGTTCGTGATTGATGTCGGTGCTGAAGAGATGCTGTATTGGTCGCGCGATGGTGTACAAGACAGTCAGTTGCGTAAGATGAAAGCAGGGCAGATCGCCTTTGAAGGTAGTTTAGATTTACATGGCATGAGTGTTGAGGTGGCGCGCAATACGCTGCGTGAATTTCTTGAGGAAGCCTTGCGCCTTGAAATACGCTGTGTGCGGGTGACCCATGGTAAAGCCGCGCGTCTTGATGGCAAAAAACCGATGATCAAAAGCCATGTCAATACGTGGTTACGTCAGCATGATAAGGTGCTCGGCTTTACCTCTTGCGTAGCCAAGCATGGCGGAGCCGGTGCATTATATGTACTGCTGAAACGCCATATGCTCGACGGACGTGATGAGTAATCAGTTAAAGGTTGCGCAATCAGTCGTGCAGCCAAAAATATACGGGGAAGATCGGTGAGCAACTTAGGATTAGCGACACTGCGTGATTATATCCGCTGGGCAATGAGTCAATTTAAGCAGGCGCAGTTATTTTTTCAGCCGGATGGTGATGGCCTTTTTGAAGAAGCACGCACTTTAGTGTTGGGCAGCTTGCACTTACCCTATGAGCTGCATGATAAGTATCTCGATTGCAATCTGCATGCAGATGAACATGCCGTTGTGCAAAATATTTTAACAAAGCGTATTGAGCAGCGGATTCCAGCGGCCTACTTGCTGGGCGAAGCTTGGTTTGCCGGTTTGCCGTTTAAAGTTGATGAGCGCGTGATGATTCCGCGCTCGCCTTTAGCCGAGTTGATTGCGCAACACTTCGCTCCTTGGTTGATCAAAGCACCATTACGAATTTTAGATTTATGCACAGGTTCAGGCTGCCTCGGCATTGCTTGTGCTGTTGAGTTTGGCGATGCTGAAGTGATGCTGGTGGATGTTTCTGAAGGTGCTTTGCAGGTTGCCAAGCAAAATATTGCCTTGCACCAACTTGAGCAGCGCGTATTCACTCACCGCAGTGATATGTTTGCTGATTTACGTGCGCAGCGCTTTGATTTAATTGTATGTAAACCACCCTACCTTCAAGCTGATGCATGGTCGCAATTGCCACGCGAGTTTCAGCATGAGCCGCAAGAGAGCAGCCATGCGGGTAATGGTGGTCTTGAGTTTATCCAGCACATCTTGCAGCAGTCGAGCCAGCATCTCACCGATAAAGGTTTGCTCGTGATTGAAGTGGGCGAGCATCAGCAGCGTTTAACTGAACTGTATCCTGAGACTGATTTTATTTGGCTGGAGCACTCACATCCAGACACAGCTGTTTTTGCGCTAACCACCCAGCAATGCCAAGCCCTACAAGGTGAGCACTCATAATCAGTGGATAGCCATCGGCACTGCATGGGCCTTTTGACTTAGCGTGTCGCAATCCAAATCAGTAATGCTGCTTGGAAAACTGCAAATATAGCCAGCATTGAAATAGTAAAACGTAACGTGCTGTCTTCGCTTTTTAAGCGGTCAATGCGCTCATTGAGTTTTTTAATTTGCGCGCTTTGCTCATGCAGGTTTTGATCAGCATTTTGTAACATGGTGGCGCTGTCTAAAGTGTCAATTATGCATATTTTGTTGTCATTCCAGTCACTGTGCAGTTGGCTGACGCGGCCTACGGAGCAAATAGCGCGCATTTGCACCGCATCTTCATAGGTGACATTGAAGCCTTGTGCTTGTAGGGCATGATCGCGACGTAGGCGAGCCGAGTCGTTTGCCGCATGTTTAACCAATAGCGCCTGACTGGTAACCGTATAGTGGTTCCAGCGTTTACGTGCCCACAAAACTGCCTGTGCTATTAAAAAACGACCTAGCCCACGGTTGGCAGGCTCGCAGCGCAGAGGGTAGTCTGGATTGATGCGAAGTTGCTGCAACCTGTGGTCTGCCCATACCTCTAAGGTATTGATTTCTTTATGTGTGCTTTGCCCAGGCAAATCGACCACTAAGCGCAGAAAGCTTTCGGACTCACTGTGCCGCTCTACGCGACCTAAGCTGACAAAGCGCAAAGGTCGCAAGCCTGTTTCACGGTCAGCGGGCAGGGCGGTCAGTCGCATCAATTGAAAATGCTCAGGGCTGAGCGATAACCAGGGGTGCTCAGAGGGTGTGATTTCTGGCGTGTTCGGCTCAGGCGTCAGTGCAGCAGGAGAAGGTGTCATGTCCAATCACTTTTCAAATACCTGTAATGCCAAGTCTATCGGCAGTTAGGTTATTCTCAATAGGGTAGCTATCTGCCATTGCATAACGATGCAAGGTGCCAGAATAGGTTGGGTGCAGGTATACTGCAGACTTATTTTTAACGATTTCGGAGCAGTGTGTATGTCCGGTAATACCTATGGCAAGCTTTTTACTGTTACCACCGCTGGAGAAAGCCACGGTCCTGCTTTGGTTGCTATTGTCGACGGTTGCCCTCCTGGCCTGCCATTGTCTGCTGAAGATTTACAGGACGATTTAGATCGACGCAAGCCAGGCACCAGCCGGCATACCACGCAACGCCAAGAGCCGGATCAAGTGGAGATTCTGTCTGGTGTATTTGAAGGGCTGACAACCGGCTGCCCAATTGGCTTGCTGATTCGCAATACCGATCAAAAATCGAAAGATTATTCGGCGATTAAAGACATTTTCCGCCCAGCTCATGCCGATTACAGCTATCACCATAAATACGGACTACGTGACTACCGGGGCGGTGGCCGTAGCTCTGCGCGTGAAACAGCCATGCGCGTCGCCGCCGGGGCGATTGCAAAAAAATACTTGGCCACTCAAGGCATTGTCGTGCGTGGCTATATGAGCCAACTGGGTCCCATCGAGACTCCATTTAAAAGCTGGGATGCCGTGCACGACAATGCCTTTTTCAGCCCTGATCCAGACAAAGTTGCCGAACTTGAAGCTTATATGGATCAACTGCGTCGGGATCAAGACTCGGTGGGTGCGAAAATTACCGTGATTGCAGAAGGCGTGATGCCGGGATTGGGTGAGCCCGTCTTTGATCGTCTTGATGCCGATTTAGCCCACGCTTTAATGAGCATTAACGCAGTCAAGGGCGTTGAAATTGGTGCAGGTTTCGCCTGTGTGGCCCAGCGTGGTACCGAGCACCGTGATGAACTGACGCCAGAAGGTTTTACTTCAAACCATGCTGGTGGCGTGTTAGGTGGCATTTCTTCAGGCCAGCCCATCATTGCCCATTTAGCCTTAAAGCCGACCTCAAGCATTACCACGCCTGGTCATTCAATCGATGTCAATGGACAGCCTGTTGAGATGATCACCAAAGGCCGCCACGACCCTTGTGTTGGTATTCGTGCGACGCCTATTGCTGAAGCCATGATGGCTATTGTATTGATGGACCATTTGCTGCGTCATCGCGGGCAAAATGCTGATGTACAGGTCAATACCCCGATTCTGGCTCAGCTCTAACACTTATGTTGATAGCGACATGGCTGCGTTGATTCACGTAGCTATGTTTTGAGGCACTCTTACATTATGGGCACAAGCCTGCCGTATTGGCGTTTATCAGGTTTTTACTTCTTCTATTTTGCCTTGCTCGGCGCTATCGCACCTTTTATTGCGCTGTATTTTGATCACCTAGGCTTTTCTGCAGCACGTATTGGCGAGTTGATTGCCATCCCGATGTTGATGCGCTGCATTGCCCCTAACTTATGGGCTTGGCTGGCGGATCGCACGCAAAAGCGCTTAGTTATTGTGCGTGTGGGTGCAATTTGCACGATGCTGTCCTTTACCCTGATTTTCATGGGCAAAAGCTTTGCTTGGCTCGCCCTAATTATGGTGCTGCATGCGTTTTTCTGGCATGCGATCTTGGCTCAGTTTGAAGTGATTACTTTAGATCATCTGGGTTCGCAAAGTGAGCGCTACAGCCAGCTCCGGCTTTGGGGCTCGGTAGGCTTTATTTGCGTGGTGGTTGGCTTTGGGTATCTCTTCGATCAAGTCGGCTTGGAGTATTACCCATGGGCTATTTTGGTGGTTATGGCGGGTATTATCCTAAGTAGTTTCTGGGTGCCTGAGCAGCCTGCGCCGAGTGCTGCTGCGGCCAGTGACGGCATCAGTACAAACCATCGACCTAAAGTCAGGCACACAGTGCCGATTGTGGTTTTTTTAGTCGGCGTTGCTTTAATGCAGTTGTCGCACGGTCCGTATTACACGTTTTTGACTTTGCACCTGATTGACTTAAATTACTCGCGCGCCATTATTGGCTGGCTTTGGGCGCTGGGTGTGCTGGCAGAAATTGGCTTGTTTGTGATCATGCCTTGGCTGCTGCGACGCATTGGCTTAACGACAATCATTGTCGCTAGTTTGTTTTTCGCGGCGCTACGCTGGTGGTTACTCGGGTTTTATGCGGACTCTTGGCTGGTGTTGCTGTTTGTGCAAATTCTGCATGGTGCAACGTTCGGTAGTTTTCATGCCGCCGCCATTCACTTTGTGCAGCGTTATTTTTCTGCAGAAAAGCAAGGGCAGGGGCAAGGCTTATATGTTTCATTTTCTGGCGTAGGTGGTGCTTTAGGCGCCTTGTATGCAGGTTACACATGGCAACCTCTAGGTGCAGGGATGACCTTTGCTTTGGCCAGTGGGTTCGCTTTGCTTGCCGCAGTGCTGGTGTTATTTGGCTTAAGAGGCCTTAATAACTCTGGATTAGAATTTAACCAAGGACGCAATGATGACATTCACCCGTGAACAACTCACAGAACAGATTATTCAAGCCGGGCAGTTTTTATATGCGCGTGGTTGGTCGCCGGCAACCAGCAGCAATTACTCGGCGCGACTGTTGACTGACCAAGTATTGTTGACCGTATCGGGTAAACACAAAGGTCAGTTGAGTGTAGAGGATATTCTTGCTACTGATTTGCAGGCGCAAAGTCTAGAGCCGAACAAGAAGCCTTCAGCAGAAGCTTTATTGCACACCCAGTTGTATAACTGGCAAGCCAATATCCAAGCTGTTTTGCACACCCACTCAGTTAACGCCACAGTCTTATCTCGGCTTGAACAATCGAGCACGATTGAGTTTTGCGATTACGAACTACAAAAAGCCTTTGCTGGAATAAGCAGTCACGAGCAGCCGCTGTTAGTCCCCATATTTGCTAACGATCAGGATATGCCACGTTTAGCGCAGAAAGTACAAACTTGGCTCGATAACCATCCTGACTGCCAAGGCTACTTGATTCGCGGTCATGGTTTATATACTTGGGGCGCGTCCATGGCCGATGCGCTTCGACAAATTGAAGCCTTCGAGTTTTTATTAGAGTGCGAGTTAAAGATGCACGCCTATAGGATACCGCGCTAACTGGCATCAAACACATGTCCCAAATTTTATATCGAGAGTGAAGACTATGAGTCAATTGTTTGTCTACCACACCAGCCAGCCTAAGCAAGCGCTTAAGGTGTTGAACCATGTAGAGGACATCAGCAACACTTTAGCTCAAGTCGGCGTACGCTTTGAGCACTGGCAGGCTACACAGCCCATCAATGCGAACTCGTCAGCCGAGGAAGTGATGGCAGCCTATGCTGATGATATTGCCCGTTTAAAGCAAGAAGGCGGTTATGTTGCGGTGGATGTTATTAGCCTTGATGAAAAACACCCACACAAAGATGAGTTACGCGCGAAATTTCTCGATGAACATATTCACAGCGAAGATGAAGTGCGTTTCTTTGTTGCGGGACGTGGTTTGTTTAGCCTGCATATTGATCAGCATGTTTACGCAGTGCTCTGTGAAAAAGGCGCTTTGATTTCTGTACCTGCTGGCAGCAAACATTGGTTTGATATGGGTGAACACCCACGTTTTACCGCTTTACGTTTGTTTAATAACCCTGAGGGTTGGGTTGCACAATTTACCGGCGATCAAATTGGCAAGCTGTACCCAACTTTGGATGACTTGTTATGACTGTCAAAGCGATTTTGACCGACATTGAGGGCACCACCAGTTCAATTGCTTTTGTGTTCGAGGTGTTGTTTCCCTATGCCAAGCAGCACTTGCCTGATTATGTGCGCAGCTGCGCCAAGCAAGACCCGCACTCAGCATTAATCCAAGCTGTTCGCGACGAGGCGCAGGAGCCGCAAGCTGATGTAGAGCGGGTAATCGCCATCTTAGTGCAATGGATGGTCGATGATGTTAAAGCCACTTCACTTAAAGCCTTACAAGGCCAAGTTTGGCAGCAAGGCTATGTCAGTGGTGAAATCAAAGGGCATGTTTATCCGGATGCGGTGACCGCACTGCAAGCATGGCAACAACAGGGTTACCAGCTGTATGTGTATTCATCGGGCTCGGTGCAAGCGCAAAAGCTTATCTTTGGGTATTCAATAGCGGGGGATTTAACCCCTTTATTTTCCGGCTACTTCGATACCTGCTCTGGACATAAACGTGAGGCAGGCTCTTATACGCGCATTGCCCAAGCCATTGGTTTACCTGCAGAGCACATTTTATTTTTATCTGATGTCGTCGAGGAATTGGATGCTGCGTACGCCACTGGCATGCGTACCTGCGGTCTAGCACGTAATCAAACACTACTTGATAGGCACACCACTGTGAGAAGTTTTGCTGAGATTGATCCAGGCGTTTTTTAGCTCAACCGACCACGAATAACACAACAAAATTACAACGCTTGCGTAATTAATTTACCTGACTGCTTTACTAGGTCTTTATTCTAGAGGGCAAATTAGCGTACACTGTTAGCCATGTTTGTGAGGAGTCACCATGAGTACGATTAATATTACCGAATCTGCACAAGCCTATTTAGGCGATTTATTGAAAGGTCAAAATACCCCTGGTATTGGTATTCGTGTCTTTATCACTCAGCCAGGTACAATCTATGCAGAAACCTGCATTGCTTATTGCAAACCTGAAGAACAAAAGCCAGAGGATACGCCTTTAGTATTGCCAGCATTTACTGCTTGGATTGATGCTTTAAGTGAGCCATACCTTGAAGATGCCGTAGTCGACTACGCTACGGATCGCATGGGTGGCCAATTAACTATTAAGGCGCCGAATGCCAAAGTGCCTATGGTGAGTGAAGACAGCCCGTTATCTGAGCGTGTCAACTACTACCTGCAAACTGAAATTAATCCGGGGCTTGCCAGTCACGGTGGTGAGGTTAGTCTGATTGATATCGACAACGGTATTTTGATTTTGAAATTTGGTGGTGGCTGCCAAGGTTGTGGTCAAGCCGATTACACCCTAAAAGAAGGTATCGAAAAAACCTTGATGGCCCGTATTCCTGAAGTTAAAGGTGTGCGTGACGTGACTGACCACAGCATTACGGAAAATGCTTACTATTGATTGATGAGCGGATAGGGGACTTTGGTCAAATAGATCGAAGCAATGTTTAAGTTTAAAATTCTTTGTGTAGTAAAAGCTTGAACATTACCCTGCTAAAGCTTTGGAGTGTGCTTTGCCACACTGACTATTAAGTGAGCTGATCCGAACTTAATTAGTTTATTTATTTTCTCTGTCTTAATGTTGTATGCATCAAGACCTTTAAAAAAACCGCTCACAGTCATAAGCTGTCAGCGGTTTTTTTGCTTTAAAAGGCTATATGCGGCACATTCTTTTATGATTTCATAAACTGCCCCTATTCAAAGCCAGGTAAGCATGCTAAAAACTGCTAGCTGCTTGATAAAAAAGGGAAAATAATGAACAAATCCGAATTAATCGAGCGTATTGTTGATCAACAAGAACAACTGTCAGTGCGTGATGTTGAGTTGGCAGTTAAAACTATGTTGGAACATATGACGCAAGTGTTGTCATCTGGAGAACGAATTGAAATTCGTGGCTTTGGAAGCTTTTCATTGCATTATCGTGCGCCTCGATTAGGTCGCAACCCTAAAACGGGAGAGTCCGTTGAGCTTGACGGTAAATATGTGCCACATTTTAAGCCAGGCAAGGAGCTACGTGACAGAGTCAATGAGTAGCGATCTATCACATTGATGTCTGGAAAAAACGCAGAGGGTATTATGCAAAGTTTTAAACGTTTATGTGTTGTGTGTCTTGCACTTGGATTGGCCGCGGTTGTGTTGTTTTTTACTTTAGAAAACCGAACACCAGTGCATCTTCTATTTTTCGGCTGGCAAACGCCTGAATTGCCCATGGCGTTATATGTGATGAGCGCATTTGTTTTGGGTTTGATTTTAGGGCCGTTGTTATCTTGGTGGCCACATCAGCGCATGCGTATGCGCTACAACAAACAGGTTAAACAATTGCGTACCTGCGAACAGAAAATCCAATCACTCGAAAGCGCCAGTCTAGATCGAGCAGCAGCATCTTCAACAGAAGTAACCACGCCTTCTCAATAAAACCACTCCGCAGCGCTGTGTGCTGAAGCGCTGCGGGGCGCTTTAAGGTATTACATAGGGCTTGAGCGCCCGGTCATTTCTCTGGCCATTTCAGTGGCATAGCTGTCTGTCATACCACCGATAAAATCTATGATGCGCATAAATGATTTGTAGAGCGACCAATCTGCTTGTGGCGCAGAGTGACCAAGCAAATCAAAAATACGCCGATTTTTAAACGATAGCGTGCCATGGTTGTGCTGCTCAAGCGCTGCGCCACAAAAGGCATTTAACAAAATCTCTAAGGTTGTGTAAGCACCAATTTCATGCAGAGTTTTGCGTTTATCCTGAAAGATTTTCTCCCGCGCTAACGCTTTAGCATTCAGCACACAGGTTTTTGCGGGGCCGCACATATGCTCAACCAAGTCACCCTGTAATGTGCCAGCCATCAATGCCGGTTGCTGTTCAACAAACGCATGTGCAGCTGCATTGGTTAAGTGTTCAATCGCCTTGCCGCGTAAAATAGCCAGTTTTCTGCGGCGCGAGTCATTGGGGCCTAGCTGGCGATAGGTTTCAGGTAAATCATCACCGACTAAGTCCAGTAGTAAAGCCTCGACTTCTGAGTAATCGAGCAGTTCCATCTCTACGCCATCTTCGAGATCAATTAAGCCGTAGCAAATGTCATCGGCGGCTTCAACTAAATACACCAAAGGGTGACGCGCCCAATGTTCATCATCCAGCTTGGGAATCCCCAGTTTGTCAGCGATTTGCTCTAGTAACGCCAATTCATTTTGATAGCTACCAAACTTATGCTTTTTATAACCCTGTGCGCTGGCATGTTTGGAGCTCCAAGGGTATTTAGAAAAAGCCCCTAAAGTTGCGTAGGTCAAGCGCATACCGCCATCAAATTGATGATACTCAAGCTGAGTCAGCACACGAAAACCTTGGGCATTGCCTTCAAAGTTTAAAAAGTCAGCCCGCTCGGCATCACTCATTTTATCCAGCCAACCATTGTTGGCGGCTTGTTGAAACCAATGACGAATGGCATCTTCACCGGAATGCCCGAAAGGCGGATTACCAATGTCATGGGCAAGGCAAGCCGATTGTACGATCATGCCCAGATCGCTTGGTTCGCACCACAGCGGTAGAGCAGGGCGAATCATTTCAGCCACACGCATACCCAGCGAGCGCCCGACACAACTGACCTCAAGAGAGTGGGTCAGGCGCGTATGGATATGATCGTTACTGGAGACTGGGTGTACTTGGGTTTTGCGGCCTAAACGGCGAAAAGCACCGGAAAAAATGATTCGGTCATGGTCTTTATGAAAAGGGCTGCGGCCCAGCTCTTCGGTACTGTGTGATGTTTTGCCTAAGCGTTCACGATTTAATAACTGATGCCAATCCACTGAGCGTCCTCAACCGGTTAATTCAAGAGATGCACTGTTCGTGCTTAACTTAGATTATCAGCTTGCGCAGGGGTTGTGTCTGCTTCTGTGCTCGCGGTGCTCAGGAATAACGGGAGTAGGCTGGCAGCGATTTTTACTAGAGGCACGATCTGTCGTGCTGAGTGACGGTTACGGGTTAGAAAAAAACTGGCAAGGGTGACGCCTGCAACTACAAGTAGCGGTGTCGAGCCTTGGGTAAAACGCTGCTTGATACCGCGTAACTTTTCGATAGGCTCTAGCAGGACTAGGCTTTCGTGGCGAATCTTTTGTCGATTTAACTCAAGACGCATCTGGATCAACTGCTTACGCAGTGCAAGCGGATCATCCTTATACTGTTTAATACTCATGGTAGCAGTCGCTCTTTAGTGTTTTTAAGCTCTTGCAACGTCGCACTAAAGGGTGCTTGTGCTTGGTTTTGTGCTCTTTTCATGCGCCAAATACACAGCGCGCCAGCCATTGCATAAAAAGCAGCCATGGCCATCAGTAGCTTATCTTCATAGGTTTGCCAGAGCGAGACGATCAATAATGCGTTGAGCAGCAAGAACAGCATAAAACCACAGGCTGCAGTAATTCCCAGCCATACTAATTGTTGAGTGCTGTGGCTTTTCTGCTCTTGTAGCTCAAGAGCAAAGAGCTCAGCATGGTCGCTAAGCAGGCTCAAGGTCGCAGCGCCGAGGCGCCGCGACGTATCTGTAAAGTTGTGCTCAGTCATAGCTTAACGCCTAGACACCAAGAGGCCGAGTAAGAAGCCAACCCCAGCACCAATGGCTAAAGATTGCAGGGGATGCTGGCGAACATATTCTTCGCTATCGCTCAGCACTTCTTTACCGCGCTCAAGGAGTGCTTGCTCGGTCGAGCCAAGCGCTTGACGTGCGCGCTGTAGGCTAGAGTTAATCTGCCCACGCAATTCTTCTGCTTTATCACCCGTCAATTCAACAGAGTGCTGCAGTAACTGCTCAGTATCAGATACTAATGCTTTGAACTCACTCAATAGCTGCTCACTGCCTGCTACTGTTTGTTTTTTAGCCATGATAGATATTCTCCATAATAAATAAGTGCTTGCCTAATTGAGAGTTCATTTAACGGCAAGTGGTTCAATATCAGCATACGCTATTTCAAAATAAATAAACCCGCCTGGTGAGCGGGTTTATTTGAGACACACTATCCGTGCAGCTTATAGCAATGGAATGGTGTAGCTGACGATCAAGCGGTTTTCATCAACTTTACCCACGCTGATATCAGAGCGGACCGTCGAGTTACGCCATTTGACGCCTAGATTTTTTAATGGACCTTCTTGGAAAACATAACCAATATCGGTATCGCGCTCCCACTCACTACCACGTGACTGACCTGTGCCCATATAAATGTTGCTACCTTTGACGTAGCGGGTCATCAGGTTTAGCCCAGGGATGCCCATGCCAGCAAAGTTATAGTCATAACGAGCTTGCCATGATTTTTCATCAGTGGCAGCAAAGTCACGAACTTGTACATAGTTAACTAAATGTGGGTCGGTCAACTTCAGATAAGCATAACCAGTGTCACCTGACATTTTTTGATAGCCCAAACCAAAGCTGTTGTAACCTAACTGATAGGTCAACATGCCTGAAATGGCTTTGTTATCAATGCCGCTGCTTTCATCGTCAGAAGTTTTCGCATAGCGCAAATCAGCTTTTAGTGACTGGCCTTCAGCAATCGGTAGAGTGAAAACGCCATTAAGAATGTGTTGTTTATACACACCGTCTAACTGACCAAAGTGATAGCCAGTGGTTAATTGATCATTCCACTTATAAGAGCCACTAAAAAAGTCAAATTTATTGCTGACGTTTTTATTGGTTTTTGTATATTTTGAAGCGTCCCGTTTACCGTTATCTAGGCTGATTGCCATTACTTCATTGTTAGTCGAATCACGCTGGTTATCACGCTCTAACTGACCTGCGTTCAGCGTTAGGTTGCTAATATCTAAGCTGGTTAATTGTACGCCCTGGAATGTTTGTGGCAGCAAGCGTAGATCACCAGCAGAAACAACAGGCAGTTTAGGCATCAATGTACCAGCACGCAGTGTGGTTTCAGAGATGCGGAATTTGGCCGCAGCGCCGAGTTCGCCATAGCTGCTTGGCACATCGCCTTTGTTATCTCTCGGTAGAAGTAAACCTGTTTCTGAAGTTCCGCCGCCCGAGTCAAGCTTCAGGCCAGTAAAGCCATAAGCATCCACGCCCACGCCGACAGTACCCTCAGTAAAGCCTGACTCATAACGCAGTAAGAAGCCTTGTGCCCATTCTTCACTTTTACTACGGCTTTCTGCTGGTGCTTTTCCAGTCACAGTTGGATTCTTAACTCCTGTACCGTCGTTGGAGTTACGAAAATCGCGATTCATGTAAAAGTTGCGCAGCTCTAAGCTGGCTTTACTGTCTTCGATGAAAGCAGCTTGTGCTGCAATTGGTAGGCTTAGCGCAACAGCTAGGGTGCCTAGGCTGATTGATCGTGCTAACGGGCTATATTTCATTATTGTAGTTCTCCGGATGTGCGGATAAGGTCGGTCAAATAGACAAGATGTGACGTGCGAACTAGACCACGTCTATGACTGCAGGGTCATTTAGACAATGGTCGATAAAACCAATCATGAAAAGTTCAGCGATACAACTGTATAACAGCTTTTAAAAAAACTAAACGACACCAATTGTCGCAGCATAATGGCACACTATGACAAATTTGTTTGGGAACTCAGCATGTCAGTATCACAAGGATTGCAGCCGGGGTTTATCATTGCGCACAGCAACCATTTAGAACAGCTTCGTGATCTAGTCGTGCAATGGAGCAAAATTAATTCTTTGCAGCCGTTAGAAAACGAAATCATTCTAGTGCAAAGCAATGGTATTGCTCAGTGGCTTAAACTGGCATTGGCAGCCGATGAGGGTTGTGGAATTGCTGCCGGTTTGGATGTTGGTTTGCCTGCGCGTTTTTTATGGCAAACCTACCGTAAAGTGTTGGGCTCAGAGACCATTGCGCAAAGCTCTCCTTTTGATAAAGAACCACTGACTTGGCGCTTGATGCGCTTGCTGCCTAGCGTTATCGAGCAGCCGGTATTTGCACCTTTGCAGCGCTTTTTAAGTGACGATGCTGATCTGCGTAAGCGCTATCAACTGGCGGAACGCTTAGCCGACTTATTCGACCAATACCAAGTCTACCGCTCAGATTGGCTCAAGGATTGGGCTGAGGGTATTGATCAATTACGCCAGCTTGACGGTCAACCCAGCATGAGCGCCGAGAAAGCTGAAGGGCGAGTGCAAACCATCGCCTGGCAAGCCGAACTTTGGCGCTTACTGATTGCTGATATTGGTGAGGACGTCATGCACAGCAGTCGTGCCGCCGTGCATCCGCGTTTTGTTGCAGCAATGAAAAACTTAGAGCACGCTCCCGCAGGCTTGCCTCCGCGCATTATTGTGTTCGGGATTTCTTCTTTACCCGCACAAATGGTTGAGGCACTCGCGGCCATCAGTCGCTTTAGCCAGGTGATGCTCTGTGTTCATAATCCATGCCAATACCACTGGGCCGATATTGTTGAAGATAAACAATTGCTGCGCCATGAGTACCGTCGGCAAGGCCGTAAAGCAGGCTTCCCAAAAGTCTTATCGGTAGAGCAACTGCACCAGTTCGCCCATCCTTTACTGGCTGCATGGGGGAAACAGGGGCGTGATTACATCAGTTTATTGGATCAACATGATGAGCCAGACAGCTATCAAGCGCAGTTTAAAAGTCATGGCCAGCGCGTTGATATATTCGAAGAAGGGCAGACGCAAACCCTATTGCAGCAGTTGCATAATGACATTTTGCACTTGCGACCACTGGCTGAAACACAAGCCACTTGGCCAGCACTCAACGTGCAGGATCAATCGTTACGTTTCCATATTGCGCACAGCGCGCAACGTGAAGTGGAAATTCTGCACGATCAATTGCTTGCGCATTTTAATGCAGACCCTAGTTTGAAGCCGCGCGACATCATTGTCATGGTGCCTAATATCGACAGTTATGCGGCATCAATTCAGGCCGTATTTGGTCAATATGCACGGGATGATTTGCGGCATATTCCTTTTACTTTGGCAGACCAAGCCGAGCGCAGCAGTGAGCCGCTACTGATCGCGCTGGATCACTTGTTGGCATTGCCGCAGTCGCGCCTCACCGTCACTGACATTATGAGCCTATTGGATGTGCCAGCACTGCGCGCACGCTTTGCCATTGATGAAACACATTTGCCAATCTTGCAGCGTTGGTTGACTGGTGCGGGTGTACGTTGGGGCTTAACTGCTGAGCACCGTGAAAATTTTTCAGTGCCACAGGGACTGTCACAGAACACTTGGGATTTTGGCTTGCAGCGCATGCTGCTCGGTTACGCCATGGGCGACAGCGATGCCTTTGCCGGGATTCAGCCATATGATGAAGTGGGTGGTTTGGATGCCGCGTTAATCGGTCCATTTATCCAGTTTCTCGATGCCTTGCAAGCGCTGCATCAGCAACTGTCCGCGCAGCACAACTATAGTGATTGGCGCGAGGTGTTTTTTGCCTTACTGGAACAGTTTTTCTTAGTTGAGGATGATGCCCAATACCTGCTGATGCAGCGTTTACGTGATGGTTGTGAACAATGGTACGCATTGTGCGAGCAAGCTGAACTGACGCAAGCCTTACCTCTGACGGTCGCCCGTGAAGCCTGGCTCAGTTATATCGAAGCAGATCATTTAAGTCAGCGTTTTTTAGCCGGCTCAGTGAATTTCTGTACGCTGATGCCGATGCGCGCCATTCCGTTTCGAATGGTTTGTTTGCTCGGCATGAATGACGGTGATTACCCGCGGGTACAAGCGCCGTTAGACTTTGACTTAATGGGTAGTGATTACCGCCCGGGCGACCGCTCGCGCCGTGAGGACGATCGCTACCTACTATTAGAAGCATTGCTCTCCGCTCGAGAAAAGCTCTACATCAGCTGGGTGGGGCGCAGTGTGCGTGACAACAGCGAACGGCCACCCTCGGTATTAATAGCGCAACTGCGCGACCACCTTAATAGTGGTTGGCATCTGCACGATGGCGCTTCGGTTTTGCCAGCGTTAACCTGCGTCCACCCATTGCAGCCGTTCAGTCGGCATTATTTTGCAAATCAGAATGAAGGCTATTCGGAGCGTTTCACTTATGCACATGAGTGGGCCGCGTTGCATCAGACAACGCCGGTCGATGATGTAAGGGCGTTGCCAAGCTTTATTCCCAGTAGCAGCATCAGCCCTGACATGCTCAAGCGTTTTTTAGCGAAACCTGTGCAGTATTTCTTTAATGAGCGACTCAAGGTTTATTTTGATCAGGCAGAACTTGAAGTGTTTGAAGACGAACCTTTTGCTTTGGATGGCCTGCAACGTTTTAGCTTACAAAAGACACTGTTAGTGGCCGGCCAGCAGGCTGCAGGACAAACTGATATTGCCGAACTACTGCAGCAGCACAGCGAAAAACTACAGCGCAGTGGCGCGTTGCCCATGTGCGCTTTTGGTGAGCAGGCACGCACTGAACTGATAGAGCCTTTATTGGCTCAACTGGAAGATTACCGTACCCGCTGCCATGCATGGCCGCATTTAGAAGAAACCCCGCGTGTGATAGATATTCAAGCTGGGCAGGTGCATTTAATCGGCTGGCTGGGTGGACTGCGCCGCGCGGCAGCGATGGATGAACAGCCCAATGAATACGCGCGGATTGAATTGCTGCCTGGAAAAATTCACAGCGGTAAAGAGCTACGCTGGCACCGTCTACTTGAACCATGGATGCAGCATGTACTGATCAACGCCATGGCTATACCCACGCAAACACTGGTTATCGGACAAGAAAGCAGTATCGCTTTTGCCGCATTGCCGACTGCAGAGGCAATGCAGATTGCTCTGGCATGGCTGGATGCATGGCAGCAGGGATTAAACGCGCCACTGCCCATCGCCTTAAAAACGGCAATGGAGTACTTGAAAAGCAGCTCTGATGATAAGGCTAAAGCTGTCTATGAAGGGACTTATAACCTCAGCGGTGAGGTGCAAAGTAACCCAGCGCTGGCCCGCCAATTCCCGAGCTATGCTGATTTACAAGCAGATGGCCGTTTCACTGCTTGGGCAGACACGCTCTATAGCGCCTTGTTTAGCGCAAAAATCACTTCATTCACTCGCCAAGCAGAGGAATCGTTATGAGTCTTGTTGAGACTGAGCTGCCGCTGGCTTTAACCTTTCCTTTGCATGGCAGTCGCTTAATCGAAGCCAGTGCCGGCACAGGTAAAACCTATACGATTGCCGCTTTATATGTACGTTTAATCTTGCAGCATGGCGAGCATCACGCGGCGGCCTTCAATCGGCCATTGCTCCCGCCGGAGATTTTGGTGGTGACCTTTACCGATGCGGCAACACAAGAATTGCGTGATCGCATTCGCGCCAAGTTGGTTGAGGCATCGCAGGTGTTTCGCGATGAAATCAGCGAGCCGGATGCCTTGCTCTATCAGTTGCGTGAAGACTATCCCCGAGAGCAATGGGCCGCTTGTGCGCAGCGACTCGACCAAGCCGCGCAGTGGATGGATGAGGCCGCCGTTTCGACCATTCATTCCTGGTGTCAGCGTATGCTGCGTGAACATGCCTTTGATAGCGGCAGTCTCTTCACGCAAACCTTAGAAACCGATCACAGTGATTTACTCGCCTTAGTGGTGAAGGACTATTGGCGCCAGCACTGTTATCCGTTGCAAGGTAATAATGTGCTGTGGACACTTGAACATTGGCAGCAACCTGCTGCTTTACAGAGTAAAATCCAGACCTTACTGCATGCGCCAAGCAGTGCATTCACTGTGACGGATTCACAGCAGACACTGGCTGAGTTGCTGGACAATGGCGCTGCGGAGCAACAACAAAAGTTAGCGGCATTAAAAGCACCTTGGCCCAACTGGACACAAGAACTGCGCGATATTCTTGATCAGGCGGTTGCTGCGAAAGCGGTCAATGGCCGCATGATTCAAACAGCCCGTTACAGCGGATGGCTCGATAAAATCAATGCATGGGCCGCTGATCTTAAACAGCTGAAGTTTGATATCGGTACAGGTACTACGCGCCTAACACCGGATGGTTTACATGAGGCTTGGAAAGACAGCAGCGCCGTGCCTCAGCACGACGCATTAGTGGCCATGCAAGCTTTAACTGAGCAACTGAACAGCCTGACCTATGCGCTTGATGAGTCGGCGTTATGGCATGCGGCGCAATGGATTAAACAGCGTTTTAATCTGGAAAAGCAGCAGCGTGCGGAAATGGGTTTTGACGACATGCTGACACGCCTTGATCAGGCCCTACAAGGCCCGAGCGGTAAGCGTTTGGCTGAGGTGATTCGTCTACAATTTCCTGTGGCGATGATTGATGAGTTCCAAGACACCGACCCTTTGCAATACCGTATTTTTGATAGCATTTACACCATTGCCGACAACCGCAGTGATTGCGGATTGTTTTTAATTGGCGACCCCAAACAAGCCATCTACAGTTTTCGCGGTGCGGATATTCATACCTATTTGTATGCGCGGCGTGCCACAACTGGCCGCCATTACAATTTGGATACCAATTATCGCTCCAGCGTGGCGATGGTTGAGGCAGTTAATCAGTTGTTTGATCTTGCTGAGCAGCGTCCTGACAGCCGCGGAGCATTTTTATTTAAACAGCAAAAAACCAATGATCTGCCGTTTTTACCGGTGCAGGCGCACGATCGTAAGGAACAGTGGTGGGTGGATCAGCAACTTGCACCGGCTCTAAATGCGTGGCTGCTTGAGTCTGAGGAGCCTGTTTCGCGCAATCAATACATCGAAGCGATGGCTCAATCCAGTGCGACAGAGATTGTTCGGTTACTCAACTTGGCCCAACAGCACAAAGCCGGTTTTAAAACCCCGCAAGGCGACTTGCAAGCCTTGCAACCCAAGGATATCGCTGTATTGGTGCGTGACTTTACCGAGTCGCAAGCGATCCGTAAGCATCTAGCACAACGCAATGTGCGCAGTGTGTATTTATCCGATAAAGATTCAGTGTTTGACAGCCAAGAAGCACAGGACGTGTTGAGTTGGCTGTTAGCCTGTGTCAGTGCCGATAACTCGCGCACATTAAAAGCAGCGTTGGCCAGCAGTACCTTTGCTTTGCCTTTAAGTGAGCTGGAACACATCAATCAAGATGAGTTGCTTTGGGAACGTTACGTTTTGCAGTTCACAGCGTACTTGGAGCGTTGGCGTAAGCAAGGTGTGCTGCCGATGTTACGGCAAATAATGCATGATTTTGAATTGCCACAACGCCTTGTGCAGCGTCCTGATGGTGAGAGGGCATTGACCAACCTATTGCATTTAGCTGAACTGCTGCAACAGGCAGGCCGTGAGCTGGATGGCGAGTTTGCCTTGATTCGATATTTACAAAACGCCTGCGCCGGTCAGGCTGACAGTGCACAAGAACAGGTTTTACGCTTAGAGAGCGATGAATCATTGGTGCGTGTGGTGACCATCCATAAATCTAAGGGCTTAGAATACCCCTTGGTGTTCTTGCCCTTTATCTGTGGTTTTCGTGCGCAAGACGGTAAAAAACCTTTTCTGCTGCAACAAGAACACCGCCGTGAACTGATTTTGCATGCAAGCGCAGCACATCTGGAGCAAGCAGAGCATGAGCGCCTAGGTGAGGACCTGCGCTTACTGTACGTCGCCTTAACTCGTGCACGGCATGCATGCTGGATTGGCATGGCCGACTTAAAAAAAGGCCAAGGTAAAGCCTCTGTATTGCATCAAAGCGCCATTGCTTATCTGCTCAATAATGCACAACCATTGAGCAGTAGCACCGCTTTAAGCAGCTGGTTTGACAGCTACCATCAAGCCATCCAAGCCTCACCGGTTGCTGTGCCTGTAGCCCTTGTTAGTCATGTTTGCCCAGCGCCACCCGCCACTGAGACCTGCGCCAACACGCAGGATGTGGCTTTTAGCCCGCACTGGCGTATTGCCCAGCGGCGTACTCGCGAGCACTGGTGGATTGCTTCATACAGTGCTTTGCGCTTGAGCGCGCAACAGAGCGCAACGCAACAACAGGTGAGGGAACGTGTCGAGGACCTCGCTCCGCACAGTCCTTTTGCACAAAACATTAGTGATGACGAACATTACGAGACAAACCTAATTGCGCCCTTGAACCAAAGCATTGATCACGAACCTGGCAGCCTGCACAGTTTTCCACGCGGCGCTAAACCCGGTACATTTTTGCATGGCCTCTTTGAATGGGCCGCCGAGCAAGGCTTTGCCGCAGTGCTTGAGCAGCCAGAAAAAGCGCAACAACTGATCCAGGCACGCTGTGCCTCTTACGGTTTTGCAGCCCACAGTGAGCTGCTTTGGCCTTGGTTGAGTGATTACCTGCAGCGCGCTTTTACTCTGGACATGGGGCAACCCCTAGTGTTTACCCAGTTGCAGCATTACCAAGCGGAAATGGAGTTTTGGTTCGCCTCGCACAATGTCGATACGCAGCAGCTTGATCAGCAGGTGCGCAACTTTATCTTACCCGGTGCTGAACGACCTTTCTTAGAGCGCGAGCGATTAAACGGGATGTTTAAAGGCTTTATTGATCTGGTGCTGGAGCATGGCGGTCGCTATTACGTGATTGATTACAAGTCCAACTGGTTGGGCAGTGCTAGCCAGGATTACAGCAGCGCTGCGATCAACGCCTGTGTTTTGAGTCACCGCTATGACTTGCAATATGTGTTGTACGTATTGGCGCTGCACCGCTTACTCAAACTGCGCATCCCAGACTACGACTATGACACGCACATTGGCGGAGTGGTTTATATGTTTTTGCGCGGCGCGCACAGCGACAGTCAAGGCTTGCATCAGATACGACCGGCCTATGCGTTGATTGAAACATTGGATCGGTTATTTCAAGCTCAACCAGCAGAGGGCCTATAAATGATTGAGCAAGGACAACTGTTTGCTGATGAGGCTGAATCCTTCACTGGCAAATCGGGGATAAGCTCCATACTAAATCCCCATCGTAACCCGCTAGACAATCGTAGCGCTGTGCTTGAGTTACTCAGCCGTTGGCAATCACTCAACTGGTTACGCGCCTTGGATGTGGCGCTGGTTAAGCTGCTGGCCCAATTAGACCCAGACGCTGAACCCTTAGTGCTGCTAGCCGCCGGCTTAGCCAGTCATCAGCTGGGACATGGGCATATTTGCCTTGATCTACAAGGCTTACTGAACGCGCCGAATCTGAGCTTGTTGATACCGCCTGAGGGGCAGGTGGCCGAGCACAGTGACGATTTGCCTTCTCAGCAGATTGGCGCAATCTGCTTAAGCGATTGGCTGGCCAGTTTGGCACGCAGTCGCTTGGTGCGCAGTGATACCAGCGCAGCAGTGACACCTTTGGTGCTGGTGAATCAACGCCTGTATTTGCAACGATACTGGCAATATGAAAACAGCGTTGCCGCTTATTTAGCTCAGCGTATTGATGCTGCGCTGCCGTTGTCCGCTGGTTTTTCGACGCGTTTAGCCGAGATGTTTGAGCAGCCTGTATTGGAATCCAGTGTGCGCCAAACCAATTGGCAAAAAGTTGCCTGTGCGATGGCCGCGCAAGGGCAGTTAACCCTCATTACTGGCGGTCCTGGTACCGGCAAAACCACGACTGTGGTGCGCTTATTGGCGTTGCTCCAAGAGTCGGCATTAGACACCGGTCATGCTTTGCGCATGCAACTGGCGGCACCTACTGGCAAAGCAGCCACACGTTTAACAGAATCAATCGGTCAGCAGATCGCCTCGCTACCGGTCAGCGATCGGGTTAAACAGAACATACCCTGCGAGGTGTCCACGCTGCACCGATTGCTGGGCAGCTTACCCAATACTCGACACTTTCGGCACAACAACAGCAATCCTCTGGTGCTCGATGTGCTGGTAATCGATGAAGCTTCGATGATCGATTTGGAAATGATGTACAACGTGTTGCAAGCCTTACCGGCGCATGCACGTTTAATTCTACTGGGCGATAAAGATCAGCTCGCTTCAGTTGAGGCGGGCTCAGTGCTGGGGGATTTATGTGCAGATGCACAGTTGGGTTATTACAGCCCAGCCACACATCAGCAATTGGAGACGCTGTGCCAAGAAAAGCTCCATGCTGACAGCTGGACTGTTGGCCATGCTAAGCACCACCCGCTCGCACAACGCACAGTCATGCTGCGTCACTCACATCGTTTTGGCAGTGAGTCAGGGATTGGCCAGTTGGCGCGAGCGGTCAATCAAGGCGAGCAACAGCACGCCCAGCAATTACTCAAAACAGCAGGCCAAGACGTATGCTATCTGTCTTTGCAGCAAGACAGCGCGGCGCTGTTTGATCGATTATTGCTGACAGGCTCAAGCACGAAGCATGCATCGAACGAAATCGTCGGCTACGGTTATTATCTCGAGGTTTTACAGAGTCAACGCCCCGCTGCGCAGCAGACTCTGGAACAACCATGCTGGCAAGAGTGGGCCAGCAGCGTGTTACACGCTTTTGATCAGTTTCGCTTGCTCAGTGCATTGCGCAAGGGCCCGTTTGGGGTTGAAGGCTTAAATCAACGTGTGGCCAATCTGCTGTGCAATCAACAATTGATCAGTGACACGCAGGGCTGGTATGAGGGCCGCCCGGTATTGGTGACCCAAAACGATTACGCTTTGGGCTTGATGAATGGTGACATCGGTATCGCATTAATGCTGCCTAATGATGAAAGCGCTACCACCATGCAACAAGCGCAAGTGTTGCGTGTAGCCTTCCCGCGCAATGATGGCCAAGGTGGCGTGCGCTTTGTTTTGCCCAGTCGCCTAACTTCGGTAGAGACCGTTTTTGCGATGACTGTGCATAAATCACAGGGCTCTGAGTTTACTCACACGGCATTGGTGTTGCCTGAACGTCTAAATCCGGTTTTGAGTAAAGAGTTGCTTTATACCGGTATAACTCGAGCACGAAATAAATTCACTTTAATTGAGAGCCAGCCGGGTATTTTTGCTGCAAGTGTGTGCCGTAAAGTTGAACGCAGCAGTGGTTTACAGCAGGCGGTGTTGCGCGCAATGCACTGAGCTTAAGTCTATGCAATGACCAGAACCCCAGATAAATCTGGGGTTTTTTATGACCTTACAAAATATATTGATATTGGTCAATTATCGATTTAGAGCTTTATATTTTAGATTCTATAAGGGAAATAGATGAAAATGAAAAAAATTCATCAAGCAATACTGGTTGCTGCAACGCTAGGTCTGTCGGTAAGTTCGGCCTACGGATTAGACGGCGATGCCCAAGCCGGCAAACAAGCCGCAGTAATGTGCGCCGCTTGTCACCAAGCCGATGGTGGTGGGATGAATATTCCAGGAGGTGAATCGTGGCCAAGCATTGCCGGTTTAAACGCTGAGTATTTATACAAGCAAAAAAAGGATGTGACGGAGGGTTCGCGTAACAGCCCAACCATGATGCCTTTTCTAAATATGCTGAATGACCAGCAATATAAAGATGTTTCGTTGTATTACAGCCAGTTGCCTGCGACCCAAGGCCAGGGTGACCCGGATGCCACAGCAGAAGAACTGGCGCATGGTGAAAAGCTGGCCACGCAAGGCGATTGGGATCGTTATATCGTGCCGTGCTCCACCTGTCATGGCCCTGATAACTTAGGGGCGGGCTCTACCTTTCCCAGACTGGCAGGCCAACATGCGGGCTATATCGCTGATCAATTGTATGCATGGCAGTCTGGCAAACGTGCTAATGACCCGCAGCATTTAATGCTCGCCATCGCAGAGCGGATGAATGATAAAGATATTCGCGCTGTATCGCAGTGGTTATCACGCCAGCCGGCGCAGCGTAAGGGAGAACAAAAATGAAAACCTCTAAACATCTCCTGCTTAACAGTCTAACGCTTACCATTGCTGCCAGCGTATTTAGCTTTACGGTGCAGGCCGAACAACGTTTTGCGCTGAATAATCCAGAGCCGACCGAGGGTGAGTACGTGCATGTGCCGCCAACCATGGAGGATCTGGAAAAGAGTGATTTTCATCCTGAGTTGAAACGTGTGATTCGTCGCGGCCATGATCTTTTTATTAATACGCAACAATTGCGCGACAAAAACGTATTCAACAATATGAATTGCAACAGCTGCCACATGGGCGAAGGACGTCTACCTTTTGCTGGTCCAGTGTGGCCGGCGGCGGTGACTTTGCCTGCTTATCGCCCTAAAAACGATCATGTGAACAACTTAGAAGAGCGGATTGCCGGCTGCTTTACTTACTCAATGAATGGTAAGCCTCCGGCGTATGGTAGCGATGATATGTTGGCATTGACGGCTTATCATCAGTGGTTGGCGAAAGGGGTACCGATGTTTCAGCCCGGCGATAAGATGTACGGACGCGGCTACCCAAAGCTCGCTGAACCGGCGCAAAAAATGGACTACGATCGCGGCGCTAAAGTTTATGCAGAAAATTGCAGTGTGTGTCACGCGCAAGATGGCTCGGGCTTAGTCGAAAACGGGCACATCGTGTTTCCTCCGGTTTGGGGCGATGACTCATATAACTGGGGGGCAGGTATTATTCGCCACTTTACTTTAGCCTCATTTATTAAGCACAACATGCCCCTGGGTCGCCCTAACAGCCTAAGTGATCAAGCCGCTTGGGATGTAGCCTATTACATCGACAGTCAAGAGCGTCCGCAAGACCCGCGCTACACGGGTAACGTCAAACAAACACGTGAGCAGTATCTCGAGACGTTCCACAAGCACAGCAGTTATGGCCTCGAAGTAAAAGGGCGTCTGCTCGGTGATCATGACAATGTCGGCCGTAAAGACTTCTTAAAGCCTGACACAGTGCGCGCACGCACCTTCACCGCTGAATAAATATTGAATGAGTGCAAGCCATGAGGGTGCTTTTGCGCGCGCTCATGGCCTTTGTTTAAAAGGACAGAGTATGAATGTTTCACCATTAGCGCGCTATTAGTGTGGCCGCTGCGAGCAGTCTCTTATTGGTTTTACCATCTCTTGCAGCAGCAGACTTTATTCAAGACAGCAAAGCCCGCTTGAGCTTTCGCAATCTCTACATGAACCAAGATACACGCCATGACCTGAACTCCGATGCCAACAAAACCAATGATGAGTGGTCGCAAGGCATTATTTTGCGATACGAGTCAGGCTTTACTGAAGGCACGCTAGGCTTAGGTCTAGATGTCTATGCTGCGACCGGTATTAAGCTTGATTCAGGACCCAATCGTACACCTGACTCATTTCCGATGCACAGCAACGGCAAGTCGGTGGACAACTTTGCTAAGCTCGGCGGCACAGTCAAAGCAAAAATCTCTCACACCGTATTGCAAGTTGGTACGCTTATGCCGCGCTTACCTGTTGTACAAAGCAACCTAGAGGGCCGTTTGCTGCCACAGATATTTACCGGTGGTGTACTCACATCGCAAGACATCAAAGGTTTAACTGCACGTTTAGGCCATATTGATCGCGTCAATCATCGCTCATCGACAAACCATGAGCGGATGCAAATGAACGTGTTAGGCAAAGGCTTAATCGATAAAACAAGCAACACAGCCTTGAATGGTAAAAACAATAAAAACTACAGCAGTAACGTATTTGACTTGGCTAACCTGAATTACAAGTGGAATGACTCGCTCGCCACCGGCTATAGCTTCGGTCGTTTAGAAGATTTGTATAAACAACATGTGATTGATGTTATCCACGTTCTGCCTTTGGGCGATAAGCGTTCGCTGAAAACCGATCTACGCTTTTCCCGCTCAAGCAATGATGGCGCGTTTAACGTTGATAACAAATCATTTTCGGGCATGACAACCTACAGCTTTGGCTTTAATAAGCTGGGCTTGAGCTATCAGAAAATGACCGGTAATACAGGCTTTGCTTATATCAATGGTGCTGATCCTTTCTTGGTTAACTATGTAACCAATCGCGACTTTGCCGCTAAAGATGAAATGTCTTGGCAAGTGCGCCATGACTACAATTTTGCCGGATGGGGCATCCCAGGTTTAACTGTATTTAACCGTTTTGTTAAAGGTACAGGCGCTGATCTAGGGGCTGGCCGTAATGAAGGGCGAGAGTGGGAGCGCGACTTAGATATTACGTATGCATTCCAAGAAGGTGCTTTGAAAAACTTTAGTCTGCGCTGGAGGAATGCCACCGTACGCTCAAATATTTTTAAAGACCTCGATGATAATCGGATCATTCTCAGCTACAGCTTGGCTTTGTTATAAACGTCAGCCGAGTCATGCGTGACAGACGTTCCTCGCCCGCAATCCACAGCATTCACTGGGTTTTGCCGGCGAGGGGACTGAATTGAGCTGATAAAACTGGCAGCATGGCATGCGATTTGCTAATCCAGCTCAACTCCTGTATATTCACCCACCTATCCCGACTCAAACGACAATTTGAGTGGCGTGGTACAGAGAGAACACCATCGATACGCTGTAGAGCTTTGTCTCTTACAACATCCAAGTGCGACACCGCCTTTTTTCGCCAAGAAAACTTTCGGTCAATACCGATCACTGTTCATCAGTGCTGCTGTATTTCTGCAAACCACCTACTTTTACAATAAGTCTATTTTGCTTGGTCTCGTTTTCGGGAGACTTTACAGCGCAAGCTGTGCTCATATTATAAAAAAAGAGGTAAGGGTATGGATAACCTAAAAGTATTCAAAACAATGGGGCGCTTCATTACAGCGCAAATCAATGCAATCAGTCACAGTCGTGACGTCTTAGATCAGGCAAGCCATGCATCTATGGGGCTGGAAAGCAGACTCCTAGTCGATGCCTGGAATATACAGGCCAGTCTAAACAGCGCGAACGCTTCTGCAGCCTAATAAAGCCTAATAATTTGGCTGGCTAAGGCTGCAGTACTGACGGTAGCAGAGTTGTTCTGCTACCGAGTTTAACCGCTATACTGAGCTGCGTTACGATTTAAAATCTTCGCATAGGTAGTTCAGTATGGCGTTTGACCTCAGTAGTCGCTTGGTGATTGGCTTAGCTTCCAGCGCCTTATTTGATTTAACCGCTTCTGATCAAGTCTTCCGACAAGCGGGTGAGCACATCTATCGCGACTATCAACGTGACAACCAAGATCAGCCACTGGCTCGTGGTGTGGCGTTCCCATTTATTCGCCGCTTACTCTCACTCAACCAACTCAATCCTGAGAATCCACCGGTTGAAGTTATTTTATTATCACGTAATGACCCAGATACTGGCTTACGGGTGATGAACTCTATTCAGTATTATGATTTACCTATTACTCGCGCCGTTTTTATGCAGGGCAAATCACCGCATCTGTATATTCCAGCGTTTGACATTGAATTGTTTTTATCGGCCAATGCGAATGACGTAAAGCGCGCAGTGGCTGAAGGCTACCCAGCAGGGCAGATACTCAAAGGTGAAATTGAAGATGACAGCAATGACGCGCAACTGCGCATTGCTTTCGACTTTGACGGTGTCTTGGCTGACGATGAAGCAGAAACCGTCTACAAAACCACACAGAGCCTTGGCGACTTCCACCAGCACGAAACCTCGCGTGAGGACATTCCGCACACGCCTGGGCCGTTAAAACCCTTCTTAAAGCGTATCGCTGATATTCAAGCCATGGAGGCGCAGAAAAAACTGCAAGATCCAAGCTACGAGCCGATCCTGCGTGTTTCCATCGTGACCGCGCGCAATGCACCTGCACACAAGCGTGTGATCAACACCATGCGGCACTGGGGCATTGACGTGAATGAAGCTTTTTTTATGGGTGGCGTAGAAAAAGCAAAAGTGCTCGATATTATGCGTCCACATATCTTTTTCGATGATCAAAAACTGCATCTCGAACCGGCCTCGGCACGCTTACCGTCGGTGCATATCCCGTTTGGCATCGCCAATTTAGAGCCGCCTGTCTAGCACGTCCAAGTTGATACAGATAGATTCATATCACTTCATCAGAAGTGTAAGTGTATGATGATTGTATCTTGCAGCAAACAAGTGGACGGCTGTCATGTGGATTGATCGCTTTATTGATGCGCTGCGTTCACTCAAAGCTTTATTTCTTATTCTTGGCCTAGCGCTCGGTTGGCTGCTGTTTGCCGAGCATCAAGAGGCCGATATTTTGTATGTGACGGTACACAATAACGATAGCATCATGCTCGAGTCTGTTCGTTTTGAGTTCGGCTTTGGGCTGAGCCAATCCAATATTTTACTGCTACAAATAAAGCCTAGCGAGCAGCGCCTGGTCGCGCTGAATCATCCTCTAAATAAAGGCTATAACGTTGAAGCACGCTTTGCTGACGGGGAAGTGCGCAGTTTTTGTGCAAACCGAACCTATCCAAAGCGGCATCAGCCTTTACCGCTGCAACGTTAGCAGAATGCTAATACGTCTTTCTACATAGAACTGAGCTGCAGAATCTTTAAAAAGCGTAAGAGCAGGGCAGCTACGGAAAAGGTCCTAAGCGTGTCAGCCACGCCTGTTTGCCCGTGGATAAGCAATACCAAGCATTTAGGCCTAGCGGCGCACAGACAACGACAGCGAGCCAACTCAGAGCAAGAGATTCAGGGTTGGGATTAAAAATCAAATAAGCCGCTATGCCATTAAACAGCAAACCCAGCGAAGCTAATGAGATAAAGCGCAACAACCCTACAATCTTACGCATCATCCTTTACCTATATTAATTTAGCTGAGTCTTTGGCGTACTACGGTTTCCATATACCTGTGTGTAAAGATAAATAAGCGCTGAACTGTTGTCTAGCGCGGAATCTGTAATAAATGACAGGCGAAAAAAAACCCTTGAAAATCAAGGGTTTAGTTTTAAATTTGGCGGAGGAGGTGAGATTCGAACTCACGGATAGTCGCCCATCGACGGTTTTCAAGACCGTTGCCTTCAACCACTCGGCCACTCCTCCCTTTCAACGGCGCTCATAATAGCGCATTATTTTTTACTGTCAAACTATTTCCGCTAATTTATTGAATTTGTTGCTATGATGACTCGCGGCACACTTATTTCAGGAGTTTAAAATGCGTGAACAACAGAATTACTCGTTAGAGCAAGCCACTGCCACAGCAATAGAAAGCAGCGCTGTATTACGTAATACTTACGGCTTACTCGCTCTAACCTTAGCCTTCAGTGGTTTAGTGGCCTATATTTCACAACAAATGAATATGCCGCACCCAGGCATTATGCTGACCCTGGTTGGTTTTTATGGTTTGTTTTTTTTAACAATGAAACTGCGTAACTCAGGCTGGGGCTTACTGACCACCTTTGCGCTAACTGGCTTTATGGGCTATACCTTGGGCCCCATTTTAAACATGTACTTGAGTATGCCCAATGGTGGCAGTGTCATCAGCTCAGCTTTTGCGATGACAGCTTTTGTGTTTGCGGGTCTATCAGGCTATGTGCTGATTACCCGTAAAGATATGAGCTTTTTAAACGGCTTTATTACCGTAGGCTTCTTTGTTTTACTTGCAGCGATAATTGCCGGCTTTATTTTTGATATTTCAGGCTTACAGCTGGCCGTCAGTGCAGGTTTTGTACTGTTTTCATCGGCTATGATTCTCGTGCAAACCAGCTCCATCATTAATGGCGGCGAGCGCAACTACATCATGGCGACCATTACACTGTATGTGTCTATCTACAATCTGTTTTTAAGCCTGCTACACATCCTTGGTGTGACCAGTAACGACTAAGATACGGATCAGATACACAGCAAATGAAGGCTCTATTGGTTTACAATAGGGCCTTTTTTACAACTCCGACTTTATTCATATGCTGGCCAGCAAACATTTATAGCCTGTTCACGCATCCACATAGCAAAAGGATCTGTCATGATTAAGAAGTGTTTATTCCCTGCAGCAGGCTACGGCACACGCTTTTTACCGGCAACCAAAGCCATGCCCAAAGAAATGCTGCCCATCGTTAACAAGCCGTTGATTCAATACGGTGTTGAGGAGGCGCTTGAGGCGGGGCTGCACGAAATCGCTGTAGTGACGGGGCGCAACAAGCGGGCAATTGAAGACCATTTTGATATCAGTTATGAAATGGAGCAGCAGATTCAAGGGACTGATAAAGAACAATACCTGACCGGGGTTAGAAACCTTATTACCCAATGCAGCTTTTCTTATACCCGCCAAATTGAAATGAAAGGGTTAGGGCATGCAATCCTCACTGGCCGCACCTTAATTGGTGATGAGGCCTTTGCCGTCGTGCTCGCTGATGACTTGTGTATCAATCCCGAAGGCGATGGTGTTTTGCAACAAATGATCAAACTGTACAATCAGTTTCGTTGCTCCATTGTCGCCATTCAGGAAGTGCCCATGGCAGACACGGCAAAGTACGGTGTGATTGCTGGTGAAATGATCCGTGAAGATATTTACCGCGTACACTCGATGGTTGAAAAGCCCCAACCTAAAGATGCACCGTCTAATCTTGCGATTATTGGTCGTTATATTTTAACCCCTGATATTTTTGATCTGATTGCCAAAACCGAGCCCGGTAAAGGCGGCGAAATTCAGATCACTGACGCGCTCATGAAACAAGCGCAGCAAGGCTGTGTAATGGCGTATAAGTTTAAAGGCCAGCGTTTTGATTGTGGTAGCGTTGAAGGCTACATTGATGCTACGAACTATTGTTATGAGAACCTTTATAAAGAAGGTCAATAAATCTTACTAAAAACGTATTAACCACCTGAATTGGAGAATGTTGTATGTCCTATGATTTTGATTTGTTTGTCATCGGTGCCGGTTCAGGGGGTGTACGCGCTGCTCGTTTTGCCGCTTCATTTGGTGCACGTGTAGCCGTAGCGGAAAGCCGCTATTTAGGCGGCACTTGTGTCAACGTAGGTTGTGTGCCGAAAAAACTGATGGTTTACGCGGCACATTTTCATGATGACTTTCAGCTGAGCCGCAGTTTTGGCTGGGACGTAGAAGCTAAGAGCTTTGACTGGTCGACACTGATTAGCAATAAAAACACTGAGATTGAGCGTTTAAATGGTATTTACGAAAAACTACTAGTTAACAGTGGCGTAAACCTACTCAACGGTCACGCAAAACTCGTCGATGCACATACGGTTGAGGTTAACGGGCAACAATACAGCGCTGAGCACATTCTTATTGCCGTTGGCGGCTGGCCGCAGGTGCCGGATATTCCAGGCCGTGAACACGTGACTGACTCCAATCAAGTGTTCTTTTTGCCAGAGCAGCCTAAGCGTGTCTTAGTTGTTGGTGGTGGTTATATTGCCGTGGAGTTTGCTTCAGTGTTTCATGGCCTCGGTTCAGAGACGCAGCTCGCCTATCGTGGTGATCTGTTCTTACGTGGCTTTGATCAAGATGTACGCGAGCATTTGCAGCAAGAGTTGTTGAAAAAAGATATGACCTTACGCTTTAACTGCGATGTGCAAAGCATTGATAAACAAGCAGATAAGAGTTTATTAATCACGTTTAAAGACGGTCAAACCACTGAAGTGGACTGCGTCTTTTATGCTACTGGTCGCCGTCCGATGCTGGATAATTTAGGCTTAGAAAACGTCAATGTTAAGCTGGACAAGCAAGGCCACATTGCCGTTAATGAGCTATACCAAACCTCAGAAAGTAGCATTTTAGCCATTGGCGACGTCACCGGAGGCATGCAGCTGACGCCAGTCGCCTTAGCTGAAGGTATGGCTGTGGCGCGACGTTTATTCCGCAAAGAAGAATATCGTCCTGTCGATTACAATTTAATTCCTACCGCTGTCTTTAGTCTGCCTAACATTGCCACTGTCGGCCTCAGCGAAGATCAGGCAAGGGCAGATGGCTTTGCTGTGCAGATATTCAAAAGCAGCTTTAGACCGATGAAGCTCAGCTTGTCAGAGCAGCAAGAACGTATCTTTATGAAGCTGATTGTTGATGAAAAAACTGACCGGGTTCTAGGCTGTCATATGGTGGGGCCAGATGCGGGGGAGTTGATGCAGGGGATTGCCGTCGCACTCAAAGCGGGGGCAACCAAGCAAGTGTTTGATGACACCATCGGCATTCATCCAACGGCTGCAGAAGAGTTTGTCACCATGCGCACACCGAGCGCTTAACTCAGCAGTGCGAGTCATTAAAACGGCGCAGAGTATGCGCCGTTTTGCATATCACCTAGCAAGCAACACTGTATCAGTGTTGGCTATGCTGAGAATGATCCATCTCTGGCGCTGCGGCAGAAGTGCCAGCATCGCTACTGTTAATTTGCACAGTGACATCCACTTGGCCGGCATGTTCAAAATGCAACGTCAGTGGCAGGCTCTGGCCTGCAACTAGAGGCTTATGCAGATTAATCAACATGATGTGATAACCACCTGGCTCAAGAGTCAGGTCGCTATGCGCAGGAATATCAATACCATCGACTTTTACCATGCGCATCACGTCGCCTTCATGCACGTGCGCATGCAACTCTGTCACTTCGGCAATTGAGCTTTCAGCGCTCAGCAATCGATCAGCTTGGTCAGCATGATTAGATAAGCTTAAGAAGGCTGCGCCAACTGGCGCGCTAGGTGGTAGCTCACGCGACCAAGCCGACTTAACCACAAGAGCCGTTTGCTGGGTTGCGCTAGCTGAGTGCGGATGATCCATTTCTTGCTGTTCTGCAGAAGTTGCAGCAGCAACGCCAAGTGTTAGTGCGAACACGCTTGCGGTAAGGGCAGTTAAGCGCATGAAGCCTCCGAGTAATGAGCTAATCTTGATATTTGTCTAGATCAGCTAATTTAGCATGTTGCTACTGATCGAGGTATGCGGCATTGCGCAGCAGAGTCATAGTTGATTGATTATGACTGTGTAGCACCATATCAATATAACCAATTTAACATAATATTGATTATGGCATTTTAAACGTAGTTCCTATAATTACTCTTTAACTGCAATTTGATCAACCTCTAGTGCTTCAGCCTCAGGTTTATCAATGCTCAGCTCTAACGGCTGATCGGTAAACTCTGTTTTCAAGCCTTGCTCCATGTCGTCCAACTCAGCGAGTAACGAACTAAAAGTGATGTTGTTATCTTCAGGCTCTGCGTTTTTTGAGGTTTCGGCTGTAGTCGCAACCTGTGCTTGTACGCTTTGCTGCAGATCATCTTCTGGTTCTGGTTGTAAGCCTTTTAACTCAGCGAGATTTGGTAGCTCATCGAGTCCGCGCAGATTGAAATAATCGAGGAACACTTTGGTGGTGGCTAACATGGCCGGCTTACCCGGCACATCTTTATAACCAACCACGCGTATCCATTCGCGCTCTAAGAGCGTTTTGATAATTTGCGTGTTGACTGCCACACCGCGCACATCTTCAATTTCACCACGTGTGATGGGCTGGCGGTAAGCGATCAGCGCCAAAGTTTCGAGCATGGCGCGAGAATATCGCTGTGGGCGCTCCTCCCATAAGCGTCCAACCCAAGCGCTGTATGCAGAGCGCACTTGTAAGCGGTATCCAGAAGCGACTTCAGTCAGTTGATAACTGCGTGTCGCCACATCTTCAGCCAGTTTGGCCAGTGCGGCTTTTAATTGACTGCTGCTCGGACGCGCTTCTTCATCAAATAACTCGGTTAAGCGCTCTAGGCTTAAGGGCTTGGCAGCGGCCAACAACAAGGCTTCCAGCACTAAAGAAAATTGCACTACATCATCAAAATCCAGCTCATTCATGCTGCTTAGTCCGTACATGGATTTCGCTATAAGGCTCATTCTGAACCAGTTCAATTAACGACTCTTTTACCAGTTCCAAAATCGCCATAAAGGTCACCACCACCCCTAAACGCCCTTCTTTTATGCTAAATAAGCGCGCAAAGGGCACAAAGCTGCCATCTCGCAAGGCTTCTAGTACCAAGCTCATACGCTCACGGGTGGATAAGGTTTCACGGCTAATTTGGTGGCTTTCAAACATATTGGCGCGGCGTAACACTTCAGCCATGGCCAATAACACCTCTGCAAAAGCCACATCAGGTACTAAACGACGGCTGCGCGCATCCGGTGCCACAGCCTTTGCAATAAACACATCGCGGCCTAAGCGTGGGATTTCATCTAAGTCTTCTGCTGCGGTTTTAATCCGCTCGTATTCTTGCAGGCGACGAATCAACTCAGCGCGCGGATCATCTTCTTCATCGGCAGCACTGTGGCGGCTACGCGGTAACAGCATGCGCGACTTAATTTCAGCCAGCATGGCGGCCATCACTAGGTATTCAGCGGCCAATTCCAAGCGCACCGCTTTCATTAGCTCGACATAACCCATGTATTGATGGGTGATTTGCGCGACTTGAATATCAAGAATATCGATGTTTTCTTTGCGGATCAGATACAGCAGTAAATCCAGTGGCCCTTCAAAAGCTTCCAAGATCACTTCTAAAGCATCAGGTGGAATATACAAATCCATAGGCAAAGCGGTCATCGCTTCGCCATACACCAGCGCTAAAGGCAGTTGCAGAGCTTGCGCAGGCACTACATCGACGCCCTGCTCTATTGTCGAAACACTTGGTGCTGACGGATTAGACATGTACAGCTATCAACGCGACTGGAAAGGTTCAGGATCACCGCAGCCAATACGCAGCACTTCGGGTTCTTCATCAACAAAACTAACAACGGTAGAGGCTTCAATGCCGCCATAACCGCCATCAATAATCAAATCAACTTGGCTTTCTAGCAGGTCACGAATCTCGTAAGGATCACTCAGCGGCTCAGTCGCATCAGGCAGAATCAGCGTCACGCTCATCAGTGGCTCAGCCAGTTCTGCTAATAACGCCTGTGCAATCGGATGGCCTGGAACGCGCAAACCAATGGTACGACGTTTAGGATGCATCAGCATGCGTGGCACTTCACGTGTTGCATTAAGTATGTAGGTATAAGGCCCTGGTGTATAAGCTTTTAATAGGCGAAAGGCGGTGGTATTTACTTTAGCAAAAACACCTAACTCCGACAGGTCGCGGCACATTAGAGTGAAGTTATGCTTGTCATCCAAACGACGAATTCGGCGAATGCGTTCCAATGCGCTTTTGTCACCTAAACGGCAACCCAATGCGTACGATGAGTCAGTGGGATAAATGATAACGCCACCTTTGCGAATCACTTCCACCGCTTGTTTAACTAAACGTTCTTGCGGGTTTTCCGCATGAATCTGGAAAAACTTCATAATGATGTCCTTATAATGAGTTATTGGACTGATGGACGAATAAGAGGGTGAGATCGTCTGGCATGGCTCGATACTTGCCTAATTCTGACCATTGTTGTGGCAGGTGAAAATCACTGCCTGCAGTCACTTTTAAATTAAATTCACGGGCTAAAATCGATAGCGTGCCGACTTGTTCGGCTGGCTGCATGCCATTGACCACTTCGATAGCATGGCCGCCAGCATTGACAAAGTCCTGCACTAAACGACGGCGCTTAGTACGGGTAAAATTATAATGATATAAATGTGCCAAGCTGATCGATGCCTTAGCTTGAGTCAACACGGCCATGGTGTCGTCAAAAGAGGGCCAATGCTGCTTCACATCGCCAATCTTGCCTGCACCGAGCCATTTACGAAAGGCTTCAGCATGATCGCGTACATGACCAGCGCTCACTAAGTATTGAGCAAAGTGTGGACGTGCTGGTGCATTTAAACTGTCGCCTAATGCCGCCTGAATGGCTTGCGCACCTGCTAAAGCATCGGGCATGCCTTTTGCTGCAAGACGTTTTGCAATTTCTTGCGCGCGCAACCAGCGCCCTTCATGTAAATCTTTGACTGCTGCTAATAAGCTCGGATCATCTAAAGCAAAGTCGTAACCTAGGATGTGGATGGTGGCGCCACCCCATAAACACGACATTTCAATACCGGTGATGAGTTTGATGCCCACTTCTTGCGCTGCTTGCTGCGCCTCGATCAGTCCTTCCGTTGTATCGTGGTCGGTGAGCGATAAAACTTCGACACCTTGCTGATGTGCGCGCAACACAACTTCACGCGGCGCAAGAGCCCCGTCAGATGCTGTACTGTGACAATGTAGATCTATATCCATTTTCAATGCTTACGCTAGCCGCTGTGTTTGCTATTATGCCGTTTCCTTACTGTTATGGCGCGCACTGTGAAACAATTCATCGATTTTATCCCTCTTCTGCTGTTTTTTATCGTCTTTAAGCTAGAACCGCGTGATATTGAGCTGGCAGGCCATGTTATTTCGTTCGGCGGTATCTTTAGCGCCACGGCAATCTTGCTGATCAGCTCGGTGCTGGTCTACGGCAGCTTGTTTTTAGCCCATCGCCGCTTAGAAAAAAGCCAATGGATTACCTTAGTGGGTTGTTTGTTTTTTGGTGGACTGACGTTAGCCTTTCACAGCGAAACTTTTTTAAAGTGGAAAGCACCGGTGGTGAACTGGTTATTTGCTTTGGGCTTTGCTGGTAGTCATTTTATCGGTGAGCAGCCTTTAATCAAACGGATTATGGGCCACGCCGTTAGTCTCCCTGATCAGATTTGGACTAAGCTGAATATCGCTTGGATCATTTTCTTCCTCTTTTTAGGCACATCGAATCTGTTTGTAGCCTTTAACTTTCCGTCAATCTGGGTCGACTTTAAAGTGTTTGGCAGCTTAGGAATGACGGTGCTGTTTTTGATTGGCCAAGGGATATTCTTGTCACGTTACATGCAAGACACGCCAGTTAACCCAAATAAGGAATAACCATGCTTTATGCAATTATTGCGACTGATAATGCCAATAGCTTAGAGCTACGCTTGGCTGCACGCCCTGCTCACCTAGAACGCTTACAAGCACTGCAAGATAGCGCGCGTTTAATCCTTGCTGGTCCTCATCCAGCAATCGATAGTAGCGACCCAGGTGCCGCTGGTTTTAGTGGTAGTTTGGTTGTTGCCGAGTTTGCATCTTTACAAGCGGCGCAAGAGTGGGCCGCTGCTGACCCGTATTGCGCTGCGGGTGTTTATGCGGATGTACAGGTGAAACCTTTTAAGCAAGTATTCCCGCAGTAAGAGGCTCACTAGAGCTGTTGGAGTTGTTAAAGCGCTATGAGCAATATTTTACTCATCGATGACGACCAAGAGTTATGCGAGCTATTAAGCCATTGGCTCAGTCAAGAAGGCTTTGTCGTGCACGCCTGTTTTGACACTGCTAGCGCACAAGCTTACTTAGCTGCAGGGCATCAGGTTGACGCGGTGATTCTGGATGTCATGTTGCCGGACGGCAATGGTTTAGAATTGTTGCGCAAATTACGTCAAGAGTATGCTGAGCTACCGGTGCTGATGCTCTCTGCGCGCGGTGAGCCCACTGACCGTATTATTGGTTTAGAACTGGGCGCTGATGATTATCTGGCTAAGCCTTGTGATCCACGCGAGTTAACCGCACGTTTGCGTGCGGTATTGCGCCGTAGCGTTAGTTTACCCAGTATGCCCAGCAATATCGTCTTCGGCGACTTGCAGTACAGTCCCGCGCGCGGCGTGGTGAATATCAATGATCAAGCGGACATTGTCTTAACCGTCTCTGAAGGCCGTATTCTTGAAGCGCTACTGGCAACACCAGGTGAGCCCATCGACAAACAACAACTGGCGCAACTGGCGCTTGATCGTAAGCTCACCCTGTATGACCGCAGCTTAGATATGCATGTCAGTAATTTACGACGTAAACTCGGAGCGCACGCTGATTCACGTCCTCGAATCATTGCTATGCGCGGACGCGGTTATTTCTACAGCGCATAAAGTTTACCTATTCTTTACATGAGCTTGACCGCAGTTGACGTTGATCTTGGCATACTTGTTCCATCCCGAAGACATCGGGGCTCTTATTAAGGAGAAACATCATGCGAATCAAATTAACTGCCCTATTATTCAGTGCCCTACTTCCTTTTAGCGTTTTTGCTGCAACTGAAGCGCCGGCACAAGTTGGCAAAACAGCGCAACAAGAACAGCGTATGCAAGAGCGTCAACACATGATGCAGCAGCGCCAAAGTGCTTGGTTTGATGAACTTGAACTCAGCACAGAGCAGCGTGCAAGCTTTCAAGAAGAAATGCAGCAGCACCGAGCGCAACAACAAGCTGCGCGTAAAGCTCATCACGACAAACTGCGTGGTATGTTAAATGCAGAGCAACAAGTAAAGTTCGACAAAAAAATCAGTACCATGCAAAACAATATGCACAAGAAGCAGAAAATGCATCGCGCTGGCAAAGCTTCTCGCGCAGATTGCCAGAATCAACCATCGGGTAAATGTGCAACTCAATAACTCAGAAGTATCCCGCAGCGGTTCATGCATAAGCTGAGCCGCTGCTTTTATTAGGATCAACACTATGCGCTCATTGTTTTGGCGAATTCTTGGCGCATTTTGGCTGGCACTGATAGTCACTGGCGCTTTAACCTACTTATTAGTGCGTATGTTCAATCAAGATGATTGGATTCTTAATCATCACCCCAGTTTAAACAGCTTCGCTAGCACCTGGTTGCAACTGCATGAATCGGGGCAACGGCAACAAGCGCAACGTTTATTGCAGCAGCAAAAGCACCATTACCGGATTGAAACACAAATTCTGGATGAAAATGGTCTGTCATTGGGGCGCGATATCTCGCCCCGCTCGGCAGCTTTGGAGGCCAAGCGCGGTATGCACCGCTTACCGTGGCGACGTATCACCCAAGAAGTAACAGGCAAGCAAGGCGCAATCTATCTGTTTGTTTACCGCATTCCCCATGGCGAACTCGGCGCATGGCAACGCAGTGATGGTTTGCGACCGATTAGTGCGCTAGTCATCGCACTGAGCGTATTAACTTTAATGAGTTTACTGCTGACTATTTCAATTACACGGCCGCTTAATCGCTTACGCGATGCAGTACATGATCTGGGTCGCACCAGTTATCAGGACCATCAACTGGCGAAACTGGCGACTCGGCGCGATGAGCTTGGCACCTTAGCCCTTGATTTCAACCAAATGGGCCAGCGTCTGCAAGGTTTGATCAGTAGCCAACGGCAATTGCTGCGCGATGTTTCCCATGAACTGCGCTCACCGCTAGCGCGCTTACAAATTGCTTTAGCATTGGCCGAACGAGCAGAGCCTGAGGAGCAGAAAGCGCTATGGCCACGCTTACAACTCGAATGTCAGCGCCTAGACGGATTAATCAATGAAATACTGGCCTTGGCGCGCTTTGATCAACAACAAACAGCGAAACAGCCGATTGATATCGCTCAGTTACTCAACAAACTGCGTGAGGACGCACTGCTGTTACAGCCTGAGCAGAGTATAACCATCACCGGCGCGCAACAATGTCGCTATAGCGGCTGGCCAGACAGTCTACAGCGCGCACTAGATAACCTATTGCGCAATGCTTTGCGCTTTAACCCTATTGGGCAACCAATTGAAATAGATGTGCACCAGCAGACGCAGGGCTTAACCATCAGTATTCGCGATCATGGTCCAGGGGTCAGTGAGCAATGGCTCGACAAACTCGGCGAGACTTTTTTTCGTGTGCCGGGCCAAGCACAACCTGGTTATGGTTTGGGCTTGGCGATTGCAAAAAGAGCGGTGCAACAACATGGTGGACAATTACACTTGAGTAATCATCCGCAAGGCGGCTTTATCGCCACTGTGCAATTGCCTATCACTGACTAACTCAGTAGTTACTGCTCAGGCCAAGCACGTAGCAAAGGCGCAGGATCAACCGCAGGTGGATTACGTAAGCTATTGATTGGCGTGCCGAGGTACATGTACGCAACAATTGTCTCGTTTTCTTGCAAACCCAGACCGTGCTTAATATGCGCAATGTCAGCCATCGCCCCCGTACGCCATACAGCACCGACCCCCTGAGCATGCGCTGCTAATAAAATGCCATGTGCAGCGCAACCTGCTGCGAGCAGCTGCTCATGTGCAGGAACAGTCAAATGCTCATGCAGTACGCCGACGACAATTAAAATCAGCGGTGCTCGCATCGGCATGTTGCGCGTTTTCTCGATCAGCTCAACGGTTGCCTCAGGCGTAGTGCTAAGCAATCCCTCTACGAATAACTTGCCTAAAGCTTTACGGTCATCCCCTTGCACAGTAACAAAGCGCCACGGACGAATTTGCCCGTGATCCGGTGCACGCAAAGCCGCGCGCAACATCAGATTAAGTTGCTCGGCAGTGGGTGCAGGGTCTTGTAAGCGTGGCACTGATACACGCTTTAATAAAAGTTCAAGCGCATCCATGGTGTCCCCCTAACTGTTTGATTGAGAGCTGCATAGAGATGCAAATAGGTTGCTGCTGATATTAATCAAATTCACGCTAATAACCAACCTAAACACTAGGTTTTACAGCTTTCGTAGCATGCATAGGTCTCTTAAAACCCTTATGCAACACGATCAGGACTGATGCTGGGTTGGATTGGCGGATCTAAGGGTGGCAAACCATGTGCAGCACGCGCCGCATCACAATACGGATTATGCTCACCATTTTCCCATGATGCTTGAAACTCTTGGCAACTGGAAGAACGCTTCTCGTACATGGTGCAGCGCACGCCCTGCCCGACATCACCCATCAGCGCGCTACAGCGGGCAGGTTGACGATCAGTGCCAATCATCGCTACATAGGTTGAGTTAATTGGAGTGACTGCACTATCTGGCACTGTTCCGCCCGCCGATTCACATTCACCCCAGAAAAAAGAAACACGAAAAAAAGCGCAGCATGCGCCACAGGCTAAGCAAGGATTGCTGTCTGACATGATAAGAATAAACCAGATGATACCGGCCAAGACCGGTGCGGCAATATTTTAGCGTCCCTCAAAAAAACAGGGTACTATTAATTGCATATTTATTTGTAACTGCTTGAGTAGGCTCTAAAAGCTGCAACAACTTCACTAAATTGAGGCTTTACCGATATGAGTGGCATCCACATTATGACCACTCAACTCATGCTGCAGGGCATAAAGGAAACGCTGCATAATTGCCTGCATTGTCAGGTCTGTATTATTCAGTGCTTCCTAAAATATAATAACTAGATTATTAGGGATAACATTGTTAGATGAAGGCTATCACTGCAAAAAAACCAGCTGGAATAATTACTCATGCACCACTGCAAGAGTTTTATTCACGCGTTTTAGCTTATATGTTTATTGCCGCAATTATAGCTGCAGGCACTTATAGTAGTTTTTTCTCGTATAGTCTATTGTGGATTGTACCTTACGCTTTACTATATCCGCATATAGCTTATTTCTTTAGCTCACGATTCAACTACCACCATCCTAAACTTACTTATATTAGCCAACTATTCTTAGACTCAGTACACACCGGCACAGTCATTGCTCTAATTGGCTTTGCAATTATCCCAGCCTTAATGGGGCTATTAATTATTATGGTTAGCACTCTTATTGTTGGTGGCATACGACTGATGCTGCCCGTGTTGATTGGCTCATTGTGCGCAGCGGGTGTGGCTGGCTGGCTGTTACAGCCGACAGTAAGCTTGGAAGCGCCTTTATTAGTCTCGGTGGTCAGTGTTATTTTTGCAGCTTTGTATATTTGTATTACCGCCTACTTTGTTAACTTACAAAGTATTCATTTAGAAAAAGTGCAACTTGATATTAAGCGTGAACAAGAAAAAGCAGCGCGCTTAGCACATAACCTAGCCAAGTATCTCTCCCCACAAGTTTGGCAAATGATTTTTAGCGGCAAACGAACGGTTAAGCTTGAAACCCAGCGCAAGAAATTAACTGTATTTTTTTCCGACATTAAAGGCTTTACTGAGTTATCCGAAGAGCTCGAAGCTGAGGCTTTGACAGATTTACTTAACAACTATCTCAATGAAATGTCAAAAATCGCCTTAAAGTATGGCGGCACCATTGATAAGTTTATTGGCGATAGCGTGATGGTGTTCTTTGGTGACCCTAACACCCAAGGCGCCAAGAAAGATGCTGTTGCAGCAGTCTCAATGGCAATCGCAATGCGCAAACATATGAAAGTACTGCGCCAACAATGGCGCGCACAGGGTATTGATAAGCCACTAGAGATCCGTATGGGTGTTAATACTGGTTATTGCACGGTCGGTAACTTCGGTGCTGACACGCGCATGGATTACACCATCATCGGCCGCGAAGTAAACCTTGCCAGCCGCTTAGAAAGCGCAGCTGAGTCAGGCGAGATTTTGATGTCGAATGAAACCTACTCACTGACTAAAGATGTGATCATGGCGCGTGATAAAGGTCAAATTAACGTGAAAGGTTTCTCCCGCCCCGTGCAAATATTCCAAGTAGTTGATTTTCGCCGCGATCTTGGCGCCACCAGCAGCTATGTTGAGCATGAGTTACCAGGATTCTCGATGTATTTGGACACCAACAATATCCAAAATTACGATAAGGAACGTGTGATTGGTGCACTCAAAGAAGCCGCTGAACGTTTACGTGATAAAATTATTATGTAAGCAACTGCAGAACCGCTTGCTGATCAAATGGCCAGTGCAATTCTTGGCCTGTATCAACTCGCCGCAAAACCGGTATGCTTAACGCATAACGCTCAAGCCACTCTGAAGATTCAATAATATCCAGCAACTCAACCACTAAACCTTGCGCAACAAAAGGCTGCAAAACTTGCTCTGCCTCATCACAAAGATGGCAACCCAAAGTACCATACAACTCACAATCTACTGACATACAGATTCTGTTTGCTTAATCTAAGAACAGCTCATTATAGGCAATAACATAGCCAAAATCAGTGAAAAGCTAATTTCTTGTAAACAAAATACAGATAAATAAATCGTCTGGCGGCGCCAACAATAACTATTGAAATATGCGACACTTGGGCATCTTAGTTTTCGAGGCCTTTGTATATGCTCAACTCATGAACGCCCTAACCTATCAAACGCAAACCAAAAGTATCAAAATTGACGGTGTCAAAAACTTATTTATTCGATCACTGCTCGATCGTCAGCAATATTATGATCCAACCGGTGCCGCAGCACGGCTAGGTATCTGCTCAACGTCTTGGTCATTATTCGGTATGCTCTGGCCATCTAGCATCCATCTAGCCAGCGCTTTAGCAAAACGTCCAATTAATCCCAATGAAAGAATCTTAGAGATTGGCTGTGGATTGGCCTTAGCCAGCTTAGTCGGACACCGCTTGGGCGCTAACATTACCGCCTGTGATCGCCACCCTAAAGCCAAACTGTTTCTTGAAGAAAATCTGCGTTTAAATAACTTATCCAAACTGCCTTTTCGTCATGGTCAGTGGGGTGAGCACCCCGTTCCTTCAACTAAAGACACTGGCGCCGCACTGCTGACAAAAAAGTATGACTTAGTGATTGGCAGTGACTTGCTCTACGAACCGGATATGCCTAAGGCTTTGGCTAACTTTGTCGATGAGTGTGCCAACCCGAATGCTGAAGTGTGGATTGTCGACCCTAACCGCGGCTACCGCACAGCCTTTAATAAAAAAATGGGGCTGTTAGGTTTTCAGTTGAGCTCTGAAGCGTCGTTAAGCGAAGTCGAGATCACTGATGAGAAGTACAAGGGTCGTTTGTTGATTTACAATCGTTGCTAATTTTAGACACAAAAAAAGGGTGACCGAAGTCACCCCTTTTTTGTAGATCACATAGAACTTAGTTCTTGCTCTCTTGTGCAGCGCGGATCAAGTCACCTAAAGTGGTTGGACCTGCTGCTTCTGTTTCTTGCTTACGCATTTCTTTGATTGCATCTTTTTCTTCTTCGACGTCTTTAGACTTGATAGACAAGTTAATAACGCGAGATTTGCGGTCGATGTTGATGATTTTCGCTTCAACTTCATCGCCTTCTTTCAGAACGTTACGTGCATCTTCGACACGGTCACGGCTTATTTCAGATGCTTTCAGAACAGCTTCGATGTCGTCTGCTAACAGGATAATTGCACCCTTAGCATCAACTTCTTTAACAGTACCAGTCACGATGCTGCCTTTCTCATGCTCTGACGCATAGCTTGAGAATGGATCATCTTCTAACTGCTTGATACCCAGTGAGATACGCTCACGCTCTGGGTCAACAGATAGAATAACAGTTTCCAGCTCATCGCCTTTCTTGTAGCGGCGAACAGCTTCTTCGCCTGCTTCGTGCCAGCTGATGTCTGACAAGTGGACTAAACCGTCAATGCCGCCATCTAGGCCGATAAAGATACCGAAATCAGTGATTGATTTGATGGTACCGGAGATTTTATCGTTCTTGTTGAACTGGCTAGAGAAATCTTCCCATGGGTTAGATTTGCACTGCTTGATACCCAGAGAAATACGGCGGCGCTCTTCGTCGATGTCCAGAACCTGAACTTCAACTTCGTCACCAACCTGTACAACTTTTGATGGGTGGATGTTTTTGTTAGTCCAGTCCATTTCTGAAACGTGAACCAAACCTTCAACACCTTCTTCCAGCTCAGCGAAGCAACCGTAGTCCGTCAGGTTAGTTACACGTGCATTAACACGCGTACCTTCTGGGTAACGGGCTTTGATAGCTACCCATGGATCTTCGCCCAACTGCTTCAGGCCTAAAGATACACGGTTACGCTCGCGGTCGAATTTCAATACTTTTACGTCGATCTCGTCGCCAACGTTAACGATTTCGCCTGGGTGCTTAATGCGCTTCCAAGCCATATCAGTAATGTGCAACAGACCGTCAACACCGCCAAGATCAACGAATGCGCCGTAATCTGTAAGGTTCTTAACGATACCTTTAACTTGTTGACCTTCTTGCAGGTTCTCAAGCAGTTGCTCGCGCTCAGCGCTGTTTTCTGCTTCCAGAACGCTACGACGAGATACAACAACGTTGTTACGCTTTTGATCAAGCTTGATAACTTTGAACTCAAGCTCTTTGCCTTCTAAGTGCGCAGTGTCGCGAACTGGACGTACATCTACCAAAGAACCTGGTAAGAACGCGCGAATACCGTTCACATCAACTGTAAAGCCGCCTTTAACTTTACCGTTGATTACACCCATGACCACTTCTTCAGCGTTAAATGACGCTTCAAGAACCAGCCAAGACTCAGCACGCTTAGCTTTTTCGCGGGACAGTTTGGTTTCACCAAAGCCATCTTCTACCGCGTCAAGCGCTACGTGAACTTCGTCACCAATCTTGATGGTCAGTTCGCCTTGTTCGTTGTAGAACTGCTCAACTGGGATAACGCCTTCTGATTTCAAACCAGCGTGTACTGTTACCCAATCACCATCAATATCAACAATCAAACCAGTGATAATTGCACCGGGTTGCATGTCTAGGGTTTTTAGGCTTTCTTCAAAAAGGTCTGCAAAGCTTTCGCTCATGTTTAATCCTGCTGATCGAGGGCAAGAATCTGCCCAAATCCACATTCCAGAATAATGTGGTCTTATTAATAAGTAGAAAACATGACAGCTATTATCTGGGAGCTGCACATGATTCAAATTAAAGCTGAAGCGCACTCATGTGCACTGCATACTTTTTATCCAGCTAAGCTGCGTACTGCAACCTCGCTGAGAATTCTTTCTAGCACTTGCTCGATGGTCATTGTCGTGGAATCTAAGATGATTGCATCATCGGCAGGCTTCAACGGGGCAATGCTTCGATTGGTGTCACGCTCATCACGCGCACGAATCTCCTCAAGCAAGCTCGTAAGGGTAACAGTTTCGCCCTTATCCTTCAACTGTAAATAACGACGACGTGCACGCTCTTCGGCACTTGCCGTTAAAAAGACTTTTAAGGGCGCATCAGCGAACACCACTGTGCCCATATCACGGCCATCGGCAATTAGGCCCGGCGCTTGACGAAACTCTTGCTGGCGACGTAACAATCCAGCACGCACACCAGGCAGCGCAGCAATTTGCGAAGCATGTGCGCCGACTGTTTCATTACGAATTTCGTCAGTGACATCTTGATGCTCTAAGAGAATACGCTGCGAATTATTTTCAACATCGACCACAAACTCGACATCTAACCCAACTGCCAGTACTTCAAGCGCATCTTCATGTTCAAGCGGCACAGCATGTTTATCTGCAGCCAAAGCAAGCACTCGGTACAAGGCTCCAGAATCAAGCAGTTGCCACTGCAACTTAGTCGCCAACATACCCGCAACAGTGCCCTTACCTGAACCGCTCGGCCCGTCAATAGTGATTACCACTGGTAGGTTCATACCTGTGCCTCAGGCTCGACGCGCATGCCGACTTGTTTACATAGAGCAAGAAAATTAGGGAACGAAGTGGCGACATGCACACTGTCGTGAATGCGAATCGGTGCATTAGCCCGCAGCGCGGCAACACTGAACGACATCGCAATGCGGTGATCACCGTGCGCCCACACTTCGCCGCCACCCATTTGACCGCCTTCGATAATGATGCCATCTGGGGTGCCTTTGGCATTAATTCCCAAAGTGGTTAAACCATCCACCATCACTTGAATGCGATCCGACTCTTTAACGCGCAACTCTTCAGCGCCGCGTAACACCGTACGGCCTTGCGCACAGGCTGCCGCGATAAACAGCACTGGAAACTCATCAATGGCTAATGGCACCAATTCTAAAGGAATATCAATGCCTTTTAATTGAGCGCTGCGCACGCGGATATCCGCCACCAGTTCACCGCCAACTTCACGCACGCGCTCAAGGCTTAAATCAGCACCCATTAAGCGTAAGATATCAATCACACCGGTGCGTGTAGGGTTAATCCCCACATGCTCAAGCACCAACTCTGAATCCGCTGCAATGCTCGCAGCAACCATGAAAAACGCGGCCGATGAAATATCTGCAGGCACTTCAATACGCGTGCCGGTCAGTTTGTGATTGCTTTCGAGTTTAGCGGTGGCGCCGTGCACTTCTACCGGGTAACCAAAGCCACGCAACATGCGCTCAGTATGATCACGGGTTGGCGCAGGCTCGGTCACTGCAGTTTCGCCACCGGCATACAAGCCTGCCAGCAATAAACAAGATTTCACCTGAGCACTGGCCATCGGCATTTCATAATGCATGCCTGTCAAGCGCTGACCACCGCGAATGGTCATGGGCGGACGCCCTTCTGCTGCCGTCTCAATTACCGCGCCCATATCACGCAGCGGCTTAGCCACACGATTCATTGGGCGCTTAGATAATGAAGCATCACCGGTTAAGGTGCTATCAAACGGCTGTGCAGCCAAAATACCGGACAATAGACGCATGGTGGTGCCAGAATTACCGACATAAATAGGCCCCGGCGGTGCTTGCAGACCATGTAGACCGACCCCGTGAATAACCACGCGACCATCAACCGGACCTTCAATCACTACGCCCATATCACGGAACGCCTGAATGGTGGCCAAGGCGTCTTCACCTTCTAAAAAGCCATCTACTTCAGTCACACCTTCAGCTAAAGAGCCAAGCATAATGGTGCGGTGAGAAATTGACTTATCACCCGGCACTCGAATCGTGCCATTCACATGCCCACCTGGCTTAGCCAGAAAAATCAAATCATTATCAAGCATATTTTCCACATAGGCCCGTTGGGCTAAAATAGTACTAAAATGTTCGCGGGCAGCACGCGCTCGGGTAAACACACCAAGCAAGTGTCGCCCATCTCCTTCGGCGATGGCGTTACGTAACGCATCAAGATCGCCACGAAACTGATCCAGTTGTTGCAAAACCGCGTCACGATTGGCTAGAAAAATATCGTGCCACATCAACGGATCACTGCCAGCTATGCGAGTGAAGTCGCGAAAACCACCGGCGGCATAACGAAATATTTCTAAATTCTCGCTTCTTTTCGCTAGCGAATCGACTAAACCAAAAGCTAACAAATGCGGTAAATGGCTGGTTGCGGCTAAAACCAAGTCGTGCTGCTCAACGCTCATGCTTTCCACATCAGCACCCAAGCCTTGCCATAGCGCTTGGACACATTGTAAAGCTTGAGGATCGGTTTCAGCGTGGGGCGTTAAAATCACCTTGTGGTGTTTAAATAAGTCGGCATTCGCCGCTTCTACCCCGCTGCGCTCAGAGCCTGCTATCGGATGTCCTGGTACTAAACGTTTTGGCAAATAGCCATAAGCTTCTTGTGCCGCCTTGAGTAAATGCCCTTTGACACTGCCAGCATCAGTGATGATGGTTTGACTCAGGTCGAGCGGCGCTAAGCTCTTAAGCAGTTTGCTCAATGCCAACACTGGCACCGCCAGCATCAACACATCAACATCGCGGCATGTTTCTAGCAGCTGTGTGCTGCAACGATCAACAATACCCAACTCTACTGCGCGCTGGCAGGACTGCTCATTAAGATCAACACCAATCACTTCTTCTGCTAAACCTGCCTCGCGCACACCTTTAGCAAATGAAGAGCCAATCAGCCCAAGGCCGACGACGACAAGGCGCTTAATCAGTGGTTGTTGAGCGGCTGTCTGCATCTTAAACCTGCTGTAAAACGAGGATTAAAGCATCCAGAAAGCGTTGATTTTCTTCTGCTGTGCCAATTGATATGCGCAAAAATGTTGGCATGCCATAGCCTGCCACTGGACGCACTATCACACCTTGAGCAAGTAACGCTTGGTTAATCGCTGCTGCATCACGTTGAAAATCCACTGCGATAAAATTACCTCGCGATGGAATCCAAGATAAACCTAAACGCTTAAAACCGTCTTCAAGCTGCTGCATGCCTTGGCTGTTCAGAGTACGGCTGCGCTCTAAGTACTCAGCATCATCTAAAGCCGCGCAAGCCGCGACCAAAGCCAAACTATTGACGTTAAAAGGCTGGCGTACACGATTAAGCACATCCGCAATGGCAGCTGAAGAAACCGCATAGCCAACGCGCAATGCAGCCAAACCATAGGCTTTCGAGAAGGTGCGTGACACTAACAGGTTAGAATAACGGCTTAGATACGCCATGCCATCCGGCAGATCGCTATCGGCTGCGTATTCAATATAGGCTTCATCTAACACCACCAGCACATTCTCTGGCACTTTAGCGAGAAAGGCATTTAACGCGGCTTGATTAAACCAGGTGCCTGTTGGGTTATTCGGGTTAGCAATAAACACCACCCGGGTATTGCTGTCGATCGCCGCCGCCATTGCCTCAAGATCATGCGCATAATTTTTAGCTGGCACTTGGCGGCACTCAGCACCCGTCGCAAGGGTCGCAATCGGATAGACGGCAAATGCATGCTCGCTGAATACAGCGTTGCGACCTGGCGCCAACCAAGCCCGCGCGACCAACTCTAAAACATCATTCGAGCCATTGCCTAAAGTTACTTGCGCAGGCTCTATCGCATAACGCTCAGCAAGTTTTTGTTTAAGAGCAAAACCACTGCCATCAGGATAGCGGGTCAATTCAGTCAGCGCTTCAGCAACCGCAGTACAGACTTTAGCGCTGGGGCCTAAAGGGTTTTCGTTACTGGCTAACTTAACAATATCAGCGGGATCAATGGCCAACTCACGCGCCAACTCATCAATCGGTTTGCCAGGCACATAAGGTGAAAGCCCTTGGACATAAGGGAGTGCCAAAGCTAGAAAATCAGAACTCATTTACTTTCCTTACATAATAGGCTGCTGGCTTACGCACAACAGCCTTGTACAAGGTTAAAGAACAGCGTTTGGGTAAGAGCCTAAGACTTTTAAACCGACGGCTTCTTGAGCGATTTTTTCCAGAGCACTTCTAACTAATGGATCATCTTTGTGACCCATAAAGTCAATAAAGAACACATAGGTCCATTTGCCACTGCGCGATGGACGCGTCTCAATACGAGTCAGGTCAATACCGCTGGTATGAAACGGAATCAGCAACTCATGCAGCGCGCCAGGCTTGTTACTCATAGAGATGATCACTGAAGTTTTATCATCGCCGGTGGCCGGTACAGTTTGATTACCAATAATCAGAAAACGTGTGGAGTTATCCGGACGGTCTTCAATTTTATCAGCAAGAATCGTTAAGTCGTACAGATGCGCTGCCATATCACCAGCAATCGCTGCACTGTTCCACTCGCTTTTTACCCGTTTTGCCGCTTCAGCGTTACTCGACACGGCAATACGCTCAACGTTTGGATAATGCGCATCCAACCATTTACGGCATTGTGCCAATGACTGTGCGTGCGAATAAATGCGGGTGATACGCTCAGTCTTAGTGTTTTCCGCCACCAATAAATGATGGTGAATACGCAGCTCGACTTCACCACAAATCACTAGATCATGCTCAAGAAAACTATCGAGGGTGTGATTAATCGCACCTTCAGTGGAGTTCTCAACGGGCACCACACCAAAACTCACTGCACCTGCTGCAACTTCGCGGAAGATTTCATCAATCGCGGCCATTGGCTTGCTGATCACGGCTTGACCAAAGTGCTTCAACACCGCCGCTTGTGAAAAGGTGCCCTCAGGACCAAGGTAGGCAACTTTCAGTGGCTGCTCTAAAGCAAGGCAAGTCGACATAATTTCACGGAACAAGCGCGCCATTTCTTCGTTATCCAGCGGGCCTTTATTAAGCTCCATGATGCGCTTAAGAACCTGCGCCTCACGCTCTGGACGATAAAAAACAGCTTCTTCACCTTCCGCTAAACTGGCCATTTTAATGCGCCCGACTTCTTGCGCGCAGCGTGCACGCTGACTGATCAGCTCAAGAATTTTTTCATCCAGTGCATCAATGCGCACGCGTAAGGCTTGCAGCTCCTGCTCGCTCATTTATGCATGCTCCTTCTCAAAGGCTTGCATGTACGCAACCAGCGCCTGAACCGCTTCCAGCGACACGGCGTTATAAATAGAAGCACGCATGCCACCGACCGAGCGGTGACCTTTTAGATTGAGTAAACCACGCTCCTGTGCACCTTGTAAGAACGCTTTATCGAGTTTTTCATCGGCCAAACGAAATGGCACGTTCATCCAAGAGCGCGCATTGATCGCAATCGGATTGCTATAGAAATCGCTGTCGTCAATCGCTTTGTACAGCAGTGCTTGTTTAGCATGATTAAGCTTAGCCATCGCCTCTAAGCCGCCTTGCTGTTTGAGCCATTTAAATACCAAACCGGATAAGTACCAAGAAAAGGTCGGCGGCGTGTTGTACATCGAGCCATTGTCGGCGGCGACTTTATAGTTCAGCATGGTTGGGCAGCTGGCACGGGCATGCCCCAGCAAGTCTTCACGAATAATCGCCACGACCAAGCCACTTGGACCAATATTTTTCTGGGCGCCAGCGTAAATCATGCCGTAGTCACTGACTTGAATAGGCCTAGAGAGAATATCAGATGACATATCCACCACTAACGGCGAGTCACCGGTGTCTGGCGTCCAATCAAACTGCAAGCCACCAATGGTTTCATTGCTAGCGTAGTGCACGTAAGCTGCACCTTTAGTCAGATTCCACTGATTCTGCCCGGGAATAGCAAAATAATCATGCGCCTTGGCGCTGGCCGCAACATTCACATGACCAAAGCGCTGCGCTTCTTCAATGCTTTTACGCGACCAAATCCCAGTATCAATGTAGTCAGCTGTTGCACCTTCAGCCAATAAGTTCAGCGGAATTTGCGCAAACTGCTGACTCGCTCCGCCTTGCAGAAACAGCACTTTGTAGTTATTTGGAATATTAAGCAAATCACGCAGATCTTGCTCAGCCTCAGCAGCAATCGCGGTGAACTCATCGCCACGGTGACTCATCTCCATGACTGACAAGCCTTTGCCATGCCAATCTAATAACTCACTTTGCGCCTGCTGCAGAACCGCTTCAGGTAGCGCAGCGGGTCCTGCGCAAAAATTATAGACTCGATTACTCACTGGGCTCTCACTCTTCTGGGTTGCCTGACTCATCAGCGACGACCTGTGCGTCATCACTTATGACATCTTCATTAAGGTCTGGCGCTTGCTCATTGGCAGCATCTTCTGATGCCTCACCTAAGTCCTCTTCATCAACACTGGTTGGCTCCTGCACGCGCTCAAGACCAACTAACGTTTCGTCATTGGCTAAGCGAATCAAGGTTACCCCTTGAGTGTTACGTGACAATGATGAAACCTCATCAACGCGTGTACGCACTAAAGTACCCTGATCAGAAATCAACATGATTTCTTCACCGTCCAAGACCTGAATCGCACCAACCAGCTTGCCATTGCGCTCATTACATACCATGGCAATCACACCTTGGCCGCCGCGACGGTATTCTGGGAATTCGCTGATTGCCGTGCGCTTACCGTAACCACGCTCAGAGGCAGTAAGGATCTGACTGCCTTCTTCAGGAATCAGCATAGAAATAAGTTTCTGGTCTTCAGCAATACGCATACCACGTACGCCGCGAGCGGTACGGCCCATCGCACGCACATCAGTTTCTTTAAAGCGGGTGACCTTACCACCGTCAGAGAACAGCATCACTTCACGGGTGCCGTCGGTCACTGCTGCAGAAATTAAGGTATCGCCCTCATCCAAGGCTAAGGCAATTAAACCTGAGCTTCGTGGACGACTAAACTGTTCAAGCGGGGTTTTCTTCACGGTACCGTTGGCCGTTGCCATAAAGATAAAGTGATCTTGCGCGTATTCATCAACTGGCAACATCGCAGTGATTTTCTCGCCTTCATCCAATGGCAATAAATTAACAATTGGACGGCCACGTGAGGTGCGTGAGGCTTCCGGAATTTCAAAAGTACGCATCCAGTACACTTTACCTTTGCTGGAGAACAGCAGTAGTGTGGTATGACTGTGCGCAACCAGCAGGTGCTCGACGTAATCTTCATCTTTCACGCCGGTTGCCGCTTTACCACGACCACCACGACGCTGTGCATGGTAAGCAGCCAGCGGCTGACTTTTCGCATACCCAGAATGCGAAATTGTCACCACACGCTCTTCTTCAGTGATCAAGTCAGCAATGGTTAAATCAACCCTTGAAGCAGTAATTTCAGTGCGGCGCTCATCACCATAGTCGGCTTTGATTTTTTCTAATTCTTCGCGAATCACTTCCAGCAAACGCTCAGCGCTGCCAAGGATTTTCAATAACTCACCAATTTGCAAGAGGATTTCTTGATACTCAGCCAGCAGTTTTTCATGCTCAAGACCGGTTAAACGGTGTAGACGCAGATCCAAAATTGCTTGTGCTTGTTCTGGCGACAGATGGTAAAAACCATCGCGCATACCATATTGCTCAGGCAAGTCTTCAGGACGGCATGACTCAGCACCGGCCCGCTCAACCATTGCCGATACCGCGCTAGATTCCCAACTTGTGGCTATCAAACGCTCTTTTGCTTCAGCTGGAGTTGGCGAAGTTTTGATCATTTCAATTACAGGATCAATGTTCGACAGTGCAACCGCTTGGCCCTCAAGAATATGACCGCGCTCGCGGGCTTTGCGCAATTCAAACACGGTGCGGCGCGTCACCACCTCGCGACGGTGACGCACAAAGACTTCCAGCATGTCTTTGAGGTTGAGCAGGCGCGGACGACCGTCCACTAAAGCCACTACGTTAATACCAAACACACTTTGCATCTGTGTTTGCGCATAAAGGTTATTGAGCACCACTTCAGGCACTTCACCGCGGCGTAATTCGATCACTACGCGCATACCGTCTTTATCAGACTCATCGCGCAGCTCACTGATACCTTCGAGTTTTTTCTCTTTGACCAGTTCAGCGATTTTTTCAATCAAACGGGCTTTATTCAGCTGATAGGGTAATTCACTGATAACAATTTGCTGGCGACCACCCACTTTATCAATGTCTTCAATAAAGGTGCGTGCACGCATGTAAATACGACCACGACCGGTACGGTAAGCTTCAACAATACCCGCACGGCCATTGATAATGCCGGCTGTTGGGAAGTCAGGACCTGGGATAAACGCCATCAACTCATCAATACTGATTTCTGGGTTATCAATAATGGCCAAGCAGCCATCAATCACTTCACGCAGATTATGCGGCGGAATATTGGTTGCCATACCCACGGCAATACCTGAGGAGCCGTTAATCAGCAAGTTAGGTACTTTGGTCGGCAATACCGCAGGAATCATTTCGGTGCCGTCGTAGTTAGGCACCCAATCCACTGTTTCTTTTTCTAAGTCAGCCAGTAACTCATGGGCCAACTTGGTCATGCGTACTTCGGTATAACGCATCGCAGCTGCGTTATCACCGTCTACGGAACCGAAGTTACCTTGGCCGTCAACCAGTAAGTAACGTAAAGAGAACGGCTGCGCCATGCGGACAATGGTGTCGTATACAGCAATATCACCGTGTGGGTGATACTTACCGATGACGTCACCGACGACACGCGCCGATTTCTTATAGGGTTTATTCCAGTCATTACCCAATTCACGCATCGCAAACAAAACACGCCGGTGTACGGGTTTTAAGCCGTCACGTGCATCTGGCAACGCTCGACCAACAATTACGCTCATCGCATAATCAAGGTACGACTGTCGCATTTCATCTTCGATACTGATCGGAAGGATTTCTTTGGCCAAATCACCCATGGAAGCTCGGTTCCTTATTAATTCATCATGCCCAATTCAAGCGGCCAATAGTAACACATGCCGCGCTAGCGCGCTCAAGCAACGCTGAGGCTTTTTCTTGGTTTTGCTAGAGGATAACTAATTCATCCGCACTTATAAGGCTCTTACAGCCTCATACAAAGCTCAGAACACAGGATTTTAGCGCATCAGCGCCTGCATTTTCGCCAAGTTTGGTTGTTCAACGATGCCGCGCTCGGTAACAATCACATCAATCAGCTCTGCTGGGGTGACATCAAACACTGGGTTATAGGCATCAACCTGAGCCGCAACACGCTGGCCAGCAACCGCAAGGATCTCCGCACCCTCACGCTGCTCGATCGGTATTTGCACACCGCTGCTCAACTGCATATCAATGGTTGAACTGGGTGCCACCACCATAAACTTGACCTGATGGTGACGGGCCAACACGGCCAGTTGATAGGTACCAATTTTATTGGCCACATCACCATTGGCAGTAATGCGGTCCGCACCGACGATCACCCAGGTAATCTCACCCTGGCGCAGCAAATGTGCAGCAGCAGAATCCACATTGAGCAAGCTGGGTATCTGCTCCCCGACCAATTCCCACGCAGTTAAGCGTGAACCTTGCAACCAAGGACGGGTTTCATTGACGTGCACACAAGTGAGCAAGCCTGCCGCATGTGCCGCACGTATTACGCCCAGCGCAGTACCAAAACCGCCTGTAGCCAAAGCACCAGCATTGCAGTGCGTCATCACCTGTTGTGGAGTGGCATTGGCGCGCTTAATCACCTCCAAACCCAGTTGCGCCATAGACAGATTGGCTTCACGGTCAGCATTGAGAATATCCAACGCTTGTTGCTCTAATACTGCTAAAGGCTCTGCATGTTGCACAGCAACGACTAGGCAATCACGCATTTTCTGTAATGCCCAAAACAAGTTCACTGCAGTCGGACGCGACGCTGCTAATTCGGTGAAGTCAGCTTCTAATCCTGCTTGCCAGTCGCCGCCGTTAACAAAGTGCTGCTGAGCCGCCAATACCACAGCAAACGCTGCGGCAATACCAATGGCTGGCGCCCCACGCACACGCATCTGCGCAATCGCTTGCGCAACCTCTGTGGAGGTCTCATAGCGCTGCCAGATCTCTTGCTGTGGCAGCAGACGCTGATCAAGTAAATAGAGGCCGCCCTCACGCCAATCTAAGGCTTTTACTTTCTCAGCAGCGAGCATTTGTTCGCGTATCATTGGCATGACCCCTTGAAAAATAAGCAATTATAGCCGAATCTGCGTATAAAATCGCACAAACAACTGTGCCTAAAGTTATCGCAACTGCGTCAGAGCCATTCAACCTACAGCACATTATTGGTCAGTATTTTATTCGCATAGGAAGCCGCGCATGCCGCACTCGCCGTTAGATTGTTTGTTATTGCCCGAGTGGCTGGTACCGGTCGAACCGGCTGGCGTGGTATTGAGAAATTATGCAATTGGCATACGCGGTGATCGTATCGCTCTGATCGCGCCTCGCGAGCAGGCTTTAAAAATACCTTGCGCAGATGTTCGTGAACTACCCAATACCCTGTTAACCCCCGGCCTGATTAACGCACACGGCCATGCGGCAATGAGCTTATTTCGCGGCTTGGCGGATGATCTACCCTTACAGACTTGGCTCAATGAGCATATTTGGCCAGCCGAAGCACAATGGGTGAACGAAGACTTTATTCGTGATGGCACAGAGCTCGCAATTGCTGAGCAGCTAAAAAATGGTGTCAGCTGTTTTTCAGACATGTATTTTTTTCCTGAGATTGTTTGCCAGCAAGTGCACAGCAGCGGTATTCGCGCGCAAATCACTGTACCGATGCTGGATTTTCCCGTGCCCGGTGCGCGAAACAGCGCCGAAGCGTTACGCCAAGGCTTGCAGCTCTTTGATGATTTCAAGCAACACCCGCGTTTAACCATAGGCTTTGGTCCGCACGCGCCCTACACCGTTGGCGATCAGGGCTTAGACAATATCGTTATGTTGGCCGCGCAATTGGACGCCCCCGTGCAAATGCATGTGCATGAAACCGCATTTGAGGTTCAGCAGAGCATCGAAAAATACGGCGAACGCCCCTTGGCTCGCTTAGCTCGCTTAGGCTTGCTTGGCCCGCGTTTTCAAGCCGTACACATGACGCAAGTTAACGATGACGATATCGCCCTCTTAGTGCAGAGCAACAGCAGCGTTATTCATTGCCCTGAATCCAACTTAAAACTAGCCAGCGGCTTCTGCCCGGTGGAGCGTCTTTGGAGTGCTGGGGTTAACGTGGCGATTGGCACTGATGGCGCTGCCAGTAATAACAACCTCGACTTACTCGGTGAAACCCGTACGGCAGCTTTGCTGGCCAAAGCAGTGGCTCAATCCGCAAGCGCACTCGATGCCCACCGTGCTCTGCGCATGGCTACATTAAATGGCGCACGCGCCTTAGGCATTGATACTCAGACCGGTAGCTTAGAAGTCGGCAAACTTGCGGACATGACAGCTTTTAACTTTAACGATCTGTCAGTGCAGCCTGTTTACGACCCCGTGTCGCAACTGATTTACGCGGCGGCACGCAACTGCGTTGAACACGTCTGGGTGGGCGGCAAACAGCTGCTTAAAGACCGCCAACTAGTGCGTATGGATGAACAAAAAATCATTGCAAATAGTCAGCAATGGGCTCGTAAAATATCAAATAAATCAAATAGTTAAACGATTAAGCTAAAGCTTATAATAGATACTGCTTGCCTACTGCCGTGAAGACTCAAGTAAAATCCCGAAAAAACTGGCATGATGTCCACCTCAAATCGCGGCACATATCGTATAGGACTGGGTTATGACCAATGTAGACCATGCTGAAATTGCGAAGTTTGAAGCCTTGGCTCACCGCTGGTGGGATCGTGAAAGCGAGTTTAAACCTTTGCATGATATCAACCCATTACGCGTCAACTGGATCAATGAGCGCGCGCCTTTAGCCGGGAAAAAAGTTTTGGATGTGGGCTGTGGTGGCGGCATTTTAAGCGAAGCAATGGCTCAGCGTGGCGCACACGTAATGGGCATCGATATGGGCGAAGCGCCTTTAGCCGTCGCGCGCCTGCATCAACTGGAAAGTGGTGTTGAGGTTGATTATCGACAAATCACTGCTGAAGCGTTAGCCGAAGAAATGCCAGAACAGTTTGATGTTGTGACCTGCCTAGAAATGCTTGAGCACGTACCTGACCCTGCTTCGATTATTCGTGCCTGTTACGCCATGGTTAAGCCGGGTGGCCAAGTATTTTTCTCAACCATCAATCGCAACCCCAAGGCCTATCTTTTTGCCATTGTTGGTGCGGAATACATCATGCGTCTGTTACCGCGTGGCACCCACGATTTCAAAAAATTCATTCGTCCTTCCGAGTTAGGCGCATGGAGTCGTGCGGCTGGTTTACAGGTGCAAGATATTATTGGTCTAACCTACAACCCGCTCACCAAGCGCTACAAGCTTGAAACCGACGTGGATGTGAATTACATGTTGCACACCACCAAGGATGCCTGATGCGTATTCAAGCGGTGTTGTTTGATATGGACGGTACTTTGCTGGATACGGCAAAAGATTTTTATGCCATCTTGCAAGGTATGCGCGCTGAACGCGGTCTAGCCGCATTAACCGATGAGGTTAAGTTTCGTCAGTATGTTTCACGCGGCGCGCAAGCAATGGTTGCTTACGCCTTTGCCAGTCCAGCTGATAATTCTGAGTTAGAGTCTTTGCGTGCAGAGTTCCTCGCTCGTTACGAGTTGCAACACGCAAAGTTTACTGCCCCTTTTCCTGGCGTTTTAGAACTTCTGCAGCGCTTAGAGCGTGCGGATATCCGCTGGGGCGTTGCAACCAATAAACCATTGCGCTTTGCTCAGCCCATCATGGATTCACTCAGTCTGTCTGCACGCAGTGCCGTACTACTGTGTCCCGATCATGTTGAAAACAGCAAGCCTGCGCCCGATATGTTGCTGGCCGCTTGCGAGCAACTGCAACTTGACCCGCGCGAAGTGATGTATGTTGGCGATGATCAGCGTGATATTGACGCCGGCCGCGCGGCTAACATGCGTACAGTCGCTGTGCGTTATGGTTATATTGCAGCCGGCGACAATCCGTCCAATTGGGGCGCTGATGCAGTGATTGATAACATCGCTGAGTTGGAGTCGTTACTCGAAGCGCAATGCGGCTGTTAATTGTCATCCCAACAGTGCCTGCACAAGATAGATTTAACCTGAGCTAATTGGCTTACCTTATTGATTTTAAAGAGATGAGTTATGTTTGATTACACTGCACCTGCTGACCTATTGAAAGACCGTGTCATTCTGGTAACTGGCGCCGGCCGAGGTATCGGTGCAGAAGCGGCGCGCACCTACGCGGCACATGGCGCAACCGTCTTGTTACTTGGTAAAACGGAAAAGCGCTTAAATGCTGTCTATGATGAAATTGTTGCTGCGGGTCATTCTGAGCCGGTGGTGATTCCTTTGGACCTAGAAAAAGCAGCACCAGAGGCTTACCAAGAGTTAGCCGCGATGGTTGAAAGCGAATTTGGTCGCCTAGATGGACTGCTGCACAATGCTTCTATTTTAGGTCCGCGCACACCGCTTGAGCAGCTCGCTGGCGAGAACTTCGCCAAAGTCATGCAGATTAACGTTAACGCTATGTTTATGCTCAACAGCGCCATGCTGCCGTTATTGCGCTTATCTAAGGATGCCTCGGTGATCTTCACCTCAAGCAGCGTCGGACGCAAAGGTCGCGCTTACTGGGGTGCCTATGCGGTGTCAAAATTTGCTACTGAAGGCCTCATGCAAGTCATGGCCGACGAGTGTGATGACACCAGTATTCGCGCCAATAGCGTCAACCCCGGCGCTACCCGTACAGATATGCGCGCCCATGCTTACCCTGGCGAAAACCCGCTGAACAATCCAACACCGGCCGAGATCATGCCGGTGTATCTGTACCTTATGGGCGCAGAGAGCACCGGGGTAAACGGTCAAGCGTTTGACGCTCAGTAAGCAAGCTCGGCACAGTCAATTGATTGTGCCAATTTTTACTTATTGGGTTTTGCTTCACTCAACTTGCAACCCTTCATCACCCTCTTCTGTTTAAATCCTGCCCCAGCCAGCACTTGTCATAATCTCGTCAGCAGCATCAGTTGAGCTAAGAAAATGCTGGCCTTATGCAATGTTTTTTTGACGCATACTCATAAAGCAATCGTAAGCACTTGAATATAAAGAACTTTTAAAGTTGGCATGATAATAGCTTAACTATAAGCAAGATCGCTTAAGGTGAAGCAAGCTTATGAACACTCAACTTACATCCAACGTTATCAGTTTAGACACAACAGCCAACGCACGCGTTGCCGACAAAGTCGAGATGCTGCCTCTGATTGCTTTATCACATGAAGAGTTGCGTCAGCTGTTAGCAAGCCAACTGCAAACTTCGTTGGATATAAAAACAATCTTAGCGATGTTCTTTAAGAGCTCGCAGCGCTTGGTTGAGTATGCTTCATTAAATTATCAGCATGCTGCACATGAGATCGCCGTTGAGCTTGGCAACAATCAAACTCACAGTGTGGATTACACCTTAAACTATCAAGGTGAATTTTTAGGTCATCTGGTTTTTACCCGTGACAGCCGCTTTAGCGAACAAGAGCTAGGTGACTTTGAGTCAATAATTTCCAGCTTAATCTTTCCGCTGCGCAACGGCTTGCTGTATGCAGCTGCACTACAAAATGCATTAAAAGATCCTTTGACGGGTATTGGCAATCGTATTTCAATGCAGCAAACATTGCAGCGCGACATTGATACGGCGCAGCGCCATGAGCAAGCTCTGTCTGTGTTGATGATTGATATCGACTACTTTAAGCGCATCAATGACACTTACGGTCATAGCGCTGGCGATGCAGTATTAGTCGAAGTTGCGCAGCACATCCAAAAACAACTGCGCACAACCGATGCATTGTTTCGCTACGGTGGCGAAGAGTTCCTCGCCGTGCTGCCAAATACCTGCAGCCAACATGCAGCACTTGCAGCTGAACGTCTGCGTGAAAACTTGGAATCGTTAGTGATCAACTTTGAAGGTCAGGCTATTACTGTCACAGCCAGTACAGGTTGTGCAACGCTGCGCAATGAGGACTCACAGCACACCCTGCTGCAACGTTCGGATGTGGCTTTATATGCGGCAAAGAATAACGGTCGCAACCAAGTACAACTTGCGCTCTAAGCAAGCCTAGAGCGCAAACGAACGCGATGAATTGAGTTATTCTGGACGTAAACGACGCACTGGTGCATTACGGCTGCTGCCAGGCTTTTTATTGCTTGCAGGACCGCTTGTACGTGGCTTTCTTGAGTCTTTAGCAAACTCTGCCGGTTGCTCTTTATTGGTGGTGTACACGGTTTTATCTGCACCACGTCGAACATTACGCGCTGCAGCAACAGGCTTAGCCGTTTTACGTTGCTGACGGTCCAGTTTGTCTTTGGCTTTCTCGCTCATTTCAGGCAACAAGATAGGCTCAAGACCAACTTCTTTACTGAGAATATCCAGCTCAGCTTGACCCATTTCACGCCAGCGCCCCATGCTCAGCTCTGATGTCAGGAATACCGGTCCAAAACGTACACGTTTCAGACGGCTGACCACCACGTCTTGGGATTCCCACAAACGACGCACTTCACGGTTACGCCCTTCCATCACCACGCAGTGGAACCAGCGGTTGTAACCTTCGCCACCTGGAGCCGCTTGTACGTCAGTAAACTTAGCCGGACCATCTTCCAGCATCACGCCACGCTTAAGGTTCTCAATCATCTCTTCCGTGACTTCTCCACGCACACGTACCGCATACTCACGGTCCATTTGGTAGGAAGGATGCATTAAACGGTTGGCCAGCTCACCGTCAGTGGTGAACATCAGTAAACCTGTGGTGTTGATGTCTAAACGACCAATATTGATCCAACGGCCGGTATGCGGACGTGGCAAGCGATCAAATACGGTTGGGCGACCTTCCGGGTCATTACGCGTGCACACTTCGCCTTCTGGCTTGTTATAAATCAGCACACGGCGCTGCAAGTAGGTTTCTGCATCTTGTTTCAGTGGACGGCCATCAACAGTAATGGAATCCAGTGCATCAACCCGCGCACCGAGTTTCGCCACGCGCGCATTGACCATCACCCGACCATCAGTAATCCACTGCTCAATATCACGGCGCGAGCCAAAGCCCATGCGCGCTAATACTTTCTGCAGTTTTTCACCTGCTGGGGTTACGGCAATTTTCTGGCTTTTGTCGTTTTTGACTTTTTCGCTTGCTGGTGCAGCAGGCTTTTTGGATTTATCGTTCATTTCAAGCACCTCCCGGTGGGTCGCTTTTCAGTTATTAAATTGCAAATAGTGCAAGTGCGTCATCATACGCGCAGCGTCGCTAATAGACGATATAAATCAGTCCGTGCGCTGGGTTAAATGCCACGCTTGGTGAATCTTTTTATTGCGCGCAAAGTCAGGATCGAAGGTTTTATCGGTGATATTGCTCACCTGGTAACGCGCCTCAATGCTTTCATCCATCACGAAACGGCGGAAGTTATTGGAGAAATACAGGCTGCCACCGGGTGCTAAGCGTGCCATGGCGCGATCAAGCAGCAGGACATGGTCACGCTGAATATCAAACACATCTTCCATGCGCTTGGAATTGGAGAAGGTTGGTGGATCAAGGAAAATCAAATCATAGCTTTCACGATCATTTTCCAGCCACACCATCACATCAGCATGCACCAAACTGTGTTTATCAGAAAAACCATTGAGTGCTAGATTGCGTTTAGCCCAATCTAAATAGGTTTTCGACAAGTCCACGCTGGTGGTGGTGCGTGCGCCACCTTTAGCCGCATGCACAGTGGCTGCTGCGGTGTAGCAAAATAGATTTAGGAAACGCTTACCAGCGGCTTCCTTTTGAATACGCATGCGCATTGGACGGTGATCCAAGAACACACCGGTGTCCAAATAGTCAGTCAAGTTAACCAGTAACTTCACGCCACCTTCAGAGATGTGCATGAACTGGCCACGCTCAGCTTGACGCTCGTACTGACGCGTGCCGGCCTGACGTTCGCGACGCTTGATAACGATGCGCTCAGGCGGCACATCCAAGACGGTCGGAATCGCGGCTAAGGCATCCAAAAAACGCCCTTTGGCTTTCTCAGGATCGATGGTTTTTGGCGCAGCGTACTCTTGCACGTGCACCCAGTCTGCGTAGATATCTACCGCTAAAGCATACTCAGGCATATCTGCATCATACAGGCGGTAGCATTCAACCTGCTCTTTACGCGCCCACTTACCCAACTGTTTGAAATTCTTTTGTAGACGGTTAGCAAACATCTGCCCGCCTTCACTTAAACGAGCCGACTCAATCGGCGCAGCTGATTCGCGCTCAGGCTCGCCGGTTAAACGTGGTGCTTCATCATAATCAACTGCTGCACCAGGTTTGGTGTGCGTAGTGACGCGATCAGCTAAAACAAAACGCTCTGGCTGAACTTGGAATAATAATAAGCGGCACGGCAAGGCACCGTTAAACAATGAATACTGTTTATGACTGCGCAAACCCATGCGCTTACCCAGTTGTGGCGCGCCGGTAAAGACTGCTGCTTCCCAACCGAGGCAAGCACTGCGTAGACGCTCACCTAAGTATTGATAGAGATAGAGCAAGCTGGCTTCATCGCCTAAACGCTCGCCGTACGGTGGGTTGGTCACCACCAAACCTGTTTGGCCTTGATCAGGCTTAGGCTCAAAAGTAGCCAACTCGCCTTGGTAAATATTGATCCAACTCGCTAGACCAGCACGCTCAATATTGTTGCGCGCTGGCTGAATTAAACGCGGATCACCTTCATAACCACGAATCCATAACGGCGGCTTGGCTAAACCAATCTCGGCGCGCTGCTGCGCTTCCTCATACAACGGCTGCCAAAGCTGTGGCTGATGCCCAAGCCAGTTGCTAAAACCCCAACGCTCACGACGTAAGTTTGGCGCGATATCGGCAGCCATCATCGCACCTTCAACTAAGAAGGTGCCAACACCACACATAGGATCCGTTAGTGCGGCACCCTGCTTGGCCAGCGCAGGCCAGCCGGCGCGTAGTAAAATCGCCGCGGCAAGGTTTTCTTTTAGCGGTGCCGCGCCCTGCTGCAAACGATAACCTCGTTGGTGCAAGCTGGTGCCAGATAAATCCAAGGATAAGGTTGCTTCGCCGCGGTTCAAGTGCAAATGGATGCGTACATCAGGACTGATTTTATCCACCGAAGGACGATTGCCTTCTTTGTCGCGCAGCGCATCAACAATCGCATCTTTAACTTTTAACGCACCAAAGTGAGTGTTATCAATGCCCGATCCACGCCCGGTAAACTCCACCGACAAAGTGCCGTTGGCTTGCAGATGCTCTGACCAATCCAAATCATTGATGCCGTGATACAAATCTTCCACGGTCTTCACACTGAAACGCTTGAGCACTAAGAGCACGCGGTTAGCCAAACGCGACCAAAGACACATGCGATAAGCATCTTCTAGGGTGCCACGACCGGAAACGCCGGATAATTGCTCGCGGGCATCGGTTAAACCAAGCGACTGCGCTTCATCTAGCAACAGACCCTCAAGACTCTTTGGGCATGTTAAATACAGTTCAACTTCTTTTTGCTCAGGCATAAAATTCTCAGTGTGTGCATCAAGGGTGCAAATAAAATATTGAGTCGACAATGACACAGCCTATTCGATGACCTTTCATCGGTTTTATCACGCTGCATTCGATCCTCTGCAAGGCGGTCGACTGACCATCTAAAAACGTTTGTAAAATGGAAAGCGTTGATAACACTCGCTTTGCAGCATTTCTTTTCGAAACAATTTGTCACTTATGCTGATTACTCAAAAAACAGCATCTATATATAGCCAAACAATCATTCCAACCGAAGCAATCATTGGTTAGAACTCGTACGTGCTTTTTCTATTTGCGCACTCGAGATTGATCGTAAAGCAAGTGGTTTGAAACTGTACAGTATAAGGCTTTACTTAAAAGCCTGCGGCAACATTCTAGTCAAAAACTGAGGGCTATACCCAATGAGAAGACTCAAGCGTGATCCGTTAGAACGTGCTTTTTTACGTGGCTACCAACATGGTGTCACTGGTAAGTCGCGCGAACTCTGTCCTTTTAACTTATTATCTGCCCGCCAAGCTTGGTTAAACGGCTGGCGTGAAGGCCGTGGCGATAACTGGGACGGCTATCGTGGCACTGCCGGCATCCATCGACTTAATGAACTCAATGCCGTAGGCTGACTCGGCTTTGTAGTGATTGGTGAGGCTCTGCAATGGAGCCTCACTTATGAAACCTCTGAATAACTACCTGCATAGCTAGCACTGCGTTAAAAACTTACTGAAAATACCCATTTACTCGTTGTAAACTGCGCTTTTTCGCAAGTTTTGATTCGCTAGCGCTCTAACTACGGGTCAGCCTTTGGCTGTTACTCCCGTTGGTCGTTGCGCCTTGTTCTAACTTCCTCGGTAACGTTGTTCAGAGGTTCCTTATATATTTAATTGACGACCTTACTGTTTACGCAGCCCAGCAATCGCATCCACCGACTCGCGAATTAACTGCGGACCTTTATAGATAAAACCAGAATAAACTTGCACTAAACTTGCACCGGCTTGAATTTTCTCAGCCGCATGCTGGCCTTCAGTAATACCGCCGGCAGCAATAATAGGTAAGCGTCCGGCTAATGTTTCAGCCAGTACCCGCACCACATGTGTGCTTTGCTCGCGCACTGGCGCACCCGACAAGCCACCCGCCTCATCGGCATGCAACATGCCTTCAACACCTTTACGAGAAACCGTAGTGTTGGTTGCAATCACCGCATCCATACCGGTTTCTATTAAAATATGCGCCACATCAGTGATTTCTTCATCAGTCATGTCTGGTGCGATTTTAATGGCTAAGGGCACGCGTTTTCCATGCAATACAGCCAGTTCCTCTCGACGCGCATGCAAGGTATTCAGTAGATTCTTTAATGAATCGCCAAATTGTAATGTGCGCAGTCCTGGAGTGTTCGGCGAACTGACGTTGACCGTAATGTAACTGGCAGAACCATAAACTTTATCCAAACAATACAAATAATCATCGGCGGCGTTTTCAACCGGTGTGTCAAAGTTTTTGCCGATATTGATCCCCAACACGCCTGAAAAATTGGCTGCTTGCACACGCGCCAATAAATGCTCTACACCAAGGTTATTAAAACCCATGCGATTAATCACGCCCTCTGCTGCTGGCAGGCGGAATAAACGTGGCTTGGGATTACCCGGTTGTGCGCGTGGCGTCACCGTTCCTATTTCGATAAAACCAAAACCTAAACCCGCCAACCCTTGAATGGCGTCACCGTTTTTATCAAGACCTGCTGCAAGTCCGACAGGATTAGGGAATTCTATACCCATTACGCTCACAGGCAGCGCGCTTGGCTTTGTAACCAATAGACGGGTTAAGCCGAGGCGGCCACTGGCACCCAATAAGTCAATGGTCACTTCATGTGCTGTTTCAGGTGATAATTTAAATAATAAACGACGAGATAAGCTGTACATAAATAAGCATCAATTTAAGGTGGTTGTAATGATTGGATTATAGCTGCTTAAGGCAGTCGACGCAGAGCTAATAATTGTCCTTGCTGATTAAACTCTACAATAAAGCTGCCATAGACCCCTTCACGGGTCAAAAACGGTTGCAAATGCCGAGCGGGCATACTGATTGTTCGTCCTTCGCGGCTGCGCAAAAACACACGATTAGCAGTACCCTGATAAAAACGTAAGTACTCATGTGCAGGTAAAGAAATATCTAACAATAAACTAAGCATGGTAAGCTCTCATAAACATGCACAGCCCTGATAATGCAGTGTAGCATGTAGTGTGATTCCATCCTCGCTTGAGGATAAAACAGATGAGGTAGAGTGCGCGGCATGAATCAGTCATCTTCTTTATTATCGCGTTTAAGCGCACTGTTTAAGCGCGCAGAACCTGATTTAACTACTTTGACACCTGAGCAAATTGCACAGCGTATTACTCTGCCTTTTGCTGATCTTATCGCCCCAGACCTGTCCATTTGCTGGAAAAACAATCTGTACTTCCAGCATTTATATGATTTGCCACGTAGTGCTTTATCTGGTCCTGTGCAAGAGGACAAAGCTGAGGCACATCGTTTTTTAGCACATATTGTCACTAAGACCATCGACACTGAACGGGTTATCGATTTGCGTGAGATTTTTGGTTTATCCGAATCCATTTACAGCGAACAGCAGCACGACTTAGAAAGCTTTGCTGCCAGCGAGCAGTGCCGACATGTCCGCATCATTAGCTATCGAGACTTTGAGAAGACTATTACTCAAGCCATCCCGCACTTCCTTAGTGATCAACCGATAAACCTGCGTCAAGCAAACTGGCTGGGTGATCACTTATTTTGGGCCAGCGAACAGCACAGTTGCGAATTGGCCTGTGCTGTAGTCTATGCCAAGCGCCGTGGCTTAGACTTACCTAAGCGCAGCTATATCAGCCGCTATGCATTAAACACTGGCGCACTGAAATTGCTCAACAAACATTATCATGTGTTGATTATGCCTGAGCAGGCTTGGAGTAATGGGCCATTTATGGCTCTTTTAGTTGGCTCAAGTATTCCTTATGCCCGTCTTACTTTGACAAAATCGCCTGTGCAAAGTGAGGTGCTGTTGCTGCCTCGCCATAAAAAACTTTCTGACAGTCTAGGTAAAGGCCTGAAACTGGCTGGTGCCCACGATGCAACCGAGTTCATGCTCAAGCTTATTCAAGACGGCAACCTACCATAGCATTAGCGAACGCCCTCAAACCTATAAAGCTCTTAACTGCTTAAGTCAGTTCAATTTCAATAGCGGCGATAAAACATTGCATATAAAAAAAGACTGTATATAATAACAGTCACTGTGTAAAACAACAGAGTCCTGCCATGCTTAAGCTCACTAAACGTCAGTCAGAGATTTTGAACTTTCTTAAAATCTGGATAGAAGAAAACGGCTACCCGCCCACGCGCGCCGAAATCGCTAAAGAACTCGGCTTTAAATCACCGAATGCGGCTGAGGATCATTTAAAAGCACTCGCGCGCAAAGGTGTTATTGAAATGATTCCTGGCGCATCACGCGGCCTGAAAATCATTGAGAATGCTGATGATTTAGAATTAATGACCAATGATAATGAACTACCGATCATTGGTCGTGTTGCTGCTGGTGAACCGATTCTGGCCCAGCAACATATTGAAAGTTCCTGCGCTGTCAGTCCTGACTTATTCCGCCCTCGCGCTGATTATTTATTACAGGTTCGCGGTATGAGTATGAAAGATATCGGCATTTTTGATGGCGATTTACTCGCAGTACATATCACCCATGAAGCACGTAACGGCCAAGTGGTGGTAGCACGCATCGACGACGATGTCACGGTTAAACGCTATAAGCGCGAAGGCAACACTGTTTGGCTATTACCTGAAAACAGCGATTTTGAGCCCATCAAAGTTGATCTAAAAACACAAAATCTCACTATTGAAGGTTTAAGTGTCGGCGTGATCCGCCGCTAAAGAGGTTTTATGAATCGCAACTTATTACTTGAGTCTCAACAAATCTCATTATTTGAGCCAATATATTCAATGCATAGCGCTGCCGTTGCGCCACTTTTTGTAGAACCTGCGCTTCTTAACCCCAGCACAGATACTGATGCTTTTAGCGAAATATCTTTATCAGGCAGTGCGCAGCAGTGCTTGCAACTGATTGCCCCTATTCTTCGTGATTTAAGCGAGGACGAAAAAGACCGTTGGTTGACGCTGATATCACCACCACAACAAATTACTGCGCAGTGGTTACGTAATGCTGGGCTAAACCGTGAGCGTATTTTAGTCTTGCGTCCAAGAGGCTTACAAAGCAGTCAAGAGCTGGCTTGTGAAGCACTGCGCCTTGGCTGCAGCCATACAGTGATCAGCTGGTTCAACCCGCTGCCGAACGCTGCACAAGCACAGCTGGTGAATGCAGCTCGCGCGGGCGCAGCGCAAAGCTTAAATATCAGACAACCCTTCACGATCTGATTGTCCCTTACAGATCGTTTGCCGCGCACCTTTTTAAAGTTGCGCGGCTTTTTTTTGCGCGTTAACTATGACTGAATGAGTAGTTTTTCCCATTCCTTGGTTTCTTTCTTAGAAGCTGCGCCCAATAACTCTAATGCTTGACGCAAACGGAAACGAGTTAAGTCTGGACCCAAAATAGCCATCGCATCCAATACCGACACTGAACTGGCCTGCCCTGTAATCGCGGCAAACATCAACGGCATCATATCGCGCAACTTCAGCTCCAAGAGCTCACCGGTTGCATTAATGCAGGCCGTGATCGCGTCTTTATCCCATTGGCGCAGGGCTTCAAGCTTCCACAACGTGATCTGCAGCACTTGGCGAACCTGATCCACATTGAGTTTTTTATGGGCGAATAACTCTGCTGTCAGTGGCACAGTACCCGAGAAGAAGAATCCGGCTAATGGTGCAATCTGGCTAAGGGTTTCAACGCGACCTTGCACATGCGGGGCAATTTGCATGACGTAGTCACTGTTAAATGCCCACTGCTGCGCTGCATCAGCAAATTGTTCAACACTTAACTCGCGCAGCCACTGACCATTCAGCCAAGATAGTTTTTCCACATCAAAGATGGGTCCGCCCAGCGACACGCGATGGATATCAAAGTGCTCAATCATTTCTGCAAGAGAGAACTTCTCGCGCTCATCAGGCATCGACCAGCCCATACGGCCTAAATAGTTAAGCATGGCTTGCGGCAAATACCCCATGCGCTCATAAAAGGTAATTGAGGTTGGATTTTTACGCTTCGAGAGCTTGCTCTTATCGGGATTACGCAGCAGGGGCATGTAGCATAAAATCGGCTGCTCCCAACCAAAATACTCGTACAGCTTAATCAGCTTAGGTGCTGATGGCAGCCATTCTTCACCGCGTAAGACGTGAGTAATCCCCATTAAATGGTCATCAACCACGTTGGCTAAAAAGTACGTTGGCAGACCATCGGCTTTCATTAACACCTGCATATCCATGCGATCCCAGCCAATCTCAACTGAACCACGCAGCATATCATTCACGACACAGACGCCTTCAGTAGGCATTCTCATACGGATCACATGAGACTCGCCTGCAGCAATTCGTTGCTGTGCTTGAGCGGGGTCAAGATGAGCGCAATGACCATCGTAAGCGGGGGTTTGCTTATCCGCCATCTGCTGTGCACGTACTTCATTAAGACGCTCGGCACTACAGAAACATGGGAAAGCATGGCCTTGTTCTACTAAGATGTTCGCATGTTCTTTATAAATCTCGGCACGTTCGCTTTGACGATAAGGGCCGTATGGACCACCCATATCTGGACCCTCATCCCACTCAATGCCTAACCAGCGCAGTGCGTCGTAAATTTGCTGTTCAGATTCGCTGCTTGAGCGCACCTGATCAGTGTCTTCAATGCGCAATATAAACTGACCACCATGCTGGCGAGCAAAACACATATTAAACAGCGCAATATAGGCAGTGCCAACGTGCGGATCGCCAGTTGGAGAAGGTGCAATACGGGTACGAACAGTGGTCATTATGGTTACTCAAAACTTAAAAATAGAAATTTCAGCGAGTATCTTAGCAAACTCTAAGCGGCTCGCTCCAGTTCAGCTCAATCATCTCCGCGCACCCTCGTCAATGAGCTCCTGCTCTTCGAGCGGGCTACGCATCAAGGAGACGCAAGCGTAAGCGTTGCACTTCATCGCGCATTTGCGCGGCTTCTTCAAACTCAAGATCACGCGCCAGTTGATACATTTTCTCTTCCAGCTGTTTAATTCGTTTGCCAATATCATTGGGCGTGCGTAACTGCTGGTCATATTCAGCGGCCTGTTCAGCGGCGCGCGCTTGCGCTTTACGTTTATTGCTGCGCGCACCTGGAACAACGGCACCCTCCATGATGTCTTGCACACTTTTCTTCACCCCGAGCGGAGTAATCTCATGCAAGGTATTAAACGCAATTTGTTTTTCACGGCGTCGATTGGTTTCGCTAATCGCCCGCTCCATCGAGCCGGTCATTCGATCAGCATAAAGAATCGCCTTACCATTGAGGTTACGTGCGGCACGGCCAATGGTCTGAATCAAGGAGCGCTCTGAGCGCAAAAAGCCTTCCTTATCTGCGTCTAAAATAGCCACCAAAGATACTTCGGGCATGTCTAAGCCTTCACGTAATAAGTTAATACCGACCAGCACATCAAACACACCAATACGCAAATCACGAATGATTTCGACCCGCTCCACCGTATCGATGTCCGAGTGCAAATAACGCGCACGCACACCATGATCGGTTAAGTAGTCGGTTAAATCTTCCGACATTCGCTTGGTTAAAGTAGTAACTAAAATGCGCTCATCAACAGCAGTTCGCGCAGTGATTTGTGAAAGCAGATCGTCAACTTGGGTTAATGCTGGGCGCACTTCAATCTCTGGGTCGACCAAGCCGGTCGGACGCACCACCTGCTCTACCACCTGCCCCGCATGCTCAGCCTCATAGTTACCTGGGGTTGCCGAAACAAAAATTGTTTGCGGGCTGGCAGCTTCCCACTCATCAAAACGCATTGGTCGGTTATCTAAGGCCGACGGCAGGCGGAAGCCATAATTGACCAAGTTTTCTTTTCGTGAACGGTCGCCTTTATACATGGCGCCAATTTGCGGCACGGAGACGTGTGATTCATCAATGATCAATAAGGCATTATCGGGCAAATAATCATAGAGCGTTGGCGGTGGCGCACCGGCCTCACGACCGGATAAATACCTCGAGTAGTTTTCAATGCCGTTGCAGTACCCCAGCTCTAAAATCATTTCTAAGTCAAAACGGGTACGCTGCTCTAAGCGCTGCGCCTCAACCAGTTGATCATTGCTACGCAGGTATTCTAACCGCTGTGCCAGCTCGACTTTAATCTGTTCGATGGCCTCTAAAAGCGTCTCACGTGGCGTCACATAGTGGGATTTTGGATAGAAAGTAAAACGTGGCAGCTTACCAATCAGCTTCCCGGTCAGGGGATCAAACGCACTGATGCTTTCCACTTCATCATCAAACAGCTCAACTCGAATTGCCTCAAAATCCGACTCAGCCGGATACACATCGATCACATCGCCGCGCACACGAAAGGTCGCCCGCGAAAAATCCACTTCATTGCGGGTGTATTGCAGTGCCGCTAAACGGGCCAATAAATCACGCTGATTGATTCGGTCACCGCGATCAAGGTGCACCACCATTTTCAAATAACTTTCGGGACTGCCTAAACCATAAATGCACGACACTGTGGCGACAATGATCACATCTGGACGCTCAAGCAGCGCCTTGGTCGCTGAGAGTCGCATCTGTTCAATGTGGTCATTGATCGAAGCATCTTTCTCAATAAAGGTATCCGAGGCGGCGACATAGGCTTCAGGTTGATAGTAGTCGTAATAGGATACGAAGTACTCAACCGCGTTATGCGGGAAAAACTGCTTAAACTCGCCATACAACTGCGCTGCTAAGGTTTTGTTTGGCGCTAGAATAATCGCAGGGCGCTGTACCTGTTGAATCACATTGGCGATGCTAAAGGTTTTTCCTGAGCCGGTAACGCCGTGTAAGGTTTGGTGGGACAACCCCGATTCGATGCCTGAAACTATTTGACGAATTGCCTCTGGCTGATCACCAGCAGGCTGAAATTGTGTTACAAGCTCAAAGCGCGACATGCAAACCTCTAATAACCAGCGCGACAAAACTGCGCAAAAAGTAACTACAAACAAGTATTGCGAAATAATTGTATATAGATCCCTATAATACCTATCGAATCGCGCTGCGTCTCGGCGCAGTGTCTGTTAAGCTAACGCTTCCAATCCATTTTAAATCGAGTTCACCAAACATGAGCCTGTTCTCTGCCGTCGAAATGGCGCCACGTGATCCTATTTTGGGTCTGAACGAAGCTTTTAACGCCGATCCGCGTCCACATAAAGTCAACCTCGGTGTTGGTGTTTATTACAATGAAGCTGGGCGTATCCCACTTCTTAAAGCAGTTGAATTAGCCGAAAAAGCACGCGCTGAAGCTCATGCGCCACGCGGTTACCTGCCCATTGAAGGCCTTGCCTCATACGACAGCGCCGTGCAGAAACTACTGTTTTCTGCAGATTCCGAGATTTTTCAGTCTGGACGTATCATTACCAGCCAAGCGGTTGGTGGCACCGGTGCGTTGAAAATTGGTGCTGATTACTTAAAGCGTTTATTGCCTGATGCGGTTGTCGCAATCAGCAACCCAAGCTGGGAAAATCATCGCGCAATTTTTGAGTCAGCCGGCTTTCCCGTGCACAACTACCGCTACTACGATGCCAGCAAGCAAGGCATTGACCTCGATGGCATGCTCGATGACTTGCGCAAACTGCCTGCGCAATCAGTGATTATTTTGCATGCTTGCTGCCATAATCCAACTGGGGTTGATCTGAGCCCCGAGCAATGGACACCTGTGCTCGACGTATTGCGCGAATGCCAGCACATTCCATTCTTGGATATTGCCTACCAAGGATTTGCGGAAGGGATTTATCAAGATGCCGCCGCAGTGCGTTTATTTGCTGAATCAGGCTTGCCTTTCTTGGTGTCCAGCTCGTTTTCTAAGTCTTTTTCGCTGTATGGTGAGCGTGTAGGTGCGCTATCGATTGTGACGCAATCCCGCGAGCAGGCAGGTCGAGTCCTTTCGCAACTCAAAAGAGTCATTCGTACCAACTACTCTAATCCCCCAACCCATGGCGCTGCGGTTGTTGCCCATGTTCTCAATGACCCTGAGCTCAATGCGCTCTGGCAAGCAGAGTTAGCAGAGATGCGCGAGCGCATTTTGTTAATGCGCAAATTGATGGTAGAGCAACTGGCTGCCAAAGGCGCTGCACGCGACTTCAGTTTTGTTGCTGAGCAACGTGGAATGTTTTCTTACTCAGGACTCAGTTCTGAGCAGGTTGATCGTTTGCGTGATGAGTTTGCTATTTATGCCGTCGGCACAGGTCGAATCTGTGTTGCAGCATTGAACATGAACAATATCAACGTTGTGACTGACGCGATCGTTAAGGTGTTGTAGAGACTTAGTATATGAGGTCGCAAAAAAGCCCAGCATGCTGGGCTTTTTTGCGACTGGCAATGCTCAATAGGAATCAGGCTGCTGATTATTATTAATCAGCAGCCTAGCATAATTACTGACGAAGACCCGTTGGCTTGATTAAAAAGCGCGCCAGTGCTGGCAGCAACCAAATCGCACCAAACATATTCCACAAAAACATGAACGTCAGCATCAAGCCCATATCTGCTTGAAACTTAATCGCAGAGAATATCCAGGTTGCCACACCAATCGCCAAGCACACGCCCGTAAAGAGAACGGCTTTACCAGTTGATTTCAGCGTCTGGTAATAGGCTTCTTGTAACGGCATACCCATGCGTAAGAAAGTTTCTAGACGACTGTAAATATAAATACCGTAGTCCACACCAATACCTACACCGAGCGCGATAACAGGTAAAGTTGCGACTTTCACACCAATACCCATCCACGCCATCAGCGCATTACCTAATACTGAAGTCAGTACCAAAGGTAAAATTACACAAGCTGTAGCAGCAAAGGAACGAAATGTGATCAGACACATAATGATCACTGCACTGTACACCGCGATCAACATCATCGTTTCTGACGCTGCAATCACATCATTGGTGGCCGCTTCAATTCCAGCATTACCGGCAGCCAGCAAGAACTGATGTTCATCTGTGTTATTTTTTGCAGCAAAGTCTTCCACCACCGCCACGGCTGTCGACAATGTCTCAGCCTTGTGGTCTTCCAAGAAGATCAATAGCGGAGCTAGTGAGCAATCAGAGTTATACAGGGTATCAGCGCGTGAAATCGAGTTATTCAGGACATCTTGGTTACGCGAAAGGGTTTCCCACTTTAAGTTACCTTCATTCATGCCCTTAATGACTTGCTTGGACACCGTCACCATGGAAATCACCGACTGCACCCCTGGTGTGTTTTCCATACGCCAGCTCAAGTCATCCATAGCTTTTAAGGTGTCATAGCTTGAACAGCCTTCTACCGGTGTCTTCACCATTACCACTAGCACATCTGAACTGGTCGAATAATTTCGAATCACAAAGTCATTATCAAGGTTGTAACGTGAATCAGCATGCAATTCAGGAGCGCCTTGATCCAAATCACCAATTTTTAGATTCTGCCCGTACCACAGACCAAAGACCATGGCGCAGACTGCAATCACCACAGAAATTGGTGCGACAACAGGGTTAGCAAAGTTAGAAATCAATCGCCACAAACGGCTGTCGCGTGCAGCATTATCACGACTGATTTTAACCGCTTTCTTACTGATACCAATATATGAAATCAATACCGGCAAGAAAATCAAGTTGGTTAGGATAATCACTGCTACACCCACCGATGCACCAATGGCCAACTCACGAATCACACCGATATCAATCAGCAGTAACGTAATAAAACCAACAGCATCTGAAGATAACGCGACTAAACCAGGCACAAACAATTGACGGAAAGCCATACGCGCGGCAGTCAGTGCATCCAAAGCGGTACCTGAGGCCATGGCAATACCGTTAATTTTTTGCACCCCATGTGAGATACCAATCGCAAAGACTAAAAACGGTACTAACATCGAGTACGGATCAAGCCCAAAACCCATGAGGTGTAACAAACCTAGCTGCCAACCCACCGCTACCAAGGTTGAGAACAGAACCGCCAAAGTGCTTTTCATGCACTTGGTAAACCAGAACAGCAGAACAAAAGTAATACCGATTGCCACCGCAAAAAACAACGCAACGCCAAACAAACCATCAATCAAATCGCCAACTTTCTTGGCAAAACCAATGATATGGATTTTTACATTTGGATTTTTCAGTTGATACTTATCACGAATTTTCTCTTCCAGACTGTGTGAGAAGTCTTGGTAATCCAGCTTCAACATTTTACTTTGATCTTTTGGATCAGGAAATGCTTCGAGCAATGGAATCTCAACAATACTGGACTTAAAGTTGTTGCCCACCAAGCGCCCAACTTGACCAGATTTCAAAATATTACTGCGCAACTCTTCAAGGCTCTCAGGTGAACCATCATAGGTTTGCGGAATGACTTCACCACCAGCAAAGCCTTCTTCGGTCACTTCTGTCCAACGTACGTTCGGACTCCACAAAGAGCGCAAGCCAGAACGCTCAACACCTGGAATGTAAAACGCTTCATCGCTGATTTGACGCAGTGTTTCCATGTAGTCTTTATTGAAAATGTCACCATCAACACTTTCCACAGAAATACGCACACTGTTACCCAAGTTGGCCAGATCATTGCGGTGCTCAAGCATTTTCTCAATATAGGGGTGCTTAAGTGGAATCATTTTCTCAAAACTGGTTTCAGGACGAACTTGCGCGGCCTGCCAAAATAAGAAAGCACTGATAAGTACACAAAGAATAATCACCGCGGGACGATTATTAAAAATCAAACGTTCAAGCACTGCTGCTGGATTGTTTCTTGCTTTAGATGTCATGCTGACGATCTCCAGTCTTATTATTTATTGAGAAAATCGCTGCCGTTCGCATCGGTTTTATGAATGCCATTTTGACCGACCAGAATTAAGCCGCCGTTCGCGCCTGAAGTTACCCCGGCTAAAGATGTGCGGTCTGCTCGATTAAAAACCGTAAAACTCTGGCCGTCATCAATACTACGGAGCACACTGCCACCATGCCCAACAATCAGCACATCGCCATTGTCTAATAAGCTAGCATCAGCAAGACCAAACTGCAGCGTGCCATTTTCAGTCAGCACCTTTGTTTCTGACCACGTGTCGCCAAAATCTGTAGAACGGAAAATATGTCCACGCAAGCCGTAGACGATTAAATGATTAGCTTTGCGTCCGGACACTACACCAAACAATGAGCCTTCATAAGGACCTTCCACACTTTCCCAAGTTAAACCCCAATCACTCGAGCGGAACATCACGCCCATTTCACCGACAATAAACAAGCCTGAATCGGTGATGGCACTGATGGCATTTAAATGGAAACCGTCTTCATTATCCAAGCGCTCACTGATGTCATGCCAATCTTCACCACCATTGGTGGTTTCTAAAAAAGCACCGTAACCACCTACCGCATACCCTGTGTTACGGTCTTTAAACCAAATATCAAGTAAGGGTGCTTCGCGCGCAACATCATCAAACTGACGCGTCCAAGTCGCCCCACCATCGCGCGTGGCTAAAATCAATGCATCGTGCCCGACAGCCCAGCCATGACGATCATCGACAAAATATACGGCTGTCAGTAACTGCTGGGTCGGTACGCGCGCTTGCAACCAGTGCTGCCCTTCATCATCGGAATAGAGTATGTGGCCGCGATCGCCGACTGCAACCAAGCGCTTGCCAGCGCGCGTTACATCCAACAGCAAACCTGAACCGGCAGCGGCAGATTCAATTGAGTAAGCCGGTGCCGCAACCCCTTCTGCCTTTGCGCTGACCTGTATTGAATAGGTGCTGGAAAGCAACACAGTGGCTGACAAAGCCAGTGAACTTAAAAAACGACCGAGGGTGATCTTGGACTGCAGCTCTCGGCGCTGCGGATAATTCTGTGCTACTGATTGCAAAAAGGGTTCACGCATTGATATTCCCCATTATTTTTATAATTTAACTGGCTTAACTGCAGCTAGTTATACACTTTAATCCTATGAAATAGCGGAGTCACACGCAATCATTTTGGACTGATGTTTTGTTAAGTATTGTAAAGCTTTGCCTTTAACAAAAAAAAGCCGCTAACTATAGCGGCTTTGCAGATCATAGAAATTAGCGAATACCACGGCGACGCAATGCTGCAGGTTTAAAGTAACTGTCATCGGGTACTTGCAAGCTAAAATCAATCGTATCAGATTCTTCATTATCTAAGTTTTGCACATGATAACGGCGTGATTGTAGATCATGGAAGGTATCCAGCGCAGTCCATGTCGTAGGCAACTCGTAGAAGTTTTTCAAGTAAGCGATTGAAACCTTCCAAAGCTCGCCACGGCTGTCATATTCATCCGCCAAAACAATTTGCCAGCTGTCTTCATCTAAATAAAAGCGGCGTTTAGCGTAAATATGGCGAGAGCCTTTACGTAAAGTACCTTCAATAATCCATACACGGTGCAATTCACTCCGCGTGACAGCTGGATTAATATGGCCTGCGTGCAATAGTTCTTTATAACTAACACTAGGATGAGTCATTTTATAATTGTTATAAGGAATATAGATTTCTTTTTTACCAATCAACTTCCAATCGTAGCGATCAGGACTGCCGTTATACATATCGGTACTATCAGCTGTACGAATCCCTTCAGAGGCAGCAATCGGTGCATCGTAAGATAAGTTGGGCGCTCTACGCACACGACGTTGCCCAGCATTATAGGCCCATGCTTGGCGCATATCCTTGGTTTGATCGAGCGTTTCGTGGACCAACACTGCGCCACCCGCTAGACGCGCAGGACTTTTAACGAAGGAGAGGTAGTAAAAAAGAATATTATCTTTTTGTTCAGAACGCCCTTGGTTCTCATAAAACTTAAACAAGATCTCTTGCTGGGCTGCCACCAAAGAGTAATTACCGTTACGCTGCACCACCGCCTCAGAGGCATTGCGTTTACCGTACACACCGCGGTAACGAGCAATATGATTCCAAAGCATTTCTACGGCGCTATCAGTAATGGGGAAAGGTGTGCCGCCTCGCGCATTAGAAAAGCTATTGCCGTTACTTTCTAGCCGAGCATTCACCGCATTGTATTTTGTGTTGTCGTATACCCATTGCGGAGCAGCCGCGGTGCGACGGGTTTGATAAACCGGAATCTGATAGCTCTCAGGGTAGCTGTTAAATAGCGCAATCTGCCCTTCTGATAGATTCTTTCTGTATTGCTCTAAATTAGCCTTAGTGATGGTAAATAACGGCTTGTCCTCTGCAAAAGGATCAATATGATGCTTACCAAGTTGGTAGCCGGCCGGCGCGCTGGTTAAGCCACCGGTCCAAGCAGGAATCGTCCCCGCTTTGTTACCGGCGAGCTCCCCCCCTAAGGGGGTTAAGGTGTTGCCTAATTGTGCCGCATCACTTTCTGATACAGCAGCCAAGCTGCTGCTTGCGTACACGGTTAGTGCAAGAGCAAAACTGAATAAACCTTGCTTTTTATGCATTGTATTTTCTCCATGATGTGTCAGAGACAGATGTCTGCAAAGACCAGCGAAGTGAGCAATGTGATCAGTGATCACTCATAGCAAGATGTATTGACCCTTACTATGCCCCCGCACACATTCGCCATTGAGAAATACTTAGCAACCATGATGCCAAGACGTGTGCAAAATCATAGAAAAAGACTTTTTAACGCAATTATCACTTAGTCTTATTGCGACCAATTAGTCATATTTTTTAAATCACTAAATCAGGCAAAAATGCTGAACTAAACAAACAACACTTTGACTTATAAGCTGTTTTTGCTGCTCAACTTGATCAATTGGCAAACCTGCAGCCAAGCCTCAAGCCCTACACCACTCTGCGTCGCACAGCGCAGTGTAGGGAAAAGTAACATGCCTGTGTTGTCGGCTGCACGGTAACACCTTCAATGCACTAAACAGCGAGACTTTTCTCCAGTACTTCGAACAAATCAGCCGATAAATCACCGCTGTTTTTAATTCTTTTCAGTTGCGCCAGCATCTGCTCTTGATGATGCAGGTCAAAACGCTGCCAGCGCGTTAGCGGTGAAATCATTCGCGCAGCCATTTGTGGATTTAACGCATCAAGCTTGATCACTTTGTCGGCCAAGAAAGCATAGCCCGAACCATCAGCAGCATGGAAGTTAGGGGTATTCTGTGTACTGAACGCACCAACCAGCGCACGTACTTTATTAGGGTTTTTAATACTAAAGGCTGGATGCTTGAGCAAATGCTGCACGCGCTCTAGACCACCTGGCAAGCCTGCCGCTGCTTGTACGCTAAACCACTGATCCATCACCAGCGGATCCTTTTCAAAGCGCTCAGCAAAGCTCTCCAAAGCTTTCTCTGCTTCATCACTGAACGGTGAATTCACCAAACAGGCTAACCCAGCTAGACGCTCCGTCATGTTGTCAGCAATGCCGAATTGATCAATACAGGCATCCATGATTTCCAAGTCTTGCGTACGCATCAGATAAGCGAGCAGCATGTTTTGCAAACGACGACGCGCAAAATCTCTGGCTTGGGCAACATACGGTGTGTCGAGTGACACTTTACGTAAGGCTTGATAACGCGCCAGCATCGGTTCTTTTAAAGCAAAGGCCAACTGATTGCTGAGATACTCGCGCGCCTGATGAATCGCCAGCGGATCAGCCTGCACATATTGCTCAATGATATAGCCTGTGCTCGGTAGTGCTAAAAACTCAGCCAGCATGGCCGGATCTAAATCTTCCTGCGCCAGCAATGCTGCGAACACTTCAACCAAGCGCATGTCCAGCATCGGCTCATCGGTTTCGTAGATTTGCCCTACCACTTCTTCGATGACTTGCAGGGCCAATTGCTGCCCTGCCTCCCAACGATTGAAACCGTCGGTGTCATGTTGCAGTAAAAACAGCAAATCATCACGGCTGTAGTCATAACTCAGCACAACAGGTGCTGAAAAACCGCGCAGTAATGATGGCAATGGCTGCTCGGCAACATTGATAAAGGTAAAAGTTTGTTCTGCTTGGCTAACCGACAAGACCCGCTCACCTTCAATCGCGACGCTTTCACCCTGCAATTGTAAAGGTAACTCTGCACCCTGTCTGCTTAGCAGCGCCATGCTCAAAGGAATCACAAAGGGTTGTTTATCGGTCTGTCCAGGCGTGTCGGGGCAGCTTTGCTTAACGGTCAACTGATAGGTCTGCGTGGCAGCATCGTAGCTGTCACTGACCTGCAACTCTGGCGTGCCAGCTTGACTGTACCAGCGCTTAAACTGAGTTAAGTCCATCCCGCTAACGCTTTCCATTGCGGCAATAAAGTCGTCACAGGTCACCGCTTGACCATCATGGCGCTCAAAGTACAGATCTGAGCCTTTGCGGAAGGTTTCAGCACCGAGCAAGGTGTGCAGCATGCGCACCACTTCAGCGCCCTTCTCATAAATGGTCAAGGTGTAAAAGTTGGAGATTTCCATATACTGCGCAGGACGCACCGGATGCGCCATGGGGCCAGCATCTTCGGCGAATTGATGGGTGCGCAAATATGCCACATCTTCGATACGCTTGACCACTCGCGAATTCATATCCGCAGAAAACTCGCTATCACGAAATACCGTAAAGCCTTCTTTCAGCGAGAGTTGGAACCAATCACGGCAGGTCACGCGATTGCCCGACCAGTTATGGAAGTACTCGTGGGCCACCACACCTTCAACACGCTGATGGGCGGCATCAGTGGCGGTTTCCGCTTTAGCTAGAACACAGCTGGAGTTAAAGATATTCAAACCTTTATTCTCCATCGCGCCCATATTGAAATCATTGACTGCCACGATCATGAAAATATCTAAATCGTATTCACGACCATAGACTTCTTCATCCCAGCGCATTGAGTTCTTCAAGCTGTTCATTGCATGCTGGCATTTGTCGATATTTTCTGGCTCAACATAAATACGCAGCGCCACATCACGACCGCTCATGGTGGTAAAGCTGTCTTCAACGCACCACAAATCGCCGGCCACTACAGCAAACAAATAGGCAGGCTTTTTAAACGGATCTTCCCAAGTAACCCAATGCCGACCGTTCTCATCTTCGCCTTCAGCAATCGGATTACCATTGGACAGCAGGATTGGATAGCGGTGTTTTTCTGCATGAATTGTGGTGGTAAAACGACTCATCACATCAGGACGATCAAGGTAGTAGGTAATCTTACGGAAACCCTCTGCCTCACACTGAGTACAGAACATACCCGAGGATTTATACAAGCCTTCCAGTGCAGTATTATTTTGCGGCTCAATGCGTACCGTGGTGCTCAGCTCAAATTGGTTTTGTGTTGGCTGGATCTGCAAGTGACTGTCCGTCAGTGTGTACTCTACAGAGGTTAACTGGCGGCCATCCAATTCAATGTCCACGAGTTCAAGCTGCTGGCCATCCAGTACTAACGGCGGCAAGCTTTCATCGAGTCCAGGATTGCGCTGCATTAACAAACGCGCATGCACCAAGGCATAGCTTTCATGCAGCTCAAAAGTCAGATGAGTTTCATCAATCAGGTAATCAGGTAGGCGGTAATCACTTAAAGCGATCATTTTCGGTTGTTCGGTACGCATAATAAAAACCTCGATTAATAACTCTCTGACTTTTAAAAATGAAACTTAAGGAAGCAGTGATTAATTACCTCATTGCGAGGAGCGACGCGACGCGGCAATCGCTAACGTGTTGATAGATAAAGCCAACTGGATTGCTTCGCTACGCTCGCAATGACATTTTTTGATTTATTCAGCATCTCCTTAAAGTGCGGCGTTATTGCTGACGCTGACAGACAGCTGGTACGACGTGTATTTACGGATATTAATCACGCCGGTATCGAACAATAAGTATTGGCCTTTAATACCCATTAGAGTGCCCTCGGCCACAGGATTTTTATCCAAGTTAAAGCTGGTGATTTTGGCCGGATAGGCTTCAACAGGATAAGCAATGTCCAATACATCGACATCGGTAATTGGCTGAATCGCTTGCAAACCAAAGCGCTGTTGTAAGGCTTGCAAAGGCTCGGCGCAGCTATCGAGTAGCTGTTCACGGATGGCAATTAAATCAATCGGCTCAACATCACCTTTAAGCAAGGTACGCCAGTTGGTACGGTCTGCCACTTGACTACGCAAGGCATCCTCAACAAAACCCGATTGCTGGCGCGTCGCTACGCGAAAAATCGGCACCGCTTGAATCGCGCCTTGATCCAGCCAACGGGTCGGTAATTGTGAGCTACGCGTAATACCGACTTTCACCCCGGTGGAGTTGGCCAAATAAACGAAGTGATCCGTCATGCAAAAGTCTTGTGCCCACTCTGGCTCGCGGCAGGTGCCGGCATCGTAATGGCATTTTTCTGGACTCATCATGCAACTGTCACATTGCGCCAGTTTAGAAAAACACGGCCAGCAATAGCCTTGACCAAAACTTTTCTTGGTCACACGATCACAATGTGTGCAATTGATCGAGCCTAAAAACTCAAGACGCACGGTCTGACCGATCAATGGATTGAGCGCATACTGTGCATCGTTGAGACGCAAGCTATATTGCGCCGGTGCATCCAGCGCAATACGCATTTTACTGATGGCACCACGACCTAATTCCAACATCAGTGCAGTGTTCCTGCAGCCGGTGCAAACATCGCGGCTTGTTCGTCTGATAGTTTCTTCTTAGCTTGCTTACCGCACTCTTGGCCGCCCATGTAGCCGGTGCGCTCTTCTTCTGGCAGATTATTTTGCTCCCAGAGAATCATTGCCTGCATGGTCAGCTCTTTCTGCTCTTGGGTCATTTTAGTGCCATCACCCCATTTGCCGATTTCCATCGCCAACTTTAGGGTTTTGTATGTTTCTGGGGTGATACGTTGAATTAAATCAGTAAAACTTGTCATCATAAATTCCTACAAAATAGACTTACGGCCTTAGGCCGCACGCTGACGTGCCAGCACAGCAAACACGCCACCACTTAAACAACCAATGAGCAAACCGCTGACATGCGCGGCATTCGCGATCTGTCCAAAACCTAAAGCGCTGACCACACCAAACAAGCATAACAGCAGCCAAATCAGCATCATAGCCACCACGCCATTGGGTAGTGCATAACTGGCTTGCGGAAAAATGCGCTGGTAAATCCAACAGTGGCCTAGCACTGCATAGAGCACACCGGATAAGCCGCCAAATAAAGACTCACCAGAGAAAATAAACTGACTGGCATTCGACACCACAGCCGAGACCAAGGTCAGTAACAACAAAAACAGCCAGCCTTGCTGAAACTCAATGCGCCGTCCTAGCTCCCAATACCACATCATGTTCATGGCCAAGTGCAACAAGCCAAAATGCAGCAGCATCGGTGAGATCAATCGCCACCATTGCCCTTGCGCTAAGCTATGCTCAAGCGGCACAAAATAAACGTAGTCACCTTGGATTTGAAAATCATTAAAGGTAAACCAGCGTACCGTCTCCAAACTGCCGCCGAGTTGGGTAATCAAAGCGACGACTAGACACGCAATTAACACCGCAGCAGTGATAGGACTACGGCGCAACTGCTCAACAAAACCTGGTGGCTGATAGCGGCTAGCGGCTTGCGGGATTGGCTCTGCTGTTGCATGCGCCCACTGGCCACTCTGAAATTGCTGATACAACTCCTGTACCTGCTCTGCTAGCGCGTCACTGCCGACCCATAGCACTTGTTCGCCACGATCCTCGGTGACTCGATGACCAATGCCCTGCTGCTGTAATAAACGCAAAAAGCCAGCAAGATCGTTGTCCAGCGGTACGCGAAAAGCGCTGCTCCACTTCATTATCTCTATCCTTTATCGTGGGCATCGACCCAAACAAAACTTTCAGGCAACAAGTGTTGTTCTTGATCTAAACGGTAGGCCACCAACTTGCCGCCATTCACTGCACTGTAATCCAAGCAGGCTAAGTTGGGACGAATCAAGCTGGGTTGGCCTTGACGCCAGTAGTGCCCGACAAACAACAAAGGCTGCTGGGCATCATAGCCTGTGACATGCTGTAAATACTCAGTCGGCAATGGCTCTTGGGCCAAATCACCGGGCAACGCATCAGGCTGAAAAACCACATCACCGTAGGTCAGAGCGGAGGCATCATCATGCCAAAACTTAGTGCGAAAAGATGAGCGGGTAAAACCATCGTAACTGGTTTGCGACATGCCATGTGGCAAGGGTAAATTCACCCCGCGCAATAATCGATTAAAGGCTTGATCAGCAAAACTGCCCTTGATCGCCGACTGCTGCACAAAAGCTTGGTTAACACGGCCATCAGCAAAGCGCGTGCGCAACATGTTAATTAAACGGTCATCCCAGCAGGCATGCACAGCACGAAAGCGTTGTGCATCGATAAACAGCGGCAAGGTTAAAAACCACTCATTGAAGTCTTCCCAGTCATAGGGGTGCTCTTCAAATTGCTCTAGGGTTTCTCGGTGCAGCCGCGTGTGATGCTTACTGTGCGCGCGTACATATTCATCCGTGCTCTGCTCTGACGCTGGAGTATTCCAAGCTAACGCATAATATTCATGATTACCCATAATGCAGTAGGCATGCCCTGCATCGACCATCGCATGAACAATGTGCAAGGTCTCGCGGATCTGCGGACCACGATCAATTAAGTCACCCAGAAACAGTGCTTGGCGATACGCATGCTGCCAAATGCCTGAGCGCTTTTTGTAACCTAAGATCTCGAGTAAACGCTCGAGAGTTTGCCCACAGCCATGTATGTCACCGATCAGGTCATAACTGCGTGCAGGATCAATCCACATTACTTATGGTCCTGTCCTAAACGGCTGCCCCAACCGAGCTTGTCACGGCAGACAGCGTAAAAATTATGGTCGAGCGGATGAATTAAGCGTAATTTTTGCGGCTTACGCTGAATATGCAGAGTATCGCCAGGCGCACAGGTAACATGACTTTGACCATCACAGGACACCAACGGGTAGATATTCATATTCTCTGAGACCACCACCTTCAACTCACTGTCGGCATCGACCACAATCGGGCGACTGGATAAGGTGTGCGGGTACATTGGCACGATTACTATGGCATCCAAACGTGGATGCATAATTGGCCCGCCCGCCGATAACGCATAGGCTGTGGAGCCCGTTGGCGTGGCGATAATCAAGCCGTCAGCTTTAAGACTGTAAACAAACTGGCCATCAATGAACAACTCAAACTCAATCATCCGAGTTGATTTACCCGGGTGCAGCACCACATCATTGAGTGCGTCACCTTGGCCAATCGGTACACCATCACGGCGCACTTCCGTCTCTAATAAAAAACGCTGCTCAACTGTATAGTTGCCGGCCAACACTTCAGAGATCTGTGCTTCCAATTGCTCAGGCAAAATATCAGTTAAAAAGCCTAAGCTGCCGCGGTTAATTCCCAACACCGGCACGTTGTGCTGCGCCAGCGCACGCGCTGCGCCAAGCATCGAACCGTCGCCACCAACGACAATCACTAAATCACAGACTTCTCCCAGCAGCTTACGTGAACTGGTTTGCAAGTTATGCCCTGGCAACATTTCCGCAATGGTATCTTCCAGAATGACATGCAAATGTCGGCCAATCAGGTAACGCTTCAAGCGCCGAATGGTGTCGAGCACCCGCGCACTACCCATCCGTCCGATAATACCAATATTGCGAAACTGTTCCATAGATCCCCGCTTAACAGCCCTGCGTCTGCGTATGTAAGTATTTTAAAGCGCAGCAAAGCGCTTACTGCTTTTTACGTATCCAATACATGTAAGTACCGTCCTGCTCACAACTCTCCAGCAACTGATGCTCTAAGAACATGCAAAACTTGGGAATATCGCGCTGGGTTGACGGATCAGTGGCAATCACTTTAAGCACATCACCCGCAGCCAACTCGCGCACTTTACCGTGCAACATCATCACCGGCTCTGGACAAAAAAGGCCGCTGGCATCTAACTCTGCATCGGCTTGTATGAGCATCTCTGCCACGTTAAATTCACCTTTACTTAAAAATTCTTTACAGGTTACTGTGGATCATTGTCATCACACAGCTGCACTGTGATTAATCTTGCAGTAATAACACGACTTACCGGTCAGTCTTTGTGCTTTACCTATTATTCAGAGCTCGGTAGTGTGCGTCCCACAAACAACACGTTGGATTCTATGCCATGAGCGAACTGATTCACTACAGCTGCAACGAAGGTATTGCTACCTTAACCTTAAACAACGGCAAAGTTAATGCGATTTCACCTGACATGATTGCAGCCTTTAACAGCTGTTTAGATCAAGCCGAGCAAGATCGCGCCATTGTCATCATCACCGGTCAGCCAGGTATTTTATCCGGAGGCTATGACTTAAAAGTAATGACTTCAAGCCCAGAAAACGCGATCAACTTAGTTGCTAGCGGCTCGACACTGGCACGTCGTATGTTAGCACACCCCTACCCGATCATTGTCGCTTGCTCAGGCCACGCAATTGCTAAAGGTGCGTTTTTACTGCTGTCAGCCGATTACCGTATTGGCGTGGAAGGCCCATTTAATATTGGTCTTAATGAAGTACTGATCGGCATGACCATGCACCACGCCGGTATTGAGCTGGCGAAAGACCGCCTGACTAAACCTGCTTTTCAGCGTTCAGTGATCAATGGAGAGTTATTTAACCCTGTGGCTGCGATTGATGCGGGTTTCCTCGACCGCGTCGTGCCTGCTGAAGAGTTGATGCAGACTGCGCTAGGTGTGGCGACCATGATGAAGAAAATCAATATGACCGCGCACCGCAACACCAAGCTGAAAGTGCGCAAGCAACTGCTGGAAACCTTGGATGCAGCCGTTGAGCTGGATAAAACCCACATGCTTTAAGGGTTGCTCTCCCGCATGTTGCAAAGCATGCGGGATACACTACTCGCTGGCTGGTCGCATATTTTCAATCAAATAACTGATGTCATAACCAAGAATTTGCGCCACCCGTGCCGCTTGGCGGTGCAGTAATTCAAGCGATGGATACTGCTCAAAACTGTAAGGCACCAATAAGATTACATTGCCTTCTTTGACTGGAATTTCCCAATAGTGGCGATAAAATAACCCACGAAATAGCGCTGCACCCAGCGGTCGCCCATCTAAAGTGGCCCATTGATTGATAATCAGCCAACCACCCGGATTGAGTTTATCCTGACACTTTTCTAAAAACTGCCAAGCCAAGTGTCCTGCCGAAGGTCCATTGTCGGTGTACATATCCAAATAAATTAAATCTGCAGTTTCTGCGCTATCAATCAACTCTAAAGCATCGCCGATACGAATGGTTAAGCGCGGATCATCCGTCATGCCAAGATAATCCATCGCAATGCGCGGCAGTGCTGCGCGCAATTCCAATACTTCGACATCTTCGAGCGGCAAAGTCGCTAAACACACCTCAGTCAGGCTGCCCGCGCCCAAACCTAAGAACAGCGCAGTTTCAGGGTGCTCATGGCATAAACTGGCCAGCAACATGGCACGGGTGTAGTCATATTTAAGCCACAGCGAATTTTCCGTCAGCACACAACTTTGCTCAACCTCACTGCCAAACTCTAGGTAGCGAAAGCCATCTTCCTCTACCACTCGAATCACACCAAACTCATCATACTCTTCGACGATAATTTGCCTAGAAGCGATATCCATTAACACTACAGACTCCTTACCCAAGCATAGCCTCTGATACAAACGATAAAGCAACCACAGACACAGCAAGCCAACACCAGAATAAATCCACTTCATAGTGAAAGCTCCAAGTGGTTATTAAAATATCTGCAATCTGCTCAGTAGCACAAAAAAGCCCAGCATAGGCTGGGCTTGATAGGCAATGACCACTCGAAGTGATTAGGCTTTAACGCGTGATTTGTACTCGCCTGTGCGGGTATCAATTTCAATTGAATCGCCAATTTCACAGAATGAAGAGACTTGTAACTCGTGGCCGGTGCTCAAACGTGCCGTTTTCATCACTTTACCAGAAGTATCACCGCGCACTGACGGCTCGGTGTAGATGATTTCACGCACAATAGTGTTTGGCAGCTCAATTGAAATCACTTTGTCATCATAGAATACAGCGGCACACTCGTCAGTCATGCCGTCTTCAATAAATGGCATAACCGCTTCAAGGTCAGACTTTTCAACTTCATATTGGTTGAACTCTGCATCCATAAACACATATAAAGGATCAGCAAAGTAGGAATACGTCACATCTTTACGATCAAGAATGATTGGTTCAAACTTATCATCGGCACGAAATACAGTTTCAGTCGCCATGCCGTTAAGCAAGTTTTTCAATTTCATCTTCACAACCGCAGCGTTGCGGCCAGACTTGTTGAATTCGGCTTTCTGAATCACCCAAGGTGAACCATCAATATTAGCGACTTGGCCGGCGCGAAACTCTTGTGCAGTTTTCATGCTGAAAATCCATTAGAAATGTTGATAAAAATTTTAGGAACGCATCATAGCCAATCTTGATAGAAACACGCTAGCTTTGTTACAAGATCTGGCAATTTTCTTTGCTGCGCACACCACTGTATAGCATGCTTTTGTAGGCTTTTTTCATGTTTTATCAGCCGCGGCCAAGCGCGACCTATATCACCTGCCGTATTCCATGCCAGCCACACATCTTCTAAAAAAACTTTAAGATCCGAACTCAAGCCCTTGTTATATATAGATAAAAACGCTGCAAGCTTATCTAAATGCACATCTTCTTGTTGAGGGTAAATCTGCCAAATAAAGGGTTTTGCCGCCCACTGGGCACGCACAAAAGAATCCTCACCGCGTACACAGTTAAAATCACACCCCCACAGCAATCGATCAAAATCTTCTTGTTGGATATAAGGCAAAACCTGCACTTTTAAGCTGCCACGCTGATAAAGCTGTTTACCATGCAGTTCAGGTAACTCAAAATACTGCGCTAACAGCGCAAGCGCAGGCCCTTGCAAGACAAGCAAATGATTGATTTTGCTATCGTTACTTAACGCCTCAAACCAGCCCAGCAAACTTGAATTGGCGTAGCTAAACAAACTGATAAGGCGCTCATCTGCTTCAAGCTGCACACCCAGCTTGCTGAAGAACTGCGCACGCTGCTCGGTGCTTTGCAAAGCATCGCGCTGAGCTAATAATTGAGCCTCACGCAGCAGTCCACCGGTTTGTTCAGTAAAACCGGGGAAAAAGAAGTACTTTTGTAAACCGCCCGCTTGTAACGAAGGTAAAACATGGCACTCAGCCGCCCACGACTCTGCGGTTAAGTATTCTAAGTTCAGCCACAGCACCTTCTGTTTGCAGCGCATCAAGTTGATATAGCTTTCCGGTAACTGACAGGCAAAGGCCTCGATCACCACATCCGCACTGACTAAATCAGCACTCACGACAAAATCATCGTACCAGCGCGCAATCTGCACACCTTCAATCGTCTGCCAGTCCGCTTGTGTGACAACAGCTGGGCAAATACACTGAAATGCCTGCAGATCATCGAGCCATAAACGCACAGCAAAACCCTGCTCATGGCTTAATTGCCGTGCCAGTCGCCAGGTCACTCCGATATCACCGAAGTTATCAATCACTCGGCAAAAAATATCCCAGGTTACATGCATCAGTTAAGCCTATTTTGTCAGGTCATTTAGCGGCGTTCATGCAGCCATTTTAAACGCCACATTAACAAACAGCAGATGAAAAAAAACCCTTGAATACTCAAGGGTTTTTAAGGCTGTATGGCGGTGAAGGTGGGATTCGAACCCACGATAAGATTTCTCCTATACACGCTTTCCAGGCGAGCTCCTTCAGCCACTCGGACACTTCACCGCAAACTCACTAACAGGCAATCATTGTAGCGAGGCGCGCTAATATAGCCGAACAGCTTAGCGATGGCAAATATTCATTTTAATCAGCGTTTTACAGCTTTATCTAGGCTTACTGTGCCTGCTCTGCTGTAATTGAAACAATACATCAGCATTTAACAAGGCAACCAACTCGTGCTGATACAAGGCAACTGCTTGTAACGCTGCAAAGGTGCGGCGACTGTAGAGTATTTCAGGCAAATGGAAGATGTCAGCAACGGACAGCTCAATCAACTCCGCCGGTGCCTCTAGGCCGAGCCGCCAAGGAGGCGTAGATCGGCTGGCAATTTCTAACCATTGTGCCTCGCCGCTATCTGCAGGTTGTGCAGTTAGCGGCAGAAGGTCACTAAAACAAGTCAAGGATTCAGCATCTAAAGGGTTCAGCTGCCCTTGTCGAAGGACATATTGCGCCTCGATGGCATAGCGCTGTCCGTGATGACGGAACAGCACAAACGCAAGATGACTGATCATCGCCGTATTCACCCGCGGCCACTTTGCCAAGCATTAAAGACCGCTTCAATATCTAAGACAGCAACCGCCAGCTCACCAAATTGCAGCAACCCAGTGACGTAAGCCTGCAAATACTCAGGCAATGCATCAGGTGGCGCTTGCACTTGGCTCTGCGGGATATCAACCACATCAAGCAGTCGGTCAACACGTAAACCACTGTGCATTTGCTTACCGCGCGCCAGCAGGATAGTCGTTAAATGTGCAGTATTTTTTGCAAGCGTATTCGGCAGCTGTAAGAGCGTATGCAGCTGTAGCACTGACTCGATATCGCCGCGCACATTGATAACGCCTTCTACCGAAGCGGGCATACCCGGTACAAAAAAAACAGCCTCTGTACCTGGCAATACTTCTTTAATGGCCTCACCCGCAAATGCGAAATACTGCTCAGCCAAACTAAATATAACCAGTTTAATCACCGGCTCATCAACATCAATGATCTCCTGCTGATGGGCTTGGCGCTGAGTCAAGACGTGTTCTAGCTGACTATCACTCATCGCACTATCGACTCACTACGACTTGGTTGCGGCCTTGGGTTTTAGCTTGATACAGCGCAATGTCAGCAACCATGCGCAAATCTTCAGCACGAAGGTGGTCTGGGTAGGTGCTGATACCTGCGCTAAAAGTGCAGCTAAACTGTTGTTTTCCAGCAGTGAAAATGATTTTTGAGAAATCTTCACGCAATTCATTCACTAGTTTTTCTGCTGTATCACGGCTGATATCTTTCAGTAGCAGAGCAAACTCCTCACCGCCGTAACGGCCGATAACATCGGTATACCTTAAGCGATGCTTGAGTAAACGAGATAAGGCAATAATCACTTGATCACCGGCCATATGACCATAACTGTCATTGACGTTTTTAAAATCATCAAGGTCAATCATAACCATGACCAAGCTTTCTTTATTGCGAACTGAATGGGCCAAAGAAGAGACCAATAGCTCAGTGGTGGTGGTGTGGTTATATAAACCCGTAAGGCTGTCGCGCGCCATCAAACCACGCAAGGTGCGCATCCGTTCAGCACGTAACGCCACTGATGACACCAGCTCGGCAGGCACTACAGGTTTAGTGATGAAACCTTCAACACCCACTTCCATTGCACTAAATTGCTTTTGCGCGTCGGTTTCGGTTGATAAGAAAACAATGGGCAAACCAATATACTCAGGTATCTGCCGCACAATCGCTGCCAACTCTGCGCCATTGCACCGCGGCATATACATATCAACCAGCATTAAATCTGGGGTAAAGACGCTTAACGCCTCAAAAATTTGCTCTGGATGATGAATCTGATGCACCAACATGCCAGCTTCTTGCAAAATGAGACTGTGATACTCAGCGACTTCAGGCTCATCATCTACAATCAGAATGCGATGCGGCTCTTCTAGCTTGTCGCCCACCAACTCATCCAAGGCAGCAGATAAATCCATCGGATTGGCTGGTTTGACAAAATAGGCCGCACAGCCCGCTCGCACCGCACTTAAACGCGCCTCAAAAATATTGCGCCCAGACAATACAACTGCGGGTAATTGATGCCCTGTGACATCTTTAATACTAAGCAGTTCATCGGTGCCTGCTGTGCGCCCGTGCGGGAAAAACACGTCCATAATCACTGCATCAGGGCGTTTTTTCAGCACTGCATCTCTAAACGTACTGGTTTCAGTAAAGTGCTCCACCTCATAACCCAAGAAACGCAATTGATGAACTAAATAATGCACTTGCTCAGGCTCATCATCGCAAATATAAACCAGCGGCCCTTGTGCATGAAACATCTCAGTCTCAGCTTGCTTCAGCTCGAAGTACGGCGCGTCATCAGGATGCGTTAAACTGATATCTGAACCAATTAAGACCTGCGCTTGATCTTGTAGTTGCTGCAAGAAGTCGCTTAAAACATCCAACCAGCCGTCTGGCGCATTCTGCTCAGGCAAGTCAAGCAACTTTTGTACATAGCGCTCGGCACGCTCAGCAATTTCAGCCAGCGCAATAAAGCCAAAAGACTTACCTGTGCCATTAATACTATGAAAAGCTCTATGTAACTCTAATGAGGCGGCGCCGTTGAGGGCAGCCTCAGAGCGTATTAGTGCCATCTGTTGTTGTGCTTTCTGCAGACGTACAGGCAATTGATTAATAAAATTAATCCTCAAGCGTGCAATCTTGCTCTGTAACGTCGATTTATTGACTTCCATTAGTGCATGACTCTTGTTTAGTTGCATGGTGTAGAGCGGCGAGCAGTCATGACTGCAGCAATGGCTGCAGGCAGGCTTTCATCCATAGTAAAATCTTTAGTTAAGTATGCATCTATCCTCGGCTCTTTAAGCCGCAATGCCTCAGGGTCATCGCCACTGAGTAAGATAAAAGGCAGGTTTAACCCTTGCTCACTCAACTCTCGAAACAATTCTATGCCACTCATCAGGGGCATATTCAGGTCGCTAACAATCAAATCAATTGCAGGCTGTTGATTGAGCAGTTCCATTGCATCCAACGCATTCACAGCCTGAAACACTTGATACCCTAGCTCTTGTAGCACTGCACTCACCATTTCACCGGCCAGCTGATCGTCATCCACTACCAGAATTTGCATGTCAATCCTCCTGACCCCGTAGGTTTCTTAATCAAGCAGTACTTTTAAAGTATCAACCAAACTGTTTTGATCAAAACTGCCTTTAACAATATACGCATCGGCACCGACTTCAATGCCACGACGGCGATCACTTTCTTTTTCTCTTGATGTAATGATGATAATGGGGCGATCACGGTAACGTTCGTGTTCACGCAAACGGGCAGTTAAAGTAAAGCCGTCCATGATCGGCATCTCAACATCGGTCAATACCGCATCAAATTCTTCGGCCAAGGCTTTATCCAATCCCTCTTGGCCATGTTCGGCAAGAGTGACATGATAACCCCAAGCCTCCAATACATCGCGTTCAATTTCGCGAGTATTGAGCGAATCATCAACCACTAAAATACGTTTTCTTGGCGTATCTTGCGCCTCTTGCGTGCGGTTCTGTGCCGGTTGTCGCGCTTTGCGAGCTATGTCTAAAACGTAAGGAACATGAATAAGACTAACCAACTCATTGTGACCTGTGGTAACCATTCCAGAAATAAGCGGATTGCTCCGCAAGTGCTCTGGTAATTGTTTGATCACCAAATCACGCTCATCCAGTAGTTCATCTACCACTAAGGCCAATTTTTCTGTATGCACACGAATCACCAACAATAATAGGTCACTGCGTTGGCGACTCTGTGCTTTTTTCAGTGCATTATCTTGCGGTAAGTTTAACAGGTCGACCAACTGGATCACGGGAACAAATTCATTGCGAATTATCACAGCATTACGATCAGCCACATTGATTAAAGCGTTCGGCGCTACGCGCAATAACTCCGTGACATATTGCGCAGTGAAACCTAATACCTGCTGACCTGCTCGGATCAACAGGACACGCATCATGGCCAAGGACAGCGGTAAGCGCATTGTCATGCAGGTGCCTTCATCCACACGTGTTTGCAAGCTGATCACACCTTGTAGGCCATCCACAACTGAGCTTTTCACTACATCCATACCTACGCCACGCCCTGAGTATTCAGTAATCATGGTGCTAGTGGAAAAACCCGGCTCAAAGATTAAATCAGTAATTTGTTGATCACTCATATCAGCCAATTGTTGTTGACTGACCAAGCCTTTTTTAAGCGCTTTTTCACGAATAGCCGCTAAAGATATGCCAACCCCATCGTCACGCACTTCAAGCACCACCCAGCCTGCATCTTGGCGTGCGCTGATGTGCAAATGCCCTTGTGCAGATTTACCTTTTCCAAGCCGCACTTCAGGGTTTTCAATGCCATGGTCAAGTGCGTTACGCAGCAAATGAATAATCGGATCAGCCAGCTGATCAATCATTTGTCGGTCCAGCTCAATTTCGCTGCCAGAAATACGGCACTCCACCTGTTTCCCTAAAGAGCGCGCCATATCGCGCGCCAAGCGTGCAGCAGGATCAAGCACAATAGCCAGTGGTAACATGCGCATTTGCAAGGTTTTATCGTGTAACTCTTGCATCAATTTTTCTTGCGCCAGCACGATATCACGCATATCACGGGAGAATGCCTGCATGGTCAAAGGCAAATCGCCAGACATGTGTTGCTGCAGTTGCAGTTCAAGTCGACGCGAGGTAATAGCCAATTCTCGCATCCCTGCGTGACTAGAGACCAACTCGCCCATCAACTTAATCAGTTCTTCCAGCTTATCCAACTTAACTCGTACCGTGTCACTGGCAGTTAATTCAGGTTGCGTCATTTCAGCCTTAGCACCAGCAGCCACCGTCGGCACTGCATGCGACTCAACGCGCTGCGCAGCAACTGCCGCAGGCCCTTCTGCTGCAGCCGACAACTGCTGACATAGCTGCAGATCGGCTGTGTTAAGAGGATCGACTTGGTTACTTTTAATCAGCTGTGCAATGTGATCCGATAAACTGTCCACGCCCTGATACAGAAGCGCGACAATGCTTGGATTAAGTGCAATGCGTGCGTCACGCAGCGCACTCAAAAGGTCTTCCAGACTGTGCGCAACTTGCGCAATAGGCTCCAACTTAAGCATCTTAGCTGAGCCTTTTAGCGTATGTGCAGAGCGAAACAGGCTGTTAATTTGCTCGCTATCGGTACGGCCTTGCTCCAGCTCAGAAAGGCCTGCAGCCAGCCGGCCTAAATGATCTTTAGCCTCTTCAATAAAACGTGCAATGAACTTTCGTATATCCAATGCCATGGTTTAGCCTTCTACCTGTGACGACTGCATACCATTACTGAGCTGCTGTATATGGTGTTTACTGAGAAATACAACGTCACCCACAGGCAAAGGTAGGGGTATCCAAAGCATGCAGTCACCTGCTGTTGGGTTAACCGAAAGAACACGCATCACTGTTTGATAGCTTTTAAGGGCCGCTTGAGTCTTAGCTTGCTGACGATAAAGATCAGCTAAATAATAATGCGCAGGCCAACATTCTGGCGCAGTATAAATGACTTTTTTAAACCACTGTTCTGCACTCTTTAGCTCACTCTGCCATTTGCAACTTAAGCCTTTCATCAACATACCATCCACCGACCAAGGCTCTTTAGCAAGCGCCTCATCCAGTAATGTGTCCGCTTCTGAAAAGTGTTGTTTGTTAAGTAAAATCCAACTTTTTAACAGCAAGGCAGCGTAATGCTGATAGTCGCTGGCTAATAATTGTTCAAGTAGAAATAATGCACGCTGTGGTTCACCAAAGCGCATCAGTTGTTGGATGCTGGCTAAATCAGGCAAGCCAACAGCTGTAGTATTCGCACTGCTAGCACTGCTCTGCTGCGCCCTAGGCAAGGATTTTTCAACAGGTGTCGCACGCACATGCGCAGTATCTTTGCCTTTACTCAGACGCAAACGCAAAGAACGCTCTAAGTCCTGCAACTCTTGGCTTGTCTGATTCTGTGTCGTTTTTGATGCATTTCTTGACCCACTGAATGCTTGGCTGGATGCAGATTGATACGCATCACCTTTAATAAAATAATATTGCCCTTGCTGCTCAACCAGTTCAAACACGCCAAGGTCATTGCCCAGAACTTCTGAGCTACCCAGGAACAATATTGATTGCTCTTGCATTATGTCGTGAAACTTACGATGAATAATGCGTCGAGTATCCGTATCAAAATAAATCGAGACATTGCGAAAAAATATAATGTCGTAGCTTTTAAGATCTGCAGGCAGTTCTGTTGCTAGCAAATTAAGCGGGTAAAAATTCACTTGCTGGCGAATCAGGGGCTTGAGGTGATAACCATTGGTACTGGCCTGAAAATAACGCTCTCGCCAGTGTGGCGCAACCCCACGAAAAGAGAACTCAGAGTAAATTCCTTGGCGGGCTTTTTCTAAGATGCGCACATCTAAATCACCAGCGTCAACCTGGAACAATTGCGCCGTTCGTTCACCATACACTTGGTGTAAAGCCATCACCAAACTATAAGGCTCTTCACCGGATGAACAGCCTGCACTCAAGATACGCAGTGGACCACAGCCCTTTTTGTGCGCTAACACCTGCGGCACTAACACATCCACCAGCAGCTGTATTTGCTCAGGCTCACGAAAAAAATAGGTTTCATTCACGGTTAACTGACTGATCAGCTGATCAAAGAGTTTTTCATCTCGGCGAACTAAACGCTCATACTCTTGCAGACTCTGACAGCCGGCCTGCTCTGCGCCTTTGTGTAAAGCTTTGAGCAAACGGTCTTCCGCAATACCTTCGAGGACTAAGCCGCAGTGCGTATGCACCAGCTTTTTAAAGGCGAATAATGTTGTTTGTGTACTCATACACTGCCCCGTTGCAAGGCAGAACGATAACCGTCTGATGTTAATGCAACGATACGCAGCATTTCGGCAGCGATGTTTTCTAGGGGCAACTCGCGCTGAATCACCCCGGCATTCACTGCTTCGCTATTCATGCCGTAAATCACTGAACTGGCTTCGTCTTGCGCTAATGTAATGCCGCCATATGCATGAATAGCTGTCATACCTCGCGTACCGTCACGCCCCATCCCCGTCATGATAATACCAATCGCATTGCGACCAAACACTTGTGCCACCGAGCTCAATAATTCATCACAGCTGGGATGGTAAATGTCGCTGTCAGCGCGGGTTTTAAGTCGTACTCGGCGATCCATACCCAAGGTTAAATGCTGCTCGGAGGGAGATAGATAGACACAGCCAGCTTGCAAATACTCGCCATCCTCAGCCACTTTGACCGACAGCTTACACATGCTTGAAAGCCACTGCGCCATGCCTTCAATAAAACCATCACTGATGTGCTGTGCAATTAAAATAGGGGCGGGAAAGTCTGCCGAAAATTGTGGTAATAAGGCCGCCAGTGCTTGCGGCCCTCCAGTGGATGAGGCCAATACAAAAACCTGCTGATAGGTCGCAGCTTTTGACTCGTGCAGCAAGGCTTGCTCAGCCTGTGTCGCAGCAGGTAACACTTCCCGTCGGCGCAAGCGTGTGATCACAGGCACACCGGCTAATAAGCGTACTTGACTGGTAAAACGTAGGGCATCTTCAGGGTCATAGCTGGGTTTAGCCATTACTTCTAAAGCGCCGCAACGCAATGCTTCGTAAGCCAGTTCGGCATCTGATTCATTGCTCACAACTAAAATGGGTACGGCTTTGTTGTGCATAATATGCTCAATGGTTTCCATCCCACTCATACCTGGCATATTAAGGTCCATGGTGATCAAGTCTGGACGTAACTGTTGCGCCATCTCAATGGCTTCACGCCCGCTCCGCGCCTCAGCCACCACTTCAATATCTTGCTGTTCTTCTAATAAAGTACGCAAAATACCGCGCGCTACATCACTGTCATCAACAATTAAAACCCTAATCATTTTAGCTGTGATCATTACCTTAACCACTCCTGTTGCAAGTGCTGCACGGGTGCGCTCATTTTAATCTGAATCTGCAACAGTGAACTCAGCCACCAAATGACTCAGATCGGTTGACATGCTAACCAACTCTTCGCTGATTTGGCTGATCTGGCGTACCGATTGGGCATTGTGCGCACTGGCATTGGCAATATCTCGCAAAGCGACCACCACTTGCGTGCTTGCGGTTTTTTGCTGACGTGTCGACAGTGAAATTTGTTGTGCCGCGGTACTGGTTTTACTGGCAGCTTGGACTAATGCATTAAGGTCTTGCGCCGTGTCAATACTGACTTGCATACCCAGTTGAATCGAGTTAGCACCTTTTTCAGAGGTGATCACCAGGCGATTGATCGAATCTTGAATTTCTTGAATGCGGTCTTCAATTTCATGGGTGGAGTCCGTCACACTGTCGGCCAAACGGCGAATTTCACTGGCCACCACCGAGAAACGCTTACCTGACTCGCCAGCACTGGAGGCTTCTAACGCTGCATTAAAAGCAATCAGCTTGGTTTGGTCAGCCAGTGTATTGATCAGGTCCATGACCTTACTGATTTCTTTTGATTTACTGCCCAGCTGGACAATTTCTTGCAAACTGTTGACGCTGTCATGCTGGATATCAACCATACGCTCCTGCAGAGTCTGCATAGCATCAGCACCTTTTTTACTGCTTTCTAAAGTGAGATTAGCAACATCCACCACTGACTGCGAATGATCGGCAATTTGCGTAGAGGAGGCCGAAAGTTCCTCCATGGTTGAAGTGATTTCCGCTACCGACGACGACATTTGCTCAACAGCCGCGGCCATTGACTGACTCATTTGTTGTTGATGCTGATTGTTACGGCTGACCAAACCTGCTGTTTCAGCAAGGTTACTCGCTGTCAGGGAAAGACGGTCTGAGCTTCGCAAGACACCACTGATGGCAATAGCTAAACGCTCCAACAAATTATTGGTTTGCACAGCCAACTCGCCAAGTTCAGCTTGATCGCTGGTTTCTAAGCGCTGCGATAGGTCGAGGGTGTGTGAAATGTACTTTAACTGTTCTTGAAAATGCTCAAGCGGTGAGCTTAACGCGCGCGTCAGCCATAACACCAATACGCCACCGCCCAACAATACGGCAACCGCTAACAGCAACAACTGTTTGAGCAGTTGCACATAAGCAGCTTGGACTTCTTGAGCATCAACCAATAACAAAAAATTCCAATCAGTTCCGGCAATATGCGTTGCCGCAGCAAGCCATTGGCGCTGATTGAAATGCACTTCTTGCAGATTTGAATCACCCACTTGATACTCAGGCAACACATCCTTTAAGTTTTTTTGCTGAAGGGTTTGACCACTGTGCGCAAGAATGCGCTGCTGATTATCAAACATCAGCAATTGACTGCTCCAGCGCATTTTTAGCTTGAGCAGATCATCGACAATTTTAGAAATATACAGATCGCCACCCACTGTTTGCTGCGGATCTTGCTGTAGAGGCATGGCTAAAGTAACAGTCAATTGACCGGTTAATGCATCCGTGTAAATGGGAGTTACAATCAGACCTTTTTGCTCTTGTGCTTGGATAAACCAAGGCCGCTGACGTGGATCAAACCCCGCAGGGATTTCAATCGATGGCAATGACTGCACAAATTGCCCCTCGGAGGTGCCGAGATAAAGCAAACTATAATCGGCTGCTTCACGTCCCACCGTGAGCAGACTTTGCCATTGCGATAAGTCGTCAGGCTTGGCCGGAAGGTAATGAGCAATCGAACGTAACTGCTGTGTTTTACTCTCAAGCCATTGCTCTGCAAGCAAGTTGGTCTGAACCAAACCGCCATGCATTTCACTTTCTACCGCACGCGTCGACTCTTGTTCTAATAAGCGACTGGCTAACACACTCAGCATCAGCAAGGCCATCAGCATTAAGCTAATAAATGACAGTAAAAACTTTTTTTGTAACGCCAACTTGCGCCACCGCTGCGTCATTGCTTGCATCTAGACGTCCTGTTTTTTTGTTAAAGTGTTCAAAGCTTGCGTCTGTTGCGGCTCAGCAAGATGAAATTCACGTACCAGATAGCTTAAGTCTTCCGACATACTGATCATATCCTCACTGATTTCAGTGATCTGTCGGACCGATTGCGCATTATGCGTACTGGCATTGGCAATATCCCGCAAAGCAATCACTACTTGACTGCTGGCGGTTTTTTGTTGCCGTGTCGACAGTGAGATTTGTTGCGCCGCACTACTGGTTTTGCTGGCTGCCTGCACCAGCGCATTGAGATCCTCTGCCGTGTCTAGACTCACTTGCATGCCCAGCTGAATCGAGTTGGCACCTTTCTCTGAGGTAATGACTAAACGATTAATTGAATCTTGAATCTCTTGAATACGCTCTTCAATCTCATGGGTAGAGTCTGTCACGCTGTCGGCTAAACGGCGAATCTCACTGGCCACCACAGAAAAGCGTTTACCCGACTCACCGGCACTGGAGGCTTCCAATGCCGCATTAAAGGCAATCAGCTTGGTTTGTGCCGCAAGGGTGTTAATCAAATCCATCACTTTACTGATTTCTTTTGACTTACTGCCAAGCTGGACAATTTCTTGCAGGCTGTTTTCGCTGTCTTGATGAATATCTGCCATACGCAGTTGTAGATGCTGCATGGCATTCGCGCCTTTCTTACTGCTTTCTAAGGTCAGATTAGCTACATCAACCACTGATTGCGAATAGTCAGCAATCTGCGTGGAGGACGCTGATAGCTCTTCCATTGTAGAGGTAATTTCCGCCACCGATGATGACATTTCTTCAACGGCGGCCGCCATCGACTGACTGACCTCCTGTTGCCGATCTGTATTGCGACTGACCAAGCCTGCGGTACAGGCTAAGTTGTTCGCCGTATCAGTAAGCCGAGCGGAGCTTTTTTGCACCCCACTGATAGCAAAGGCCAAGCGTTCCAGCAAACTATTGGTTTGCGCAGCTAACTCCCCAAGTTCAGCCTTATCCTTGGTTTTCAAGCGTTGCGAAAGATTTAAGGTGCGAGTAATCTCGACCAACTGGCGCTGAAAAATCTGCAATGGCCGGCTCAATGAGACTGCCAAAGGGTAGAGAAAGGCAAGACTAAGTAAAAGCAGGGCGGCACCAATGAGCAAGGTTTGATACAACTGCTGTTCAATAGGTGCCATAAAGTCTGTGCGCGGCACTTCTACCACCAAGTAGCGCTGCAAGTCAGCCAGCCAAACCACGCCAACGAAGAGCTGTTGGTTGTTGTAGCTGATTTCGCCCACCTGGACCTTCTCTTGATTGAGCAAAGCCTTTAGTTCAGTGGATGCCGCCATGTCTGTGATTAACGCATCATCAGCACTGACTTCAATAAGGCCATCTTGATTAGCTAACGACGCGCGGCCATGCGCCCCCACACGGTAGGCACTGATCATCTCGGCCAGCTGCAACATATCCAAACCCACACCCGCAACACTGACTGGCTCACCATTAGCGTTGAATGCAGTACCGGTGTAATTCACAAACATCTGCAACTGTTCACCGGTAAACGCGTTAGAGTCTAAATTAAGTTCATAGGGTAATTGGCTGCTTAGGTAATTAAAATACCAAGCGTTTTCTGCCGCGCCGCGCAGCATGGGCCGACGGTTAAACTCGCCGTCCTTAAAATGAAAGTATTGAATGCTATGGCCATCATTGGCTGCCAAAAATACCGCAGCCGCATTCAATTGCGTATTCACCACGGCCATTTCATCCGCTAGCAGCGGCAAATCAGCTTCAGGCATTCCGCGCTGTATCCAGCGTTGAATAAAAGTATTGGCCGCGAAGCTGCGCGAGACTTGCAAACTTGGCGCCAGCTTCAACGCCACTTGCGCACCTAAGTGTTCTAACTGTAAGGGCAACTCATCTTTTAATAAGCTCTCTATCCGACTTTGCGCATAGAAACTGGATTGCAAAACCAGAGTTAATCCGGTCATCACTGCAAACAGCACACCAAAGGAGAGAAACAAACGTAAACGTAAAGACAGTTGATTCCAAAAAACACGCATTGTTAATGCCTTTAGCTAAGCCAATATTAAATACAGCAGTGAAATTACCGTCATATCCCTGTCTAAAGCAAGGATAATCCTTGAGTTAATCCAACCTTAACCTTTAAACAGCGGTAATAATTGCAGTAGCAATAACACCTGTGCAATAAAAACGGCGGCAGCAAAAACGACAATAAAGCCAATCATTGCTGTGCCACCAAACACTTGATAGTCGGCTTGGGCAAAGCGTTTACGACTGGCCCTGACCAACAAAGCTGGAACTAAGGCAGCCCAAATAGCCGCCATTAAACCGACATACCCCATCACTTTGACAAAGCCGGTAGGAAAAACCAAGCACGCCAGCAAGGGTGGCAAAAAGGTTAATAACGCAGTTTTAAAGCGCCCATTCGCAGTATCAGGGAAATTAAACACATCACGAATGTAATCAAACAAGCCGAGCGTCACACCTAAAAACGAACTGGCAATCGCCATATAAGCAAACGCACTCAATATTCCGGCGATATTCTCGGTAGTGATATAGGCTGATAACGCCTGCAATAGCACAGCCACGTCACCGTCAGCAGCGATGACCGGCGCAAACTCCGCACGCGGTAAGTTGCCCTGCACCGCCAACTGCCAAAGCAAATAAATAGCCAGCGCCAGCAATGAACCCCATAAAATACTGCGCGCCACGGGTTGCGCCTGCTTGTTGTAGTAGCTGACTAAACTGGGCACATTGCCGTGATAACCAAAAGATGCCAAACAAACCGGCAGTGCCGCCCACAAGTAGGGCCAATAACTCTGCTGCTCTTGCGCGACAAGATTAAGCAAAACACTCGGTGTCACCGTTGGTACAAGTGAGCCCACAGATAGGAAAAAGCTGGTCAGCATGCCGCCAATCAGGATTGTTGCAAAGCGATCAACCACCTTGGTAGAAATCCATACCGAAGTGGCCAAAACCAACAGGAAAACCACTGACGACAGTTGCCGTGTTGGCTGCAGCGGTTGCTCAAACAACCAGCCACTGGCTGCGACTAAGGTATTTTGAGTTAAACCACCACCGACAAAAATATAGGCATAGGTTAGGGAGTACAGAACAAAAGCGACGGCCATACCGGTGATTAGATTCCAGCGCGGTCCGAGCAATGCATTGACCACAGTATGAAAACTCGCGCCTTGTGGAAAATGTAACGTCGCTTCTAAGAGCATCAAGCCCGAGGTGTACATGCAAAACCACACATACAGCAATAACAACACCGAACCAATAAACCAAACACCCGAGGTGGCCGTCGGGTTGGCCAGCATACCGGCACCAATCGCGGTACCAGCAATAATCATCGCACCGCCGAAACGGGTTGGTTTAGAGGGACGCTGGCTGGCCGTCATAGCAATACTTTTAAAGATTTATAAAGCGTCCTATTCTACCCATAACTACAGGCTTATGCGTATTAAAAGCACAGCGCCCTCACCCGCTACAGATCACTGTATAAAACCCGCACTTCGCCAATGTAATTAAGTGCCTTCACTTTCTCCTGCAAATGCTGATTAAACTGCTGTGCTTGCGCATCTGCCGCTTGCAGGCTGCGCACTAAATCGACATGCACTTGGCCATTTAAATAGTGCAAAACCGCTCGATCCAGCTCGCTGGCATCAAGTTCTTCAGTCCATACACTGCGCAAGTCCGCCAGCACTTCTCGGCGTAACGGCAAATCAGCGCAGAGCACGGCGAGCGAGTCATCCTCTGGGTCAATGTGAACTAAGGCATTGCTGATATCTTCATGCGAGTCAATCAACTTCAAGCGCACATACTCTGAAATCTTATGCCCCTCAGAAACACTTAAACGCTCATCGACAACAATGTGCACATCAATCAGATACGCGCCGCCCATCCGTCGACTGCGTAACATGTGCACACCGCGCACGCCTTCAACATTACCAATAATGCGCTTCAACGCTGCGGCGGTTTTGGGCTCCATACCAGTATCAACCAACTCGCGTATCGAACTCCAAGCTTGTGTCCAGCCGATGTGACCGATCATTAAGGCCACACCCACTGCAGCAAAAGCATCCAGATAAGGTAAACCCATTAAACTGCCGGCTACACCGACCAGCACAACAATCGAAGAAATCGCGTCGGAGCGATGATGCCAAGCATTAGCTTTAAGTAAACCCGAATTAAACTGCTTAGCCGCGCGAATGGTGTATTGATACAGGCCTTCGTTGGCCAAAATGGAAATAGCAGCAATCAACAGCACTATAGGTGTGGGCTGTAATAGAGTATCGGGGTTAAGCAGGCGCTGTGCAGAATCAAAAACGATACCCACTGCAGTGATAATTAACACCACGCCTAAACCAACCGTAAAGGCGGTTTCAATCCGCGCATGCCCGTAAGGGTGCTCCTTATCTGCCGGTTGGTTACTGTATTTAGCGGCAAACCAAACCATTAAGTCGGTGCTTAAATCCGCTAACGAATGCACACCATCAGCAATCAACGCATGCGACTGACCAATAATGCCAAAAACAACCTTAGCAACAGTCAGGGCTAAATTTACGATAGCACCAACAACACTGGTATTGCGCATCGCCTTATCCCGTGCTCGAGCACGTTGCTGAGCGTCCATCAGCAATCCTCCATCTAAATCAAAGCTTATATAGGGTAATCAATAGTGGTTTCTAACAGCTGTGCAGGAACATTTGGGTCATCCGCATCACTGACTAAATACAGTTGCAGTTGGCCATTAACCTGCTTGGCGCTAATGCCTTCTAGCTTATAAATCGGTTGCACCGGTTTAATCCAGCGCAGTTGTCGCTGCGCATCAATCAAACCAATTGCCGCAGCAACACATTCGCCGTCCACATAGCTGTTATCAGTATTTTCTGCCGCAGCAGTAAAAACACAGGCACCATCATCGAGCGCATAGGCATCGGTGAAGGTCAGCGGTACATCGGCAACTTCACCTAAGTCGTAATAGTCAATGCGTTGTGGCTGGATCATTGCCTGCTCATCACTACCTTCAAGTAGCGCATAGAAATCTGCTAAAGCGTACTCAATCACTGCATTGTTACGGTGTTGATTATTGGCGCGCTGCCAGAGCTTTAGACAATTCCCGTGAATCACCAGCCCTTCAATATTCAGATCAGCAAACACCTGTTCAAGTGGTTGATAGAGCTTATGCAGATCAAACAACTGCGCTTGCGCTGCAAGCTGCTGTAGTCCAGTGAACGGCCACAACATGGCGCGCTTGCGTTGCGCCGTTGAGCCTGAACCAAACGCCAGTAGCGCACCATGCGGGTAATTTTTCGACACTGGCAAACAGGTCAGGCTCTCAAAATCCGGTTTAGCCGCCTTGCGCTGTTTTACATCGACAGGCAAATCGCCAGGGATAATGGTTAACACCGTTCCAGGCCGTTGACCCAGCAGCGAAAACACTCCCATCACCAGCTCATCGTCAGCCACCACATACAACGTCTGATCCACAATCCACATGCCACTGGCAGCACTGAGATGTGGCTGCGTAGAGGTTTTATTTAACAGTAGATCACGCACTGATCGGAGTTTTAACGATTCTATCTGCATCTATCTGCTCAATCGGCTCAAGTTGTTATTTTGCAGTACACCTTAGCACAAGCCGGCACCCTACTCTTGCAAGCTGAATCCTGCCTTAATTTTTGTTATTTATGCTATATTTTGCCAAACTTGATATAGGTCAATTTTCATGCACGCTGCTAAACCCTTATACGACTATCCAAAACACTGGGCCGAATGCTTTGGTCCTGCGCCTTTCCTGCCAACTTTTCGCGAAGAAATGGACCAATTGGGCTGGGATTCTTGCGATGTCATCATCGTCACCGGTGATGCGTATGTCGATCACCCCTCTTTCGGTATGGCTGTGATTGGTCGCGTACTTGAAGCACAAGGGTTTCGCGTTGGCATTATCAGCCAGCCCGACTGGCGCAATAAAGACGACTTTATGCAGCTGGGCGAGCCTAACCTATTTTTTGGTGTGGCTGCGGGCAATATGGATTCGATGATCAACCGCTACACCGCTGATCGTAAAATTCGCTCCGATGATGCCTACACTGCTGGCGGTGAGGCTGGAAAACGTCCTGACCGTGCCAGCTTAGTCTACAGCCAACGCTGCAAAGAAGCGTACAGCAATATTCCAATTGTGCTCGGCGGCATTGAAGCATCTTTGCGCCGTATTGCTCATTATGACTACTGGCAAGACAGCGTGCGCCGTTCGATTTTGATGGATGCTGCAGCTGATATTTTACTGTACGGCAACGCTGAGCGCGCAATTGTTGAAGTGGCGCAGCGCTTGTCTTGGGGTGAATCAATTGCTGATATTGATGATATCCGCGGCACCGCATTTATTCGTCGCAACACCCCAACCGATTGGTTTGAACTGGACTCTACGCGCATTGATCGCCCTGGCCGGGTTGATCGTATTATCAATCCTTATGTCAATACCCAAGACACTGAGGCCTGCGCCGTTGAGCAGCAAGCGGCTAACCCTGTCGGACAAGATGATGTGCAGGTTGTACAGCTACTCGACCATCCGCGCCTGACTCGCGAGCGTACTGTTATTCGTATCCCCTCTTTTGAGAAAGTACGTAACGACCCTGTACTCTACGCGCACGCCAACCGTGTCTTGCACCTGGAAACCAACCCAGGTAATGCCCGCGCGATCGTGCAACGCCATGAAAACCAAGATATTTGGCTCAATCCACCACCGATTCCATTGACTACAGAAGAAATGGATTATGTGTTTGGCCTGACTTACGCACGTGTACCGCATCCAAAATATGGCAAGGCAAAAATCCCTGCTTACGAAACCATTCGTTTCTCCGTCAATATTATGCGCGGTTGTTTTGGTGGCTGTACCTTCTGTTCGATTACCGAGCACGAAGGTCGGATTATCCAAAACCGTTCGCACGATTCGATTCTGCAAGAAATCGAAGACATGCGTGACAAGGTGCCGGGCTTTACTGGTGTTGTCTCTGACCTCGGCGGCCCTACCGCCAATATGTATCGACTGGCCTGCAACAGGCCAGAAATTGAAGTGGCATGCCGCAAGCCTTCTTGCGTATTCCCTGGCATTTGCCAGAACCTCAATACCGATCATACTTCGCTGATTGAGCTGTACCGCAAAGCACGTGACATTCCAGGGGTGAAAAAAGTACTGATTGCTTCCGGTTTGCGCTATGACTTGGCCGTTGAGTCACCTGAGTATGTGCGAGAGCTGGTTACTCACCACGTTGGCGGTTATCTGAAGATTGCTCCCGAGCACACTGAAGAAGGCCCGCTTGAGCACATGATGAAGCCTGGTATTGGCAGTTATGAGCGTTTCCGTAAAATGTTTGAACGTTTCTCTAAAGAGGCGGGTAAAGAACAGTATTTAATCCCTTATTTTATTGCTGCTCACCCGGGCACAACTGATAAAGACATGCTCAATTTGGCATTATGGCTAAAAAGCAATAACTTCCGTGCTGACCAAGTCCAGGCGTTTTACCCTTCACCCATGGCGACTGCTACGGCGATGTATCACTCTGGGAAAAATCCGCTGCGCAAAGTGACCTACAAAAGCTCTGCTACGGAAATTGTGAAAAGCGAAGAGCAACGTCGCTTGCATAAAGCGTTCTTGCGCTATCACGATCCAAAATCCTGGCCACTGATTCGTGAAGCGTTAATTCGCATGGGCCGTGCTGATTTAATTGGTGACAGTAAAAATCATCTGATTCCTGCTCAGCAACCTGAAGCTGACGGTTACCGCAGTGCGCGTCGTAAAAACTCAACGCCAGCGAAAGGTGAGAAAACCGCGCGTCCATTGCTCACTCAGCACACTGGTTTACCGCCACGAGCGACAGGCGCAGCCGATGATAAGCCGCAGTGGCATAAACGCGAGCAAGCAAAAGCCGCGGCTGAAGCCAAGCTACGTGCAGACAGAAGCAAGAAGCCTGCAGCCAAAGGCGGCAAGCGTAGCTCGCCGGCTAAACCGCGCTAGCCACACAACGATCTTGAAGTACGGCGCATGATTCTTTGCCTAGCAAGGAATGCCCACTCGATGCGTAGCGTTCACTCGAATGCAACATCACTGCTCATTGAGCAGCGTGTGGGTGACCTGGCAAGCGTAGTCATGGATGATGCAGCGCCCGAATCGAGACAGGATGTCTCGTGAGGGATAAACGTCATTCACACACTGCGATATGCACATAGACATCTAAATATTTTATTTTACAAAGATTGCTAATTCAGTGTGTGCCGTACTTCCGGGTAAGTGTTCATCCGTCGATGAACCCATCCAGGGTTCAACTCCGGCGTTCGCCATCCCAGGCTCACTCACCACACCCACCCCGAAGCACTCGTTGACCATTTACAGGGTCTGCATTATTTCAGCTCTAGTAAGCAGTCAACTCAGCAAAAAACAGAAAAAAGGTAAAGCTTCTTAAAAGAGTCGTACTCAAATTTGGCAAACAACATCACTGATCAATGAGTATCTTGTTGCTGCCGCGACCAGCGGAGCCAAGGATGGCGCAGCCTCGAATAGGGTCAAGATGACCCGTTGAGAGAAAAGCGATAGCAACAAGGTACGGCATGCGCATATCACTGTGGATACTCTGCAATGTTAAAGACACTCAGCCTATGCATTGGACTAAGACACTATCGCTGGCATGGCCAGCTCATACAGGGTTTGCACTATTGCAACTCAGCTAAAATATCAAACGAACGCAAGCGATCAGCGTGCTCATACAAATCACAGGTAAAGATCAGCTCATCGGCTTGAGTATGCTGCAATAACACCTGCATTTTCTGCTCAATCGTCTCAGCACTACCAATCATCGCCATGCTTAAAAACTCATTTACAGTCTGCTCCTCATGCGGCTTCCACAAGCCTTGCATACTCTCTACTGGCGGGCGCATCAGCATACTTTGACCACGGATCAAAGCCAAAATACGCTGATACGTCGTAGTCGCCAAATACTCAGCACGAGCATCCGTTTGCGCAGCAACCAAAGGAATGCCCAGCATCACATACGGCTTATCCAAAACTGCCGAAGGCTTAAAGTGACGACGATACAACTCAATCGCCTGCATCATCATGCGTGGTGCAAAATGCGAAGCAAAGGAATACGGCAAACCCTTCTCCGCCGCTAACTGCGCGCTAAATAAGCTGGAGCCCAACAACCAAATCGGCACATGACTATCCACACCTGGCATCGCAATCACTTGCTGATCGGAATTTCGCGGGCCTAAGAATTTTTGCAGTTCAGCCACATCTTCAGGAAAGTCATCCGAACTTCCGCTACGGTCTCTACGCAACGCCCTTGCGGTCAATGGATCGGTGCCCGGCGCACGACCAAGCCCCAAATCAATCCGCCCCGGATACAATGCTTCCAATGTACCAAACTGCTCAGCAATCACTAACGGGGCGTGATTAGGCAGCATGATTCCACCAGCACCCACTCGAATACGCTGCGTACCGGCAGCCAGATAACCAATCAACACAGAAGTCGCAGAACTGACAATGGCATCCATATTGTGATGTTCTGCCACCCAAAAACGATTAAAACCTAAAGTTTCAACATGTTGAGCCAAAGCCAATGAACGCTGCAAGGCTGGCGCTGGACCTTGATCTGTATCTTTGCGCGAGGCCAAATCCAATACTGAAAAAGCCACTTTTTGCTGATTACTCATCGCCTTGCTCCTCTTACATAAACTGATTGGACACTAGTGTAGCAGCATCACATTAAGACCTTATGAGTGCTACCATAGCCGCCCCATCGCAGTCCTGACAGCAGCCATGCAAAACAAATACCTAGCAGACCAATCCCTACCACACGCTTTATTTAGCATGACTTGGCCAATGCTGTTTGGCACCGTCGCGCTAATGAGTTTTCAGTTGGTCGACAGTATTTTTATCAGTATGCTCGGCATGCAGCCTTTGGCGGCGTTAGGCTTCACGCTGCCTTTGCATCAACTCTTGATCGGTGTGCAAATTGGTATTGGCATCGCGTCAACCGCACTGATTTCACGCGCGCTTGGCGCAGACAACCCAGAGCGCGCCAAGTATCTGGGAGGAATTGTAGTGCTGACGGGGTGCTGCGTCTCTTTCATTTTATGTACGCTGATTTGGCTGCTGCGCCTGCCTTTGCTCAACACTCTAGGTGCTAGCGCTGAACTCTTACCTTATACCGAAAACTATTGGCTGCCTTGGCTAACCAGCGCTTGGCTGGGTGCTTTTTTATATTTTGCCAACAGCATTTCTCGCGCCAATGGCGATACAAAACTGCCAGGGCTAATGATGGTGGTGACCAGCGTACTGAATATGCTGCTCGACCCCTTGTTTATTTTCACCTTTGATTTAGGCCTCGCTGGAGCAGCCTATGCCACTATTGTTGCTTGCTTAAGCGGTGCAACAATTATGTATTGGCGGATCCTCAAGCGGCACTGGCTGGCTTTTTCTCCCAGCAAACTCGCCATCGGCCCTGCCTTACGCGAGATTTTCCAAACCAGTGCGCCGGCCATGCTCAGTCAGCTGATGCCCGGCACAGCTGCATTAATGGCGACACGTCTAGTTGCGTGGTTTGGTGGCTCCGCCATTGCGGCATGGACCTTAGGCAGCCGTCTCGAACTCTTCTCAATTGTGATTGTGCTGTCGTTGACCATGGCACTGCCGCCGATGGTTGGCCGCTTATTGGGTTCAAAACAATTAGAACGTGTCCACAGTCTCGTACTGATTGCCGTACGCTTTGTCATCGGTCTACAGGTTGTCATTGCTTTATTTTGGATGGCCAGTCGCTGGTGGATAGCTCCGGCACTGGCGCCCAACCAAGCCACTGAAGTCTATCTAATGAGCTATATGCTCTGGGTACCCATCAGTTACGCTGCTCTGGGCGTGTGCATGTTGATGGTCTCGGTGTGCAATGCACTAGGTATGCCGATGCGTGCTGTAGGCATCTCGACTCTACGCTTATTTGTTTGCTACTTACCTGCACTATGGGTTGGCGCCCGCTTGGCTGACATGAGCGGCCTATATATAGGCGTACTCATCGGTAATATTGCTGCAGGCATACTAGCCTGGCAACTGTATCGCCATGGCTTACGCCATCTACAACCGGCCAAGTAACCTCTGAAAAACCTCATCAGTAACACAATAAAAAACCCGCTAGCTTGCGGGTTTTTTATTGAACAGCAGGCAAAGCTTAATCAAAGTGCGTTTAAGCCTCGTTGCACATCGGCTTGAATATCAGCGAAGTCTTCTAGGCCTACAGCAATACGAATTAAACCATCATGAATACCGGCTTTCTCACGCTCAGCAACCGGTAAGCGGCCGTGTGTGGTGGTGCCAGGGTGAGTAATAGTGGTTTTGGTATCGCCAAGGTTGGCGGTGATCGAGATCATTTTCGTGGCGTCAATAAAGCGCCATGCTGCATCCTTGCCACCTTCGACTTCAAAGCTTACCACCGCACCAAATCCACTTTGCTGCTGCTTAGCTAATTCGTGCTGCGGATGGCTGGTTAAACCTGAGTAATAGACTCTGGTGACTTTGGCTTGCTGCTCAAGCCACTCGGCAAGCTGCTGAGCACTTTGACAATGCGCATTCATCCGCAAGCGCAAGGTTTCAAGGCCTTTCAAAAATACCCAAGCATTAAATGGGCTCATAGTTGGGCCTGCAGTGCGCAAGAAGCCCACCACTTCTTTCATTAACTCAGCGCTGCCTAAAACCGCACCGCCTAAGCAGCGGCCTTGTCCATCAATGTATTTGGTCGCAGAATGGATAACAATATCAGCGCCAAGAGCTAACGGCTTTTGCAAAACCGGTGTGCAAAAACAGTTATCCACAACCAGTAAAGCATTGGCAGCATGGGCAATCTTGCTCAATGCTCGAATATCAGCCAACTCTGCTAAAGGATTAGACGGCGACTCGACAAACAGCAGCTTAGTTTTCTCAGTACAAGCGGCTTGCCAAGCGTCTAAATCATCAATCGGTACATAGGTGATCTGAATGCCAAAACGCGCGCAGTACTTGTCAAATAAACTGACTGAAGCACCAAAGATGCTGCGTGAGACTAAGACTTGATCGCCCATCACGCACAAGCTCATCACCGTCGCTAAAATAGCGGACATGCCTGAAGCTGTCGCCACACACTTTTCAGCACCCTCTAGGGCCGCTAGACGCTCTTCAAAGGTACGCACGGTTGGATTGGTATAGCGTGAATAAACATTACCATCACGATCACCCGCAAAGGTTGCTGCTGCATCCGCCGCACTGCGAAACACATAGCTTGATGTGGTAAAAATCGCCTCACCGTGCTCTGCTTCAAAACTACGATGCTGTCCTGCACGCACAGCGAGCGTATCAAAACCTGCATCATCGAGATCACTATTGAGTCGGCCAGCTTGCCAATCCTTCGTCATGATTTGCACCTTGTTCACTTAAATAACTGACAGAGCACTGCGTATTAAACAGTGCTGTGATTTACAGTGCGGTGACTGAGATGTCCCGCTTAGAGGATGAGCAGCTTAGCTGTTATGCAAACCTATGGTGGCGTGATTACTTTGCGCACCCGTCAGCTCAAAATCATTACGCTCGCTCTCAATACGTTGCAAATACTGCTGATCAATGTCACCTGTTACATAGACACCATCAAACACCGCACAATCATATTGATCAATTTTGATTTTTCCACCGCTGACTGAATCGATTAAATCGTCTAAATCTTGATAGACCAGCCAATCGGCACCAATCAAGGCAGCCACTTCTTCAGTACAACGGTTATGTGCAATCAATTCATGCACGCTTGGCATATCAATGCCATACACATTCGGATAGCGTACCGCTGGTGCTGCAGAGCAGAAATACACATTCTTAGCGCCCGCTTCGCGAGCCATCTGAATGATCTGCTTACAGGTCGTACCGCGTACGATGGAGTCATCGACAAGCATGACGTTCTTGCCACGAAACTCTAATTCAATGGCATTGAGTTTTTGACGCACTGATTTTTTTCGCTCGGCTTGACCTGGCATGATAAAAGTACGACCGATATAACGGTTTTTTACAAAACCTTCACGGTATTTCACACCTAAGCGGTTAGCCAACTCCAGCGCAGAGGTACGACTGGTGTCAGGGATTGGAATCACCACATCAATATCGTGCTCAGGACGCTCGCGTAGAATTTTATCAGCGAGCTTCTCACCCATGCGCAAGCGCGCTTTATAAACAGAAATGCCATCAATGATAGAGTCTGGACGCGCTAAATACACATGTTCAAAAATACAAGGCGTCAACACAGGGTTGGCTGCACATTGACGGGTATGTAATTTGCCATCTTCGGTGATGTAAACCGCTTCACCCGGTGCGAGGTCACGAATCAGACTAAAACCCAACACATCCAATGCAACACTTTCAGAAGCAATCATATATTCCACGCCAGCATCAGTATGACGTTGGCCAAATACAATCGGACGAATACCATTGGGATCACGAAAACCCAGCACACCATAGCCAGTAATCATCGCTACCACCGCGTAACCACCACGGCAACGCTCATGTACACGCGTGACGGCAGCAAATACATCTTCTTCCGTCGGCTGTAACTTACCGCGTATACCCAGTTCGTGTGCAAACACGTTGAGCAATACTTCAGAATCAGAATTAGTGTTTACATGGCGCAAATCAGATTGGTAAATTTCTTGAGCCAACTGTTTTACGTTAGTTAAGTTACCGTTATGCGCCAAAGTAATGCCGTATGGCGAATTGACATAAAAAGGCTGCGCTTCTGCGCTGCTCGAACTGCCTGCAGTTGGATAGCGAATATGGCCAATACCCACATTGCCAATCAATTCTTTCATATGGCGGGTGCGAAATACATCTCGCACCAAGCCATTGTCTTTGCGTAGAAACAAACGTCCATTCTGAGTTGTCACCATGCCTGCGGCATCCTGGCCACGGTGCTGAAGTACGGTAAGCGCATCATACAGCGCTTGATTAACATTTGATTTACCTACAATACCGACAATGCCACACATGAAACGCGACCCCTGCTATGTCATTCTAAATATAGACAGCCATACAACTAACAACTGCCTAGTTTGTACTCACTGCTGAGCATTAAGTGCTGTAGTGACCCACTGCCCGGAGAAACCTAAAATCAGGTTTTTTGACCAATCAGCTATCAATAGAAAATGTGGAATCAAAGTGGATTGTTGCCACCAAGTGTCTTGTTCAACCGGTGCCAGACTCAACAATCCAATCAATATCACCACTAAAAAAAGTCCGCGCGCTGCACCAAATACCATACCCAGTAAACGGTCAGTACCGGTTAAACCTGTGGCTCGAATCAGTTGCGCTAATAGAAAATTAATGAGGCCGCCAACCAATAGCGTCACCACAAATAATAAAGCACAGGCGGCTATAGTGCGCACTGAAGGAATATCAATGTAGGGCTGCAAATGGTGGGCTAAACTACCGCCAAACATCCAAGCCACCACACCTGCAAAAATCCAGATGACCAGCGATAGTGCTTCTTTAACAAAGCCACGACTGAGGCTGATCAATGATGAAATCAAAACGATAGCAACAATGACCAGATCAACCCAATTGAAAGACACGAAATAAACTACCTATTGTATAAAGTCAGCATTTTAACAGAGCTACCTAGGACTGATAAGCGCTTGTTACTGTTTTAATGCTGAATATGCAATTAAGGCTGGTAGCGCACAACAAAACACTCTTGTTTTTCACGTGTTTTTAAACCTTTACACATTGCCTGTGCTTCGGCTTCTCTAATCAATGGACCAATTAAAACGCGGTGCACACCGTCGCTGCTACGCACATAGGCATTATATTGTTTGTTGCGATAGGTATCGCGCAGGGCTTCAGCATTGGCCTTATTGGTGAGGCTGGCCAATTGTACAGACCAAGAAACAGGCAGGTTATTTTTATCAATACCTAGAGCAATGACCGGCTGCTCAGGTTTTTTGCTAACGGGTTGAGTCACAGCAGGTTTAACGGGTTGCGTTACCACCGCAACTGCTGGCGCAGGCACCACAGCAGCGGGTGCAGTTGACGCGCTATCAATCGAGGGCGATTGTTCTGTAATCACCGCTCCATCCCATTCATCATCAAGCACAGGCTCTGGAACAGCCACTTCGGTGACAGGGTATTGCGGTTGCTCAGGTATAGCAGGCATTGGCGGTGCTTCTACAACCACCTTACGGGCAGGATCTTCTTGCTTAAGCAGCATCGGTAAAAAAATCACCGCTAATGCAATCAGGACCAATGCACCAACAATGCGTTGTTTGAGCTTGCTTTCTGCACCTGCCATATTCGCCTCATTGTTATCATGCGCTGTAAAGACAGCTGATTTTTAAAAATCCACTTAAGCACACTTACTGACTTTTAACAACGCAGGCAGAACAGAGCCTGCTGGCTTTTATGCTTGCTGCTCAAGCCATAGCAGTGCTTGCGCAACAGTATAAAAAGAACCAAAGATAATAACTTGATCATCACCAGTCGCTTGGCTGCATTGCGCCTCGATGGCTTGAGCAATACTTTCATAACTGGCAACAACAGCATCTCGGGCTTCAAGAGCACGTTGCAAAAACTCAACACGGAAAGAACGCGATGTGGGTAACGCTGCTACCGCCCAATCACTGATCTGCGCTTGCATGCAATCGAGAACTCCAGACAAATCTTTGTCATCCAGTACACCTAAGACCGCGAGGCGTCGACCTTTAATTGACTGCGCGGCCAAACGTGTTGCTAAGTAATGGGCAGCATGTGGATTGTGCGCAACATCTAAGAGCAAACGCAATGAACGCCCCTGCCATTGTACCGTTACTTTCTGCAGTCGACCTTGCATGGTCGCTTGACATAATGAATCAATAAGCACCTGCGGCTGCCAAGGCAAACCAAGCAGCGCATAAGACTGCAGGGCAACAGCAGCATTTTCCACCGGCAAACTGAGCAAGGGAATATCTTGCAGGTAAACAGGATCGCCCTGTCCATTTAAGCCGCGCCAATGCCAAACATGCTCGCTTAAGGCCAAGTCGAAATCACGACCACGCAGCACTAAAGGTGTTTTCAATAAGGCTGCGCGGGTAAGCAATTGCTCAGGCGGATCAAGATCACCACAGACTGCCGGTAACTCCGGGCGGAAAATACCGGCTTTTTCATAGGCCACCGAATCGCGGGTATCGCCGAGCCAATCTTTATGATCGATACCGATACTGGTGACGACAGCAACGTCGGCATCGACAATATTGACGGCATCCAGACGCCCGCCCAAGCCAACCTCAAGAATAACCACATCCAGCGAGCTTTGCGCGAACAGCCAAAAAGCGGCCAAGGTACCCATCTCAAAATAGGTCAAACTGACTTCAGCGCGAGCCTCTTCTATCGCAGTAAAAGCCGCACACAACTGCGCATCACTGACTTCTTGACCATTGATCCGTACCCGCTCGTTGTAACGCAGCAAGTGCGGTGAACTGTAGACACCAACGCTAAGCCCCTGTCCAGCGACCAGACTGGCCAATAGCGCACAGGTTGACCCTTTACCGTTGGTGCCCGTCACAGTGACAATTTTTTTTGCAAGACGCGGCAATCTCAAGCGCTGAGCAACGTCTTGCACTCGCGCCAAGCCCATATCAATTTCATTAGGGTGTAATTGCTCTAAATAACTGAGCCATTGCTTGAGATTACGAGTATTCATATCAATTACGCTTTAGCATCAGCGGTTTGGTTAGATGTTGCAGCAGTCGCATCAACAGCGTCCATGTCAACCATTGGAATTGATGGGCTGTTCATCAACTGGCGTAACACACTGGCTACCCGTGAGCGCAATTCGCTGCGCGGAATAATCATATCAATCGCACCGTGATCGAGTAAGAACTCACTGCGCTGGAATCCTTCAGGCAGTTTCTCTCGCACGGTCTGCTCAATCACCCGAGGGCCGGCGAAACCAATCAATGCTTTCGGCTCTGCCACGATAACATCGCCAAGCATCGCTAAACTGGCTGATACGCCACCGTAAACAGGGTCAGTTAACACCGAGATAAAAGGAATGCCTTCCTCACGTAAACGCGCAAGTACGGCAGAGGTTTTCGCCATTTGCATTAAAGAAATCAGAGCTTCTTGCATGCGTGCACCACCAGAGGCAGAAAAGCACACAAATGGGCAGCGCTGTTCTAATGCAACGTTGGCCGCTTGAACAAAACGCTCACCAACAATTGCACCCATCGAGCCGCCCATAAAAGCAAACTCAAAAGCTGCTGTGACCACAGGCATGCCTTCCAAAGTGCCACTCAGCGCAATCAACGCATCTTTTTCGCCAGTTTGCTTCTGTGCAGCGACCAGACGGTCTTTATATCGTTTGCTGTCGCGGAATTTAATCCGATCAACCGGCTCAAGGTCGGCGGCAATTTCTTCACGGCCTTCTTTGTCTAAAAAAATATCTAAGCGTGTACGTGCGTTAATGCGCATGTGATGCTGACATTTCGGACAAACATCTAAGGTTTTTTCTAACTCAGGCTTGTATAAAACCGCATCGCACGATGGGCATTTATGCCATAAGCCTTCAGGCACTGAACTTTTCTTAGCTTCAGAACGCATGATTGATGGAATTAATTTATCGACTAACCAGTTGTTCATCAGTTGTCTACTCCGCCTAAGAGACCAGTGACAATGCACTGCGCCTTTATTATTTGTTTAATAATGATCAGGTTACTGACGGCTTGCTAATCTAAGCCGTCACATTGCTGGGCATTTTTCATTTGCACAGCATATAAGAATTTGCACATTTTATCTGCGTCTTTAAGACCTGGGCTGCTTTCTACGCCACCACTGACATCAACAGCCCAAGGCTGTACTTGCTGCATGGCCTCACTGACATTATCGGCATTTAAGCCCCCAGCAAGAATTAGCGGTTTGGCTAAATTGTCAGGAATTGCTGACCAATCAAAGCGTTCACCTGTGCCGCCATGAATACCTGGCACCCACGCATCCAGCAAAATACCTTGTGCAGTGCTGTATTGCGCAGCACGCGCAGCAATATCAACACCCGGCTGCATACGTAGAGCACGGTAATACGGTCTAGAAAACCCTTCGCAGTCAGCAACTTTTTCATCACCATGAAACTGCAGTACATCTAAGGGTAACTGACTTAGCAGTGTTTCTATCTCGACTCGTGGCGCATTGACAAACAACCCCACCGTACTGACAAAAGGCGGCAAAGCAGCGATAATTTTTTCTGCCTGCGCCACACTAACGGCTCTTGGGCTTTTGTGATAAAACACCAAGCCAATCGCATCAACACCTGCTTGCGCAGCAGCCAATGCGTCTTCGACACGAGTGATACCACAAATCTTAGTTCGTATTCGCACAGATAGTCTCTTTCTCGTCACTCAAAAAATCAGGTAGACCTGAAAGAAAATGTGGCCCCAGATAACGATCAGGCAACTTAAACTGTTCTGGATACTCAACTTGCACCAGATACAATCCATACGGCGCCGCAGTCACCCCACCTTGTTTACGATCACAGCTCTCTAGGACAGTTCGCGCCCACTCAATCGGACGCTCCCCAGCCCCGATTGTCATCAGAATACCGGCCAAATTACGTACCATATGGTGCAAAAAGGCATTGGCGCGCACATCAATAATAATCAGTTTGCCAAACTCAAATAGTTCTAGATGATGAATGGTGCGCACTGGGGATTTAGCTTGGCATTCGCTGGCACGCAATGCATTAAAATTATGTGTTCCAACAAAATATTGCGCGGCTTGGCGCATCTTTTCGATATCCAGTGTTTGATGCGTCCACGTCACCTCTTGGCCTAAATGCGCTGGGCGCACATCGTCACTATAAATCACGTAACGATAACGGCGCGCTATTGCACTAAAGCGCGAGTGAAAATCGATCGACATGACTTGAGCCCAAGTCACGCTAATATCTTTAGGCAAATAACGATTGGCACCCATGACCCAGGCACGCATCGGCCGTTGCAGTTGAGTATCAAAATGAACCACCTGATTACAGGCATGCACCATCGCATCGGTACGCCCAGCGCAGCTGAGGCGCACCGGCAAACCCGCATTAACCTGCTGCAAAGCCTGTTCAAGAGCGCCTTGAACACTGGGCGTATCGGTGTTTTGTAGCTGAAAACCGCGATAGTTAGAACCCTTGTACTCAACACCTAATGCAATTCTAGAAACGCCAGCGGCAGCCTCGTGGGCTGCCGCTGGCGTTGTTTCAGTTGACATGCTTTATCCTAATTCGGCAATCAATTCACGCGCTTGCTCTTGCTGTTGAGGATTGCCTTCAGCAATTACTTCATCAAGAATATCTCGCGCCCCTTCGGCATCACCCATATCAACATAGGCGCGCGCTAAGTCCAACTTAGTGGCGGTCTCATCTGTGCCAGCTAAAATATCAAAATCATCATCTAAACCGTCCAAATCTTGCAAGTCATCAAAGCCTGCGACAGGACTCTCTGTGCTGACTAATGGATCAGGCATAGAAGAAGGTAGTGCTTCAGTGGTTGTTTCTAAACTTAAAGCATCATCGCTGAGGCTTAAGGTTAAATTATCCAGCTCAGCATTAACTTCATCTAGCTCTGCTCCAAAATCGCTATCAAGTTGACTGTCTGCCTCTGTAGTTGCATGACTGAAATCCTCATCCAACTCGAAGTCAAGCGTCTCTTCATTGACAGCAACTGGCAGCTCCAGCTCTGAATCTGCAAGAGATACATCATTTAAGTCGTCTTCTTTTTGACTGACGGGCTGTTCATCTGCTAACAACGTATCAAGATCAAAATCAAAATCTTCAAGCTCAGGGTTGTCTAAAGCTTCAGCTTCTAGCGCGGTTTCAGTCACTGTTTGTGGCTGCTCATCCGTTTTAATATCGAGATCCAAATCAAGATCAAATTCGCTGTTCGCTGTTTTCAGCTCAGATTCAGTTTCTGCTAACAAAGCTGATAAATCATCTAACTCAGCATTGATGCTTGACTCTTTATCTGCAACTTCGGTCGGTAGATCAAGGGTCAAGTCATCTAAATTGAAATCATCAAACCCATGGCTATCCACAACGCTTTCAACTTGTTCTACATCGAACATCTGTGGGTAACGCGCTTTAATCTGAGCTAACTCATCACTCGCACCGCCAATCTCAGTGATGTCTTGCACTTGACGCGAGAAGCCCGCTCGATCTTCCAGATCAGCAAACACTTCAGCAAGCTTGAGTCGCAAATCAACGCGCTGCGGTTCTTGATCTACTGCGCGACTTAAAACATCAGCAGCCTGATTGAAACGACCAAAGCTAATGTAGTTATTGGCCTCAGCTATTGGATCAACGGCTTCTTCTTTGAATTGGCTTTTCGTCGCTGCTGAGTCAAAGTCAAAATCAGCAGCAGTGAAATCGACATCAGACAGATCATCCTGCTCTTGTGCATCATTTAAGCTAATGTCAGGCAGCGCATTCACAGTGCCTTGTTGCCCAGTTGCGCGCACATCTGCACCATTTAGCGGAGTGCGTTCAGTCTGATCTTCATACAACTGTGCTTCTTTACGAGCGTTACGCCGTGAAATAGCCATTAACAACAATAGCAATGCCAGTACAGACGCTCCACCTGCAGCTGCTAACAACGTAGGGTTATCCATCAGCTGATCCAGCAGGTTCTGCTCTGCGCTATCCACAGTGGCTTCGACTACAGGCTCTTGCGCAACCACCGCCTCGGCCTCAACAGACTTCTCGACTGAAGTGTTTTCAACCTCATCTGGCAGGGGCTGCTCCAACTCTTCACTAACTTCTGCAGCTTGCTCAGACGCAGTTGCAGCTGCCTCCAATTCTTCTGTGACGGCGGGCACTAGATCAGTTTCTGGCTCAGCTTGTGGAGTAGACGCCACAGCCTCTGCAACCGAGTCAACTACTGTACTGGCTGGCTCATCAGAAGCATCTTCAGCATTTTGTAATTGGGCCAACTGATTGTCTTTTAATGCGATTAAACGCTCTAACTTTTCCAGCTTACTGTTGAGGTTTTCAACATGACTTTTGAGGTCTTCATTTTCTAGCGTACTGGAATCTAAGCGCTCTTTAGTAACAGCCAGCTGATCTTGCAATGCTTTAGAGTCACCTTCACTCCCCTGATCAGCTGCTTGTTGAGCTCGGCCTGGTGCATCAGCAACCAGTCTCAAGCTATCAGCTTGCTCAACTTGCGCAGGAGCAGCACCTGCTTCGGTGCGACGTGTGGCATCCAATTGACGCTCAGCTACCGGTTTTTCTCGGCCTGTTTTCCACTGATTATTTTGCTCAGCCACTTGCCCAATCGCTTCGACTCGAGAGCGTCTGTTAATGTCCTGCTCAGTTGGCAAACGTAATACTTGACCGCTTTTCATGCGGTTGATGTTGCCATCTATAAACGCATTAGGATTTAAGTCTTGAATGGCTAACATGGTCTGATGTACCGCTGAACTGCCACCGACTCGTGCAGCAATGTCCCACAAGGTATCGTTACGTTGCACCCTGTAATCAGAACCTTGCAATGCATTGGTTGAGCGCGTAGCAGCTTGACTGCGCGCCATCTGTGCTGGCGCCGCAGCGGCAGCAGGACGGCTAGTTGGCTGCTGCACAGGTGTTTCTGGGCGTGCTGAACGCGCAACCGTTGCCGACCGCGGGGCATATACCACTTGTTGCGGTGTATACAGCGGAGGATCGAGCAAAATGGTGTACTCACGCAGCAAGCGCCCATTAGGCCATAACACTTCAACTAAAAAATTCAGATAAGGCTCTTTAACAGGATTGGCACTGGTCACCCGAATGACACTTTTACCATTAGCGTTAAGCACCGGAGTGAACTTTAAGCCTGTTAAAAAAAACTCTCGACCGACCCCTGCCTTACTAAAATCTTCAGGAGAGGCCAGTTGGCTTTTAATTTCTACTGAGGTTAAGTCACGCACCTCTAACAGAGAAATCTCGGCTTCAAGCGGTTGATTTAAAGATGATTTAACAGATAAATCACCTAAACCTAAAGCATAGGTCAGACTGGATGAAAACGCAGTAGCAGCGGCAACTGCCAACACCAATTTGCGGACTTGAAGCATATAGAGTTATCCCTTTTTTATTCGTTCCGGATACCCGGAGGGTTTTGAATGAACTGCTCGCAATCGACAATACTTGACGGCCCCCGCCAGCTGCATTCAACCTGTTTCAGCGATTACAACTCGAACTATTATTCAATTAATACGCTAAGTATCTTTTACAGATAGAGTTTTATCAACATTCAATCGATTTACTCAAACCAGATCAAGCCTGTTTTGCCATTATTATCAGACATACTGCACAGTTTCAAACACTCAAACAGCTTCGTGAATCAATCGACACACAAAAAGCCCTTGTGTGTCGACTACTTCGTTTAACGCTCCAACAAAATACGCAACATTCGCCGTAAAGGTTCGGCCGCGCCCCATAACAATTGGTCGCCCACAGTAAAGGCACCTAAGTAATGTGAGCCCATATTAAGCTTACGTAAACGTCCAACTGGCACACTTAAAGTACCCGTCACAGCTGTTGGCGTAAGCTCTTTAACAGTTACGTCACGTTCATTCGGCACTAAGCGCACCCAAGGGTTATGTTGACTGATTAAATTTTCGATATCAGCCAAAGGCACATCTTTATTCAATTTAATAGTTAATGCTTGGCTGTGGCAACGCATCGCCCCAACACGCACACATAAACCATCCACAGGAATTGGATTTTTAAAGCGGCCCAGAATCTTATTGGTTTCGGCTTGAGCTTTCCACTCTTCGCGGCTTTGACCGTTCGGCAAGGCAGTATCAATCCAGGGAATTAAACTGCCGGCCAGCGGCACGCCAAAATGATCGGTTGGCAATTCATCACTGCGCTGCATTTGTGCAACTTTACGATCAATATCTAAAATCGCACTGGCAGGATCTTGCAACTCACTGGCGACCGCATTGTGAATACTGCCCATTTGACGAATAAGCTCGCGCATATTTTGCGCACCAGCACCACTGGCTGCTTGATAGGTCATGGCACTCATCCACTCGACCAAGCCTGCTTCAAACAAGCCGCCCAAACCCATCAGCATCAAACTGACAGTGCAGTTACCGCCAACGTAGTCTTTAACGCCTGCATCCAGCGACTGGTCAACAACCTTGCGGTTAACCGGATCGAGAACAATCACCGAATTGTCTTTCATTCGCAAAGCTGATGCTGCGTCAATCCAATAACCATCCCAGCCTGCTTCACGCAACTTAGGGAATACTTCATTGGTGTAGTCGCCGCCTTGACAGGTCAAGATAACGTCGAGCGATTTCAGCTCATTGATATCATAAGCATCTTTTAGCGCGGGAATATCTTTACCAATTGCTGGCCCTTGCCCACCTACGTTCGAGGTAGTAAAGAATACCGGTTCAATTAAGTCGAAATCCCGTTCTTCGAGCATACGTTGCATGAGCACTGAGCCCACCATGCCACGCCAACCTACTAGACCTACACGTTTCATCACGACTACACCTATTGTTAAATTAATAATCCGCTCGCCGCTGTTCATCACGGCGTCGAACGGATGTATTGAGTTAAACGAGTTTACAGTTTTGCAAGCGCTGCGACTACTGCATCACCCATTTCAGCGGTGCCAACTTTACGCATACCGACGGAGAAAATATCACCGGTGCGCAAGCCTTGATCCAGTACATCGCTGACCGCTTGTTCAATCGCATCCGCTGCAGCAATTTGATTGAAGCTGTAACGCAGCATCATTGACACTGACAAAATGGTTGCCAATGGGTTAGCAATGCCCTGCCCAGCAATATCCGGTGCTGAACCGTGGCATGGCTCATACATCCCCTTATTGTTCGAATCCAATGACGCTGATGGCAGCATGCCGATGGAGCCGGTCAACATTGACGCTTGATCGGATAAAATATCACCAAACAAGTTGTCGGTAACAATCACATCAAACTGCTTTGGCGCTCGCACCAACTGCATTGCGGCGTTGTCCACATATAAATGGGTAAGCTCCACATCGGGATAGTCTTTACTCACTTCAATGACAACTTCACGCCATAAGCGGCTGGATTCCAGCACGTTAGCTTTATCTACAGAGCACAGTTTCTTGCTGCGTAAGCGCGCCATATCAAAACCGACTTTAGCGATACGGCGAATTTCACTTTCGCTGTACGGCAGCGTATCAAACGCCATGCGCTCGCCATTTTCGAGCGTTACAGTATCACGCGGAGTGCCAAAATAAATGCCCCCGGTCAATTCACGCACAATCAGGATATCCAAACCCGATACAACTTCAGGTTTTAGTGTCGATGCTTCAGCCAGCTGTGGATACAAAATGGCTGGACGCAAGTTACCAAACAGACCTAACTCAGAACGGATTTTTAGCAAACCGCGCTCTGGGCGAATCGCGCGATCTAAAGTGTCCCACTTAGGGCCACCCACAGCACCTAAAAGTACCGCATCGACTTCACGTGCCAATGCTAAGGTTGAATCAGCCAAAGGTACGCCATGTTTATCAATCGCCGCACCACCGAGCTCGCCTTCAACCAGTTCAAAACCTAGGCTGAACTTTTCGTTAGCCAACTGTAAAACTTTGACCGCTTCAGACATGATTTCTGGACCGATGCCATCACCGGGTAACACAAGAATCTTTTTAGACATTTCCAATACTCTCAGCGCCGCAGTGACGTCACACAGCAGCGCAGTTAGTTAAATTAAAGGGCGTTGAACAACCATGGATTGGCTTTTTTATAAGCCACTTCGAACTCACGAATCTGCTCAGCATCTTGCAAAGTCAGACCAATATCATCCAGGCCATTGAGCAAGCAATGTTTACGGAAGGCATCCACTTCAAAAGAATACTGCACACCATCCGGACGGGTCACCGTCTGTGCGGCCAGGTCGATCGTCAACTGGTAGCCTTCAGTGGCTTGCACTTGTGCGAACAGCTCATTGACTTCAGCAGCCGATAAAATAATCGGCAGCAAACCGTTTTTAAAACTGTTGTTATAGAAAATATCGGCAAAACTTGGCGCGATAATCGCACGGAAACCGTATTCCTCTAACGCCCAAGGCGCGTGCTCACGGCTGGATCCACAACCAAAGTTTTCTTGCGCCAGCAACACGCTCGCACCTTGGTAACGCGGTTGATTAAGAACGAAATCAGTATTGATTGGGCGCTGACTATTGTCTTGATCAGGCTGGCCTTCATCAAGGTAACGCCACTCATCAAATAAATTCGGGCCAAAGCCGGTACGCTTAATGGATTTCAAAAACTGCTTCGGAATGATTTGGTCAGTGTCAACGTTGGCACGGTCCAACGGAGCAACTAAACCCTGATGCTGAGTAAAAGCTTTCATGCTTATGCTCCCTCGTTCATTAATTCACGCACATCAACAAAGTGACCTTTGACTGCAGCGGCGGCGGCCATCGCTGGACTGACTAAGTGCGTCCGTCCGCCATTGCCCTGACGGCCTTCAAAGTTACGGTTAGAGGTTGAAGCACAATGCTCACCACTGCCCAATTTATCCGGGTTCATGGCTAAACACATCGAGCAGCCAGGCTCGCGCCACTCAAAACCTGCGTCTAAGAAAATCTTATCTAAACCTTCTTCTTCTGCTTGTTTCTTGACTAAACCCGAGCCGGGTACAACCAAGGCCTGAATCACATTACTGGCGACTTTACGGCCTTTGGCTACTTCAGCCGCAGCGCGTAAATCTTCAATCCGTGAGTTAGTGCACGAACCAATAAACACGCGATCCAGCTTAATATCGGTAATGGCTTGATTGGCGGTTAAGCCCATGTACTTTAAGGCACGAGTAATCGAATCGCGCTTGGTTGGATCAGATTCTTGTGCAGGATCGGGCACATTGGCATCGACTGGCAGCACCATCTCAGGTGATGTACCCCAGCTCACTTGCGGAATAATATCTTCAGCGCGCATCTCAACGATGGTGTCAAAGTGCGCATCGTCATCCGAGACTAAATCTTGCCATGCCGCGACTGCTGCGTCCCAATCCGCACCTTTAGGCGCATAAGGACGGCCTTCAACGTAGTCGATAGTTTTCTGATCGACCGCCACCATACCCACGCGAGCACCAGCTTCGATCGACATGTTACATAAGGTCATGCGACCTTCCATCGACAGCTCACGAATCGCGCTACCGGCAAACTCCAGCGCATGGCCATTACCGCCTGCGGTACCGATTTTGCCAATAATGGCTAACACGATATCTTTTGCAGTGACGCCAGCAGGCACCTTGCCTTCCACACGCACTTGCATGTTTTTCATTTTCTTGGCGACGAGGCACTGAGTGGCCAACACGTGCTCAACTTCAGAAGTACCGATACCATGCGCTAAAGCACCGAATGCACCGTGGGTTGAGGTGTGTGAATCACCACAGACCACCGTCATACCCGGCAAGGTTGCACCCTGCTCTGGGCCAATCACATGCACGATTCCTTGACGCACATCGTTCATTTTAAACTGCAAAATACCGTATTCATCGCAGTTATCATCCAGCGTTTGCACCTGGATACGCGAGACACTATCGGCGATCGCGGCAATACCACCTTCACGCTCTTTCTTAGTGGTCGGCACGTTATGATCGGGTGTGGCAATATTGGCATCAATACGCCAAGGTTTACGACCTGCTAAGCGCAAGCCTTCAAAAGCCTGCGGAGAGGTCACTTCATGCAAAATATGGCGATCGATATAAATCAACGAAGAGCCGTCATCGCGACGTTTAACTTCGTGCATCTCCCAAAGCTTGTCGTACAGCGTTTTTCCAGCCATTAGACCGTCCTCATCAGTGTTATCTGCAGCGATTGGATTTCATCCACTGCTTATACCTGTATCCTATGAACTTTGTTGTAATAACTCAAATTGATATTTCTTATCCAATAGATTCCATTTTGGAATGGCAGTATAGTTCCAGCACTCTTTTTAAATCATTTAAGAGCCGCTTATGGACCTTGCCAGCTTGCAAACTTTTATTGCCATCGCCGAACAGCGCAGTTTTTCTTTAGCCGGCGAGCGCTTGCATGTCACCCAACCGGCCATCAGTAAGCGCATTGCCAGTCTTGAAGAGCAGCTGGGCGTACGCTTGTTTGATCGCGTGGGCCGCGAAACTCGCTTAACCGAAGCCGGGCAAGCGCTATTGCCGCGCGCCTATCGTATCGTCAATGAACTGGATGATGCGCGCCGCGCGTTAAGTAATCTCAGCGGTATGGTCAGCGGACCTTTAAGTATCGCAACCAGCCACCACATTGGCCTACGTCGCCTACCACCGCTGCTGCGCGCCTTCACGAAGCGCTATCCAGAGGTGATGCTGGATATTCGCTTTCTTGATTCAGAAGTGGCTTACGCCGATGTACTCCACGGGCGTTGTGAGTTAGCCATTATTACCCTGTCACCGCACTGCGAAGCTCCACTGCAAGCAGTCAAGGTTTGGCAAGATAATCTGGATTTTGTCGTCGCCCCCGATCATCCGTTGGCACAGCGTAAGCGCATTCGTCTTGCTGATTTATGCGCTTACCCCGCCGTGTTTCCAGGCAGTCATACTTTTACTCGTAAAATCGCTTTGCAGCTGTTTGAGCAAGCCGGTCTCACCCCCAATATCAGCATGAGTACCAACTATATGGAAACCATTAAAATGATGGTCTCCATTGGTTTGGCTTGGAGTGTCTTGCCGCACAGCATGCTGGATGAGTCAGTGGTGCGCTTGCCTATTAGTGATGCTCATTTGAGTCGCGATTTGGGCTATATCGTACATAGGGAACGAACACTGTCGAATGCCGCGCAGGCGTTTATGCAGATGCTTAACAACACCGATAAAGCACAGTGATAGCAGATGCAGCGCACTCAAGGGTTGCTGCTATGAGGCTACTTAAGAAATCTGCCGCGTGGCGGGCCAGCGGCCCGCGCTCCCAGAAGGACGCATGTACATTTAATCAACACTACTAATGATCAACAAGCACTGCGCTGTATCTGTGACAAGCGCAGCCATGGATAGCGCAGCGCCCGAATCGAGACAGGATGTCTCGTTGAGGGAATAACAGCTACAGCGCAGTGCGCCATGCGTGAAGCTAAAAAACAATCAAGCCGGCTGCTGCTTCAGATACTCAGTGTGCTGCAACTGCCCCACAGCAAAACCAAATAACTGATCAATCACATCACAGTCGGTCACCTTACGTAACTGATTGAACAACAGCTGCACCTCAGGATAATTACGCATCAACATTGCCAGCCATTGTTTTAGCCGCCCCGGCGCACTGCGCGGCAGCTGAAATAAACGCACTTGCCGCCAGAACTCACGCAACATCGGCTGCAACTCTTGCCAAGTTTTCAACTGATACTCAATACCATCACGCGCACAAGCGATTTGCTGAGCCAAGTCAGGTCGCGACACCAAACCACGCCCTAGCATCACATGATCAACGCCACTGATTTCACGGCAACGATACCAATCATCTAAGGTCCAAATATCGCCATTGGCAAACACTGGAATACTCACTACATCCTGTACTTTCGCTACCCACTCCCAGTGGGCCGGCGGTTTATAGCCATCCACCTTAGTGCGTGCATGCACCACGATTTGCGCTGAACCGCCAGCGGCTAAAGCCCGTGCACAATCCATAGCGCCATCAGGGCTGTCATAGCCTAAACGCATCTTAGTGGTCAGCGGAATATGGGCTGGCATACCGGCGCGCACCGCTTCAACAATCTTAAATAACACCTCAGGCTCACGCAGCAAAATAGCGCCACCACAAGAATTATTCACCGTTTTCGATGGGCAGCCAAAGTTCAAATCAACCACTGGTGCTCCCAGCTCACAGGCTTTAGCGGCATTATCAGCCATCGCCTGGGGATCAGATCCGAGTAACTGCACCCGCAATGGCGTACCCGCAGGTGTTTGAGCATCCTGCGCAAGCTCCGGTGCTAAACGGTGGTAAGTACGACTGGGCAACAACTGATCGGTGATACGCACAAACTCAGTCACACACCAATCAATACCGCCCTGCTCGGTCAGCACATCGCGCATAATATGATCGACCAAACCTTCCATCGGTGCTAAAGCAATTTGCACAGAACATCACTCACAAGTAAATAGGCGCCTAGTGTAAACGCCAGTCAAATAGAAGGGTATTGAATTTAGCGTGGTTCTTTTAAACACCGTTTTGACTCAGGGCCAAGGCCGTCGTTGCTCACGCCACCGAGTAAACACCCGTTACGCAGGCTGCATCACGGCGCCATAACCCTTAATAAACTCTGGCGGCATACGTTTGGGTCGTCCCGTCGAGAGCTCAATACAAACAAAAGTGGTTCTTGCCCGCAATAAGGTTACGCCATCTGCGACGCGAACTAACTGAAATAAACGGTCCATTTTCAAGCGCTGATCAGAGCTCACAATCCAAGTTGCCATTTCCAACGCTTCATCAGCATAGGCGCTGGCTAGATAATCAATCTCATGACGCAGCACCGCCATGCCACGATCCAGCGCTTGGTACTCAGCAAAACCCAACCCCAAGTGTTTGGAGTGTTGCCAAGCACACTGCTCCATCCATTGCACGTACACCGCATTATTGACGTGTGCAAACTCATCAATATCGCCTGACTGCACGCGCAGCGGTAATACATAGGGCCTAGGTCGATCCCAACTCATGTTAAGGATTCCAAATGCCCCGCCATGGCGCAGGCTTCACGTGCCAGTTGAGTGATTTGATCCCACGCTTGTGCCTGCACCAAACTTGCAGGAGCAATCCAAGTACCACCGCAACAAGCCACATTCGGTAAGCTCAAATAGCTCAACAGATTATCGCGCGTCACACCGCCGGTGGGGCAGAAACTGATGCCACTAAAGGGGCCTTTAAAGCTATTGAGCATACGCACACTCGCGCCACCATTAGCTGGGAACAACTTCAAGGAGCGGTAGCCATGCTCCAAAGCTGCCAACACCTCTGAGGGCGTCATCACTGCAGGCAAATACGGCAGTTCTGTTTCTTGTGCGGCAAGCGCTAAACGTTCAGTAAAGCCTGGGCTGACAGCAAACTGTGCGCCGGCATCAATCACTTGGGCAAACTGCTCGGCATGAATAACGGTACCTGCGCCAACAATTAAATCAGGCACCTCTTGGCGAATGACTTTTAAGGCTTCCAGTGCTTGCGGCGTACGCAATGTCACCTCAATGACATTAATGCCTCCAGCACAGAGTGCCTGCGCCAAAGAAACCACACGCTCAACATCATCAATCACAAGCACCGGCAAGACAGGATAAGCGCGGCGTAAAATATGTTCCATGGTTAGCATAAGTCAGTCCTCAAGCAAAAAGCTGGCACCTTGATCAGCGGGGCCAACCCAACGACGTTGCGCAGCAAACAGCTGCAGTCCGCAACCTTGTGCAGTATTGGTCGGCGCTAGCGCCGCACTGCGTAGAGCCAATTGCGCTTCACTCACGTGCACATGCAAGACACCTAGTGTGGCATCCACCTCAATCAAGTCGCCATCTTGCAAGCGACACAGCAAACCACCTTTTGCTGCCTCTGGCGTGACATGTAAAGCTGCTAACACCTTACCTGATGCACCGGACAGCCGGCCATCAGTAATTAGTGCAACTTTCTGCCCATTGGCCTGCAAATTCGCCAATATAGGAATTAACTTGTGTAACTCAGGCATGCCATTGGCCGCTGGACCTTGAAAGCGCAGCACCAGCACTAAATCACCATGCAACTGCCCGGCACTATAGGCCGCAAGCGCATCAGCCTCACAATCAAACACTCGCGCAGGTGCTTTAATCTGCCAAAACTTCTCGGCGACAGCTGAGGTTTTCAGCACGGCACGACCGAGATTACCGGCCAATAGATGCAAACCACTGTGCACAGCAAATGGGGCTTGGCGGCTACGGAGAATATGCTCGGGCAACACCTGCTCTGAGAGTGCGCGCCAACTGAGTTTTTGTTCCTGCAAATAAGGCTCTAAACTGTAATCACGCAAGCCCTTGCCCGCCACAGTGTGAACATCTTCGTGTAACAAGCCCGCATCCAACAACTCACCGAGCAGCCAAGCCACACCACCGGCAGCATGAAACTGATTTACATCGGCGCTGCCATTGGGATAGACCTGCGCCAATAATGGCACAACACTCGACAGAGCAGCCAAATCATCCCACGTCAATTCATAGCCTGCCGCTTTAGCAATCGCTGGCAAGTGCAAAGAATGATTCGTCGAGCCACCACTGGCCAACAAGGCCACTGCACCATTGACCAAGGCCTTGGCATCGACTTGCATGGCCAAGGGCAAATGACGGCCACCGTGCTTGGTATTATTGACCAGCAAACGCGCCGCCTCGTCAGTTAAAGCATGACGTAATGCGCTGCTGGGCGGTACAAATGCGCTGCCTGGCACATGCAAACCCATCGCTTCCATTAACATTTGATTACTATTGGCCGTGCCATAAAACGTGCAGGTACCCGGTTCATGGTAAGCCGCAAGCTCTGCTTCTAACAGTTCAATACGACTGACTTCACCGGCCGCGTAGCGCTCACGCACCGCCGCTTTTTCTGGATTGGATAAGCCTGAACTCATCGGCCCGGCCGGTACAAAGACTGCTGGTAAATGACCAAAATGCAGCGCACCAATCAGCAAACCCGGTACGATTTTATCGCAGACGCCCAAATACAAGGCACCATCAAAGACACCATGGGTTAAACCAATCGCCGTGGCTTGGGCAATTAAATCTCGGGAAAACAGCGACAACTGCATGCCCGGCGTGCCTTGCGTGATGCCATCACACATGGCCGGCACACCAGCAGCAAACTGGGCACTGGCACCGTATCGGTACAAGGCTTGCTTTAACTGATCGGGGTAGTTTTTCAGCGGCGCATGGGCGGACAACATGTCGTTGTAACTGGAGATAATGGCTACATGCGCAGCCCCGCCTTGGCGCATGATAAGGCGCTGGTCTATTGGCTGCGCTGCCATCACGTGAGCGAGATTAGAGCAGCCATGTGCGCTATTACGTCCTTGCTCAAGCGCTATTTCTACCCTCTGCAAATACGCAGTACGCTGCGAGCGTGAGCGCTCCTCTATCTGCTGGGTAATTTGTGCAACTATGGGATGCAACATGCTAACTCCCTATTTCAAGCAGCAGCGATGACACCATCACCCTCTCAAGGCGCCCAATACACCTGTACAGGTCGAGGCGCTTGCCACAGTAAATGATAAATGGGTAAGGCTTGCGTGGTTGGATCATTGGCGAGCACACGCTCAAGCATCTGCCCTTTACTCTCACCAAATAAGAGCACGCCCAGCCATTTCGTGTTCGCTAACATGGCTAGATTAAGGGATAAGCGCACCCTCGGTTCATCAGGAGCCAGCCCCACTAGCGCAGAAGGCTGAGCAGCAAAATCCATTCCTTCGGCTAAACCCGGCATACCTGCAAACAATGAGGCAACATGCCCATCATCGCCCATGCCCAACACACTTGCAGCAAAGGGTAAGCGTTCTTGTAATGCCTGCGCCCACGCAACACTGGACGCTTGTGCGCTATCGGCAAGATGCGGCTCCAGCAACTGCGCTTCCGGTAACGCTCGGCGCAACATCTGCGTATTACTTTGCACTGCATCTGCGGCAACCCAACGCTCATCGGTAGCGCTAATCTGCACCTGCGACCAAGGCAGCGCGCGCTGCTGCAAACATTGCAGCAACCCTCTGGGGGTTGAGCCGCCAGGCAACAGCAGGCTTGCAGAGTTTGAATCTGCTAAAGCCTGCTCCAAGCAGTCACTCAAGGTGGCGGCAAGCGCTTCATTGCACGCTTGCTGTGAGCTAAAACGGTGTAATACAGCCTGAGACATAGCGACCTCCAGACCTATTTACTCTGGACTTACCACCTTTTTACGCAAAGGGGCATGACCATCACTGCTGACCAACGAAGGCCCAGCATTGGGACGGCGCTTAGGTGTTTTTTTCACCACCTTCGCCGCATCTTTTTTATTGGCAACTTTCTTCTTTTTTGTGCCTGCCGCTTTACCTGAAGCTTTAACGTTTTTCGGCCCTTGATAAACGCCTTTGAGTTCTTTAATCACTCGACGTTCAAAGGTTTGCTTCAGATAGCGCTCAACGCTGGACATCAAATTCCAGTCATTATGACAAATCAAACTGATCGCCAAGCCATCTTCACCAGCACGACCGGTACGGCCAATACGGTGCAGATACTCATCGCCTGAGCGTGGCATATCAAAGTTAATCACCATATCTAGACCATCAATATCAAGACCGCGCGCCGCCACATCAGTGGCGACCAAGACCCGTGAAGTGCCTTGACTGAAACGCTCTAAAGCGCGTTTACGGTCTTTCTGATCTTTATCGCCATGCAAAACATAGGCATTCACATCTTGCGCAATAAGACGACCATATAAGCGATCAGCCTGCACTCGAGTATTGGTAAATACGATGGCCTTACGGAATGGCTCATTGGTCAGTAACCAGTGCACTAGGCGCTCTTTGTGCGGCACATCATCAGCGGTAATAATTTGCTGACGGGTGCTTTCATTCAGTTCTGCAACCTGATTGACCATCAGATGCAGTGGATCTTTCAGTACGGTGTTAACCATTTCACGCAAGGCATTACCGCCAGTAGTCGCGGAAAACAGCAAGGTTTGCTGACGATTGACACACTCATCAACCAGACGCTGCATGTCTTCAGCAAAACCCATATCGAGCATGCGGTCTGCCTCATCAAGGATCAACACTTCAACTTGATCAAGTTTTAAGTGACCGGCATTGAGATGTTCAATCAATCGGCCTGGCGTGGCAATCAGAATATCTGGATCTTTACGCAGCAATGCACCCTGCTCTTTGAAGTCTTCACCACCGGTAATAATTCCGGATTTAATAAAGGTGAACTGCGAGAAACGTTCAACTTCAGCCAGTGTTTGTCGAGCCAACTCACGGGTCGGCAATAAAATTAACGAACGAATGGCAACCCGAGGTTTTGCCCCAGCAATAAAACGATTGAGCAAAGGCAGAACAAAAGCCGCTGTTTTACCGCTTCCGGTGCGCGCAATCACACGTAAATCGCGGCCTTCAAGCGCTGCTGGAATAGCCGCCACCTGAACAGGCGTTGGCTCAGTGAAATTCAATTCAACCAGCGCTTTCAATAGACGCTCATGCAGGGCAAGTTCAGAAAACACGGTATACCTCAAAATCATTCATCATAATAAGTAACAGCCTTCACATCATGCTTAGGGCTGTCTGTTTGTCATTGTACTTCAGTTTAAACGTCGAGATTGCTTCAGTAGCACACGTAAGCTATCAAATATCACTAAAGTCACTGCAATCCAAATTGGCACATAGGTCCACCACTGCCCTGACTCAACCGCCTCACCAATCCAAAACACGCTAAACAAGAACAGTAAGACCGGCTCAATATAGCTCAGGATGCCCAGCAAACCTAAGGGCAACAGGCGACTTGCACCTAACATCGCGGCAAACGCCAAGGTACTGAGCAAGCCCAGCCCTGGTAACAAATACCATAACTGTGGAGCCTCACTAAAAATCTGCGCTGGCGCTAAGCTGAGGATTAAATAAATTGCTACCGGCGCCATCACCAGCATTTCTAAAAAGAAACCGCTAAAAGCATCAAAACCCATCCAGCGCCGCAGCATAAAATACGGTGGATAACCGATAGCGCAGACTATCGTCACCCAAGACAAGCCACCCAAACGCCATAACTCATGGGACATACCAACTACCGCACACACCACCGCAATGCGTTGTAAGTTGCGCAAGTACTCGTTGTAAAACAGTCGTCCGCTGAGCACCAACACCAGTGGCATAAGAAAATAACCCAAGGTCAAATCCAGCATATGCCCGGTTAGCGGCGCCCAAACAAACATAAACCATTGCACGCCCATTAAAGCGGCAGCGCAGATCAGCGCAACAATCAGAAGTGGTTCACGCCATAAGCGCTGCACACATTCTTTCAATGCAGGGCCGCGCCCCACTAGCATCAGCAGTACAAAAACTGCTGGCAGTGACCACAGCACCCGCTGAGCAAACACTTGCACGCCATCAAGGGGTGCTAATTGCAAAACGTAGGCTGGAATAATAGTAAATATGCAGGAAGCGAAAAACGACATCGCTACCCCACGACCTGACAACTGCATGTAGCTGCCTCAAATAAATAATTGTGTCGATCAACACTACACTTAACCTTGGCTAAAACCCGCCACATTAAATGTAGTCTTTGCTGAGTCCAACATCAGCAGCGCGCAGCCCGTCTCGTGTGGCGTCTACGCAGCAGAATCTGGGCTCAGTTAATCTTTGCGATTAAAGGTTTTGACTTGCTGCTGCACGGCCGCTTTGGCCAACATATAGGCTGACACTGGCGCGCTGAGCATCAGAAATAAGGTGATCAGTAACTCATGCACATGCAGGCCTTCTTCTTTGCTGCTGAAATACAACATCGAAGCAACCAACACACAACCCACACCTAGCGTGGTGGCTTTAGCAGGACCATGTAAACGCATAAAAAAATCTGGGAAGCGATGCAAGCCAATTGACCCAACCAATGCAAAAGCACTACCAATCAATAAAAAGAATGCCACACTGTATTCAATCCAAGCTGCCATTAACATCCCAACCTATTCAATAATGTCGCCGCGCAATAAGTATTTACACAGTACCACGGTGCTGAAAAATCCAAACAAGGCAATCAGTAGTGCCGCCTCAAAAAATAATCGACTGTTTAGCAATACACCAAATACCACTAAGAGTGCCAGACCATTAATATATAAAGTATCCAGCGCCAAAATGCGGTCAACTGCATCGGGGCCGCGCAGCAGCCTGTAAAAATTAAGCAACAAACTGATGCCAAACATAAACATGCTGATATAAATCACTGCGTTGAGCATGTAAACGCCTCCTTTAATGGCTGTTCATAACGCTGCTTAATTTCTGTAATCAGCGCTTGTTCATCCTCACAATGCAATGCATGTACGGTCAGTATTGAACGCTCTCGATCAACACTGGCCGCCACTGTACCTGGCGCTAAAGAAATAGCACTGGCCAATAAAAAAATCGCAATGTCGTCCTCCAACTCACAGGGCACTTGTACCCAGCGTGGTTGTAGCCTATGAACATGCCCCACAGCTAAACGCGCAACATGAAAATTGGCCAGAATAATATCAAGCAGCATATGTTGACTAAAGATCAATAAATGTTTCCAACTCTGAATACGCGGTAAGCGAGGCCACCAGCTACTGGTTAAACGCGGGATCAGCAAGGCTAAACAACTGCCCAACAGCCAATGCCCTACAGATGCAAAATCATCCACCAGTAGCATCCAAACCAGTAACAGGCCCACGCTACCCAGTGGATGCGAAAACCACTTTTTCTGACTCATGGCGCGGCCTCCAGGTGCATGGCATTCAAGTAACTGGGCATATCCAATACTTGCGCGGCAGTGGCGGCTGTATAAGCGATCACCGGCTGAGCAAAAACCACTAATAACGGACTGCTGAGTAACAACAACGCCACAATCACAAAGGCTGTTTTATCCAAGGGAGAGGCTGTGCTGGGTGCGCTATGTTGCCGCCAAAACAATAAACTGCCTGCTCGGCTAAGCCCAATCACACCAATTAATCCTGCACTCAAAACCACAGGCCATAGCTGCCAAGCAGCATCACCAGAGACCGCTTGCAACAGCAAAACCTTACCAAAAAAGCCAGAAAACGGCGGCAAACCAGCAACGGCTATCGCAGCCAAGAAGAAGCAACCACCCAGCAAGTGTGGATTTAATAAGCCCGGCCCAACTTTAAAACGACTGGCCAGCTCACCACGTTGTTTGGCAATAATATCGGCCAATAAAAACAGGCCAGCCACCACCCAAGTACTGTGGATGAGATAATACAAACTGGCGCTTAGCGCAGCTTCCGAGCCAACCGCAATCCCTGCCAATAACGTCCCTACTGAGACCAAAACCAGATACGCGAGCAAACTGGTCAAACTACTGGCAGCAAAGGCACCGAGCGCTGCAAGCAGCAGCGTCATTAACGCCAAAACCCATAACACACCGCTACCAAGACCACTGGCAGCACCCGCTTGCTCACCAAACACCAAAGTACTGAAGCGCAAGATGGCGTATAAACCCACCTTAGTCATAATCGCAAAGAGTGCAGCTACCGGTGCTGTGGCACTGGCATAGGCACGTGGCAGCCAAAAATGCAGTGGCAAAAAGGCCGCTTTTAAACCGAACACTAACATTAACAGCGTGCCAGCGACCTCCAGTAAAAACAACTGATCACCCTCGGCCTGCGCCACAAAACGCCCTAAATCAGCCATATTTAAGGTGCCCGCAACGCCGTAAAAAAGCCCAGCCGCAATCAAAAATAAACCCGAACCAATTAGATTAAGAATCACATAATGCAAAGCCGCTCGAATGCGTGCCGCACCCAATCCATGCAGTAATAAGGCATAGGAGGCAATTAAGAGAATTTCAAAAAACACAAACAGGTTGAACAGATCACCGGTTAAAAAAGCACCATTGATACCTGCCAATTGAAACTGTAATAACGCATGAAAATAACTGCCTCTAAGGTCATCACCTCGCAGTGCATAGAGGTTCACGAACAAGGCCAACACTGCACTCACTAACACCATCAAAGCACTGAGGCGATCAAGCACTAAGACAATCCCAAACGGCGCCGTCCAATTACCCAGCGTATAGACTTGGATCTGCCCACTGTTGGCCGTCAACAACAGATACACAGCACACAGCAACAGCGCGACAACACTGCTGAGACTGATAGAGCGCACCAGTCTCAGCGGGCTGCGTGAGGCTGTCATCAACAATGCCCCACATATCAGTGGCAACAGCACCGGAATTAATAACCAATGATTCATCGTCCAGCTCCTACGCGCTTTCTTTTCGATTGCGCAGGTTTGTTAGGTGATGGCCGCTGTTTTTTAATGGGCTTGGTTTTCTCTGCACCGTCAACATGGTCACTGCCCAGCTCAGTGTTTGCGCGCAAGGCCAGAATCAAAACAAAAGCCGTCATCGCAAAGCCAATCACAATCGCTGTCAACACTAACGCCTGCGGCACTGGATCGGTGTAGCTGGTGGCATCACTCAACACCGCAGGCTTTCCTGTGTGCAGACGCCCCATCACAAATAAGAATAAGTTCACGGCATAAGAGAACAAGGTCAAACCCAATGCCACGCTAAAAGTGCGTGCCCGTAAAATCAAATACACACCACTGAACGTCAGCACGCCAATGGCGATGGCCACTAATAACTCCATTACGCTTTCTCCGGCAGTTTCACACTGTGCCCGATCCGACCAAGGCCACTTAAAATCAAGAGTGTGCCGCCTACCACGGTCAAGTACACGCCCAAGTCAAACAGCATGGCTGAGGCCAATTCAACTTCGCCGATATATGGCAGGGCAAAATGTCCGAATGTTGAGGTCAAGAAGGGGTAACCCAACAGCAAGCTGGCTAAACCGGTTGCGGTTGCAATTAAAACACCTGCCGCCGCGAGATTAGGGAAACGCACACCCATCCTCGTTTGCACCCAGCGTTGGCCGTTAGCGACTTGCAGCAAGATCAGCGCTACTGCGGTAATCAAGCCGGCGATAAAGCCACCACCTGGCTCGTTATGTCCACGCAAGAAAATAAACACCGACACCAATAAAGCCAATGGCAAAACAAGCCGCGCCAGCATACCGAGCATCATTGGATAGGCTTCGCTAGACCAAGCACGCCCTTGAGTATCGACCCGTGCGCGCGGCAATTGCATTCCTTTGAGCAGGGCTACCGTGGCAATCGCGGTAACGGCTAAAACACTGATCTCTCCTAAAGTATCAAAACCTCGGAAATCCACCAAAATAACGTTGACCACGTTAGTACCGCCGCCACCAATAAGGCTATTGGCTAAGAAGAAGTCAGCAATACTCTGGTAAGGACGAGTCAACACCGCAAAGGTTAAAACGGCCATCAATACCGCACAGCTGGCAGCAATAGTAAAATCTCGCAAATGCAACAAACTGCTCGACTCAGCAGGTGCTTGTGCAGGTAGAAAAAACACCACCAACAACATCAGCAAAATGGTTACCACTTCTACTACCAGCTGCGTTAAGGCAAGATCTGGCGCGGAAAAACGGGCAAACACCATAGCCACAACCAAACCAACCACACTGAGCATTAATAACGCCGTTAAACGCTGGCGATGGAAACCCATAGTCAATAAAGCGGCACCCGCCATCACCAGCAAACCCAAGGCCGTTAGTGGATCAACCGGCGTTAAAGCAATCTCCCCAGTGATTCGCGACAAAGGCGTTAAACCCGCTACGAGGACAACAATCACAGCCAGCAATAACAGGCAGATATAACGCTGCAATGAGCCATTTTCGATACGCGCTAAAGTGCGCGATACCAAGCCATATAAGAAACGCAGCGTATTTTCAAAAATAACCCGCGCATTGATATCCGGCAAACCTTCATACCAACGAAACAGCGGCGCGCGCTGAGCATAAACGATAATACCGCCCACCAAAGCAATGCAACTCATCAGTAATGGCATATTAAAGCCATGCCAAATCGCCAAATTGTACTCAGGCAAGGCGTGTCCTAAACTCGCTTGCGCTGCTGACGCCAATAAAGAGTCAATGGTAAAAGCCGGCAGCATCCCCACCAGTAAGCAGCAAAACACCAGCACTTCCACCGGGATTTTCATATAACGTGGCGGCTCATGCGGCGGGAACTTAGGCAAATTAATCGGTGTGCCGTTAAAAAACACGTCATGAATAAAGCGCAACGAATACGCCACAGAGAACACGCCAGCGATGGTTGCCATGGTCGGCAACAACCAACTGAAACTGCCCAACAAGTGCTGGTGCAGGGTTTCCGAAAAGAACATCTCTTTACTTAAAAAGCCATTCAATAACGGCACACCAGCCATTGCCGAAGAGGCCACCATCGCCAACACTGCTGTATGCGGCATATATTTCCATAAGCCATTAATGCGCCGCATATCACGACTACCGGTTTCGTGATCAATGATGCCAGCAGCCATAAAGAGTGATGCTTTGAAGGTGGCGTGGTTAATAATGTGGAAAATCGCAGCGACTGGCGCAAAGTCAGAATCCAAGCCAAACAACAGGGTAATCAAACCTAAATGGCTGATCGTTGAATAAGCAAGTAAACCTTTAAGATCATGTTGAAACAGGGCGGTCACTGCACCGATCAGTAAGGTGGTTAACCCTGTAAAAGTCACTAGATAAAACCACCAGTCGGTCCCTGAGAGCAACGGGTATAAGCGTGCTAATAGAAACACGCCTGCTTTGACCATGGTGGCCGAGTGCAAATAGGCAGAAACTGGAGTGGGTGCCGACATCGCATGCGGCAACCAGAAGTGAAACGGAAATTGCGCCGACTTGGTAAACACACCCAGCAACACCAAAACTAACGCCACTGGATAGAGACTGTGCGCTCGCAATACATCTCCTGCGGCAAGTACATCACTGAGCTCATAGCTACCGACCACGTGGCCAATCACTAATATTCCAGCCAGCAATGCTAAACCACCGCCGCCAGTCACCGCCAACGCCATGCGCGCGCCTTGTCTGGCAGCGGTTTGCTGACTCCAAAAACCAATTAATAAAAATGAGGAAAGGCTGGTGAGTTCCCAAAACATCAGCATCAGCAATAAGTTACCGGCCAACACCAGCCCCAGCATGGAACCCATAAACAGCAACAAACAGGCAAAGAAACGCGCCACACGTTCTTGTTCAGACAAGTAATAACGCGCGTAAAGAATGACCAATAGGCCAATCCCAAGAATCAATAAAGCGAATAAGAAACTCAGACCATCCAGACGGAAACTGAGGTTAAGCCCCAGCTGTGCAATCCATGGGTAGTTGACACTCAGGATCAGACCATCCAGCACTTGCGTTGCTTGACTAAGCAATAAAGCCAAACCAAGTGCTGGTGCTAGAGCAGCGCATAAAGCGATGGCTGTGCGTCCGCGTTGCGCGACTAAAAAAGGCAAACCAACCGCAAGAAAAGGTGTAAAAACCAATGCCAGTAAAAGCATAACAGCCTCCATGTTGTTCTGCCGGACGAACAGGAGACACCCAGCGTGAAACGTAAAAATACGAATTATTCAGTATCGAGCCAATAATGTCTGCATGCAATATATTACAAAATTAGACTATAGCCTTTATTGCGAAACAGCGCGGTGACTTGGGCAGTCATTTTAAAGTTGGAGCGATTTTATTAAACCCGCAACAAGCAATCAAAGAGTCTATGTAGAAAAACGCCCTGGCAAGTAACAACCTCGCACAGGGCGTATTCAATCGCAAGACAATCAACAATCGTTAAGGTGCTACGCGACTCTGGCCATTGACATTAGTAATGCGTACACGCTGACCAACACGGAACACTTGGTTAGGCTCAACCGCCTGTACATAAGCACGCAATGCTCCGTCATCTTCACGCACAGTAATCTCCACACCTTGAGTGCGAGTCATGCCTTCTTCTACCGCAGCACCAGCTAAACCACCAGCCACAGCGCCAATCACAGCCGCTACAGCACTACCACGCCCACCACCGATGGTACTGCCCGCAACACCACCAACAACTGCACCAGCACCAGCTCCAATAGGTGTTTTAGTGCCTTCAATACGCACGGGACGCAGCGACTCAATGGTGCCTAGGCGAATGGTTTGTACTTTACGCGCATCCTCGCGCGAATAGGTATCACCACTTAAGCTTGAAGCACAACCACTTAAAAGCGCGGTAAATGCTGTAAAAGTTACAGCTAGAATAATAGACTTGTGCATCTGTAATACTCCTTAATGTAAGCTTCTTACTGCGTGTTAGACAGCTTAACACTTTAAATGTTACCACCAACCATGAGGGCGCTATGGATTATTTTATTATTGCAATTGCAACCTTGTCAGGTTTGTATTTTCACTGGTGGATTTATGTGCGCATTAAGCGCTGGATTAATCGTGACCTTGCCCTCTCCATGGCGCAGGATGATAGTGCCAAGCAAGCTTACATGCTAGAAAAGCTTGCTGAAGCACAGAGATTAAAAATCAAAAAAACAGAACTGCAGCACTGGCTACAAAAGGCTGCTGATCAATATTCAGCGTCTTGAGCACTTAGGGTTTAAGGCGATAGACGCTCTCGCAGCCATTGGTTATCTGCTTGCAGCTGATAACTTAAGCGATCATGCAGTCGACAGGTGCGTCCCTGCCAAAACTCGATGCGCTGTGGTAACAAACGGTAGCCGCCCCAATACTCTGGTCGTGGCGGCTGCTGGGTATCCGCAAAACGTTGCTCAACAGCCGCCAGCGCCTCTTCAAGCTCCTCACGCCCAGACAGAACCTGACTTTGCGCTGAAGCCCAAGCACCATGGCGGCTACCGAGCGGGCGCAGATTAAAATACGCATCCGACTCTGCTGCGCTAACACGCTCAATTATACCTTCAATGCGCACTTGTCTCTCTAAGGCAGGCCAGAAAAAAGTCATCGCCGCACGGGGTTGCGCCGCCAGCTGCTGACCTTTAGCACTTTCATAGTTGCTATAGAACACAAAACCTTGCTCATCTAACCCCTTAAGCAACAAAACTCGGCAATGCGGCTGACCGCTCTGATCAACTGTAGCCAACATCATTGCATTGGGTTCGACCGGCGGTTGCTCAGTAGCAACCGCATCATCAAGCCACTGCTTAAAAAGCGGCAAAGGCTGCTCTGGTGCGTGTTCTTCAAGTAAACCATCACGGGTATAATTACGGCGCATATGCGCCAATTGCTCAGTACTCATTAGCGCCTCTCACAGGTAAAAAACAAGCATAACCAACTGCGATATTACTGCCCCTGACTTAAAGCAAGCTGTCGTACATAAGCCGGATGATATACAGCCATCATGTTCTGCACTTCCATACTTGGCATAATAATAATTTCGACACGATGGTTTTGCTGACTCATTGCTGCTTGATCAAGCAAATAAGAACTGCCCATACCTAAATGACGCATACGAGCGCCCTTCAAGCCACTTAAACGGAAAATAGAAGCCACTGAGCGTGCTCGATCCGTACTGAGCTTTTGATTGTCTGCCGATTGAGCTGCATGGCCTAAGATCAACACCGATGATTCAGCATCGGTTTCAAGCAGTTTAGCAATACGCGTAATTGGACCTAGAGCTGCAGGTAATAACAAACTTGGACGGTCGGGGTTAAAAGCGTACTGAGCGGGTGCAGTGACTACCCAAGCATTGTCTTGTTTATGCAAAGTAAACACTGAGCCCTTAATCGAATCACGCAACGATGATTCTTTTTCGTTCAACCAAACAGCAAAATCAGGCTTAACAACTTCTTGTTTAACCGCCAGCTCTTGATTTTTCGGCGCTGACGAACAAGCCGCCATAAAAGAACACGTAAGGAGCAATGCTCCACCTACAAAGAAACGATTGATCATGCTTTTAAACTCAAATCAGGCCATAAAATTCTGTTGTAACAACGCGCATCCAAGCGCCCAACATCCTAACAACAGTGCTGCACAATTTCCAAGGGTTCTATAGTACTGAATTCGCCCCGGTACATTGCAGTTTTTTCGCATAACCACAATCAGCCAACATAAAACAGCGGGCATAATTATGCCTATAATCTATCCATAAATAAGATATCTGAGCACCCTCACCTGACTCACAGGCTTATATTTGTTATTTTGTTTGTGTATTTATAATATAACAGTAAAATATTGACAAATGTTTAACGCTTGCTTTTTGACAAAACGCAAAAACATCTCAACGCGTCAACGGAACAATTTCGATACAATAATACCTAATGATAACAATGGGTAATTTACTGTGGTGATTACGTTATGAATCTTAAAAAAAACACAGCTTATTCGAGTAGAACTGCTGATAAATTTGTTGTCCGCCTACCCGATGGCATGCGCGATCGAATTGCCGAGGTCGCACGCGAGCAGCATCGCAGTATGAACTCTGAAATTATCGCTAGGCTTGAAAGCAGTTTGCAACAAGACGGTATGCTGATTCAAGATAGCTCTTTGCGCCTCGACAGCCCTGAGCTAAATCAACATGAACGCGAACTTTTGCAACGTTTTCGCCTACTGGCGCAACGCCAACAGAATGCGTTATTGGCATTAATTGCAAACGACATTCAAGACGAAAGCTGATAAAACATTTTTTACACAATGAATAAGCTGTGCCCTTAAGCTATCCAGCACGGCTGAGCAATCAAGCTGTTCGCGTCATAAGCATGTCATTGATCTGTCATCATTATGCCTTATTGTGCTTGCATCTTTTTCTGATTCAGGCGCAACTCCATGCAGTTTCTCATACCTTTTATTCGCTCAAAAATATGCAGTGCTCTCTACTTTTATACTTTACTGTTGAGCACCATCAGTATCGCTGAAGCTTCACAAACATTGAGTATTTACGGCTCCAATACCATCGGCAGCAGCCTTGCTCCCGCCCTTGCTGAAGGGTTACTGAAGCAGAAAGGTTTTACCCACCTAGAATCTCAATCACTGCAAAAGACCAATCAACAGATTATTACGGCCGGCTTAACTGCGCTAAAGAATGACGCACGCATTCACATCCACAGCCAAGGCTCTAGCACCGGTTTCGTTGCTTTACATGAGAAACGCGGTGATATAGCAGCGTCTTCACGACCCATCAAAGAAAGTGAAGCACGCTTGCTAAGTCCACGAGGTGACATGCACAGTATTAGTGCAGAACATGTTATTGCTATCGACGGCTTGGCAATTATTGTGCATCCAGACAACCCGATTAACGATTTAAGCATCACCCAGCTGGCTGACATTTTTTCTGGCCAAATTACTGACTGGAGCATGCTTGGAGCTCACTCAGGTCCCATCCGCATTTACGCCCGTGACCATAACTCAGGGAGTTGGGAAACATTCAAAGAATTGGTTCTAACACCGTCCGATAAAGAGCTATCAAGCCAAGCGAAACGTTTTGAATCAAGCGAACAACTCTCCGATTTAGTGAGCAAGGATATTAAGGCAATAGGCTTCATTGGTTTGCCTTATGTGCGCCAAGCCAAAGCGCTTGCTGTTTCAACAGGAGAAGCCCAGGCGATGTACCCTACGGCTGAGCTGATTGCCACTGAGGACTACCCTTTATCGCGACGTTTATACCTCTACAGCACAGAACACCAGAACAATCCTTTAGCTCAAGAGTTCTTGCTCTTCGCACAAAGTGATGCAGGGCAACGCCTAGTCGAAAGCAATGGTTTTATCAGTCAAACTGTGCGCGCGATGTCAGTTGTTGCCGACGACAGCATGCCTGTGCAATACCAACAGTTGGCTCAGCAAGCACAGCGGCTTTCGGTGAACTTTCGCTTTAAGCAAGGCAGCGCTGAACTGGATAATAAAGCATTGCATGACATTGATCGCGTCTTAGCTTATCTACGTAAGCATAATAAAATGAAAAACAAATTGGTGCTGGTCGGCTTTGGCGACAGCAAGTCTGATCCTGAGCGCGCACGACTGCTGTCGAAACTTCGAGCAATGGCGGTGCGTCGTCAATTACATAATAACGAAATTATTTTTCGCGACATCATTGGTATTGGTGATGCCATGCCGGTTGCTAGCAACAATCTGGATCAAGGTCGAGTCAAAAACCGTCGTGTAGAATTGTGGGTCTACCCGCTATAAATCGGCGGCTCACAACAGATTTGTTGTTGATTTTATGCCTTGTCAGATATTTTATGTGGTTTTGTTAGGCGCTTCTCTACGCATCTGCAAAAATTCATGCTACTTTGCAGTCTTTACCTACCCTGGAGCGTTACTTATGGCCCTTAGCAAAGATCAACTGATCAATGAAATCGCCGAAGCGACTAATTCAACTAAAACTCATATCCGTGACGTGCTTGATCAGCTGAGTCAAGTTGTTAACGATGCACTCGATAACGATGGCGAAATCACTTTACCTGGTATTGGCAAACTGAAAGTTACAGAGCGCCCAGCTCGCACCGGTCGTAACCCGCAAACAGGTGCAGCGATTGACATTGCAGCGAAGAAAGTCATCAAGCTGGTTCCAGCCAAAGCATTGGTTGACAGTATCAACAGCTAAGCTGTTGATTGCTATAGTTCAAATTAAAAAGGGGAAGCCTAAAGTGCTTCCCCTTTTTTGATGTGCTTAAAATTTAAGCTTGAGCAACAGGATTATCTGGATACCAGACATCCAGCAGTGGACTGATTTCAAATGAACTGACTTCGCTGCGGGTCTTCAACCATGCTTCAACAGCAGCGCGCTGCTCTGGTGTAACAGAACCGCGCTTGCCTGAACAGATCACAGCAAACTCTTCACCGCCAATCAGCGCCATACCATTACTTTCGATAGCATCAACCACTAAATCAGCAAAAAACGCTTCGATAACCGCGTCTTCAGTACCTTCTGGATAGCTCAATTGCAGCTCGAAACCTAACTCTTGAAACTCATCAACACATAATTTTTTACGCAAACGACGTGAACGATTAGTAGCCATACAAAACCCTCCTAATAATAGTTGGCGAATATTAGCAGCTTTGGCAGGTAAAAACGTCTGCGCCTAAGAAATTACAAGACCAATGCCTTTCATTACGATGAATAGCGCATAATATTGGCAATAACTTTTATATCGCTGCATTTTTAAAGGTAACATCACTGTGCTGACATCATTTCTTAAAGCCGTATTTTCTAAATCTATTTTGCCTAGCGCCCCTTCACCTGCGCGCAAAAAAACAGCTCGTTCACAACTTGTCATATGCCTCACAACGTGCGTAATGGCGTCTAGCGCCAGCGCTAACCAACTGCCCTCAGCTAATATTAATAAAGCGCTTACAGCGAATAAAATAAATAGTGAAGCATTATCAGCCGTCACCATTCCTCTTTCAGGCCCCGGCAAAAGCGCCTTTATGAATGCCGATGTTTTAATCAACCCAGCGTCCACCATGAAACTGGTTACCACCTACGCTGCCTTAGAGCTGCTCGGCCCTGCATTTCAATGGAAAACTGAGTTTTTCACCGACGGTACACTTAAAGATGGTGTTTTAGACGGCAACCTGTACCTCAAAGGCGGAGGCGATCCAAAACTCAACATGGAACGCCTATGGCTACTGTTACGTGATTTACGCGCCAATGGTGTGCGCCATATTTCGGGTGATTTAATTCTCGATCGCAGCCATTTTGCGCCGCCTCAGGTCAACGTCTTTGACGACGATCAAAATGATCAAAGTAAACCTTTTTTAGTTGAAGCGGACTCGCTACTGATTAACTTTAAATCCCAACGCTTTATCGTTCGCGGTGAAAGCAACGGTGTACAAGTGGTAATGGAACCACCCATTGGTAGTATCGAGCTGATTAATAACGTCAAACTACAGCCAGCAAAGAATTGTAACAACCCCGTTATTAATTATCTGCCGCGAGATAACGGCCACACGTTAACTGTCACTGTTAGCGGTCATATCGCCCCCGGTTGCAGCACGCAAAATTACTTAGCCTTACTCGATCATTCACGTTATGCCGCGGGTATCGTACGCAGCATTTGGCAAGAAATGGGCGGTACTATTCTAGGTAACGATATGCTTGGGCAAACCCCCAAAGAGGCTCGTTTACTGGTGCGTGCTTACTCGCCTGATTTAGTAGAAGTCATTCGTGACATTAATAAATACAGCAACAACACCATGGCCAAACAGTTATTTCTAACCATTGGCGCACGCTTTCGTACCGCTGCCGACAGTGACGATGCTGCCGCTGCTAGACGCGTGATTAATGATTTATTTATTAAAAAGAAAATCGCCACCTACGGGCTTATTGTTGAAAATGGTTCTGGTTTGTCGCGCCAGGAGCGTATCAGCGCACGCCAACTTGCCATGATGCTAGAGGCTGCATGGAAAGGCCCTTACGCGGCTGAATTCATTTCCTCGCTGCCTATTGTCGCTATGGACGGCACCATGCGCCGTCGTTTACGTAACAGTCAGCTGGCCGGTCAAGCACACATCAAAACAGGCACCCTAAAAAATGTCCGCGCTATCGCCGGTTATAGCCGTGACGTGAATGGTGATGCTTGGGCGGTGGTGGCGATTATCAATCATCCCCAGCCTTGGGGTGCCTCGAGCATTCTTGACCAAGTTCTATTAGACACTTTCAGTCAACCTAAGCGCACTGGCAATAACGCCACGCGCTAATTGCAAGCGGCAAGACCTTACTCGTCTTGCCGCTGCGTTGTTGTAGCACTGTTGCTTAAGAGTCTGTTAAATCGAACCTTGTCTATACAGGCGAAAATTGTCTGACAATTTTTCAGAAAGCGACTCAATATTTATTTTTATTCACATAAAAGCCGAATTAGAGCCTTTCAGGCTGACTTGGACCGGATTGTTTCTTGGCGCTCATAAAAAAGCTTGTTAACGTGGCGCGATTGTAAAATCCCGGAGTTCTAGTATGCGTTTTCCTTTTATTCGTAGCGCCTTAGCTATCAGCCTTTCTTTAGCGAGCGGCGCTCTTTTCGCTAACGGTTTGTCTTTAAACGAACAAAGCGCCAGCGGTGCAGGTACAGCTTTTGCCGGTCGTGCTTCTTCGGCATTAGATGCCAGCACTGTGTTTGGAAACCCTGCCGGTTTGTCTAAGCTCGAAAGCAAGCAAGTCAGCGGTGGTTTTGCCATGGTTAAAGCCAACGTTGAAATCAGTCGCGTTGATACCAATGCGCCTGGAACCAGTAAAGGCGACATGGTGCCTTTAGCCAGTGTGCCTTTTGCCTTTTTCGCCATGCCAATTGATGAAAAATGGAACTTTGGCTTAGGCATGTATGTGCCGTTTGGATTGATCAGCGACTACGAAAAAAGCTTCCAAGGCAGCAGCCATGGTCAATACAGCAAAGTTGCGGTGATGACCCTACAACCCACATTAAGTTATAAAATCACTGATCGCGTGGCAGTCGGTTTTGGTCCAACCCTCAATAAAATTGACGGTAAGCTAACCAATACATTGCAAACCCGCAGCTCGAGCCCAACCGGTCAAGATACGCTGATCAATATTAAAGGCGACGATACAGCGCTGGGTTACAACATTGGTTTAATGGTTGATTTAAGCGAGCAAACCACTTGGGGTATTACCTACCACTCTAAAGTGGATTACACCTTAGAAGGCCGCACTAAGGTGTATAACGCACCAGAACCGCTGGCTGCCGGCAACGGAAAATACAACGCCAGTTTAGACTTTACTACACCAGAATCTGTCGATAGCTCGATCAGTCATAAGCTGGATGATCAGTGGACACTGCACGGTGGTTTTACTTGGACTCGCTGGAGCCGCTTAGAGTCAATTGAAGCAAAAAGCAAAGGACAACCTGTGGCGCGATTCAGCAACGTAAAAGAAGAGCTGAACTGGAGCGACGTTTGGTCCTATTCGATTGGTGCAAGCTATCAAGTGAATCCACAGTGGGTGTTGCGTACCGGTTTTGCTTTAGATAAATCCCCGACCACCAATGAATACCGCACCGTGCGCATTCCTGTAGGTAATCGTAAAATTCTCACCTTCGGTACAGGCTGGGCAGCTAGCGATAATCTAACCATCGATTTAGCTTATGCCTACATTAAAGAAAGTGCTGCTGGTATCAATCAGGAAGCAAGCGCGGGCCGCCCTGCTTATCATGCGCAATATCGCAATAGCGCGCACGGCTTTACCGGCCAAGCGACTTGGAAGTTCTAAGTTAGTAACGCGCTAAGCAACTCAACAGCCGCAGCTGTGAACACTCTGAGAAGAGTGCTTCACCTGCGGCTTTTTTAATCCATCTACGACGTTATTCCGACACACCTTTGACCGCGACCATTGTCCAACTTGTACATTGTTCACCAGATAAGGCTATGCTGTAGACCAATGGGTCACAGTTAAAAGAGGATAGCGACATGCAAACAGTTCCATTCAATCCCAGTCAACTGCACCATGCTTTCACATTAAGCAATGGTAAAACGCTCAAGTATTGTTCTTTACCTGCTCTTAAAAATATCGGCATTGACTCCGTCTCGCGTCTGCCTATTTCAATCCGTATTATTTTAGAATCGTTAATCCGCAACACCGATGATCATCGCATCACTTTTGAACATGTCCAGCAACTGGCCAACTGGCAGCCTAATGCGCCGCGTAATGAAGAAATACCTTTTATGGTCGCGCGCGTTGTTCTCCAAGATTTCACCGGTGTACCTCTGCTCTGCGACTTAGCCGCGATGCGTAATGTCGCCGAAGAGATGGGTAAACCGGCTAAAGCCATTGAACCGCTGGTACCTGTCGAATTGGTTGTCGATCACTCAGTGATGGTGGATTTTTATAACAGTCCCGACGCCTTAGACAAAAACATGGCCATGGAATTTAAGCGCAATGGCGAGCGCTATCAGTTTTTAAAATGGGGCATGCAAGCCTTTGATACCTTTAAAGTAGTGCCGCCTGGCTTCGGTATCGTCCACCAAGTGAACCTTGAATACCTCTTCCCAGGCATTCAAGAAAAAGACGGTATGGCCTACCCAGATACACTGGTTGGTACTGACTCACACACCACCATGATTAACGCGCTTGGCGTAGTTGGCTGGGGTGTTGGTGGTATTGAAGCGGAAGCGGCGATGCTCGGTCAGCCACTCTACATTCTCACCCCTGATGTCGTCGGCGTGCACCTGAGCGGTAAATTGCAAGAAGGCATGACCGCCACCGACTTGGTGCTTACCGTTACCGAGTTACTGCGTAAAGAAAAAGTCGTCGGTAAGTTTGTCGAGTTCTTTGGTGAAGGCGCCAAACACTTAAGCCTCCCTGATCGCGCCACACTGGCCAATATGGCACCTGAGTACGGCGCTACGATGGGCTTTTTCCCTGTGGATGAAGTCACCTTGGAGTACATGCGCGGCACCGGTCGTCAAGACATCGACATTGAAGCCTGTGAAGCCTATTTCCGCGCTCAAGACATGTTTGGCATTCCTACAGCGGGCGAAATTGATTACAGCCAAGTGGTTGAATTGGATCTGGATAGCGTACGTCCCTCTTTGGCGGGTCCAAAGCGCCCACAGGACCGTATTGCCTTACCGGACATGCACGACAGCTTTACTTCGTTATTTAGTGAGAGCATTGCCAACGGCGGCTTTAACAAAGACGCCTCTGAGTTGGACAAACGCTATGGCACCAGTTGCCCGCTGATCCCTGTGGTCAACCATGATACGTCCACACCCAAGCGTCCATTAAAAATGAACGAAGTGGAGATGATCGATAACCGCTTAGAGACACCGGTCGGCGACAGTGGCGAGCACTGCACCACGCCGAGCAGCATTGATTTAGGCCACGGTGATGTATTGATTGCCGCCATTACCTCCTGCACCAACACCTCCAACCCTAGCGTACTGCTGGCGGCTGGATTGTTGGCGAAAAAAGCGGTGGCGCTGGGTCTGAGTGTGCATCCGCGAGTAAAAACCTCATTGGCTCCAGGCTCTCGGGTCGTTCCTGAGTACCTTGAAGCAGCGGGGCTACTCGGCAGCCTTGAAACCTTAGGTTTTGGGGTCACCGCTTTTGGTTGCACCACCTGTATCGGCAACGCCGGTGATTTACGACCTGAATACAACCAGTCCATTGTTGAAAACGACATTGTCGCAGCGGCAGTACTTTCGGGTAACCGCAACTTTGAAGCGCGTATTCACCCAAATATCCGTGCTAACTTCTTAGCCTCACCACCCTTAGTCGTGGCCTTTGCTTTGGCTGGCACCGTCAATATCAATCTTGATAAAGATCCGCTAGGCACCAGTAAAGACGGCAAGCCGGTTTACTTGAAAGACCTCTGGCCGACCAATAGCGAGATCCAAGCCTTACTCGGCAAAGCGATGAACCCTGCGGTATTCCGCGACAAATACAGCGACTTCAGTAAAGACAATAAACTCTGGACCGATATTGAAAGCGCTAAGGGTTTGGTCTACGACTGGCCAAAATCCACCTATATTGCCAAGCCGCCGTTCTTCTCTGACTTTACCATGCAGCCCAAAGCGGTCGCGCCAATCACTGATGCTCGCGCACTCATGCTTCTAGGCAATTCGGTCACCACTGATCACATCTCCCCTGCGGGCTCATTCAGTAGCGACTCACCAGCGGGACAATATCTGATCAGCCATGGCGTACAGCAAGCAGATTTCAATACCTATGGCTCACGCCGAGGTCATCACGATGTCATGATTCGCGGCACCTTTGCCAACGTACGGGTCAAGAACCTGATGCTACCGCCCACCGAAGACGGCTCACGGATTGAAGGTGGCTTTACCTTGCTCGATGGCAAGCAAGTCACAGTGTATGACGCCGCGATGGCATATATGCAGCGCGGTACGCCAACCATTATTTTTGCTGGCGAAGAATACGGTACGGGTTCGAGTCGTGACTGGGCGGCGAAAGGCACTCTGTTATTGGGTGTCGCAGCGGTTATTGCACAGTCCTATGAGCGTATTCACCGTTCCAACCTCGTCGGCATGGGCGTCTTACCCTTGCAGTTTGTTGATGGTGCATCCTACAGTTCGCTGAATATCACGGGCGAGGAAACCTTTAGCATTCTTGGTGTGGACAGCAGTATGCAACCGCGCCAGCAGTTCACCTTAGCCATCACCCGCAAGGATGGCAGCGTTGATAAGGTGCCAGTGCTATCGCGTATCGACACGCCGATTGAAGTTGAGTACTACCGTCACGGCGGGATTTTGCCGTACGTACTGCGAGATATTTTAGCTAAAGCCTAAATAGCCTGCATTTAAGCAAACGGCCAGCAGCCTAAGTTTAGGAGCTGGCCGTTTTTATTGGCAGCGACAGTCTAAATTTAAGCGATTACTTATCGTGCAGACTGCCACCACGGCAGTGCGGCGAATCAGGAACAGCTTGCTCTGCTTGCCACTCATCAGGGCTGAAGGTATGCAGGGCTAAGGCATGAAATTGCTGCATTAAATCACCCAGCGCCGCATAGACTTTTTGATGACGCTGTACTTTACGCACACCATCAAATGCAGCACTGACCAGCAGCACTTTAAAGTGACTTTCTTGACCACGGCTATGCATATGGCTTTCATCGTCCACTTGCAACACTTGTGGCTGTAAAGCGGCCAAAGCCGTTTCGATTTTTTGCAACATCATCACTTATTTCCTCATTGTTGAGCTGACTGCGACATTTTCTGCGCATCCGCTCTAAATGTACGAATCGCAATCAGCAAAAACACACCGGTTAAACCCATGGTCACCGGGACTAAATACAAGGCGTTATGCAAACCAATGGCGCGAAAAGCCTCGGTCATTTCACTGGCGCCAGCCAACAGCATGGCTTGATTAGCAAAGTAGTCAGATAAGCCGCCAACCATCACTGGGCCTAAACCACCACCAAGCAAATACAACCCGGCAAAAAACAAAGCCATCGCCGTGGCACGCAAACGCGGTTCAATCACATCTTGCACGGCAGTATACACGCAGGTATAAAAGTTATAAGCAAACAGCCACCCCACGGCAAAAAGACCAACAAAGATCGCTGCATCAATTTCACCAGCAACTAAGGCAGCGCCGGTAAAGACGCAGGTCAGCAGCAAACTCACCGCACCAAATAACAAACGACCATTACGAAAACGCATATGTAAGCGATCCGCAATCCAGCCACCTAGCGGCAAGGCAATTAAACCCGTCACGCCGACAATAACCCCCACCGACATCGCTGCTTGGGTCAACTCTAAAGCAAAGTAACGCTGTAGCATCGGCACCATAAACGACGTGTTAGCGTAAGTTGCAAAGTTGTAACACAGCCCCGCCAACATCAACCACCACATCGTTGGTATGGCTAAGACTCTACGAATGGGCCGATCAATAGGCGTACTCTGCACCGCTATCAATTCAGCATCACCACGCTTAGGCTCGCGAATAAAAAACATAAACAGTGCTAAAACGATGCCCGGCACCGCCGCAATAAAAAAAGGTGCCCGCCAACTATCAAAAGCCTGCACCATAGCTCCAGTGGTAAAAAAGGCCAGCAGCAAGCCCAACGGCAAGCCAAGCATAAAAATACCCATGGCACGGGCACGGCGATTGGCTGGAAACAAATCACCAATCAATGAATTCGCGGCCGGACCATAACTGGCCTCACCGACCCCCACCCCCATTCGCACCAGTAAAAAGCCCCAGAAACTTGTGACAGCACCGTTCACCGCGGTCAAACCACTCCACAACAGCAAACCCCAGCCCATAATTTTTTTACGTGAACCGGTATCGGCTATGCGCCCTAATGGTAAGCCAGCAATGGCATAAACAATGGTAAAAGCGGTACCTAATAGACCGATCTGAAAGTCGGTTAAACTCCACTCAAGCCGGATCGGCTCAATAATAATGCTCGGAATCGCGCGATCAAAGAAGTTAAATAAATTGGCTAAAAACAGTAAAAACAAGACGCGCCATGCATTATCAGCCTGTTTTGATTGATGCGGTAAATGCGGCATAAAATTCCCTATTTTTTTATTATTGTTGATGGCTCATACATCTATACAACTAACTCTGCACAACTATTTAAGGTCATACTTTTCAATCTAACAACGCACACACATCCCCCATCTATCATTGCAACTGCAAACTATTGAGCGAAAGGCGCACGATTGAGCCATGCCAAACTCTCTTGTGTACTAGTGCTCGGTCGGTATTCCGCCGCCAGTGCACCTTGATAGCCTGACTGTTCCAGTCCCTGACGCACTGCGTTAAAATCAAGCGTACCAGTCCCCGGTTCGCCACGTCCTGGATGATCGGCAAACTGCACATGCGCGACTTTGCCAGCTAATACCGCTAATGCCTCCTCAACGCTGATGCCTTGATGTGCCATGTGGTAAACGTCCAGTTGTGCAAAGCAATTATCGTGACGCACCTCAGTTAAGAGTTCGTTTAAGTGTTGCGGGGTATTGATTAAAAAGCCAGGCATATCAACCGGATTAATGGCTTCACATAAGACTTTGATATGTAAACGATCAAAGGCCTGCGCTGTTTCGCGCATATTAGCGGCTAAGGTCGCCAGTGCTTTGTCACGGGAAACGCCCTCAGGTAAACGCCCTGCTAACACATTGACCATGCGTGGCCGCACCATAAGTGCGTAACTCAAGGCTTCATCCAAAGCATCGGCAAACTGCTGACGACGCTTGGGATGACAAGCTAAACCAGCGCCGCCTTGCATCAAATCACCGGTAGGTAAATTAATTAACACGAGCGGCATCGCGCAGCGTTCCAGCTGTTCTTTCAGTTGCAGGGCTGGCACTTCATAGGGAAACTGGATTTCCACACCAGAAAACCCTGCCGCCGCTGCTGCCCGTACGCGCTCTAACAATGGCAGTTCTGTAAACAACATGGATAAATTGGCCACAATGTCCATTATTTATCTCCGCTATAGAGTTTGATCAGGGTTGCAGGATCCGCCGCTAAATGTCCCTGCGCGCCATGGGTACGCATCAACTGCGCAGCGAGGCCACTCATTGGTGTTGCCGACAGATGGTTATGGGACAGCTGCACAGCCATATCTAAATCTTTTAACAAGGTGCGCACATGCCATTTCACTGGTTCAAATTCACGTCCAGCCATTTGTGGCGCAAGGATTTGCAAAGGCTTGCTGTCCGCAAAACCGCCGGCCAAGGCTGGCGCTAAGAGCGACGCATCAACACCTGCGCGCTCGGCCAAGGCCACCACTTCCGCAATCACCATGGCATTACATGCCACCAGCATCTGGTTGCAGACTTTAGTCACCTGCCCTGAACCCACCGCACCCATATGGGTAACGCGTTGACTGAGCTGCGCTAATACCGGCATTACTTGCGCCAAGGCATCCGCATCACCGCCCGCCATCATGGCTAAGCTACCGGCCTCAGCACCACCAACACCGCCAGACACCGGCACGTCCAACCATTGCGCGCCACAGCCCTCGGCGAGCTGTTGCGCCATGCTTCGAGTTGCCGCAGGCTCAATACTGGAGAAATCCACCAACACCTGCTTATGGCTCATCGCGGCAGCAATGCCCTGCTCAGCAAACATCACCTCAGTCACTGCTTGAGTGTCTGCCAAGCACAACATAATGATATCGGCTTGGGCGCAGAGTTCGGCGCGCTGCAAAACCTGCTTGGCACCTAAGGCGACCAAGGGCGCACATTTATCAGGATTACGATTCCAAACCACCAATGGATAACCCGCTGCTATCAAGCGCTGACACATGGGCAGCCCCATTAAACCGATACCGGCAAAGGCTAAGCGAGGTAATGACGATGCGCGCATAAAACTCTCCAATTCACTCGACACTGAAGTTTTGCCCCTTGGGGGGATAGTGCAACTCAGGCTATCATGCCCACTTTTGTTGCGAGAAAAAACATGTCAAACGAAATCAGTGACTTATATGCTCAGCTTCTTGGTCAAACAGCGCAGATGAGTTGGGCTGAAATTATGCCGATTTTTGCTAAAGGCATGGTGCTCTGGGTTGCCAGTGATCAAGACTTAGTGGCCGTTGCCGAACAGATTATCAATGACGATAAAAAGACAATCAGTGCGCTGATGCAGCAAAAGGCATTGCATAACTTAAAAGATGAGCAAGCCCTGGACTTTCAACAACGCGATCCCGAACTCTGGGCTGTCGTGGTCGCACCTTGGCTGATAGTGCAAGAGCGTCAAACAGCGACAACTCACTAAACTCTCTGGCAAAGTAGCAGGTTTAATCTTAAATACGTCTTTTACCCAGGACTTGGTAGCCAGCGACACTCTTTCGATACCATCATTAGGCGCAAAGTATGACTGATACCCATTGGTGGTTAGACGCCACAGCCCCACTGTCTGCTAGCGCACGAGGCAACGCTCAAGCGCATCAAGATCAACTGACCAAACCGCAAGGCTCGTTAGGTCGTTTGGAAAGCATTGCCATTGAGTTGGCTGCGATGCAAAACACGAGTAAGCCGCAGATAAAACAGCCACACATGTTAATTTTCGCTGGCGACCACGGCATTGTTGCACAAGGTGTTTCAGCCTTTCCGCAGTCGGTGACCATTGCCATGCTAGCGAATTTTGTCAATGGTGGTGCTGCAGTTGCCACTTTGTGCAAACAACAAGGCATTCAACTTAGCGTGATTAACTGTGGCACCGCTGCGAGCTGTGAGCATTTAACTCAGATGACTCATAAGCCCATCATGGCCGGCACCCATGACTTCTCCCAGCAAGCTGCCATGAGCAATGAACAAGCGCTGGCGGCCTTAAGTTTAGGTAAAGAGCAAGCTGAACGGGCTCATCAGCACGGCTGCGATTTTCTGATGTTAGGTGAAATGGGCATTGGCAATACCTCAGCCGCCAGTTGCTTAAGCGCACTACTGTTGCAACAAGACGTCAGCGATTTAACCGGTCCCGGCACTGGCGTTCAAGGTGCGGCACTGACGCGTAAAAAAGAAGTTTTAAGCGCCAGCGTGGCCCGCGCGAAGCCGCTGGTTAAAAATCCATTAGACGCCTTAGCGCAAGTGGGTGGGCTGGAAATCGCTGCCATCGCCGCGGCTTATATTCGCGCCAGTCAGTTGGGCATGCCTTGTTTTGTTGATGGTTTTATTACCACGGCAGCGGCTTTGTTAGCGGTGCAATTAAACTCCGGGGTACGTCAGTGGCTGCTGTTTGCCCATCATTCGGCTGAATGCGGACACAGCGCCTTACTCAGCGCCTTAGATGCCCAGCCATTATTACAATTAGGTATGCGCTTAGGCGAAGGCTCAGGCGCTGCCGTGGCTTATGCAACCGTCCAGCAAGCGCTGACTATTCATAACAATATGGCCACCTTTGCCCAAGCCGCTGTGGAAAACAAAGCCTGATGATCACCACTTACATCGATATTATCCGTCACGGTGAGCCGGTCGGCGGCCGAGTCTTTCGCGGTCGTACGGATCATTGCTTAACCGAGCGCGGCAGTCAGCAATTTCAGCAGCGCATTAAGCGTTTAGGCCAGCGCTGGCAGCACGTAGTCAGCTCGCCCTTGCTGCGCTGCAAGCAATCGGCGCAGTGGCTGGCCACCGCACAAAATATCCCGCTCAGTATCGAGCCCAATTTAGCGGAAATTCATTTTGGCCAATGGGAAAACCAGTTGGTCGATGCAGTGATGGCTGAGCAGAGTATCAGTCAGATGTGGCAAGACCCGATGAACTTCTGTGCGCCACAAGGCGAACCCACTGCGGCATTACAACAGCGCACTTTAGTGGCTTGGCAGCAGCTGTTAAAAACGCATCAAGGCCAGCGCGTACTGGTGGTCACCCACGGTGGTGTGATCCGCATGCTGGCGCAGCATTTATTAGAACTGACTGCTAACGGCATGAGCAAACTCAGCTTACCATACGCAGCCGTGATGAGTTTTAAGGTCATCGACAGTGAATATGAAGGCCAAGCCCAGCAATGGGTCAGCCTCGAAGGTATGGACGGAACAGAATTATGAGCACCTACTACTGGGGCTTTTGGTATGCGCTGATTTTCTTAAGCCGTGTGCCTGGGCCTTATTTACAACGTGTTGATAAAGAGGTGCAGCAAGCGGCAATGTGGTTTTATCCCATCGTCGGCGCCATTCTAGGTTTGCTCTTAGTCAGCTTGGTGCTGCTGTGCTACCTGTATAACCCACAGGCATCGTTCTTCTTAGTAGCGGCATTGCTGCTGGCGCTCTGGGTGTATTTTACCGGGGCAATGCATCTGGATGGCGTCGCCGATACAGCCGATGCATGGGTCGGCGGTTTAGGTAATCACCAGCGCACCTTGGAAATCATGAAAGACCCAAGAGTGGGTGCCATGGCCGTGGCGGCTATGATCGTGGTGTTACTGGTGAAATTTGCCGCAATTACCGCGTTACTGGAGCAGGCGCACAGTGATCTTGGCTTACTGCTGGGTGGTTTACTGCTGATTCCGATGCTTGCTAGAGCTGGCATTATTGGCTTAATGGCGACAACGTCTTATGTGCGCAAGCAAGGCATGGTCAGTGACACACAAAGCGCCGCGACTAAAAGTAAAGTGATGATAATGAGTGCTGTGTTAGCGCTATTAGCCCTGCCGCTACTGCAAGAAAAAGCACTGTTGATTCTCTTAGTCTGGCTGGCAGTTTTAGTCGGTTATCGCGCTGCACTTCAAAAACGCTTGGGCGGCTATACTGGCGACACCCTTGGTGCTGCAGTAGAGATTCAGGAAGCCGTGCTGCTGGTTGCTTTGGCTTTATAGCACAGGCAAGTGACTCGTCATGGCGCAGCCAAGTGAAACAAGGCAGTAGTCATCGAGAGCACAAGGCAAGCCCTGAATAGGCTTGCCTTGAAAGCTTTTTAGTTATGCAGCAGAACTTTTATTCCATGGCATTTTCATTAGCACACGCGCTAAACCACAAAAGCCAGTGACCCCAGCCATAATCAAACCCGCACCGACAAAACCAGACAGCGCATACCAACCCGGCGCAACCGTCGTGCCTAAAATCACGCCCAACAGAATCATCGAGCCTGCGCCAATCTGTACTTGACGCTGCAACTCTAAAGGCTGTGATGCATCAGTCACCACGGGCAATCCGGCTTTTTTCCAGCCGTCTAAGCCACCTTCTAAAATATACACTTCGCAGGTTGCACAATTATCCAACACGCCAGCGTTCATCACCGTACGGTTACCGGAACGGCAGTGAAAAATCACTGCATTAGCATCATTTTTTGGCATGCCCTGACTGCTGAGTTGCTCCATCGGCATGTGACGCGCAGCGGCAATATGCTCGCGTGCATACTCATCGGCGCCACGAATATCAACCAACACAGCGCCCTGTGCCAGTAATGCTTGCGCAGCTTGTGGTGTTAATATCTTATTTGTCATTGATCCACTCTCAACTAATACACAGGCCGTCTGTTGCAATGCGTAGGGTTAAACGCTGCAAACACCTATAAAAAAAATATGTTATAGGTTTACTCTAAAATAGTATATAGCAGAATAAAGTAAATTAATGCTCAAACACAATCATAAGGCGACCATTTAAGCTGCCAGCAACTAAAAGGTCAGGTGGTAACGATGGATCAAATACTTTTTAAAATCTTTTACCACGGTCAAGGCGTCACGTAATAACTGACGCTCCAGTGCAGTTAGCATTTTAATGTTGATTTCGTTCGGTGTTTTATCATACTCAGCAGGATCGTCAGTGTAGCGCTCCATCTGCTGTTGCAAACGCACCTGAACAAAGTAACTGAGCGCCTCAGCCAAGTTATCGGCCAGCTCTTTATGCAACACACCGCGTTCCACTAAAATCTCTAAACGTTTAAAAGTGTTGGTATCAGCGACCTTATTTTCTAAAGCGATGCTGCGTACACCGTGCACAATGGGAAACACTCCTGCCTTTTTAATGTCCAGTCCGGCGCTGTCTTTTAAGCGGCCGAAAAAGGTCAACGGCGTATCAAAGCGTAATGATGCTTTAGCAAAATGGGCAAAGAAAATCTCGTTGTCTTGAATACGGCGAAAGAAACTATTACGTGCCACTTTAAATAATGCCGTGTTACCCGCCACTGGCTTACTATCACTGGCTATCGCCAGATTCATCGTCGCCTCACCCTCAAAGCTTTTACTCCAGCGTGTGAGTTTCTCCGCCCACTGCTTAGTGGAGTTCACCCACTCAGGATTCGACACCATGATGTTGCCGGGGCATGGCGGAAAACCAAAGGAAATAAGGGCTTCACTGAATGTCTTCATCACCGCATGCATTTGCGGCCAATCCAACCCATCACGATAAATCAAACCATTGTCCTGATCGGTTTTCATGATTTGCTCGCCGCGCCCTTCTGAGCCCATCACAATCAAACAGACATGTGGGTGCACTTCCAGCGGCACAATCAAGTCAAACAGCTTGCTCAAAATCTGGCTATTAAGCGCGGCCAACAACTCCATCACAAAACGGGTTTTCACCCCAGTGGAAATCAAACCGCGAATTAAATCAGCCAAGCCAAATGATGCGGCACGTAACTCTTCAATGCTCTGCGCGCGCTCTACGCGCAGACCAATCACATGCGAATGACTGGAGAAATGGCTGAGCACATCGGTCAGCTCAATCACACCGAGTAACTTGCGCTTAGCATCCATTACCACCACGCGCTCAATACGCTGCTGGGTCATAATAATCAGCGCACTAAACAAATAATCATCGGGACTGATACTGATCAAACGGTAACTGGCAATTTGCGAGACATCGGTTGTGAGCGGTAACTGCTCAATAATCACTGCATCGAGTAAATCAGTACCAGTGACCATACCGTAACGTTTGCCTTTTTTTGCCAGCAAGCAATCTGCCTTTTGCTCACGCATCAGGCGTGTAGCATCCTCAATTGAGGTGCCTTCTTCAACAATCAGCGGCTCTCGAATAGTGCTATCGGCAATGCGCGACAACATAAATTCAGCCATATCTTGATTGTCAGCATGCTGAGCTAAAATCTGTCGCTTAGCAGTTAAACTTTGTTGAAAGTAGTCAGCAAAAAGAGGGTTGCTATCAATTAAATCAAGCAGGATTTGCGTTGGGATTAAGTGACACAAGGTTGTTTCAACAGCAATGAAGTTATGAATCGCACGGCCGTTAAACACTGACCAACTGCCAAAGTATTCGCCAGCCTCATAGTGCATAAAAGCCGTTTGCTGTTGCACCAATTGCTCGCTGGGTTGCGTGCTGCATTCACTTTCAGCAACACGCCCTGCTAACAGCACAAACACACCTTGCGGTGCTTCTCCGGCGGCAATCAAGGTATCTAAAGGCTGATATTCTCGGCGTTCGACATTTTCCAATAACAGGTCTTTTTCACTGTCATTCAACAAGCTAAAAGGCAGTTGTTCAACATCAAACATATCAGTCATCAAGGCAACTCCTGTTGCGTGATCCAATCAAAGAAGCATTAGCCTGCCGCTCAAATCAATAAAGCACCATACACACTTAGTTCGATGTCGCACACACAGTGCGAAATAACACAGTATCACGCGCCACATCCAATGCTTGCTTAGACAGCACTTGATGCTCATCAGAAACCGCAACGAGTTGCGCATCGGTGCAATTTAAAACATAACGTTGATGGGTTACCACATCGATGTACTTCTTCTCAAAGCGGTATTCAATAAACTCAACCAGCGTTAAGCCATCTGCTTCACGCACCTGCAAGTTATTGGTGTCCACTACTTTAAACACTGTGGTCATTGGGTAAAAATACGTCCAAGGACGCCAAAACACTTCACTCTTATAGCTAGCAGTGACCACTGTGCCGACTGGCTGTCGTGAGGTTTGGTGAGCAAACCAGTTGTATTCAAAATAAATCTGATAGCCCAGCATACCGATACCGGCAAAGGCGGGAATAATCCACTTAGGTAATTTTTGTCTGGAGATGGAGCGCAGTAAAAAAGCGATGCCTGCTGCGCCCAAACCTGCACTGAATGTTGCTATTAGATGCCAAATCATACGTATCTCTTCTTATAAATAAAACGGGCCTCAATCAAGAAGCCCGTTGTGTTACGTGCCTCGGCAGCTGATGCTATCGAGGTATGACTTGATCATTAATGATCAATCGCGCCGCCTGCACCTTTCGGGAAACGCACACTCTCAACCAAGTCTTGAATGTGTTGCGGAGTTTTCGCGGTGAAGCTGCACACTGTGTAAGCCACTGCGAAGTTAATCACCGCACCCACCGCACCGAAGGACAGAGGTGAAACACCCATGATCCAATGCTCAGGTGTGTTCGGCAACATTGCTGTGCTTGCTACGAAGAACCAGCCTAAGTAAGTGAAGATGTACAGCAAGGTGCAACCTAGACCAGCCATCATGCCGGCAATTGCGCCTTTATCGTTCATTTTCTTAGAGAAGATACCCATCATCAGCGCAGGGAAAATGGACGCACCAGCAATACCGAACGCTAGCGCCACAACCTGTGCCGCAAAGCCTGGAGGATTTAGACCCAACCAGGTTGCCATCACAATGGCTGCTGCCATGGAGATCCGTGCTGCTAACATTTCGCCTTTCTCAGAAATGTTTGGATTGATGGTTTTCTTAATCAAGTCATGACTGATGGCTGCAGAAATCGCCAACAACAAACCTGCTGCTGTGGATAACGCGGCGGCAATACCACCGGCTGCAATCAGACCAATCACCCAACCTGGTAGGTTAGCAATTTCAGGGTTGGCCAAGACTAAGATGTCATTGTTAACCGTCAGCTCATTACCTGCCCAACCACGCTTCTCAGCATCGGCAGCAAATGTTGCGTTGGTGTCATCGTAGAACTGGATTTGACCATCATTGTTTTTGTCTTCGTACTTGATCAGGCCTGTGCCTTCCCAAGTTTTAACCCACTCTGGACGATCTGCATACTGGATTGAGTTACCCAGAATTTGATCATAGCTGTCCATGTTTACAACTTCTTTTGCTGCTTCCGGATAAACCGTGGTCAGCAAGTTCAAGCGCGCCATAGAAGCAACCGCTGGAGCTGTTAAGTAAAGAAGTGCAATAAAGACTAACGCCCAACCTGCTGACCAACGGGCATCAGCTACTTTAGGTACAGTGAAGAAGCGAATGATTACGTGTGGTAGACCGGCAGTACCAACCATCAATGACAAAGTAAACAAAGTCATATTCAAGTGGCTTGGCACATCGGCAGCATAGTCACGGAAACCCAGCTCAACCAAAACTTCACTGAGTTTCTGTAACAGTGGCGCGCCTGATTCAGCGTGCGTACCGAACATACCAAACATTGGAATTGGGTTATTGGTCAGTTGCAGTGAGATAAATACTGCTGGAATGGTGTAAGCAATGATCAGCACCACATACTGCGCAACCTGCGTGTAAGTAATACCTTTCATACCACCAAATACTGCGTACAAGAATACGATTCCTGCTGCAATCCAAATACCTGCTTCACTGCTCACTTCTAAGAAGCGCGAGAAGGCCACACCAGCACCGGTCATTTGACCGATCACGTAGGTCACAGAAGCCAGAATCAAGCACAATACCGCCATCAGGCGTGCGCCACGGCTGTAAAAACGCTCACCGATAAAGTCAGGTACAGTGAACTTACCGAATTTACGTAAGTAAGGCGCAAGCAGCATCGCTAGAATTACATAACCACCGGTCCAACCCATTAAATAAGCAGAACTGGCATAACCGGTTGCCGCAATGATACCGGCCATTGAAATAAACGATGCAGCTGACATCCAGTCAGCAGCGGTTGCCATACCATTAGCAATTGGGTGAACACCACCACCTGCAACGTAGAACTCTTTAGTTGAGCCAGCGCGGGCCCAGTACGCGATACCGATGTAGAGAAGGAATGATCCCCCCACAAACAGCATATTGATCATAAATTGACTCATGCTGTTTTACTCCTCAAGACCAAATTTTTTATCAAGGCTGTTCATTCTCCAAGCATAGAAGAAGATCAATACGATAAACGTAAGGATCGACCCTTGCTGGGCAAACCAGAAGCCTAAGTCAGTTCCACCAACCGAAATATCGGACAGTAGAGGTCTTAGAAGAATGCCAAAGCCGTACGAAACTAAAGCCCAAACCGACATGCAGAAGGTAATTAAGCGTAAGTTTGCCGACCAATAGGCAGCAGCATTTTTTTTGTCGTCTTGCATAATGCTCACCATTGTTTTTATTTGTGAATTGAATTGCAGCGTGGCGGCGTAAATTTAACAAGCTATTAGGCGTCAGGATAACCCCCTGCTTTAGTCTATTCGCTATTTGTAGATAGCTTTTAAAACTCGAAAATAAGTAACATTTCTTTACATTTTGCAGGACTTAGCTTTATTTAGCCGATTTTTGACGACAAAAACACAAAAGAACCTCGATAAAAATAAACTTCAAGCGGATAAATATTTCTAATTGTGACCAAAAAACCCTGAGAAAAAGCGTCTTTGCCAGCAAAATCAAGCATATAAAGAGATTTCCTAGCATGACTTTTCAAGTGAAAGTCAGACAAAAAAGCCGACAATCCTTATTCGCTGTTAGCACTAAGAATGTCGGCTTTTTATACAGAAAATACTCAGTTAACGCGGTAGCAGTCATCCAAACTGCTGTAGCCCATACCCGCACTTTTACGCACTTTGATCTGTACCGGAATACGCTCTTTTAACGCCTCAACGTGACTGATAATGCCGATGGTTTTCCCCTCCGCATTGAGATTATCCAGGGCATTGAGGGCCATTTCTAACGTTTCATTATCTAACGTACCGAAACCTTCATCTAAGAATAACGAATCAATTCGAGTCTTTTGACTGACCAGCTCTGACAAGGCTAAAGCCAGCGCCAAACTGACCAGAAAGCTTTCACCACCTGACAAAGTGCGAGTGTCTCGCTGCGTATCACCTTGCCAAGTGTCGATGATCTCGATCTCCAACTCACCCTGCTCACGGCGACTCAGTTGATAACGGTTATGCAACAGCGCCAACTGCTGATTGGCCAAACTGACCAAATGATCCAAGGTTAGCCCCTGGACAAACTTACGATACTTACTGCCATCGGCGGAGCCAATTAAACCGTTGAGCTGCTGCCATTGATCATAAAGTACTTTTTGTTGCTCAATGCTTTGCAACAAACTTTGCTGAGTATCACGGTTATGGCTATCGGTTTTTAAAGCATGCTCTAAAGTACCTAGCTTGCGGTTTAGCTCGCTTAACTGCTGATCTATTGCTGTACGTTGCTCAGCCAATTCAGCGCTGCAGCGTTCGGTTTTCGGCTGAATGCTGAGTTGTTCAATCTGCTCGGTGGTGGCGGTCAATAAAGTCTGCGCAGTGTGCAGCTGGGTATCCAGCTCTTGCTTGAGGGTGTGCAATTGCTCAGCTTGTTCGGCCGGTAACAAAGCACGTAAAAACGCCTGCTCATCAGCAAAAGCACTCTGAGATAAACGCGCTTGCCACTCGGTTTGCAGGGTTAGATAACTGCCCTGCGCTGCGTTTAAACGCTCAGTTAAACTATGCACCTGGCCTTGCAACTGAGCTAACTGACTTTCACTCTGCTGGAGCTGCTGCTGGCTTTGCGCCATAGCATGCGCCAGATCGGCGACTGCTGGACATGGCTGCCCTGCATCCACCGCCAAGCCTTGCCAATGCGCTTGTGCTGCCTGCTGCAATTGCTCTGCGCTACGCAACTCACTGTGTAAAGCCTGTACTTGCAGCTTTAAATCATCCAACTGCGCTTGACCTTGCTTCCAGCATTGCGCCTCTTGCCTGCGCTCTTGCAACCATTGCTGAGGGTTCTCTGGCAGCTTATAGTTCATCGCCTGCAGCTGCTCACTGAGTTGCTGCTGCTGTTGTTGCAGATCAGTGCGCTGCGAGCGGATGCGCTGAGACAGATCAACCTCTTGCTGGCTGTGCTGCGCGAGGTTGTTTTGCAAAGCGCTGATCTGCAGCTGCAGATCACGCAATAGCTGTTCAGCATCACGGTACTGCTGCTCGCTAATCGTTAAGCGCTCTTGCGCTGCAGTAATCGAGGTTAAGCGCTGCTGACAATCAGCCATTTGCTGCTCAAAAGCTGTCATTGCCTGCTTAAAGTCGTCTTCTGAGAGGCTTTCAGACAAACCTAAAGCGGCTAAATGGCACGCCTGCTCAGTCAAAACCTGTTGCAACTGGTGCTCGTCAGCGGTTTGCTGCTTAAGTAAGAAATCATGCTCACTGTTCAGCTTGGCCAGTCCTTCTTTACAGGCTTGCCCTTGCTCAACGAGCGTTTCTAATTCGCTGCGCTTGGCTGCCAGCGCCTGCTCTGTTTGCGAGACATTCAGCGCCTGATAAGCACTAATGGCGGGATGTTCTAAGGAGCCGCACAAAGGACAGGCTTGGTCGGCCTGCAGCTGTGCACGGTAGCTTTCCAAGCCTGCAATGTGCTGCTCTTGCTTAAGCAGTTGTTCTTTATCTTTAACCTGCTCATTTAAACTTAGATACTGAGCACGCAGCGTTTCGCGCTGTTGTTCCTGCGCAGTAATCTGTTCAACCCGTTCAGCGCAGCGCTTCGCCCGTTCGCCAATCGCTCGTTGTTTAACTTGCACATTTTTATAGCCTTGAGCTAAGCCCAGATAGAGCGAGTTCTGTCCGTGCAAGGTATTGAGCTGCGCTTGCCAGTCACCAACGCTACGCTGTGCTAGCACCTGCTCCAGCGCTTGTTGTTGGTCTTGCCAGGCCTTATGCAAAGGCTTCAGCGTTTCTTCTTGCTGGCCATACAGACTTTGCTGACGGGTTAAATCAGCCGTGACTTTTTCTATATCGGCGGCAAGACTGCGCTGCTTAGTCTGATCCTGCGCAATAGCCTGCTGCTGTTTACTAAGGTCCTCAAACTGCTTTTCCCAACGACTGAGATATTGTTCCAACTGCCCGTGCTGCGGCGTTTTCTCACGGCCACTGATCAGTTGCTGCTGTTGCTCTTGAGCGGCCTGCAATTGAGCATTGATGCTGTTAACCGAGTGCTGGGCATATTGATAACGCTGCCAAGAAAGCTGCTGCACCTGCTGCAGATTGGCAGATTGTTTTTCCTGCGCTGCGGTTAAGCTCTGCTGACTGTGCTGCACATCGAGCATGGCCGCTTGTAATGCCTTGTAGTCGGCTTGCAGTAACGCAGCGGGAGCATGCTCCGCTAAGCGCTGCAGCTCAGGGTGATGAGTGCGCTGTTTGATTTGCGCACTATCCAGCTGCTGCTGTGCTTTAAGCTGATTGGCTTGCGCCTGATCCAAACTACTGCGCCATTGTTGCTGTTGCTGTAATTGATCTTGCTGCTGTTTTAGCACAACGCCTTGTTGCTCAGCTTCGGCAAATTGCGACTGGGTTTCACTGAGTTCTTCGGCACTGAGCAGCTGCAAACCCTCGGCACGGCTGCTGAGATTTTGCAGTGTATGGCGCTGCTCTTTTTGTGTTTCATAGACGTGCTGAGAAATCACACCGTAAATTTCAGTGCCGGTGAGTTGCTCTAATAAACCGGCACGGTCATTGGCGTTGGCTTCTAAAAAAGCGGCAAAACCACCCTGCGCCAGCATCATCGATTGGGTAAAACGCTGGAAATCCAAACCGGTTAAACGCTCTACTTCTTTCGGCTTTTCGCTGAGCTTATCGGTAATAATTCGACCGTCAATATAAGCCAGTTCGGTTTTCGCATCCTGCAGCGCACCATCGGCTTTATCGCGGGCACGGCGCTGACTCCAAAAGGCGCGATAGCCTTGATCCTTGACGGCAAACTCGACTTCCACCAAGCAATCGCTGGTGTGGCGTGTCATCAGTTCGTTGCTGTTTTTAGAAATGCTACTCATGCGCGGTGTGCGACTGTAAAGCGCTAAACAAATGGCATCCAACAAAGTGGTTTTACCCGCTCCAGTGGGTCCGGTGATGGCAAACAGACTGCTGCCATTAAAGGGCTCCTGAGTGAAGTCAATTTTCCACTCGCCCTTGAGCGCATTAATGTTTTTTAAGCGAATGCTAAGAATCTTCACGCTTCAGTCTCCTGCAGTGCTTCAAGAACCTGTGCATGTAAGCCTTTGAGCACGTGAACCTGTTCATCTGTCAGCGCTTCATTGAGCAAACGCCTAGCAAAGACTTCATCAGGGCTTAATTGGGCTAACACTTCACCAGCGTCACGGGTTAACCCCGCTACTTTGTTGCCACGTAAACGGCGCACGCGCAAAACCTCCACCGGTAACTCAGCACAGAGTGCGGTCACTCGCTCATCTAAGTCGGCGTAGTAATCATCCACCTCCACTTGAATCTCTAGCCAAGCCACAGCGGTCGGATCAAGCTCTGCCGCCAAGGCTGCAAACTGTTGTTCTAATTGCGCTAAGCTGCCTTTTAACGAAAGTAGACGTTGAAAGCACGGGATCTCAAGCACTTGTACAGCCAGCAAACCGTTATGATCGAAATCCACTTGCAGCAGCTCTTTTTGCTGTTTGGACTCATCAAAACTCAACGCAATCGGTGAGCCGCTGTAACGAATGTGCTCAAGACCTGCAACTTTTTGCGGACGATGAATATGGCCGAGCGCTAAATAATCAAAGGCTGGAAAAGCATCGGTTGGAAAGGCGGTTAAACTGCCGACATAAATTTCGCGCACTGACTCAGTCAGACTGACCCCTACGGTGGTTAAATGCCCGGTACCAATAATGGGTACATTGACGCCCAACTGCGCACGTTTAGCTTCAGCTTTAGCAAACAGCTGTGCGTAGTGTTCAGCAATCGCCTGCTGTAAATCGCTTTGTTTATCTTCGGCACTTTGCCCAGCCTGGCTGCGCTGTACATCACGCGGACGAATAAAAGGAATCGCACAGACAATCGCGCCGACTTGACCATTGCGCTGCTTAACCACCAGCACCTGCTGATCTAGATTTTCTGCCACACTGGAGATCACTTGAGTATTAAGTTGTGCCAGTAAGTCTTTGCTTTCATTGAGCATGGCGACCGAATCATGGTTACCGGCAAGGATCAGCAACTGACAGCCAGTGGCCTGCATCTGCACAATAAAACGGTTGTATTGCTCTCGCGCATAACTCGGCGGCGTACCGGTATCAAAAATATCGCCAGCAATAATTAACGCATCCGCTTGCTGCTCAACCACAGTCTGCACCAGCCAATCACACCAAGCACGATGTTCGGCTTGTCGGGTTTTACCCATAAAATGCTGACCAAGATGCCAATCTGAAGTATGTAAAATGCGCATGCGTTTGCGTCCTTTTGCTGTGTATGTACGCGACAGAGGTCATAAAAAAACCCGCGGCTCACCGAGTCACTTTAAAAGGACTCAACAAACAGCGGGCATAGTGTAGACGATTATGCGTCGGCTAAAACCAAGCCAAAGGGTAAACCTGCAGGATCAGGGATATGTCTGGCGATATCTTGCAAGGCGCTTTGTATCGTTTCTTCCACAACCGGATGATAGAAAGGTATTTGCAATAGGCTATGCACCGTCTCTTGGCGCTGAATTGCCAGCACCAAAAACTGCGCGACATGCTCAGCGCGCATACCCAACATACTGGCGCCCAGTAACTCACCGCTGGTTTTATCAGCGTACAGCCGCAGCACACCTTCGTGCTCAGACAATACTTGGCTGCGACCGTTACTCTGAGTTTTCGCCGTGCCAATCAAAATATCATCAGGGTTCAGTTGATCAAAACGCGCACCGACACTGATCACATCAGGATGAGTAAAGGCAATTGCGATCGGTGTTTTACGTTTAAAGGCCAGCGGCTTTGCTTGTACAGCATTAAAGCCGGCCATCGCACCTTCATCTGCAGCCTCGTGCATTAACGCGCGCTGGCCATTGCTATCACCAACAATAAACACCGGATGCTCACCCAACTGCATGGTTTGCGGATTAAACAGCGGCTGACCACGCTCATCGAGCTCAAAACCGACTTCGGCCAGATTAAGCTGATCGGTATTGGGTCGACGACCAAGCGCCACTAGCACTTTATCCACGTGCACCTGCTGGTCACCGGCTTTCAGTAACACGCCCTGCTCGGCTTGCGCCAGTTCAGCAGGCGCACCAAGATACAGCTTTATCTCTTTAGCAAACTCGGCCAACGCATACTTGCTCACTTCTGGGTCACTGATACCGCCAACGCTAGTGGCCATATCCGCGCCATGCACTTCAACGCCCAAGCGCGACAACGCCAAACCCATTTCCAAACCAATCGCACCTAAACCGAGAATACCAATGGTTTTGGGCAACTCTTGCATCTCAAAAAACTCATCGGTGGTCATGCAATGCTCAGCAAAAGGCTGCAAAAAACCGGGTAGAACCGGTCGCGAACCGGTAGCGATAATCACCGCTTTGGCTTGGATCTGCTGCTTGCCATGCGCTTGCTCAACCTCAAGTAAAGTTGGCGTTAGAAAACGCGCACGCCCCATAATTAGCTGCTCACCTGCGGCACGCTCAGCACCGGCAGCCGCACCACCAGCAAAGTTATCACGCTGACGGCGCAACTCAGCCCACGCCTGCTGGGTATCAAGCTGCAAATGCTCAGCACCACTGATACCGTAGCGTGGAAAATCTTTCTGCGCATGCCAAGATTCGCTAATGTGCAGCGCCACTTTCGACGGCATACAACCCACACGCGCACAGGTCGTACCCAGAGGGCCCGTATCAATTAAAACAAAGCTTTTCTTGGCTCGTCGCACTTCACGCAACGCATACAAACCTGCAGTACCGGCACCAATAATTGCGACATCGACATTCATTTGTCCAGACATACAGCTCTCCATTGATTTATCTTGGCTTTACGCTAGCACATCCGGTGTATGAATAAGCACAATTAAATACATTTAAATATAATATTTACGGATACTATGCATAACAGCACAAACCGTATGGCAGGCGCAAGATGTGCAGTCTTGTTGCGTTTGCTGTTGTGCGGGCCAGCGGCCCGCGCTCCCAAGTGTAAGATTTGTAATTTTCGCAGTTTTGCGGGCCGGCGGTCGGTGCTCCCAGATGTCGACCTACACAGAGGCTTACGTGCTTAATGTCTACGCGAATGGTCAATGAGTACTGTGCTGGATCTGTGACCAGCGGAGCCAGGGATGGCGCAGCCCCGAATCGAGTCAGGATGACTCACTGAGGGAAGAACAGATGCAGCGCAGTACGGCAGGAGCAAGATTTGCAGTTGTGCTGTATTGCGGGCCTGCGGCCCGCGCTGCCAGATAGCTAGGCAGCCAGAGGTGTGCGCTCTCAGACCAACGCTAATGATCAATGAGTGCTGTGCTGGACCTGTGGTTAGCGGGTAATCCCCCCATTTATAACAGGGTTCAAAAGTAGATATCAGGCCACTATGGCCAACTTTTGTTTAGGGGTAATGCCGCCAAGCCCCATATTAGGGCGTTCGTTATTGTAGTGCCAGAGCCATTGAGTCGCATAATCTTGAACGGCAGCAATGCTCTCAAATAAATACTGGGCGAGCCAATCATAATGCACGGTGCGATTGTAGCGTTCGATATAAGCATTCTGCTGCGGGTTACCAGGTTGAATAAAGTCCAGTTTAATATCATGTTTAGCTGCCCAGGCTCCAAGCTTTCCGCTGATATATTCTGGCCCATTGTCGCAACGAATTGAGTGAGGTTTGCCGCGCCACTCAATAATTTGATCCAGTGTTCGAATCACTCGCTCTGCCGGCAGTGAGAGATCAACTTCGATGCCCAAGCCCTCGCGATTAAAGTCATCGATGATATTCAAAAGCCGATAATTGCGACCGTCACTCAGCTGATCATGCATAAAGTCCATTGACCAGCTGATATTAATAGCTTCAGGAACGGCCAGGGGCTGCGGTTTCTCACGCACTAAGCGTTTCCTAGGCTTGATACGTAGGTTTAGTTCAAGTTCTCGATAGATGCGGTAAACGCGCTTGTGATTCCAGTGAAAGCCCTTCACGTTGCGTAAATATAAATAGCACAAACCAAAGCCCCAGTTTCTATGGTTATGAGTCAGACGAATCAGCCAGTCAGCAATTTCAGCGTTTTGATGGCTGAGTTTGGCTTGATAGCGATAACAGGTTTCACTGATGCTAAAAACCAAGCATGCCAAACGTATGCTGATTGCTTTTTCACTCACGGCTCGTTGTGCCATCTCACGACGCTGAGACGGCTTTACCACTTTTTTTCGATGGCCTCTTTAAGGATCTCAGCTTTCAAACGCTCCTCAGCGTACATCTTCTTGAGTCGGCGGTTTTCTTCTTCGAGCTCCTTTAAACGCGTCATCATTGAAGCATCCATGCCGCCAAACTTGGTACGCCACTTGTAGAAGGTTGCGCTGCTCATGCCATGCTCACGGCACAGCTCTGGAACAGGTATGCCGTTTTCGGCTTGCTTTAAGACTGAGAGGATTTGGCTGTCGGTAAATCGTGATTTTAGACCGCTGCGCGTTACTGCGTTGCATGCAGAATCTCCTTGCGTATAGCTTATGGAAAATTCTACTTAAGAGCACTGCTATTTTTCGGGGGGATTGCCAGCGCAGGTTGAGAGCAAGTCCTGCTCAGACACAGGCGCGACACTCAAGCCATCACTTAAGCGCCGCACCGATAAACTTAATGCTCTTTGATTTCTGAGCGCGGTCCATGCAGCAAACGGTTAGCACCGCCAGCATGCAACAAGCGCATGCTAGTGATCCCCGCAACCTCATGCCCCTTTTCCGTTAAGGTATTCGCAATTTGATCGATCACCGCAACCACCAACATACCCAGCAAACCTTGGTTGGTGTTTTGCTGCTCTGCAGTGGATGCAGTCGCAGCACCTTCCCACAGTTTCTCACCGGTTTTTAACGAGACTAAACGCGCTTGCGCCGTCACTCGCGTGTCACTGGCAATAATTTTATAGCTGGTACCGTACTCAGTTATTTTTAAGTAAACCACAGCATCGGCAGCAAAAATTTCACGCAGCTTCTCTAAAGGAATCGCATGTATATCACTCGGCTCAGTCACACCATTATGTTTGAGTAAGTCATTTACTACAGCAACTGGAAACACATAGTAACCAGACTCAGCTAATGGATAAGTCACTTGTGAAAGAAAGCTATAACCAGCATTCACATCCAAACTGTCATTGAGTGGCGGTAACACCAAAATAGACAGCGGATTTTCTTCTTTAAACTGAGTGTAATCGTAAGCCGTTTGCGACTGGGTAGCACACCCCACTAATAACAAGATCGAGAATACGCCCAATACATGTACCAACTGCTTCATTAGAACTGTCCCTGTTTCTCAATAAGAAAATTTATAAAAGTAGCCGACTCTGGAAACAACTGTTTCTCTGTTACCAGATGGCCAATTCCATCTTCATCACGCCCAAGATTAAAATACAACAAAGCTAAATGTGCATGCATACCCGGTGCAGCACGCGTGCCTTTAGCTTGAGCCTTTTCAATCGTTTTCTCGAGTGTCGCAATCTGCGCCTGAACATCATGCTTACTAGGCACAAAATAACTATAAAGGGATGCCTGATACCCTTCCCACTCATACAGCGCTTGTTGTTTTGGCGCACAGCCAGCCATTACCAAACTCAAGCCTAAGAGTAAAAAAATCCTTTTAATCATTGGACTACAGGGCTCCATGCACGATTATCAATACCATTAACCAAGTGATTAACTGCTTCACGAATCGCCAAATCTAACACTTTACCGTTCAAGGTTGAGTCATAGCTTGCCGTACCACCGAAACCAATGATTTCACGGTTAGACAATGCGTACTCACCCGCACCTTGCACCGAATACACCACTTCAGAGGTGTTTACATTAACAATATTAAGGTTGACTTTCGCGTAAGCCACTTGCGATTTAGCACGGCCTAAAATACCAAACAGCTGATGGTCACCCACTTCTTTACGGCCAAACTCAGTGACATCACCAGTGATCACATAGTTGGCACCTTTAAGGTTTTGTTGCTTACCTTGAATGTTCGCTTCAGCTTGCAGCTCACCCATATTGGTACGGTCTAATACAGTAAAACGATTACTTTGCTGTAAATGTGTCACCAGTGTTGTTTTAGCCTGATTGCCTAAACGATCGACACCATCAGAAAAGATACCGCGCTGATAACTTGAGCGGTTATCAAACTTACCCACCGAAATCGGTGCTCTGGGTCCTTGGTAATAACTGCTCGCACTGTTCACTTGCGGTGCTTCAATAGTCCGCGAAGTTTCAGTGGCGCAACCGGCTAGCAATATAATTGAAAGTCCGAAAACTACAGATAATCCTTTGTCTCTCATCATTCAAACCTACTGAGTTAAATATTGAACAAGGTATGGCATACCGTTGAATTTAAGGAAGCACTGATTAATTACCTCATTGCGAGGAGCAACACGATGCGGCAATCGCTAACGTGTTGATACATAAAGCTAATTGGATTGCTTCGCTACGCTCGCAATGACATTTTTGATTTATTCAGCATCTCCTTAAGCAAAAGCAGTCTAGCTTAATATGCATAATTGAGCAGCTCTAAAAAGACCAATCAGCCCTTTTAACAACTAAGCCGATCAATAAAGTCTCGATGTTTGACGCAGTACACATATTCAAAAAGGCGCGTTACCCCGGCATCTTTAAAACGCCACTCCTGACCCAGCGCATCACGCTCTTCAAGGCATTCAAGGATAAAAGTATCGCCCAACAACTGTTCTACTTGTTCGGGTGACACGGCAAAAGGGGGGCCATTCATTTCCGCTTGTGGGTAATCCAGCGTCAGCAATAACCCTTGGCAAGTATTTGGCAAATACTTAGACAAATGCTCTGCATAAAGACGGCGCAACTCATCGGGTAAAGCAATTAAAGACGCACGGTCGTAAAAAGCATCCACAGCGGCTAAATCATCAGCGCTCAAAGCAAAAAAATCGCCACATAAAATACTAATGGTACCTGCACTGTAACGTTTGAAAGCACCTTGCTGAATGACCGTCGGTGACATTTTGTGCTCTGAAAAAAAATCCACCACAGCCTTTTCAATCAGCTCAACACCCAGCACACAATAGCCCTGCTCAGCTAACCAGAGCAGATCCAAACTCTTGCCGCATAACGGTACAAAGACACAACGGCCTTGCGCAACCTGTAAAGTCGGCCAATATTTCTTCAGCCCTAGATTTACTTCTTGGCGATGAAAACCAATTTGATTACGCTGCCAACGCGCCTGCCAAAACCCTTCTTCCATCATTAATGCTCGCTTAAATAATCAGCAGCAAACATATAACTGTTCAATAGATATAGCCAGCGGACGAAAGACATCATTCGAAATCACCTGTACGGCAGACGCTAGAGTGGCTAACTGGCGGGCCAGCGGCCCGCGCTCCCAGATGTGTGCGCTCATAGCGTCTGCGCGCGCCCAGAGGTCTGCGTTCTCAGCGCGGCCCTCGCTACCAAAACGAGGCATGCACAACTCTAGCAAGCAACAGCAGTGGTCAATGAGTACTGTGCTGGATCTGTGGCCAGCGGAGCCAGGGATGGCGCAGCCCCGAATCGAGTCAGGATGACTCGCTGAGGGAAGAACAGATGCAGCGCAGTACGCTAAGCGCAAGATTTAAAGTTTTGTCGTTATGCGGGCCAGCGGCCCGCGCTCCTAGACGCAAAACTTGAAGGTCTGCTGTTTTGCAGGTCAGCGGTTCACGCTCCTAGATAGAGGCACTCTCAGCGCTAGCGCGCCCGAAGGTATGCGCTCCCAGAGGCCTCAATACTCAGAGTCCGCTTGATAGAACTTAATCGCTGACTAACGACCATTGCTTGCTCAGACGTTTATCCGACACTGCAACCTTAGTACCAAGCTGCTGGGCAAACAACGACACGCGGTACTCTTCCAGCATCCAGCGGTACAGCGTCAGCGCCTCATCGTACTTGCCTTCTTGCGCATGTTTAGACTGACGTTTTTTCAGCTTATCGACATACCCCGTCAGCTCAATCGTCCATACCCGGTCCTGTTGCACTTGGCTCGGCAACTTCTCAAGACGTTGCTCAATCGCTTTCAGGTAACGCGGGTATTCTTGCAGCCACTGCGCTGGCGTATCACGCACAAACCCGGCATAGAGCAAACTGGCGAGCTGCGCTTTAATGTCATTCAACGCCACTGCCATCGACAGATCAATCCGTCCTTTCAGGCGTTTTTTAATCTCATGCCAACGCTGCAAAATCAGCAACACCGTCTTGGCTAAATGCTCCGCCACTGCTACCAACTCACCACGCTTAGCGTCGGCTAGCTTGGCCACCGCCTCAGCATCACGTGGCAACACTGTTAAATCCTGCAACATACAACGATCAACACTGGCTAAAAGAATGTCTTCAGTCAGCGCTTCAATTCTGCCTAAGTCACGGTACAGCAAGGCCATTTCTGTCAGTCCGGGCAAACGGCTGCGCAAATACTTCGCCGGTTCTGCCACCTGCTGTAAAAGCAAGCGTTGCAAAGCACGGCGGTGCTCTTGATCGGCTTGCTGCTGAGTCGAGAACCGCCCTTCTTGCACTTCACCGGCGTTATCCACTAAGGCTGGATATACCGTCATCGCCATGCCAGCAACTTTATGTGTGCTTTGTGCAGCCACGGCAAAGGTATCCGCCGCCACTGTTTGCGTTGCCGTTTTAGTCTGCTTGAGTTCAGCCAAGGCTTGCTGACTGGCCCCAGAAAAACGGCTGCGCAATTCTGCTAAGTCACGACCTTCGCCTAGATGCTGACCTGCAGCATCGACCACTGCAATGTTCATGCGCAGATGATCTTCGAGCTGTTCTGCTGCTTGCTGCCAAAGCTCTTCACTGACCCGCACACCGGTCATGCGCAATAACTGCTGACCCAGTGCTTCAGACAGTGAGCCTTGAGCAAACGGCAGGCCTTCTAAAGCCGCGCCGACAAAGTCAGGCACAGGGACAAAGTTTTTGCGCACGGCTTTTGGCAAATTACGCACCATGGCGATGCAACGCGTGGCTAACAATCCGGGTACGAGCCACTGCAACAAGGCTTCTGACACTTGCGCCAGCAAGGGTGCAGGAATAGTGACGGTGACGCCATCACGCACATGCCCCGGCTCAAAGTGATAACTGAGCGGCAGCGCAATATCCTGCCAGCTTAAGGTGTCGGGGTATTGGTTTTCCGTCACCTCGGTGGCATCGCGCGCCAGCGCATCATCTTGCGTCATCAAGAGTAACTGTGGATTTTTCTCGCTACTGCGTTTGTACCAACGATCAAAACTGGCAGTTTGATAAATATCCGCTGGGATGTGCTGCTCGTAGTAGGCAAACAAAGTCTCTTCATCGGCCAAAATATCGCGGCGGCGGGCTTTTGCCTCCAGCTTATCCAGCGTTTTTAATAGCTCGCGATTGGCTTGCAAGCAATGCGCGCGACTGAGTATTTCATTGGCCACCAAACCTTCACGAATAAAGGTTTCTCGGCTGAGCACTGGATCAATCGGCCCATAATGCACGGCGCGGCGACCAATGATAATCAAGCCATATAAAGTCACTTGCTCATACGCCACCACTTGCCCGCGACGCTTTTCCCAGTGCGGTTCAAGGTAGGTGCGCTTAAGTAGGTGCTCCGCCAGCTGCTCAGCCCACTCTGGCTCAATTTTCGCCACTAAGCGGGCAAACAGCTTGGTGGTTTCCACCAACTCAGCGGCCATCAACCACTGCGGACGTTTACGCCCCAAGGTGCTGGACGGATGGATATGAAAGCGCCGCTGCCGCGCACCTAAAAAGTCATTGTCTTCGGTTTTTTGGCCGATTTGACTCAGCAAGCCAGTCAACAATGCTTTATGCAGTTGCGCGTAATCGCAGGGCTGCTCGTTAAAGGGCAGCTTAAGCTCACGACAAATTAAGGCGAGCTGGCGGTGCGCATCGCGCCATTCACGCATGCGTAAATAATTAAGAAAATGCGTACGACACCAGCGGCGCACACCCGAACTGCCCAGCGCTAAACGCTGTTCTTCAAAGCTGCGCCAAATATTAATTAAGACAGCAAAGTCAGAATCTGGATCTTTCCATTGGGCATGGGCTTGATCAGCGGCTTGCTGTTTGTCCGCTGGGCGCTCACGGGGGTCTTGAATCGACAAGGCACTGGCGACAATCAGCATCTCGCGCAAACTGCCTTGTTCAGCAGCAGCCAGCAGCATGCGCCCCACCCGAGGGTCGATGGGTAACCGCGCCAACTGCTGACCTAAACCAGTCAACTTACCGTAACGGTCGACTGCGCTGAGTTCTTGCAGCACGTTAAAGCCATCACTGATGGCCTTGCCTTCGGGTGGCTCAATAAAGGGAAAGTCTTCAATAGCGCCCAGACGCAAATGCAGCATCTGCAAAATCACTGCCGCCAAGTTGGTGCGCAAAATCTCTGGATCAGTAAACTCCGGCCGGCCTAGAAAATCGGCTTCGCTGTACAGACGAATACAAATCCCCGCCTCCACGCGACCACAACGGCCTTGGCGCTGATTGGCACTGGCGCGGGAAATGGCTTCAATCGGCAAACGTTGGATTTTCGCCCGATAACTGTAACGGCTGATGCGCGCCGTGCCGCTATCAATCACATAGCGAATACCCGGCACAGTGAGCGAGGTTTCCGCCACGTTGGTGGCCAAAATCACTTTACGCGCAGGGCTGCTTTGGAAAATCTTTTGCTGCTCGCTGGGCGATAAACGTGCATACAGCGGTAAAATCTCGGTGTGTTTGAGCTGGGCTTTGCGCAACACTTCCGCACATTCACGAATCTCGCGCTCACCGGGTAAAAACACCAAGACATCACCGGGCAAACGCTTTTCACGGCGCTCATGCTCAGCGATTTCTAGCAAACCATTTAAGATACCCTGATCAACGCTGAGGTCTTCTTCAAGGGTATTACCGTCTTCATCTTGGCTGGCCAGTAACGGGCGATACCAAGTGTCTACCGGATAAGTACGGCCGGACACTTCGATAATCGGTGCATCATCAAAATGCTTAGAGAAACGCTCAAGATCAATGGTCGCCGAGGTGATAATGACTTTCAAATCAGGGCGGCGCGGCAGCAGTTGCTTGAGATAGCCGAGCAAGAAATCGATGTTGAGACTGCGCTCATGAGCTTCATCAATAATGATCGTGTCATAACGCTGCAGAAAACGATCACGTCCTGTTTCTGCCAGCAAAATACCATCGGTCATGAGTTTAATCAGAGTGCGCTCATGGCTCTGATCTTCATAGCGCACCTGATAACCCACCAATTCACCCAGCGGAGTGGCGATTTCTTCAGCAATACGTGCGGCCACACTGCGCGCCGCCAAACGCCGTGGCTGGGTATGACCAATCAAGCCTTGCGTGCCGCGCCCAAGCTCTAAACACAGTTTGGGTAACTGCGTGGTTTTACCAGAACCCGTCTCACCGGCAATGATCAGCACCTGATGCTTGGCTAACGCCTGTTTAATCTCTTCACGGCGCTCGGCAATCGGCAAACTATCATCATAGTGAATCTTTGGAATGCTTAAGCGACGATTCGCCACCTGCTGGCAGGACTTATCCAGATCCTGCTGCCACTGCGCTAAGGCGCTGTCATGCTCAGGCTTTTTCAGCAACGCCGAAAGCCGCTGACGCAAGCGATGCTGGTCAGCGCTCATGGCCTGCTTGATGTGTGCGTGTAATACGTGCGAGGTGTTTAGCTTGGTCATCAACTACTAATAAACTTTAACTACAGAGCCGCGTATTGTCGCAGATTCATCGGTGCTTTGCTGCCTCATTGCCATTTACACAACGCACTTGGCGCATTTTAAATTGTATACTCGATGCATATGCCTTTTCCCGCAGCGCCAGTTCAAGCTGCATTGTTCTGAGGACCTGATTCTATGCTTATGGTTATTTCGCCAGCTAAAACACTGGATTACACAAGCCCCTTGGCCACTCAAGAATACAGCCTGCCGCGCTACCTTGAGCAATCTAGCCAACTGATTGAAGTGTTACGCAAACTCTCGCCCAATCAGCTGGCTGAACTGATGAAGCTCTCCGATAAATTGGCTGGCCTTAACGTGGCGCGTTTTACGCAGTGGCAGCCTGCTTTTACCCTTGAGAATGCTAGACAAGCGATCTTAGCCTTTCGCGGTGATGTCTATACCGGCTTAGATGCCGACAGCTTAAGCGCGGCTGATTTTAAATACGCGCAGCAACACTTGCGCATTCTTTCCGGTCTTTATGGTGTGTTACGTCCTCTGGACTTAATGCAGCCTTACCGTTTAGAAATGGGTACCAAACTCGACAATCCAGCCGGCGCTAATCTCTATGAGTTCTGGGGTGAGCAGATTACTGACTCACTCAATCAGTGTTTAGCCGAACAGAAAACCGACGTTTTGCTTAATTTAGCCTCCAATGAGTACTTTAAAGCAGTCAAGCCGAAACAGCTGAAAGCAACACTGATCAACGTTGACTTTAAAGACCTGAAAAACGGCCAGTACAAAATCATTAGCTTTTACGCCAAAAAAGCACGCGGCATGATGGCTCGCTATGTGATTGAAAATAAAATTGATTCAGTCGCAGGGCTGCGCAAATTCAACAAGCAAGGCTATTACTACAGCGCCGAGCAATCCAAACCCGAGCATTTAGTGTTCTTACGTGACCAACCTGAGGATTAGCCTGATGCTAACACCGGCGTTAATTCCACTGACATGGCTGGTCTTGCTGCTGCGCTATCCTAAGCGCACTCTGGCCATTGGTCTGTCGATTCTGCTGACCTTGGCGAGCATCGCGGGTTGGCTGATTCTTGAGCAACAGAGCAACCAGCGTCAGCTCGATCGTTTAGACATACAAATCACTTATGCACCAACTGAGTGCACAGCAGACGCACCGCTGCGTGTGCAATTACGTAACAGTACTGATCAGTCACTAATCGATTTGAAGTGGCGTATTGCTGCATACCGCCCTGGCGAGGATATTAACTTGGTTGAAACCTTATTTACCGAGGCCCGTTACAGCAGCGCAAGCCCCTTAGCACCTAATGCTCAGTGGCAAACCTGCTTACCGTTACCCAGCTTGCGTGCCGGTTATCGCGCCAGCACACTTGAGTTTCGAATTGAACGTCGCCAAGGTCATTTTGTTCGATAAATACGCTACTCACTGCAGTTAAGTGTGGCGAATGGCCGCCCTCTTGGTTACTATCGGTGACACTTGAGTGTTGAGTGGCATCATGTACATTTATCGATTAGTCCTCATTTTAGTTGTTGGGATTTATTTGTTTTCACCCGCCATCATGGACTGGTGGACTGCTCCCGGCAGTGTTTGGTATCGCCCGTATTTATTGTGGCTGATTCTCATTGCAGTCACTTTTATTTTGCAGAGCCAACAAGATGCTGACGAGCTTTAACCTAAGCCAGCTGATTTTAATCAGCGCCACCTATTTACTGACATTATTTGGTGTCGCCTGGGCCACCGAACAAGGCTGGGTACCACGCTGGATTGTGCGTCACCCCATCACTTATATTTTGTCCTTAGGTGTATATGCTAGTGCCTGGGCGTTTTTTGGCTCGGTGGGTCTGGCCTATCAATATGGCTACGGTTTTCTAGCAATTTACTTAGGCTTATCAGGGGCGTTTTTATTAGCGCCTGTCCTGCTTTACCCAATTCTGCATCTGACTCGTACCCATCAACTGTCTTCATTGGCTGATTTATTTGCCTTTCGCTTTCGCAGCAACTGGGTTGGCGCCATCACCACAATCGGCATGTTACTGGGTGCACTGCCACTCTTAGCGCTGCAAATCCAAGCAGTGGCTGACACCATTGGGATCCTCACCCGCGAACCGATTCAAGACCGCGTGGCTTTAGCTTTTTGTATTTTAATCACTTTGTTCTCTATTTTATTTGGTGCCAGGCACGTTGCCACCCGAGAGAAACACGAAGGCTTAGTCTTTGCGATTGCCTTTGAATCCTTGGTCAAACTCATAGCTTTGTTAACCATCGGTGCTTTCGCACTCTTTGTTGTATTTGACGGTCCCAGCGACTTGGAAATGTGGCTATCACAAAACAAAGAGATTCTCAGCGAGATGCAGATACCGTTGCAAGAAGGTCCTTGGCGCACCTTGTTGCTGCTATTTTTCGGCTCAGCGGTGGTGATGCCACACATGTATCACATGATTTTTACCGAAAATCTCAACCCGCGTTCGATGGTCAGCGCCAGCTGGGGTGTGCCATTATTTTTATTGTTGATGAGCTTGCCGATTTTACCGATTTTATGGGCGGGGCTAAAACTTGGCGCCCCCACTTCGCCAGAATACTTCACCCTTGGTTTGGGCTTAGCGGCGAACAATGAACGTTTAACCTTACTCGCCTATATGGGCGGCTTATCGGCGGCCAGCGGGGTGATTATCGTCCTCACGTTAGCCCTCTCCGGTATGGTCCTCAACCATATCGTTTTGCCACTCTATCAACCGCCCGCTGAAGGCAATATTTACCGCTGGTTGAAATGGACTCGACGCGTATTAATTTGCACAATCATTGTTGCTGGTTACGGTTTTTATTTGCTATTGCGCTCCGAGCAGGACCTCTCCAACCTTGGCTTGGTCGCCTTTGTCGCAACTTTGCAGTTTTTACCCGGCTTACTCTCGGTACTTTATTGGCCGACCGCCAATCGCTATGGTTTTATTAGCGGGGCGATACTGGGCATGCTGACTTGGGCAGTCGGCATGTTGTTGCCCATATTCAGTAACATCCAAGAGTTTTCTTTTCCTTTCATCGAGTACAGCTACTTGTTAGATGATCGCAGCTGGCATTTTTCTGCAATTGCCGCGCTGGGTGTCAATTGCACAACGTTTATTCTTGTATCATTGCTGACCCGCCCCAGCATTGAAGAACAGCGCGCGGCACAAGCCTGTATGGTCAATAACAATCTTCGCCGGCCTGAGCGGCGCGAACTGTTAGCCCGCTCTCCACAGCAATTTGCCGCAGAGCTTGCCAAGCCGCTCGGCGCGGTTACTGCGCAGCGCGAAGTGGAGCAAGCGTTAAAAGATTTACAGTTTCCCTTTGATGAAAACCGCCCTTTCGCGTTACGCCGTTTACGTGACCGTATTGAAGCAAACTTATCCGGTCTCATGGGGCCAAGCGTTGCGCAAGATTTAGTTAGCACCTTTCTACCCTATAAAGCCGGCAGTGAAACCTATGTCACTGAAGACATTCATTTTATTGAAAGCCGTTTAGAAGATTATCGTTCGCGCTTAACTGGACTGGCAGCCGAACTGGATACGTTGCGCCGTTACCACCGACAAACTCTACAAGACTTACCGATGGGCGTGTGCTCACTGGCCAAAGACAATGAAATTCTGATGTGGAACCGCGCCCTTGAAGACCTTACGGGGATTACGGCATCCCGCGTGGTCGGCACACGCTTAGATAGCATCGATGCCCCGTGGCGCGACTTACTGGTCGGCTTTGCCCAAGGCAGTCAGCCACATTTACACAAACATGCCCTGCAAGGTTTGTACGAAGCACGCTGGTTAAACCTGCATAAAGCTGCGATTGATGAACCTTTGGCGCCGGGCAATAGTGGCTTGGTATTGTTGGTGGAAGACGCCACCAAAACGCGCTTACTCGAAGATAAACTGGTGCACTCTGAGCGTTTAGCCTCGATCGGACGTTTGGCAGCAGGCGTGGCGCATGAAATTGGCAACCCCATTACCGGGATCGCCTGCTTAGCACAAAACCTACGTGAAGAACGCGATCAAGACACTGAAATCATAGAAGTTAGCAACCAAATTATTGAGCAAACCAAGCGTGTCTCGCGCATTGTTCAGTCATTAATGAGTTTTTCACACTCAGGTCAACACGATCATGACAATCATGAGCCAGTCAGCCTGTTTGATACCAGTGCAGAAGCCATCCACTTATTGAATCTCAATAAACTAAGCAAGGTAGTAAACTTTTTTAATCTGTGCAATCCTCAGCACTTTGTGCTCGGTGATGCACAACGATTGGTACAAGTACTGATTAATTTATTATCCAATGCACGCGATGCCAGCCCTGAACATGGGCATATTTATATCCGCAGCACAACCAGTCTTTCTCATGTAGAGTTATCCATTGAAGACCAAGGCAGCGGCATCAGCAAAGCCAATTTAGAACACCTATTCGAGCCTTTCTTCACCACCAAAGACCCCGGCCAAGGTACCGGCCTCGGATTGGCTTTGGTGTACTCAATGATTGAAGAACACCAAGGGGAAATCCATGTGGATAGCCCCTGCGATACAGAGCATCAGCGCGGCACACGCTTTAGAATTATTTTGCCGCGCCATGTCCCAACCTCCATCCCAGTAGTGAATGAGCCGCTATGAACAGCATCCTAACGGCTCACACATTCATTCTGTTTGTTTAGAGAGAGTGTCAATGCATCATATTTTGATTGTTGAAGATGAACCTATTATTCGCTCAGCATTACGCCGCTTACTTGAGCGTAATCAGTATCAAATCAGCGAAGCAGGATCTGTGCAAGAAGCACAAGAGCGCTACAACATTCATTCTTTTGATTTAATCATCAGCGATTTACGCTTACCCGGCGCACCCGGCACAGAAATGATTAAGTTGGCTGAACCCAAACCCGTGCTGATCATGACCAGCTATGCCAGTTTACGTTCAGCCGTTGATTCAATGCGCCTAGGTGCCATTGATTACATTGCAAAGCCCTTTGATCATGATGAAATGCTGCAAACCGTTGCGCGCATTATCCACGATCACCAGTTGCACGTCGAACAAAGTGAATCAGCCACAGAGTCACAAGATGTGGTTGATCTTGAAGAACCTATCGACAACTCAGACATTGGCATTATTGGCAGCAGTGCGGCCATGCGCGCACTGTACAGTAAAATCCGCAAAGTTGCCCCGACTGACTCCAACGTACTGATTCAAGGCGAGTCCGGCACCGGTAAAGAACTGGTCGCGCGAGCCCTGCACAACCTGTCAAAACGAGCGAAAGCGCCGATGATCTCGGTGAACTGCGCGGCTATTCCTGAAACTTTGATTGAGTCGGAATTGTTTGGTCACGAAAAAGGCGCCTTCACTGGCGCTGTATCGGCGCGCACTGGCTTAGTCGAAGCAGCTGATGGCGGCACTTTATTTTTAGATGAGATTGGCGAGCTGCCTTTAGAAGCTCAAGCACGCTTATTGCGCGTGCTACAAGAAGGTGAAATTCGCCGCGTAGGCTCAGTCCAGTCACAAAAAGTCGATGTACGTTTAGTCGCAGCAACCCACCGTGATCTAAAAGGTCTGGCGAAAACCGGTGGTTTCCGTGAAGACCTCTACTACCGTTTGCATGTCATTGCCCTGCACTTACCTGCTTTGCGTGACCGTGACAATGATGTGCTAGAAATCGCCAACATTCTGCTCGATCGCCAGCGTTTACGCATGGATAAAGAGCCAATGGACTTCACCGAGCACGCGAAAAAAGCCCTGCAAAAATACAGCTGGCCTGGCAACGTACGTGAACTGGAAAACGCATTAGAGCGTGCCGTGATTCTTTGTGAAGGGACACAGGTCACCACTGAGCTGATGGGCATTGATATTGATCTGGATGCTGAAGACGCAGCCAACGAGCGAGCACTAGAAGCAAGCGCAGCGAGTCAGGCCGCTGCTGACGAGGCCGAGCCGGCCGCAAACGACTTATCCTTAGAAGATTATTTCCAACGTTTTGTGCTTGAGCACCAAGACCATATGACCGAAACTGATTTAGCCAGCAAACTGGGAATCAGTCGTAAATGCTTATGGGAACGCCGTCAGCGTTTCGGTATTCCGCGGCGCAAAAGCCCTAACACACCCTAAACATTAGACTGGCATAACAGGAAGTGCCGATGAACCGTATTCTGCAAGACATCGTCATTATGCTGCGCGCCAACTTATGGTTGGTGCCGGTATTGGCTGCTCTGGTCGCTGCCTTATTTTATTTTGTCGCGCCGCCACCGCCCATGCACGCCACCATGAGCACCGGTAGCGTGGGTGGTGGTTATGCACAGTTTGCTGAAAAGCTACGCAAGGAACTGGCCAAAGAAGGTTTTGAGTTAAAACTAGTTAACAGTAAAGGCTCACGAGAAAACACCGAGCGCCTACTCGATCACAACAGCGGTGTGCAACTGGCCTTGCTGCAAAGCGGCCAAGACCTTGAGCTCAATGAACAACAACGTCAGCAATTGATCAATCTTGGTGCCGTGTTTCAAGAACCCTTGTGGTTATTTGCCCGTAAAGGCCTTTCAATCAGCACACTCAGCGACTTAATCAGCTTGCGCACTGCGGTCGGCGCAGACAGCGGCGGCATTCGCATGCTGGTCAACCCCATGCTGAGCGCCAATCATATTGATCAGCAAAACTTACCCGAAACATGGCAGGCCTATAGTGGTAAAAAGGCCCTTGCCGCGATGCTCGCGGATGAATTGGATGCAGCCTTCTTTTTAGGCTCAGCGGAGAGCGCATTGGTGCAAGCGGCAGCCAGTCACAACGAGCTACAATTGATCAGTTTTAATCAAGCCGCAGCGTACCGTGCACGCCTGCCTTTTATTACTGAAGTTAAGGTGGGGCAAGGCTTACTGAATCTCGCCACCAACCAGCCACAGCAAGACAGCACTACAGTGAGCGCAGTGGCGATGCTGATGGCCAATGAGTCTTTCCACCCAGCCCTAACTGCACTGATTTTAGCGGCTGCACAAGAAGTGATGAGATCAGGCACCTTGATCGACAAACCTGATACTTGGCCGAAAAATCTGCCCAACAACTTCAACTCGCTAACCGAAGCCGACTATTTTCACGATAAAGGTTTACCACTTTTACAGCGCTACCTACCATTTAGAATTGCGTCACTGGCCGATCGCTATATTATTTTAGTCATCCCTTTGTTAGTGCTGCTGTTTCCCCTGTTTAAAATCGCCGGCCCCGTTTATCGCTGGCGGATTCGTGCGCGTATTTATCGCTGGTATAAGTATCTCAGAGACGTTGATAAGCAACTCTCCAACGACACCTTACCCATGCATGTGGATGAAGAAATCAACCGTCTCACTTCGCTGCAAGACGAGCTGGCTAAAGTTGAGGTGCCACTGTCATACACCAACGAGCTGTACCAATTACACTTGCATGTACGCTATGTTTTACAACGTTTAGAGCGTCTTAAAGCGCAACGCGACAGCACAACCTAATCCCACCGCTCACTTCACTGCTGCGACTTCATCCTGTGCTTTACGTGCATTGAAGCGCAACCGTTTTATTGTATAGGTTAGACATCCATGCCAATCCATCACTGCATTGTTCATTTTATTGAGAAAAAACCTGATGACAGCCCAGCCACCATTCGTAGCAGCAGTGAGAGCCTGCCTCAAGATAGCGCGCTAGAGCATCTGCTCGCCGACATCAATGACAGTTATAACAGTAAACCCAGTAAAGCTTGGGGGCTGTTTCAAGACAACCGTGCAGACTATCCGCTGGCCGGCTGGCTGGCCGATTACCTTGCGCAAAAAATTGATTTCACCCAGTTCAGCCAAGACGCTGTTGAGCACTTTAAAAAACAATTGGACACGTTAAATATCAGCCTCTGCGGCCATGTGTTGTTTGCCCACTACCAACAAGGCATGACCGATTACCTGACCATTGCTCTACTCCAGCACAGCGAAGGCATCGTGATCAGCGATGGATTGGCTGTTCAGCCTGCACGTCATCTTGATCTTGCTCAGATGCATTTAGCCACACGGATTAACCTGTCAGAATGGCAAAATAACGACCAATCCAAACAATACATTTCCTTTATTAAAGGCAAAAATGGCAAAAAAGTTGTTGAGGGTTTCCGCGATTTTCTAGGCTGTCAGGAAGGCGTTGATGGCCCTGGCGAAACCCGCACTCTACTAAAAGCTTTTAGTGATTTCGTCGAAAGTGAAGATTTGCCTGAAGAACAAGCGCGCGAGAAAACCAGCAACCTGATCAGTTATGCCAACAACCAAACGCGCCGCGGTGAGGTGGTCAGCATTGAAGGTTTATCTGAAGCCCTTGACGAAGACAATCCGAAAGCCTTTTACAACCATATTCGTAATAAAGATTATGGCTTATCGCCAGAAATACCTGCTGACAAACGCACCTTAAATGCCTTTCACCGTTTCACCGGGCGCGCTGAAGGCATCTCGATTAGCTTTGAGTCGCACTTACTTGGTTCTAAAGTCGAATACGATGAAGGCCGCGATATGTTGATCATTCGTCAGCTGCCAACGCAGCTTAAAGATCAACTCAAGCGTAACAAGGACTAATATGCGTCTGCCTGATGCTGTGTTACAGCAATGCCATTACCAACATGCCAGCGCTTTAAATCTGGATCCAAACCGTGATTTTGGTTTATCGATGCGCAAGGCCGACGCACACCTAGAAGACTTACGCAAATGGCTTGATCGTCAACAGCAACTGCTCTGGGCCAACAACGGCCCAGCTCTTTTAGTCTGGCTGCAAGGCCCTGATTGCTCAGGCAAAGACGGCGCTATTCGCAACAGCCTGCGCGGTCTTAATCCACAAGGGATTCGCGTTAGTGACTTTCAAAAACCCACTGAACAGCAGCGTAGCGAACACTTTTTAAAGCGCTATCGCGAGCAATTACCCACTGCAGGCATGATCACTGTCTTTAATCGCACACCTTATGAAGGCTTGGTCAGCGATTTAGCCGATGGCGATATCGACAGCATCCAAGCAGCTGAGCGTTTACAGCAGTTACTGGCTTTTGAAGCACAACTGGCCAAGCAAAATATTCATCTGATCAAGATTTATTTACACATCAGTAAAAATGAGCAGAAAAAACGTTTACAACAACGTTTTATTAATCCAGAAAAACGCTGGAAGATTTCTGCGGCCGATTTAACGGGGCATCAGAACTTTGAGCAAATTCAAGAAAACTGGAATCAAGCCTTTGCGCAAAGCAGTACCGCCTCGCATCCATGGCATATTTTGCCATCCCATAATAAAGCGCTACGTAATCTTTTAATCTGTAGCTTAATTGCACAAAAACTTGAAGCGTTAGACTTACAATGGCCACAACCTGTCTTGCCATTTGCAATTGAGGATCTTGATTTAGCATGTTCAAGCGCCGGCTAAAGCCCATTAAAAAATACGCAACAATCGATTTACTGTGGCTCTTTATACGGCAATTGTGCAGCGTTTTTTGCTTACTGTATGCCACCGGCAGCGCCGCACAAGAACACGCCAGCGCCGAGCAGTTGCGTTTTGTAACGACCAACTCAGAGTTCACTCTATTGCACGAAATGGGTCATTTGTTGATTCACGAATTGCAGTTACCGGTACTGGGACGTGAAGAAGATGCAGCAGATCAGCTCGGTTTTATTGGTTTATTTCTAATCCACGAGCGCCAACAAACGCCAGACTTTCCCATGCGCTTATTAGACGTGGCTGACTATTGGCGACTGGAATGGCAAAACGCACAAGATTCTGAACAACAAACTCAAGCCTGGGACAGCCACGCTTTAGATGAGCAGCGCTTTTATAACATCGCCTGCTTAGCCTATGGCAGCGATCCAAAGAATCTTGAGTGGATTATCGAGATGACCGGCCTACCAGAAGAGCGCGCATTTTATTGTCAAGATGAGTATGAGCAAGCCAAATATGCCGCACTTTGGTTTCGTGAGCACTTTAAACGTACAAGCGGCGAGCCCGTTAAACATCGAATTCACGTCATTTACGATACACCACCACACCACTTAGATGGCGGCAGTGAACTTTTAGAAAAAGTTAAAGCCAGTGGCGAATTAGAATCTGTAGCTGCACGCGCCAGCGAGTTTTTTGTATTGCCACGTGATCTGACTCTGCGCGTTGCCTCTTGCGGTGCGCCAGACAGTTGGTACAACACCATCAGTGGTGAATTGACTCTCTGCTATGAGCGCATTGCCCACTTTAGAAGGCTGGCGCGCAATCTGCCGCGTTTAACCGCTCAAAAAGAAGCAACAAAGCATACTGCACTCGCATACGCGACTAATGACTCTTAAGCTAGCGACCAAAGTTTGATGGCCTTTTACCCGCAAGGGTGTCGCAATAAGAACCTACATATCCAATAAAAACTCCAACAATTTTGACAATTGTTCTATGTCATTCGAATAAGGCTCTTTGTACTCATGCTTTCTACTTATCGTGTTTTAGGCTTACAAATCGGCAGTATTATTGCACTCGTCATTTTAGCTTGGCTGAACGCGCCTTTTTGGACTAGTAGCATTTTGCTCCTGCCAATATTTGTTATCCCTCTATTAGGTCAAACTACGCAAACCACTGAAGTTGTGCATAATGCAGAGCAAACCACAGAACTGGCTCGCCATTTATCTCACGCCACCACAGCCAGTGCCTTGACCGCGGCAGGCGTGAGTCATGCCGCGCAGCAGCTCAAACAAAAACTGATTTCGTTAGTGAACTCGGCGCAACGCATTGAACACAGCGCAGGGCAAGTCATCCGCACTGAAGAAGCCACAGCGCAACTCAGCGAGCAAAGCTTAAGCGCTGCGAGCGCAGTGCGTAGCAATAGTCAAGCCGGCCAACTGGGCTTAGAAAAAGCTACTTTCAGCATGCAAGCACTGGCCCAACAGGCCAACAACAGCCGCACGCTGATTGAGAATCTCAGTGCCCGCAGCCGGGAAATTCAGCAGGTCGCCTCGGTCATCCAAGGGATTGCCAGCCAAACCAATTTATTGGCATTAAATGCAGCGATTGAAGCCGCGCGTGCTGGCGAGTATGGCCGTGGCTTTGCAGTAGTGGCTGACGAAGTGCGCGGTTTGGCCAGTCGTACTGCAGCCGCCACGGAAGAAGTGGAGCGCATGGTGCAAGAGATTCAACAACACACCAATGATGTTGCCGAGCAGCAACACAGACTGATTGAGGATCTGAATAACAGCGTACAACTGGTGGAAAGCGCGGGTAGCCAGCTCAATGAAATTACCGGACTGGCAGTGACTGTTGAGCAGCAAATGCACAGCATTGCCAGCGGTACGCAAAACAACCGCGTGCAACTCGATGAGCTGTTTAAAGAAGTGGCACAGGTGCGCCAAGACTTGGCCGATGGTGATCAACAAACAGCACAGCTCAGCCAATCTGCGGCCCTACTTGAAGATCAAACGGAAGGAATTAGCGAAAAGCTTTCAGAGATCAGTTTGTCAGAATACCACCAACATATTTACGAGCTGGCACAGAACGCCGCTCAGCAAATCAGTACGCAATTTGAAAACGATATCGAGCAAGGCCGTATCAGCCAAGCAGCATTATTTGATCGAAACTACCAAAAAATTGCCAACACCAACCCGCAAAAATACAGCACAGCGTTTGATCAATATGCTGATCAAGTGCTGACTTCTATCCAAGAACCCATTCTGCAGAACAATCCGCATACAGTATTTGCTATTACCTGCACACAACAAGGCTATATCCCAACCCACAACACCATGTATAGCCAGCCGCTGACCGGCGATTACCAACACGACTATTTGCATAACCGCACCAAGCGTATTTTCAATGACCGCGTGGGCGCACGCTGCGGCAATCATCAGAAACCTTTACTGCTACAAACCTATATTCGCGAAACGGGTGAGCATATGCATGATATTTCTGTACCTATTTATGTACAGGGTAAACATTGGGGTGGTTTTAGAATTGGCTATCGCCCCGAACAGGCAGCCTAAAGATTCAACTGACTAAAACATCTATGGCCAAGGTTTAATCACGCCACTCAAGCGCTGCATTGAGCGTCACTGAGGGCCTGTTCTTGCAGCTGATATAGCCAAGCAAAACCTTGCTCCCAACGCTGATGACCGGACTGCACATTAATGTGTCCAGCCTCAGGCAAAATAACCGCCGCACTGCCCCAAGCCTGAGCAAACGCCAGCGCACGTTGCGCAGTTGCAGCATGGTCATTGCTGGAGCCAATTAATACGCTGGCAAATGGTAGCTTTGAGTTTGGCAGCGGCGCAAAATTGCGCAACGGTTCTGGGCAATCACTGCGTTCGACATCAGCTGGTGCAACCAATAAAGCACCGCGCACCCGTTCCAGTAATGCAGGCGACGCTTGTGCCGCCCAGTGCGCCACAGTCACGCAACCTAAGCTATGAGCAATCAGCACAACTGGATGTCGATCAGCGGTGATTTGGTCTTGCAGTTGCGCAACCCACGCCTGACGCTGAGGTCGCAACCAATCATCTTGCTCAACCCGTGTGCAGGCTGGCAATACCTGCTGCCAATGGGACTGCCAATGCTCGGCGGATGATCCCTGCCAACCTGGCACAATTAAGTAACGCACATCCGTACTCTGGCGCATCGCTGCTTTCCTTATCTATCAGTCGGACTGCAGGGCAACTCCTGCTCTACAGTCCGCGTTGTGTTTCTTAGCGGTTAGGCTGTGGTGTCAGGCGCAAGTAAGGTTTTACTGCACGGTAACCCTTAGGGAAACGCTGTTCCAGCTCTGCTTTGTCTTGAATGGATGGCACAATCACCACCTCTTCACCGTCCTGCCAGTTGGCTGGCGTAGCCACTTTATAGTTGTCAGTCAGTTGCAGCGAATCAATCACTCGTAAAATCTCATGGAAGTTACGGCCAGTGCTGGCTGGGTAAGTGATGGTCAAACGCACTTTTTTGTTTGGATCAATAATAAACAGTGAACGCACAGTCAGTGTATCGCTGGCATTGGGGTGAATCAGATCATAAAGTTTGGATACCTTACGGTCATCATCGGCCAAAATTGGGAAGTTCACGATGGTATTTTGTGTTTCGTTAATATCTTTGATCCACTCATGATGTGAATCCACGGGGTCAACTGATAAAGCAATCGCCTTAACATTGCGCGCAGCAAATTCATCCTTAAGCTTGGCTGTGAAGCCCAGTTCGGTGGTGCACACGGGTGTGAAGTCAGCTGGATGTGAGAACAACACGCCCCAACTGTCGCCCAACCACTCATGAAAGCTGATTAAGCCTTCGCTTGAGTTTTGTTTGAAATCCGGTGCGGTGTCGCCTAATTGAATACTCATGGGTGCTTCCTCTGTAATGGTCAATGGCATTAACTATGCTGTGACACTTACTATGCTACAGCAACAACCAAACCTAAAAGAATATAAAAGAATCTAATCATAACTAAAAAGAATATAGAAAACTCATCTTTAATTCTTTTAAAGAATAAGAGAATCACTAAACAGTATTTTAAAGAATAAGAGGCAGCGTCTATGATAAGCACCCTAGCGCCTGCACCAGACGGCGCATTGGTATAAGGATCATCAGATGCAGCTCTCGACATTAAAGTACAGCCATTGCTACGCGCCTCAATCAGCACTGACATGCTGCGGTTGGCGAATGCGAGAGTTTTTTGCGTAAAGGTTATTGAGCCAATCTCTTATTTAGGAAGTACCGCATGTCAATTTTAAGTCGCCGTTTCAGCCTGTTTGCCGGTGTGCTGTTTGCCACCAGCGCCATTACAGCGCAGGCACAAACCTTACTCAATGTGTCTTATGATCCGACACGTGAGTTTTACAGTGATTTTAATCGCGCTTTTAACCAACACTGGCAAGCGCAAGGCAATGAAGCCCTGCAAGTACAACAATCCCATGGTGGCTCCGGTAAACAAGCGCGCTCAGTCTCCGAAGGCTTGCGCGCTGACGTTGTCACCCTAGCCTTAGCCGGTGATATTGATCAACTGCATACATCAGGTAAATGGCTCGCCAAAGACTGGCAACAACGCTTACCCAACGCCAGTACGCCTTATACTTCAACCATCGTGTTTCTGGTGCGCAAAGGCAATCCCAAGCAGATACAAGATTGGGACGATTTAGTTAAGCCTGGCATGAGCGTGATCACACCGAACCCCAAAACCTCAGGCGGCGCTCGTTGGAACTTTTTAGCCGCTTGGGCCTATGCCAAACAAGCCTATGGCAGTGAGCAACAGGCACAAGATTTTGTTCAGCGTCTATTTGCCAACGTGCCTGTCCTCGATAGTGGAGCTCGCGCAGCGACCAATACTTTTACCAATAACGGCATGGGTGATGTGCTATTGGCATGGGAAAACGAAGCCTATTTATCTCTACAAGAGCATGGCGCTGGTGCTTTTGAAATCATTACACCCTCTGTGTCAGTTTTAGCTGAGCCACCAGTGGCGGTGGTTGATCGCAACGTCGATCGCAAAGGCACCCGCGTGGTTGCTGAAGCCTACCTTGAATATTTATACAGCGATGTTGGCCAGCGCATTGCTGCAGAACACTTTTATCGTCCACGTAATGCCGCGATCGCTAAAGAGTTTGCTGAGCAATTTGCCCCGTTAACACTGGTAACTATTGATGAGTTTTTCGGCGGCTGGCAGCAAGCACAAGCGCAGTTCTTTAGTGATGGCGGCGTTTTCGACCAAATTTATCAAGAGCAGTAATGTTATCCGAGTCAGCACAGTCCATAGCCTGTATGGGCTGTTTTTTTAAATAACCACAAGGCGAGTCACTATGTCACGACGCTCCTCACCGGTCATTCCAGGCTTTGGACTGACCCTCGGCTACACTCTGGTGTACCTCAGCTTATTGGTATTTTTACCATTAGCCGGCATGTTTATTTATGCCGCGCAGTTGAGTTGGTCAGAGTTTTACGCGATTGTCAGCGCGCCACGCGTATTGGCGGCACTCAAGCTCAGCTTTGGTACTGCTTTTATTGCGGCGTTACTCAATGGGGTGATTGGCACACTGTTCGCTTGGGTGTTGGTGCGTTATCGCTTTCCAGGCCGCAAAGTGATTGATGCAATGATTGACCTGCCCTTTGCTTTACCCACCGCTGTGGCGGGTATTGCTTTGACTGCGTTGTATGCACCGAATGGTTTTGTGGGTCGTTTTGCTGCGGACTTAGGTATCACCATTGCTTACACGCCTTTTGGTATTACCTTAGCGCTGACTTTTGTCACCTTGCCCTTTGTGGTGCGCACCATCCAGCCGGTACTGGCGGATATCCCCCGTGAGCTCGAAGAAGCGGCGACCTGTCTTGGTGCTCGCCCTCTGCAAGTGTTTTGGAATATTTTACTACCGGCGTTATTGCCAGCATGGCTGACCGGTTTTGCCTTGGCTTTTGCCCGTGGTGTCGGTGAATACGGCTCAGTGATTTTCATCGCTGGCAACATGCCCGGCAAAACCGAAATTCTGCCGCTACTGATCATGGTCAAGCTCGATCAATACGACTACGTCGGCGCCACGGCCATTGGCGTGATGATGCTGGTGGTGTCTTTTGTCTTACTGCTGCTGATCAACCTTCTCCAACGTTACGTTGCTAAGGGCTAAGGAATACCTATGTCGACCACATCCCATCAGAACTCACGCAACGCACCAAGCTGGGCACGCTTAGCGCTGATCATTGCCGCTTGGGCGACCTTTATCGTCTTTTTGGTACTGCCACTGGCCATTGTATTAATTGAAGCCTTAAAAATGGGCGTTGCGCACTTTTTTGACTCAATGCTAGAAGCCGATGCCATCTCAGCGCTAAAGCTGACGTTACTGGCGGTTGCCATCTCAGTGCCGCTGAACTTAGTCTTTGGCGTGGCTGCCGCGTGGTGCGTCAGTAAGCATGATTTTTATGGCAAAAGCGTCTTAATCACTTTAATTGATCTGCCCTTTTCGGTGTCACCGATCATCGCCGGTTTAGTCTATGTGTTGTTGTTTGGCGCGCAGGGTTTCTTTGGTGAATGGCTGATTGAACATGACATTCAAATTATCTTCGCCGTACCTGGTATTGTTTTAGCCACCTTGTTTGTCACCGTGCCTTTTGTCGCACGTGAGCTGATTCCATTAATGCAGCAACAAGGTACCCAAGAAGAAGAAGCGGCACGTTTACTCGGTGCCAGCGGCTGGCAGATGTTTTGGCATGTCACCGTACCCAATATCAAATGGGGTTTAATGTACGGCGTGGTGCTCTGTACGGCGCGGGCGATGGGTGAATTTGGTGCAGTGTCGGTGGTCTCTGGGCATATCCGTGGTTTTACCAACACCCTGCCCCTGCATGTCGAAATTCTTTACAACGAATACAACCACGTTGCGGCCTTTAGTGTTGCCAGCCTGCTATTAATTTTGGCGTTGATTATGTTGCTGCTCAAGCAGTGGAGCGAATCGCGGATCAACCGTCAGCTAAACAATGGAGACGAATAAGTCATGAGTATTGAAGTCCGCCAAGTCCATAAGCAGTTCGGTAACTTTACTGCGTTAAACAACATTAATTTAGACATCAAAGCTGGCGAACTGGTGGCCTTACTCGGCCCATCCGGCTGTGGTAAAACCACCCTACTGCGCATTATTGCTGGCCTAGAAACACCAGATACCGGTAGCATTTTATTTAACGGTGATGATGTGTCACGCCGCGATGTACGCAAGCGTAATGTCGGTTTTGTCTTTCAGCATTACGCCTTGTTTCGTCATATGACGGTGTTTGATAACGTGGCTTTCGGTCTGCGCATGAAATCACGCCGTGAGCGCCCAAGCGAAGCAGTGATTGCTGAAAAAGTCCAAGAGTTGCTGCGCATGGTGCAACTGGATTGGCTCTCAGACCGTTACCCTGAGCAACTGTCCGGTGGTCAGCGTCAACGTATTGCCTTGGCCCGTGCTTTAGCGGTTGAGCCGCAAATCCTGCTGCTCGATGAGCCTTTTGGTGCGTTAGATGCCAAGGTGCGTAAAGAGCTGCGCCGCTGGTTGGCTAACTTACACGAAGACATCAACCTCACCTCTGTGTTTGTCACCCACGACCAAGAAGAAGCCATGGAAGTGGCTGATCGCATCGTGGTCATGAACAAAGGCGTGATTGAACAGATCGGTACACCGGCTGAAGTCTACGAAAACCCAGCCAGCGAGTTTGTGTATCACTTTCTAGGGGATTCCAATCGTCTGAAAGTGGCCGATCAAGATATTCAGTTCCGTCCGCATGAAGTGCTGTTGTCGCAAATTGCTCAAGCGGATCACCAAGCGGGCGTTGTACGTGATATCCGCCCATTGGGTGCCATCACACGGGTGACTTTAAAAGTTGAAGGTCAGGACGAGCCGATCGAAGCTGAAGTGCCTCGCGATGACCTCAACCTGCAAGGTTTAACCCGCGGCGCGACGCTGTTCTTCAAGCCGAAAGCATCGTAATGGAGCTGTTCAACACGTAAACAATGTGTGAGTGACGCAAAGCTTGTCGCCATGGATGGCGCAAATGATCAGCAACACTCCACCCTCAATTCGCCTTGAAAGCTCACCCCAAAAAACCAAAGCTTAACGCCACACTCCTTTAGCGCTGCGATGGTTGTGCATCACTTGCACATAGTTGGCGCGATCATAGGCACTGGGGTCAATGGCTCGTTCACGGCAAACACTGCCTTTGAATTGCTGCACCGACTCATACTCATGCTCCATCATCCACTCGCGCATGCCCTGTTCAATTGCAGCGAGCGCCTGTGGACCGTGCTTAAGCAATACACTGCATAAGTGGGTCACATCCGCACCGGCCATTAAGGCTTTCAGCGCATCCTCTGCAGTATGCACACCGCCAGTCACCGCCAATGATAAATCGACCTTACCGAACAAAGTGGCAACCCAGTGGATGCGTAGCAGATTTTCATAGGAAGACGACAAACTGATGGTCGGCACCACTTCACGGGTCAGCAGGTCAATATCCGGCTGATAGAAGCGGTTAAACAGCGATACTCCTTGCGCGCCCGCCTCTTGCAAACTGCGCACAAAATGCCCCACCGAACTGAACTGCGAAGACAATTTCATCGTGATTGGCACTGTCACATGCTGTTTAAGCTCACGCAGCACCTTGAGATAACGCGCTTCCACTTCAGCACCAGACTCAAACATATCGGCGGCGACATAATAGACATTGAGCTCCAGCGCATCAGCACCGGACTCTTGCAGTTGCTGGCCATAACGGGTCCAGCCTTCAGTAGAAATCCCGTTAAGGCTGGCAATCACTGGAATCGACAGGCTGCTTTTGAGCGTCTGAATATAGTGCAAATACTCATCCAGCTCGCTCTGATAAATCGAATCATCAGGAATGGGTAAGAAGCTACCCGCCTCGCCAAAACCAATATCCTGCTCGTGCAAAAAACGTGCGGCAGCGGCTTCACTGGCCAAGATACTTTCTTCAAATAACGACGGCAGAATCAAGGCACTGGCACCCGCATCTTCCAGTTCGCGAGCGCTGTCCAAATCACCGGTGAGTGGCGAGGAGGATGGCACCAGCGGATTTTTTAGCTTCAAGCCTAAATACTCAGTGGATAAATCAATCATCACCTGACTCCTTTTTCTCTAAATCTGCAGCACCGGGCAAATCCGCCAGCGACTGATAATGGGCAAAGCGTGCGATCACATCATCCTGTGCTTGCTCTTGATACTGCTTGGCCGCTTCTGGGTAAGTGCGGTTGAGCATACTGAAGCGCGTTTCAGTGGAGCTGAAGTCGGTGTAATCAATTGAGGGCGCAGCTGAATCTAAACGCAAAGGATTCAAACCTTTCTCCGCGCGGGATGGCTCATAGCGAAATAACGGCCAATGCCCACTTTTCACCGCCAAGTTTTGCTGACGGTGGTTATGGGTTAAATCCACCCCGTGCGCGATACAAGGTGAGTAAGCAATAATCAGTGACGGACCATCATGGGCTGCGGCATCAATAAAGGCGCGCAGGGTTTGCGTATCTTTCGCGCCATAAGCCACTTTAGCGACATAGACATTTTCATAGCCCATGGCGAGCATGGCCAAGTCTTTTTTCGCGGTAGGTTTGCCGGCATTGGAGAATTTAGCTACTGCTCCGCGCGGCGTGGCTTTGGAAGTTTGCCCGCCGGTATTGGAATACACCTCAGTGTCCAGCACCAAGATATTCACATTACGCCCCGAGGCGAGCACATGGTCCAAACCGCCATAGCCAATGTCATAGGCCCAACCATCGCCACCAATAATCCATACACTGCGCACCACCAACTGCTCGGCCACGGTTAACAGCTCTTGCGCCCGTGGCTGATCGCTTAACTCAGCCAAACGTTGTTTAAGCTGCACCACGCGCATGCGCTGCTCGGCAATCTCTTGTTCCGTGTTTTGCTCAGCTGTGAGTAAGGCATCAACTAATTCACTGCCGATGCTGTTGCGTAATTCTTCCAGCAACTCTTGCGCATACATGGTCTGCTGATCAATGGCGATGCGCATACCTAAGCCAAACTCAGCGTTGTCTTCAAATAGCGAGTTATTCCACGCTGGGCCACGGCCTTCGGCGTTGACTGTCCAAGGTGTGGTGGGCAAGTTAGCACCGTAAATCGAGGAGCAGCCGGTGGCATTGGCGACCACCATGCGATCACCAAACAGTTGGGTGGCCAGTTTTAAATACGGCGTTTCGCCACAACCGACGCACGCGCCAGAAAACTCAAATAAAGGCTGCAACAACATCGCACCTTTAATGGTGGTCTGTTTCACTTGGCTTCGCGTGTATTCAGGTAAGGCCTCGAAGAACTGCCAGTTGGCCTGTTCTTGCGCATGAATTGGCTCAATGGGCTCCATATTCAAAGCTTTATGGGACGCATTGGATTTATCGCGAATCGGACAAATATCCACACACAGACCACAACCGGTACAGTCATCCGGCGAGACCTGATACATCATCACATGATCATCGGGGTAATCACGGCCCAATACTGGATGGGTTTTAAAGCTGTCTGGCGCATCTGCGACTAAGTCTTTGGGCACCAATTTGCTGCGAATTGCCGCATGCGGGCAGACCATTGGGCACTTACCGCACTGGGTACAGAGCTCGGCATCCCACACTGGAATCTCTAAGGCCAATTTACGTTTTTCATAGGCAGCACTGCCCAACGGGAAGCTGCCGTCCACCGGCATCATACTCACCGGCACACGATCACCTTCACCGGCAATCAAACGCGCAGTAAAGCGGCCAATAAAGTCAGGGGCATTTTCATCCACCAAGGGCGGGCGCTCAAAGGTGCTGGTCGCTGCATTGGGCACAGGCATTTCATGCAAACTGGCCAGCGCGGCATCAATGGCACGGAAGTTAAAGTCGATGATGCTCTGCCCTTTACTGCCGTAGGTGTTTTGCACCGCTTCTTTAATCGAAGTAATCGCCTGTTCACGGGGTAACACCCCAGAGATGGCAAAGAAACAGGTCTGCATGATGGTGTTGATGCGCTTACCCATGTTGGCCTGTTGCGCCACCGCGTAAGCGTCAATGCAATACACGCGGATCTGTTTCTCAATGATCTGCTCTTGCATGCGCCGTGGCAGTTCATCCCAGACCTGATCCACTGGGTGCGCGGTATTGAGCAGGAACACCGCACCCTCGGCGGCTTTATCCAGCATCTCAAAACGCTCAATAAACTGCGGCTGATGGCAGGCAATAAACTGCGCTTGGTGGTCGCCGATTAAATAGGTGGAACGGATCGGCTGTGGACCAAAACGCAAATGCGAAACGGTCATCGCGCCGGACTTTTTCGAGTCATAGACGAAATAGCCTTGCGCATATAAATCAGTGGTTTCGCCAATAATTTTAATCGAGTTTTTATTGGCGCTCACCGTGCCGTCAGAACCTAAACCGTAAAACAGCGCCTGCACTGATTCTTTATGGGCAGCGGTATGCCAATGCTCATCCCAGGCCAAACTGGTGTGGGTGATATCATCATGGATACCAATGGTAAAGCCGTTTTTCGGCTGCGGCTGCTGCAGTTCGGTAAAGATCGCCGCAACCATGCCCGGAGTAAACTCTTTAGAGGATAAACCGTAGCGCCCACCAATGACTTTCGGTAGCTCGGCAAAGGGGCTATTGCCCTGCATCTGCGCTTGCGCCAAAGCAGTAATCACATCTTTATACAAGGGCTCGCCGTCTGAGCCCGGCTCTTTGGTACGATCAAGCACGGCAAGCTGTTGCGCGCTGCTGGGTAACGCGGCCAATAACGCCTGCGCATCCAGCGGCCGATACAGACGCACCCGCAACACACCAACCTTTTCACCTTGCGCCTGCAGGTAATCCACCGTCTCATGCACGGTTTCTGCGCCAGAGCCCATCAGGATAATCACCCGCTGCGCATCTGCAGCGCCGTGGTATTCAAATAATTTATAGTGGCGACCGGTCAGCTCGGCAAACTGATCCATCAACTGCTGCACCAGTTTAGGAAAAGCTAAGTAAAACTTATTGACCGTCTCGCGGCCTTGAAAATACACATCAGGGTTTTGCGCGGTACCACGCAGCACCGGATGATCCGGACTCATGGCGCGGGCACGATGGGCATGCAAGGCGTCTTGCGAAATCAGCGCGTGCAAGACCTCATCACCCACGGCTTGGATTTTCGCCACTTCATGGGAAGTACGGAAACCATCAAAAAAATGCAAAACAGGCAAACGGCCAACTAAAGTGGCGGCGTGGGAAATCAAAGCAAAGTCCATCGCTTCTTGCACCGAGCCGGCGCAGAGCATGGCAAAACCGGTTTGGCGCACCGCCATCACATCACTGTGATCACCAAAAATCGACAAGGCCTGACAGGCTAACGAGCGCGCCGCCACATGAATCACCACGGGCGTCAACTCACCGGCGAGCTTGTACATATTGGGGATCATCAGCAGCAAACCCTGCGAAGCAGTAAAAGTGGTGGCTAAACTGCCGAGCTGCACAGCGCCATGCACAGCGCCAGCCGCGCCGCCCTCACTTTGCATCTCGACAATATGCGGCACAGTGCCCCACAGGTTGGTGCGCCCCTGCGCCGACCACTCATCCGCCCACTCGCCCATGGCCGAGGCTGGAGTAATCGGATAAATCGCACACACCTCACTTAAACGGTGGGCAATCGTTGCGGTGGCTTCATTGCCGTCAATCATCAACCAGCGGGTTGTTTGCATGCTCAAATCCTCTCTTAACGCCGCTGCACATCGCATGTGCAACATTATCAATTGAGTTTAACTAAGCACGCAAAAAACGCCTTGTCGTAGGTCAATGGAGGACTGGGGATTTTTTTAGGGTTTGATATCAGGTCAATAGATTACTTTTCCTTATCAACGAAATAATAATTCGCACCAGAGCTTTGAATAACTTCAGCTATTTGCGCTTGTTTAGAATCTAAACCTGAATAAACGATGTAAGAGCCAGATAACTCTATACCTTTAACGGCATTAGAAATAATTGCGTAATCCAAAGATGGGTTCTCACCCTTTATCACTAAAAAAGCATTTGGTGTGCTCTTCAGTTGCGTTAACGCACCTTTTAAACCAGTTAAAAGTCTGCCGCCGCCTGCAACAATAACCATCTGGTCGGACACCAGTCCGCTGCTTGGAATATTAAACCCAAGCACTTTAATATTTACAATTCCTGAGTCTCTTTCGACAGCATCTATTGCTGCTTGAAAAATATCACCATCCGATTTTTTATTAGCAACTGCACAACCACTCAGTGCCACAACTAACAAAGCAACAGCAAGTTTTTGCATACTCTTCATCCTTAAAAACGACTGATCAATAATAAAACTTGAGCAGGGATAATTGTCGAATCTTTCGATCATATCTATAACTTCACCAAATTCAGTATGTTGACGAAAACCAAAATTGCCATCAGGCCTGCTTGCATATGAATACCAGTCACCCGGATATTCGAACAAAGGCGTAATAACTCTTGGCCTAAACACCAGCAGGATTTCTTTTAACTTATAAAACTCATCTGTAAAAAATACGGACATCCTCGGTGAATCGATTGTTTTATTAAGCCTATAAACACTGCTGTTCGTAAAGAAAAGTCATCAAATGTGCGCAGGTGTTGCTCTGATCCTGGGGTCCCGATAACACTCCTAAAAGTCTGGATGGTTTTGATCAGTTACTTTTATTTATCAATAAAATAGTAGCTGGCACCGGTTTGCATAACAGCTTGTGCAATTTTAGTTTGCTTAGCGCTTTTACCAGAGTAAACAATGTGAACCCCTGATAAATCCATATCTTTCACCGCATTAGAGATAACGGCGTAGTTCAATGTTGGGCTGCTACCCATGATCAACACAGCTTGATTCGATGTTGTTTTCAGCTTTGCTAGTACATCTCGAAGATAGGTCGCGTTAGCGCCGCCACCTAGACCGATAACAGCAAGGTCAGCTATCGCTCCATGGCTAGGAATATCAACTGTCAGCATGTTTATCTGGGCTTGCCCTGAGCTCGCGGATACTGCAGTAGATGCCTCTTTTAAAATATCAGAATCTGTTTTTTTACCGCCTGCAGCACAGCCGCTTAACGTTATGGCTAGTGCGACTATAAATATTTTTTTCATACTATTTCTTCCTTGAGGATTATTGATCAATTATAAAAGAAAGGCACGGATGACCTAAGATTAAATTAGTTATATCAATCACAGTTCCATACTTTGGATGTTCGCGAATGCCAAAACCATCAGTAGGCTGTTTTTCATAGGATAGAGCGAGCCCATACCATGTACCGGGATAATTAAACGGTGCTTCAATGGCGCGTGGTCTCAAAGCCAGCAAGGTTTTCTTGAACTCTTTAAATTCATGCTTGGAGACTAAGCGCACATTCTCTGAGTCATACAATCCAGTAATTCCTCCATCGATAGCGTCGTGGGTACCCGCAAAGCTTTCCACCATATAATCCCAGAAACTGTTTGGCGCATAGGGTTTGCCTGCCATGGTGCCTTCAAGCCCCTGAACGCCTCCGGTCAAGCCGCTCATTTTCTGGCCGTCTTTAGTTAATCTGAACTTTTCAAAAGACATACCTGCTTTTGCTTCATCATACTTAACCATGCCATTTTCCAGAGTTACACAACGGCTATTATCCTTGCCGCAAATCAAATCCAGATCCACCCGTACACCGCCCAGTTTGATGTCATCACCACGCACACCGGCGCTATCACCAGAGATGTTACTCAAAATCAAAGGGTTGCCATTTTCATCTTCACCAACAATCACCCCGGTAAAGCAGCTGGAGCTTTCGATGCTGTACTGACGCATCTGATCCGCCGCTTCTTGCAATACCGCATGAGCAACGGTGGTATCCAGTTGACCTGTCAAAGCGCCAATCACTGTTTTCATTACCCGTTCCTGAGTGTTGAGTGCATTGATTTGCTCCTGAATCTCATCCTGTGCTGCGGTATTGTCAGCATTGCGTTTCTGTTCCAGCAGCTCTTCCCGTTTATTCTGGACATAGGCGCTTACTGCATGACCCGCCTGTTGGCTAAAGGCCGTCATAATTTCCGCATTAGCCTGTACCACCCGCTCAAGTTGTTTGCCGTCCCAATTTTTATCAATGCCACCCGAGCCATCACCGGAACGTACTGCATCATTGAGTTTGTCCAGCAAAGCTGTCGCCGTCTGGCCGGTCAGTTCCTGCTGTGCCTTCAAGTCAGTGATAACAATGTCGGCCTGACTGATGCCAGAGCGGGTGACGCTGCTATCACTGCCAGAAACCTTGCTAACTGCCGAGCCCGTCAGATCAGGATTATAGCTGTTGTCCTGATCTGTTGTGGCGGCTGCCTTATTGTCTTGACCAACGCCAAAGCCAACACTGGCCACCAGTCCGGATGAACTGGCTTTGTACTTGCTGTAATTCTCAATATCCCGCACAGCCAAGG
>JBLWZG010000002.1:0-436156 GCA_048266525.1 Pseudomonas sp.
CATCACCTCGTTTATTAAAACGGGTAAGCTATGGCATCAGAAAAGCGTTGGCTATGTGGGGTTGTTGTTACGCTTACATTTAAAAATAGATCAGCGCGGAGATCAGGCCTATATATTTATCGCACAGCCGCATATTTTACTGAGCAGAAAATATTTTGCCACGGCACATTTAATTAGGCATAAATATAAAAAAGATACTCTTGGCCATTTTTTACCGGCGCTTGCGCGAAGGTATAACCATGAGCAATGGCCTCTTCCGGCACATTGCGAAAAGAGCCTGGGCAATCAGTGATGACTTGCAACAACTCGCCCTTGTTCATGCCTTGCAATGCTTCGAGGGTATAGATCACCGGATAAGGGCACGATTCTCCGCGCAGATCTAGGGTGAAATCAGCTTCTGGATTGGCTTGCACGTTATTTCACGCCTCTGTTTAATTCAAAATTGCGGTGATAGTTTTTTTCACGATAGAGCGTTAAAGCATAGAGCACAGCCAGCATCGCCAGTGTACTGAGAATCGCACCAACCGGGCCCAGCCTATCCAGCAGGTTGATTTTGTCACCCTGTTTAACCAAGGCAGCATAAAGACCAAGATGATCCCATGCATAGGCTAGCAATGTTGCGCCAATAATATTACCAGCGAACACCGGCAAGAACAGCAGCTGCCCTTCCATCAGACGGTACATCATCCCCGTTTCACAACCGGAGGCCATCACGATACCCAAGCCAAATAAAACGCCACCAAGCAACGTACTCAGCGCGGCAATCTGGGTGACCGGGGCTAAGTCATAGATCGATATAACGATGAGGGTTAAAACAGAACTGGCCGCCATACCGACAATAATGGCTTTGGCCATCAAGCTGCGACCTACTAAAAACAAATCACGAAACGCCGCAGTAAAACAGATTTGCCCCCGTTCAATCAAAACCCCAAAAGCCAAACCAAATAGCGCGCCTAAACCCAATAACTTTTGTCCAGAGGCAAAGAAATAAATCAATAAGCCCGCGTACGCAATAGCAATGACAGCACCGACATACGGTTGAATCACTCGCGCTTTAACTCTAGAAGGCTTCGCCGCACCGCGCATTAAAGACGGTCGGCCTTTCCACCACAGGGTTCGGGTCAGTTTCGCGCCAAAAAATGTGCCTATGCCAGTAGCAACAATGAAAATCCATGAGTGCAAAGAGAACTGCGGTACACCGGTAAAAAAAGCCGCCAAATTACAGCCCAGCGCTAAACGCGCACCAAAGCCTGCAATAATGCCGCCAACGAAGCCCTGCACATAGCGACGCTTTTGCTGCGGTAGACGAATCTTAAAGCTATTACTGAGCAGCACCATCATCAGCGCACCGACAAACATCCCCCAAACAATCCAACCATCCGGACGACTCCAGGTCGCGCCTTGCAGTTTTATCATTTGGTAATACTGCCAATCAGCAACATCAACGCCCAGCAACCGTAAAATATCGCCGCCCAACCGGGTGAATTCACCGGTGACCGCCCAAACCGTGGACGTTAGACCAAAATACAAAGCACTGAGCAAGCCTGCAATAAGCAGCACCACGTAAGGATTCCAATGGCGCTGGAAAAAAGTATCAATGATTCTTCTCATAGGCTGTTGCTCATAATTTTGATGGCGTCTGATTTTACAGATACACGTAGATGAAAATTAAAACACCTTGTATCCCGATTTTTGCTTGAGCAGCTGATAGCAATATGGCTCAATTGTTCGCAGTGAATAAAACGGCTGGTAAGGATACGCCAATTCAACAAGCAAACTGACAACTTTTACCTCAACCAACAGCTTGCGAGTGTATCCGTCTAGTGATTGCACTTATAATTATTTTTAAGCGCACTACCTACAACTGCAAGGACTTAGCACGTGGCCTACTACAGAGCATTTTTAACCTGTTTTTTCCTTTGCGCCATGGCTCTTGCCGTCCAAGCATCGGCGACTACCCAACTGAGCGAAGACAAGGTTCAACTTAGCGATTTCCCCATAGAATATTTGATTGATAGTTCACAATCATTGAACTATCCGGCCGTGCGCAAGCAAAACTTTCGGAATACCTTGAGCGCAACGACACTGGGTACACGGGCAACAGTGACTTGGTACCGCGTGGCACTGCACAACCCCAGTCAACAGGATCGAAGGTTATATCTGCATTTACCCAAGGCCTATCACGTAAAATCCATCGATATTTTTGAAGAACGTGCCGAGCAACTGATCAATCAAGCCTCAATTAATCTCAATCAGGCCAGTGATGATCCGCTTATGTATAACGGTGCCGTTGTCTATCCCTTCACTGTTGCTGCCGACACAACAAGCATTATATACGTGCGCAATCATGTGCACACTCACCAGTGGTTTACCCTCGAAGTCTACGATGATCAGCATTCGCGCAAAGCGCTGAGCAGTGGGCATTTGGATATTGCCCTGCTGGTTGGCATGATGTTCGCGTTGGTGTTCTACAATGGTCTGCTGTACTTCGCCACCAGTAAAAAAGAAAACATTTTATATTCTTTTTATCTGATTTCCGGTCTGATCTGGATTGCACTGTCTTACGGCTTGATCGGTAAAGCATTCAATGCATACGGTGACCACATTTTCATCCTGAATCTGTCGCTATTCACTATGCCGATCTTTTTACTGCTGTTTATGATGGCAATCTTTGATACACAAAAATTTTATCTTAAAGAACACCGCACCCTTCAAGCCATGTTGGCACTGTTGCTCATGGCGTTTATCTATGGCCTTTTCGATGTGACGCAAGCATTAAAACCGGCAGGCGGTTTGGCGGCACTGATGATGGTCGTGACGTTTTCGGTCAGCATTTCGCTGTTTCGTAAAAAGAACCCCTTGGTCAAATTCTTTTTAGTGGGACATAGCTTATTTGTCGTCTTTAATATTTATGCGGTGATGTACTATTCAGGACTGGTGGCGCCGAACTATATCAATAGCCATGGTGTCGGTATCGGCATTGTATTAGAAGCGCTGACTCTGGCTTTTATTATTTCCTATCGAATAAAAATCCTCGAAGACATCCGTTCTAAACAAGACGAGCTAAAAAAACAGGCCTCTACCGACCCGCTGACGCAACTCTATAACCGCCGCTACTTCATTGCAGAGGGTCGTTATAAGATCGAAAAAGCAAAGGTCAACCAAACGCCTTTGTCCGTGATGACCATCGACATTGATCATTTTAAGCGGGTCAATGACACCCATGGTCATACTGTTGGCGACCTCGTCTTAGTCGCTGTAGCGAGTATTTTTCAGCACTACAGTCGAGACAATGATCTGATCGCTCGATTTGGCGGTGAGGAGTTTGTCATTTTGCTACCTGGCGCCAACCTTAGCAAAACCCATGAATGCGCAGAACGTATTCGTCGGGCGGTAGAAAGCCATAGCGTTAAAATCAGTGATGAACTGACTATTGCAATCACCGTCAGCATTGGTGTAGCACAAATCGACATTGCGTCCCTGGAATCAATTGACAGCGCAATCAACCGAGCCGATAAAGCGCTGTATCAAGCCAAGTCTCTTGGCCGTAATAGGGTATGTGAGGCTGAGCTGCTCTGAGTGGCCTACTGAGCATAGCAAATAAAGGGCTTCAATCCTGTTCATGCTGGCAAATCAGCAGCAGATACAAGCTGACAATGAAAAAGGCATCTATGTCATCAACATTTGCGCTGATGTACTACTCAGGATTGGTGACACCAAACTATATCAATAGCCATGACATCGGTATCATATTGAAATGCTGATGCTGGCTTTCATTATTTCCTATCGAATAAAAATACTTGATAGATACCAAGCCTAGAAATCTGTACGCCTCAGCATCACGACGGAATCTGCTCGAATTTTCTTAATACACTAGCGATAGGCGGCACGATCGAAGCCTTTATTCAGTTCAATCTATACTTTCGGCCCGCCTCAGGTAGAAGACCCCACCATACTGATCGGTGCAGGTACAGGGATTGGCCCGCGTGTCGGGTTTATTCACCACAGCACATCGTCCTATGTATTTATATTGGGTGACACTCCCCTCTGTCTGACTTCTATGGGCCTGAGTTGGCTCTTTATCTCAAGGATAAACGACTGACAGAGCACAATGCCGTCTTCTCGCGCACCAACGAGCGCGCCTATGTGCAGGATAAAACTGCCTTAGATTGCATCAAATTACGCCATTTCATTGAGCATGATGCGCAGATTTTTGTCTGTGGCAGGCGAAAGATAGCCAATAGTGTTAAATCAGCTTTAAATGAGATTCTGGCAGCACTAGGCATCGACGCAGCAACAGTCAAAACGTAAGGACGTTATCTTGAAGATGTCTATTGCTCCAACCCAAAGATTGCTGATGAGCACTGATCAAGCAAGCCTGTAAAACTCTCAGCAGGCATCGGACGACCAAACAAATAGCCTTGCGCTAGAGCGCAATGATGAGCCTGCAGAAACTGTAACTGCTCATCTGTCTCAATCCCCTCGGCCTGCACTGCAAGCCCCATACTCGCACCCAACGCTAAAATAGCATTAACAATCGCCACGTCCTCAGGATCACTCGGCAAATTTTTAATAAAACTTTGGTCAATTTTAAGCTTATGTACGGGTAGCGATTTCAAGCGGCCTAACGATGAGTAACCTGTGCCAAAGTCATCCAAAGCAAGCCGAACGCCTATTTCCCGCAGTTGGCGCAACGCAATATCAGCACGCCTTGGGTTTTCCATAACAGCACTTTCAGTCACTTCAAGCTCAAGAAATCTTGCCTCCAAATGGTTTCTCTGTAAAACCAAAGCAACCTTGTCAGCCAAGTTCTCCTGAGACAGCGAACGACTGGATAAATTGACTGCAATAAATTTCAAGTCATATTTGTCTGTTAGCCACTTATGCATTTGCTCACACGCGGTACTTAACACCCAAGCATCCAAAGCGCTTATTAAGCCATTTTCTTCAGCAATAGGAATAAAGTCATTTGGCGCAATCGCGCCTCTAGTGGGGTGGCTCCAGCGAACTAAGGCTTCACAACCCAGCAGCTTATCCTCATCGAGTAGATAGACAGGCTGGTAATGCAGTTCTAGCTCATTATTTTCCAAAGCGCGTCTAAGGTCGCTCGCAATTCGAATGCGCTGATAGGCTTGCTCAGTCAGTTCCGCAGAATAAAGAGCAAAGGTTTCACGTCCACTATTCTTCGCTTTATGCAGCGCAGAGTCAGCGTTACGCATGATTTCTTCCACGCTTGAACCGGCCAGCGGGTATAAACAAATACCGACACTGACACTAATAAAGACTTGATTTCCAGCCAACATAAAGGGGCTTCTACAGGCTCGGATAATCTCTTCTGCAACATCCTTTGCATCCATTGCGGTGGTGATATTTTCACAAATAACCGCAAACTCATCGCCTCCGGTGCGCGCTAAAATATTGGAGAATTGAACCGCGCCTTTCATACGCAGCGCGACTTCTTGCAGAAGTTGATCGCCTAAATTATGGCCTAAGCTCTCATTAATGCTTTTAAAGTGATCCAAACCCATTAAAAAAAGAGCATTGTTTTTCTGTTGTCTAATTGCTGTATTGAGTGAAATCTTTAGTCGTTCATACAAATGGGTGCGGTTGGCCAGCTTAGTTAACGGATCATAGAGCGACAAAAAACTCAGCTCGGATATTGAGTCGTCGATGGTAGAAATATCTGAAAACACCGCAACATAATGCGAAATAACGCCATGTTCGTTTTTTATAACCCGTATCGTTTGATACTGTCGAAGTAACTCACCATTCTTATGGCAATTCCATACTTCACCGCTGCACATACCTTTTTCATTTAAGTCTGTCCACTTACCCTGATGAAAATCACTTGAATGGCGATTCGACTTGAGTATATTCGGTGTTTTACCCATCACTTCCTGTTCGCTATAACCGGTAATGCGAGTAAAGGATGGGTTAACGTACACAATACTATTGGCGTAATCAGTGATTAACACCGCTTCACGGGTAGACTCAAATACCGCTTCGGCCTGCTGTAAACGTACTTTGGCAGCATATTTTTCGGTTACATCACGCGCAATACCAATAAAGCGTAAAGGTTCACCGTGCTCATTTTTAATTAAATGACCGCGTGAGCGAATCCAGCGATAACTTTTATCGCGGTGCAACATGCGATAGGTATTATCGTAGCGACCTTCACTTTCAGTAATAAAGCGCATGACACTTTGATAGACACTCTCTGCTTCCTCAGGCATCAAGCGATCACGCCAAGCTTGCTGAGTGTTACCAAACTCTTCTTGGCTAAAACCTAAGTTGGCACAGTACTCAGCAGAAAAATAGATATCCGAATTTTCATTAAACGTATAATCCCAGAGCGCTTCACCCGAAGCTTCCAAGGCAAGTTGGAAGCGGGTTCAATACAAGTTTTGTTTCTGCCTGCTGTCTAAGCGTATATTTTTTATAGACGAAAAAAACAACAAACCAATAGAGTGTGGTCAGCACACCAAGTACAGCTAGAACAGAGACATAAAATAATTGATGTTTTTCATCAAGATCAAAAACAAGAAAATTATGCCCCCATAAGCTCAGAAAAATTAAACCAACAATAAGCAATCCATAAATAATAAAACTGGCATATAAAACGCGTTGTAATTTCATGGAGTAACCTAACCAAATAATATTAAAGTTAAACAGCCATAAAGTTATAGCTTAAAACGCATCACCAGATTATGCAGCGCCTGACCTAAGCGTGCTAACTCAAGCGCTGAGGCCGCGGTTTCTTCCACCGCAGCCGCAGACTGATCTGCAACGTTATTTACATTCACCACATTACGATTAATTTCTTCTGCAACAAGACTCTGTTGCTCCGCCGCTGTAGCAATCTGCATTCCCATCGCTTGAATTTCCAGCATCACTTGAGCAATGGCCTGTAACTCAGTCGAGGCTTCCCCTACTAATTCCAAAGTAGAGTTAGCCAGATTACAGCTGTTATCCATCATCACAACCGCATTGCCTGAGCCGGTTTGTAAATTGGCAATGAGTTCTTCAATCTGCGCGGTTGAGACTTGGGTTCGGTGTGCCAAACCACGCACTTCATCGGCCACCACAGCAAAACCACGTCCGGCCTCACCGGCGCGCGCCGCTTCAATCGCCGCATTCAGCGCTAAGAGGTTGGTTTGTTGAGCAATAGCGTCAATCACAGTCAGTACCGTTGAAATATTAGTGCTGTCTGTATTTAAACGATGCATCGCCTCAGAACTTTGCTTAACTTGAAGGGTTAAACGATTATTGGAATCTAAAACACTCTGCAATACCTGCTCACCATTCGTCGCTAGGCGATTGCCGTTCTCTACTGCCAGCACGGCTGCTTCAGCACTGCGCGCAACCTCATGCACAGTCGCCGTCATTTCATTCATAGCCGTAGCGACCTGCTCAGTTTCCTGACGCTGACAATGCACCCCAGCACTGGTTTGCATCGTCACCGCAGACAATTCCTCTGCCGCTGCGGCTAATTGTGAAGTAAACCCATTCACCTCGCCTAAGTCTTCACGCAAGTTCGTACGTGTTTGATCCAAGGCTTTTAATAAAGCGCCAAACTCATCTCCCCTTTGCTCTACTCCACGCCCAGTCATATCACGCTGGCCAATCGCTTGAGCAATCTGAAGGGCTTGGCTTAAAGGGCGAGTAATTTGTTTGATAATAAACCAGCCAATGATGGCCCCCAGCAGAATCGCCACTAGAGTTAAGACTACCGAGGTTTTTTTTGATTGACTGATTTCTTGCTCAGCTAGAGCTGCTACAAATAACATCCGCTCATCTACATTCGCACGCACTCTGGCAGACACGTCACTCATATGTTTTTCAGAAGCAACTTGCTGGGCCGTGAGCGGCGTCATGTTACGTAACAAACCCATATACTTTTCGACGTCTGTGCCAATCTGTGCCACTAAGCCAGCCTCTTCACTGGGCAGTCTAGGTTGTAGCTGCTCAGCTATGCGCTGAAAAGCACTATAGGCCTGCTCTAAGGTGTCCAGACTCTGTGGTGTTTCATCCATGAGAAAAACACGTGAGGTATACGCCAAGTTGCGTCGAGACTCAACCAGATCAGCAACCAATCGACCTGTTGCTGCGCTATAAACATCCTCATGCACCACCGGCTCAGCTACGCTACCATTTATTAAAGCATTAAGCTGAGCAAGGTTTGTATTGGTCTGCTTACCGCTGCCTACAGCAGCGGCAAGGTTATCCGCTTTCTTTTGCTGAGCGTTGCTGTAGTCCGCAAATGCTTGTTCATACTCAGCAATATCAGCCTCAATTTTGTCCATAGCGTTACGGCTGCTATCTACTGTAAGTGTTTTTTTAGCCTCACTGGCAGAGTGTTTAATCTTACTGGCTAATACTTGCGCTTCCTCAATATATCGATCATGGTGAGTTAATTTGTACTGTGCATTGGAAAGAAGCAAATCACTCGTATAATCATTAATATGCATCAGCTTTTCTGTATTAGCCGTTCGCATCGTAATTTTATTTAAACTGTAAATTCCATTAACAGCTAAAATAATTGTTAACAAAAGAATAAGGCTTATTCCAGCCGTTAACTTTTTAGACACACTCATATCTTGCATTGATAAGCCCTGCAGTTATTAAAATAATTTTGCACGCAACAATCTATCAATAGTACTTTTATTTTATGTATATAAAAAAACACAACCTGTTTGGCTTTAGTCCTCCATGCATCATCATTTAGCCATAACAAAAACATTATCAGACGTGACATTATCAATATGAATAACACTACAAGTCAATAGCTATTGAGCAACAGTTAAGGAAGCACTGATTAATTACGTCATTACGAGGAGCAACGCGACGCGGCAAACGCTAACGTGTTGATACATAAAGCTAATTGGATTGCTTCGCTACGCTCGCAATGACATTTTTTGATTTATTCAGCATCTCCTTAAACAAATTTTATAGTTTTTATAACGACTGGGAGCAGCCAATCAATTAACTCATTGCTAATTATCGAGATAACTTAAAAAATAAAATTTTAAACATGCCGTTTTATGTGTTTTTATGCGCATTTTCACCGTAACTCGATGCAGAACAGCTCAAATTGTATTCACAATCACAGGCTCAACGCTGCACACGCGGTTACGCCCTGATCTCTTAGCTTGATACAATGCTTGATCAGCCGCGATGAGCACGCTGTCTTTATCATGCTTATACAGAAGCGCTACACCGACACTAACAGTGACATAGATGGTGTCTGTTTGCAGTATGGTGGGTGTAACGGCTACATGCTGACGAATACGCTCAGCCAGTTGCAACGCTTGCGCCAAGGTGACGCCAGGCAACAAAACAGCAAACTCTTCGCCGCCAACACGCCCACTAAAGTCATCTTGACGCAAGGTTTCACGTATTGCCATTGTAACGCTCTTGATAACCAGGTCACCCACAGGATGGCCGAATGTATCGTTCACTTTTTTAAAGTGATCAATATCGAGCATCAGTAAGGCGCCAGGCAAATCGACTTGGCTTAATTCAAGTTGTTGCTGAAGAATATCTAAAAAACCACGCCGATTGTGCAGTCCTGTCAGCGGATCAGTGGTTGCTAACGTCAGCAGTGCCTGCTCTTTTTGTTTTCGCGAACTGATATCGTGAAGTAGCCACACATGCCCTAAGTAGTTTTTCTCACGCCAAATAGGCAACCAATCAATTCTAAACGTCGCCCCAGAGGCAGTATCCACCAACTCATGCGATTGACGCTGCGTGATTAGCTCGCTGGGCAACGACAACCAAGCGGCCTGCTCTGGCTTCAGCAGGCGCAGAAACTGCTGATGTTGCAAGCCTATAAACTCGCCGGGACTCTGCTCAAGATTAAACAACCCACAAAGCATTGCATTCAACGCAACAACCACGCCGTTTTCATCCTCAAGTAGAACCCCTGACGGCACTCCATTCAGTAATGTTGCCAAACGCTCTTTGCTTTGCAGTATGGCTCTGGTTTGTTTGTGCTGAATAATGACTAAGCGGGTAATCCACGACAGCGCAAATAACAACAAAACCACACCAATTAGATTTTGTGTGCGACTAAACTTAATTGCCAATAACACCGGTGCAAGTATTCTCTGCTTATTTAAACCAAGACCCAGCACTACAGGAAATCCTAGGGTACGATGCCACGCATAAATACGCTCTACACCATCGATTGCAGTAACAGCCGTGTAGTTACCGCTGTTTTTTCAGGTTGTTGCATAAACTCACGCTGAATGGGAACGCTTGTGTTCAATGCTTTTTCTAACAGATGGCTGCGTGTCAGGTATTGACCGTCATTTAAAACCAGAAAAACCACATCATCTTGCCCTGGGTAAACCTGTTTAAAAGCTTGCGCAAGATGCTCGACCGGCACAGAGGCAACAATCACGCCAGCGAACTGCCCGTCTTTAACCAACCTACGACTGAATTGCACAGTCCAACGCTGAGAAGCCTTATTGATAACTGGGGGACTGATGAACAGATGCTGTGCACTGCCCCGTGCTAACTGTTGAAAGTAATCACGATCCGCTAATGATAGGTCTTGCAGAGTCTGACCAAGCGGCCTGTAACTACTAAAGATCACCCGCCCCGAGGCATCAGTCACGGCGACAACGTCCAGGGAGCCTTTGAAAATACCGCCTTGTGCAAGGTCAATCAGCTTACGAAAGACAGCTTCATCATGCCCTTTCCAGTGTTCAATTAAGTGTTCAAGCACAAAATCAATGCCCATCAGTTGCGCATGCACTTGCGTACTCAGCGCATGCGCAGCTTGGCTGGCACGTAATTGCGCACGCTGTTCGGCATCAACAACTAGGTTTTGATGAGAAATATCTAAACGCCACCAATAAGTCGTCACAAAAGCTAAAAACAGCAACCAAGCAAAGCCTAAACGTATCCAAAATTGATAACGATGCAGCGCGCTCTTTAGCATAGTGAAGTCCCTATAAAATACGACTCAGCACCTGAGTCCAGAAACGGGCTAAGCGATAGCAAACTAACATCATCACAGAAGAAGCGCTATTTAGCATTACTCTAAATCAAGGTTGCATGATTAGTGTACAGCCAGACCCCCTCATATAATGTGCTCGCTGGCCCCTCCATCAGTACCGGCGCATGGCCACCTGCCCATTCGATCAGCAACGTCCCGCCTGCCAGCTGTACCTTAACTTTAGCGTCCAACCAGCCAGCACGTATACCCGCCACCACGGCTGCGCACGCACCTGTGCCGCAGGCCAAAGTTTCCCCTGTACCGCGCTCGTACACTCGCAGTTTGATGGCATCACGCGCCAAGACCTGCATAAAGCCAACGTTCACTCGGGCAGGAAATCGCGGGTGTGTTTGCAGATGCGCCCCCAAAGACTCCACCGCAGCGTGCTCAACACAGGGTACAGCAATCACCGCATGCGGATTGCCCATGCTGACTACGGCAAGTTTTATCTTTTCTCCCTCGATCTCCAATTCATAAAAATCGGTATCAGAATCTGCAATAAAAGGAATATCAACAGGTCTGGTTTTGGGCACCCCCATATTCACCCGCACCAACCCAGAACTGCCGATGCTGAGCTCAATAATGCCTGCGCGGGTGGCTACACGAATCGGATTCTTCTGGGTTAGGCCTTTATCGTGCACATAGCGCGCAAAACAGCGGGCACCATTACCGCACTGCTCAACTTCACTGCCATCCCCGTTAAAAATACGGTAATTAAAGTCGACACTATCCTGCTTGGCTGACTCCACCATTAACAGCTGATCAAAGCCAACGCCAAAGTGTCGGTCGGCCAATAGGCGAATGTGTTCAACTGTCAGATTGATGGGCGCGTGCGTGGCATCTAACACCATAAAATCATTGCCCAGACCGTGCATCTTGGTAAAAGTTAAAGGTGTAGTAATGGCGCTCATACTAAAATCTCCACATTGTCGTTGGGAGGTATTTAGCGAAAACTGTGCCACTTTTTAAGCTGAGTCCAAGCCCTAATAATCAAGGAACAAGCAGAAAAAAGCATTATTCCCTGCGCTGTAAAAGCGCAGGCGCACTGAAAGGATGCAGCATACTTAAGGTGTTTTGGGCAATTGTCGTTTGTGCATGCTGCGCTCATACGCTTGTGTGATACAGGCAAAAACAGCAGCAGATACAGGCTGACAATGTAAAAAAGCATCGATATCGGCATAGCTGATGCCATACGACAGTTCATCAGGTTTACCCGGAGCCAGTTCTTCTAAATCAGCAGTCGGGGTTTTGTCAACCAGCACTTTCGGCGCACCCAAATAACTGGCCATAGCACGCACTTGCCCCTTAACTAAACCGCTTAAAGGAGCAAGGTCGCAGGCACCATCACCAAATTTGGTAAAGAAACCCATCACCGCCTCAGCCGCATGGTCTGTGCCGATCACCAAGCCGCCTGTGGCGTTAGCCATCGCATACTGCGTCAGCATTCGCATGCGCGCCTTGATATTAGCGCGCACCATATCATTCTGAGCCGGACTGAGAGCCTCTAACGGACCAAGCTCTTGGCATAAACCCTGAACCCCAGCGGCAATGTTGATTGTATGTTCTTGGTCGGCGCCAATAAATGCCAAGGCCAATTGAGCATCGGCTTCGTCGTGTTGGTTTTGATACGGCAAACGCAGCGCAATAAAGCGATAATCCTGATCGCCACTTTGCACGCGCAAACCCTCGACTGCCAATTGCGCCAAACGCCCTGCCAAACTGGAGTCCACTCCACCGCTAATACCCAGCACCAGCGTTTTTAAAGCACTTTCGCGCAAGATTGTTTGGATAAATGCAATGCGCCGCGCAATTTCCGCAGCCAACTCTGCTTCATCATAAAAAGGGGCGACCACATGAAGCGCTCGGGCGATCTCAGCCTGACTGTTTTGCATACACATACCCCTGTTTGGATTAAGCCCGCCGGCAAAACTACTGACTGAGCAAACCTTATGTCAAGCACTAATCGCGGCGCACTTTTTTAGTGCTCTGCTGCACTAAAACTCTTCTTTATCACGCAAAAAATCATTTAAAAACGCTATAAAAAACACCCATCCTATTGAAATATATCAACTTTATTAAATTGGCATGAGTACTGCTTTAATCTCCTTGAGCACTGCAAAAATCCTTTCATTTTCACTCTCAAGGACAACAGCATGAAACTTATTTCAGCCATCATCAAACACTTCAAGCTCGACGATGTACGTGAGGCCATTTCTGAGATTGGCGTAAAAGGCATCACCGTCACCGAAGTCAAAGGTTTTGGTCGGCAAAAAGGCCATACCGAACTGTATCGCGGTGCCGAATACGTGGTGGATTTTCTCCCCAAACTCAAGCTCGAAGTGGCCGTCAGCGACGACAATCTGCATCGAGTCATCGACGCCATCATTAAAGCCGCACATACCGGTTCCATTGGCGACGGCAAAATTTTCGTGACTGATGTAGAACACGTCGTGCGCATCCGTACCGGCGAAACAGGTGCACAAGCGCTGTAACTCTCCACTGCCCGACAACTGAATGTGTCTAAGGAGACCATGATGGAAAACAATCTGTTTGCTTTGCAGTACGCACTCGACACCTTTTACTTCTTAATCGCCGGCGCTTTTGTGATGTTGATGGCCGCAGGCTTTGCCATGCTCGAAGCAGGCTTAGTGCGCGCTAAAAACACCACAGAAATTCTGACTAAAAATATCGTGCTGTACGCCCTCGCTTGTACCTTGTACCTAGCTGTGGGTTATCAACTGATGTATGGCGGTTGTTATTTCCTTGCGGGCATCACGGCGCTAGACACTGAGGCTGTACTGGCCAAATTCGCGATACGTGAAGACGGCTTTAACGGTGGCGCGATCTACTCGACAGCCGCTGACTTCTTCTTCCAAGCGGTATTTGTCGCCACCTGTATGTCGATCGTCTCCGGTGCGATTGCTGAACGCATGAAGCTCTGGGTATTTTTGCTCTTTGCTGTGCTCATGACGGGCTTGATTTACCCAGTCAGCGGCAGTTGGGGTTGGGGTGGTCAAACGGTGTTTGGCCTGTACTCACTCACTGACGATTTCGCTTTTAAAGACTTTGCCGGCTCAGGCCTGGTGCACTTCGTCGGTGCCAGTGCCGCTCTGGCTGGGGTGATGCTGCTTGGTCCGCGTTTGGGCAAATATGGCCCGCACGGTGAAACACGCGCCATCCCAGGAGCTAACTTACCCTTGGCAACACTGGGTACCTTTCTTTTGTGGTTTGGCTGGTTCGGTTTTAACGGCGGCTCGGTGCTAAAACTGGGCGACATCAACAGCGCACACTCAGTGGCCGTGGTGTTTCTCAACACCAATGCTGCCGCCGCCGGTGGTTTGCTGGGCGCGCTGCTGATCAGCTACCTAAAGTATCGCAAAGCCGACCTCACCATGATCCTCAACGGTGCCTTAGCCGGTTTAGTTGCCATTACTGCCAGCCCCGATACCCCAGCGCCAGTACTGGCAGTACTGATTGGTTTGGCCGCTGGTGCTCTGGTGGTGTTTTCCATCTTGTTAATGGACAAACTCCACCTGGATGACCCCGTTGGTGCTATTTCGGTACACGGTGTCGCCGGTTTATTGGGTCTTTTAGTGGTGCCATTGAGCGCTCCTAACACCACCTTCCTCGGCCAATTGGTCGGTGCGGCAACTCTCTTCGCTTGGACCTTTGTCGCCTCGTTAATCGTCTGGTGGTTGCTGAGAAGATTCTTTGGCCTGCGTATCAGCCCACACGACGAGTATCAAGGCGCTGACATTAGCGAATGCGGTATGGAAGCCTACCCAGAGTTCACCAATCGAGGCTAACCCATAGCGCACACCGTCATGGCTGGAGACGCATGACGGTACTCCAAGTAGACATTGCAAAAATCATACAAGCCAGCCGCAACAGGAGATCCTATGAACAAGCTGAATTTAGTGGTTATTGGCAATGGCATGGTGGGTCACCATTTTTTAGAACAACTGGCAGCCAGTTCTAAAGCTCATGCGTTCCAAGTGACGGTCATCGGCGAAGAAAACTATTGTGCTTATGACCGAGTACATCTGTCTGAGTATTTCCAAGGGAAAAGTAGCGACGAGCTCGCCTTAGGCAGTGCAAAGCAATATAAAGATTGGGGCTTTAAGCTGCATTTAGGGGTAAAATCCACCGCCATCGAGCCGTGTTCACGCAAAGTACAGCTCGACGATGGTACCGAGCTCAGCTATGACAAATTGATCTTAGCAACCGGCTCATACCCTTTTGTGCCGCCGATTGAGGGCAGCACGCTTGAGCACTGTTTTACCTATCGTACCCTTACTGATCTAGATGCTATTCGCAGCAGCGCCAACGCCGCCAATACCGGCGTCGTCATTGGTGGTGGTTTATTGGGATTGGAAGCGGCCAAAGCCCTGCGTGATTTGGACCTAGACACTTTCGTTGTTGAACACTCGCCGCGTTTAATGAATGCGCAAATTGACCAAGAAGGCGGCGAACTGCTGCAAGAAAAAATTGAAGCCTTAGGCGTTCAAGTGCTCACCCAGCGTGCCGCTGTGCGTGTAACTGAAGGACTCGGAGCGCGGTTATGCGTGGAGTTTGCCGACGGTAAAAAGCTAGAAACCGATTTAATTGTGTTTTCTGCCGGTATTCGTCCGCGCGATGAACTGCCACGCGCTGCTGGCTTACTGCTGGGCGAGCGCGGTGGCGTAGCAGTGGACAATCACTGTCAAAGCAGTGACCCGCAGATTCTCGCGATTGGCGAAGCCGCAGCTTGGAATAACTGTTGTTTTGGCTTGGTCGCTCCAGGTTATCAAATGGCCAAAGTAGCTCTGGCTAACTTAATCGGAGAAGAGTTGGCGTTTACCGGTGCTGATATGAGCACCAAGTTAAAACTGTTAGGTGTTGATGTCGGTGCAATTGGCGACACTCAAGGCAATCAAAACGTAGGAACCAAGATCTACCGTTACCTTGATCAAATCAGCCAGCACTATCGCAAGATGGTGGTATCCGCCGATGGTCAACGTTTGCTGGGTGCTATTTTGGTGGGTGACAACAGCTATTACGACACTTTAATGCAGTATTACCGTAACGGTTTAGATCTGCCCGCTCACCCAGAAAGCCTTATTTTGCCAAGCCAGTCTGGTAGCACAGCCTTGCTCGGTATGGCCGCTTTACCAGACAGCGCGATTATTTGCTCCTGCCACAATGTCAGCAAAGGCGACATTGTTGATTGCTTGCAAGGTGGCTGTGCGTCTGTGGCTGAAGTCATCGAACTCTCGCGCGCCAGCACTGGTTGTGGCGGTTGTAGCAGCCAGCTGAAAAGCCTAGTAGAGCAGCAAATGGCGGCGATGGGCATGGCCGTGAGTAGCGCATTGTGTGAACACTTTGCCTACACTCGGCAAGAGCTGGAACACATGATTCGCACCGAAAGCATCCTGAATTTTAACCAACTGCTAGAACGTCATGATCAGGGTATGGGCTGCGATATTTGCAAGCCGACAGCCGCCAATATTTTTGCCTCGGTGCAGAACGACTTTGTACTCTCTGCCGATCACCTCGGCCTGCAAGACACTAACGATGCTTTCTTGGCCAATATGCAAAAAGACGGCACATATTCTGTGGTGCCACGCATCGCCGGGGGTGAGATCACTCCAGAGATGCTCATTCTCCTGGGCAAAGTGGCGCGTGACTTTGGTCTTTACAGCAAAATCACTGGTGGCCAACGCATTGACCTGTTCGGTGCTGAACTCAGCCAACTGCCAGCCATCTGGCAACGTTTGATAGAAGCAGGCTTTGAAACAGGGCAAGCCTACGGCAAATCCGTACGCACAGTGAAAAGCTGCGTGGGCAGTGCTTGGTGTCGTTATGGCGTGCAAGACAGTGTGCGCTTGGCCATTGATTTAGAGAACCGCTACAAGGGCATTCGCGCGCCGCACAAACTTAAATTTGCCGTCAGTGGTTGTACCCGTGAATGTGCTGAAGCGCAGTCCAAAGACTTTGGCGTCATCGCTACAGAAAAAGGCTGGAACCTGTATGTCGCTGGCAATGGTGGAATGCGTCCACGTCATGCGGATCTGTTTGCGCAGGATTTAGACACCGACAGTTTAATTCGCACCATCGACCGTATCATGATTTTCTATATCCGTACCGCTGGGCGTTTAGAACGCACCGCACGCTGGTTAGAGAGCCTTGAAGGTGGCTTGGAGTATTTACAGAAAGTCATTTTGCACGACTCGCTCGGTTTAAATGCCGACCTTGACCAGCAAATGGCGCACTTAGTGGCCAGTTATCAATGCGAATGGCAAACCACTCTGAATAACCCAGAAAGCCTAAAACGCTTCCGGCAGACCATTAATAGTGCTGGAGACGACCCACAATTACTCTATGTCTCAGAACGAGGACAAAAACGCCCCGCGAATGCGCAGAAGATCCCTCTTGTTAGCGTGTAAATCTAAGCCTTTGGAGGCCGCCATGACAGAACAACAGACGTGGATAACCGTAGGCCAGCGCAGCGACTTAATCGACGGTGCCGGCGTTGGTGCACAAGTCGACAGCGACCAAGTCGCGCTGTTTTACTTAAAAAAACATAACCAACTGTTTGCTGTGGGCAATCTCTGCCCTTTTAACGACCTGAACATTATTGCTCGCGGCATCATCGGCGATATCAAAGGCGAACCTGTCGTCGCCAGCCCACTACATAAAGAGCACTTTTCGTTACGCGATGGCCATTGCCTTGAGCAACCCGAAGTGTGTTTACCGGTATGGCAGGTTCGCTTAGAAGGGAATGTCTTGCAGGTTATGCGCCCTGCAACACAAGCAACCAGCACTTCGTTTTAATGATCGTTTTCTGATGTTTTTCTAGATTATCAAGGGGTTTATATGTCTTACGTTATACCGAGTGAATTTGCCAAGAAAATGGTCGATTCAGGTGAAGCCAAGTTGCACATGTCGCGCCGCGATGTACTGATTCGCTCTTGCATGGCCGGTGCTATTTTGGCTCTGTCTGCGGCCTTTGCAGTCACAGTCGCGCTGCAAACCGGTTCGCACTTACTGGCCTCTGTGCTGTTCCCGGTTGGTTTTATCATGCTCTATTTAATGGGTTTTGATCTGCTAACAGGGGTGCTTATGTTAACGCCTTTGGCATGGTTGGATCGTCGACCAGGTGTCACTCCGAGGGTGGTACTGCGCCACTGGAGCTGGGTGTTTTTAGGCAACTTTAGCGGAGCGCTGCTGGTGGCCTTACTGTTGTCTTTCACCTTTACCATGGGTTTTGCGACCGAACCGGGCGCTATTGCTGCCAAACTGGCCTTGATTGGTGAATCTCGTACGCTAGGTTATGCCGAATACGGTGCCAGTGGCTGGGTAACTATTTTCATTCGCGGCATGCTGTGCAACTGGATGGTTTCAATGGGTGTGGTAGGTGCCATGCTCTCCACCAACGTCAGCGGTAAGGCAATTGCCATGTGGATGCCTGTAATGTTGTTCTTTTACATGGGTTTTGAGCACTCTGTGGTCAATATGTTCTTATTTCCCACGGCAATGTTGATGGGTGGCGACTTCTCCGTAATGGACTATTTGCTCTGGAATGAAATCCCTACCGTATTGGGCAACCTCGCTGGCGGCCTGTTGTTTACCGGTCTAGCGCTATACACAACCCATGTCCGTACTGCACCACAACGCGTCTTATAAGCGCAGGAGTCACCATGCATATCCAAGTCTTTCAGCATGTATCCTTTGAAGGGCTTGGATACATTGAGCACTACCTTAATCAAGCACAGCATCAGATCAGCTATAGCGAATTTTTCGCTAGCCCTTGCCTACCTTCCCTTGAGCACATAGATGCCCTGATTATTATGGGCGGCCCAATGAGTGTGCATGATCACGCTGAGTACCCTTGGTTGCGTGATGAAATAGACTTTATTCGCCGCTTTGCCGCCACCGGCAAGCCCATGCTGGGTATATGTCTCGGCGCGCAGCTCATCGCCAATGCTTTGGCTGCAGATGTATACGCCAACCCAGAAAAAGAAATCGGCTGGCACCCGATCAGCACTAGCAAGCATGGCAAGGATCAGGTGTTTCAATTCCCCAACTGCATTGAAGTGTTTCACTGGCACGGAGAAACCTTTAGCTTGCCGCAGGGAGCCATTTGTTTAGCGCACAGTCAAGGCTGTGCTCAGCAGGCATTTCAGCTCGGACGACATATTATTGGTTTGCAGTTTCACTTAGAAGCCACTCAACAAACGGCCAAGGCGCTCGTCAGCCACTGCCAAGCTGAACTGGTCAAAGGACCCTATATCCAAAGCGCCGCCGAAATAATGGCTGCAGCACCTGAGCGTTATGCGGCGATCAATCAGTTGATGAGTGAGGTATTGGACTACTTGCTTACCCCTGAATCAGGTCGGCCATGACTCAAGGGTTGGCCAAGCCGTATTTTACTTAGACGACCACGTCTTAGCGGCAAAATCTAAGGTGGCAAAGTAATCGGCCAGTGTTTCCGCACGGCGAATCCGTTCAACACTGCCATCGGCTCTGAGCAACAACTCTTGCGGACGCAGTTTGCCGTTGTAGTTAAAGCCCATGGCATGGCCGTGGGCACCGGTATCTTGAATAATCAACAAGTCACCATCAACGATCGCTGGCAGCGCGCGTTGGATAGCAAACTTATCGTTGTTTTCACAGAGCGAACCCACCACATCGACGACCTCATCGTCAGCGCTGGAGGTTTTCCCAAGCACGTCAATATGGTGATAGGCGTTGTACATGCCGGGACGCATTAACGCTGACATGCAAGCATCCACGCCCACATAAGTGCGATAAATGTCTTTACGGTTAATTGCCTGAGTCACCAACACCCCATGTGGGCCGGTGATATAACGGCCACTTTCCATATACACCTTGGGCTGGTAGCCATGCTGCGCGGCAAATGTCTGCAATAGCGTTGCGGTTTCGCGGCCTAACAGATCAATATCAAAGGCTGTTTGTTCTGGGCGATAGGGAATACCCAAGCCACCGCCGATATTGATAAATTCAAACTCAATATTCAGTTTTTGACCCACTTCAGCCACCAGATCTAACAACATCTGCGTGGTTTGCACCATGTACGCAGGATTGCATTCGTTGGACGCCAGCATGGTGTGCAAGCCAAAGCGTTTCGCGCCACGCGCTTGTGCTTTGCTAAAGGCGGCAAAAATTTGCGTGTGGGTTAAACCGTATTTGGCTTCTTCTGGCACGCCAATGATGCTGTTACCGCTGCGTGCTGAGCCTGGGTTATAACGAAAACACACCAGCTCTGGCAGGTCAGGGACTTTATCAAGCAGGCCAATATCATCTAAATTCAGAATGCAGCCGCCCTGTTCCTGCGCCGCCACAAACTCTTCGATTGACGTGTTATTGGAGGTGAACATAATATCCTCACCTCGGCCACCGGCTTGACGCGACAGCAGCAACTCGGCAATCGAACTGCAATCAAAGCCAAAGCCCAAATCCGCCATGATCTTTAAAATATTGGGGTTGGGTAGTGCTTTCACCGCGTAGTATTCACGAAAGCCTGGGACATTGGCGAAGGCTTGTTGTAATCGATGACCGGTATCGCGAATACCCTGCTCGTCATAAATATGGAAAGGTGTGCCAAATTCAGCGGCGATACGGCGCAGATTCGGGTACAAACGTTGACTAAAATCTGTAGAAATAGGCATCAGCAAGCCCCCTTAAAGTGGTGAATGGTGCAGCAATGCCGCTTCAATGCGCTGCATAGCTTGTTGGACTTTCTCGAAATTATTGAACGCACTGATGCGGATATGTTGTTCGCCGCAGAGACCAAAACCAGCACCGGGGGTACAAATCACCCCAGCGTTATTCAGTAAGAAATCAAAGAATATCCAGGCATCTTGCTTAACCTCGATCCAAATGTACGGCGAGTTATCACCGCCGCTGCATGCAAAGCCCATGCGCTGAAAAGCTTGACGAATGTATGCTGCATTTTTTAGATAGTACTCAATCAGCTCGGCCACTTGCGCTTTACCGGCGGAGCTATAGACCGCTTCTGCTGCGCGCTGGACCGGGTAAGACACACCATTGAATTTGGTGGTATGTCGACGCATCCATAAGTCACGCACCGAGACTGCAACGCCTGCTGCGGTGTAAGCAGTACAGGCTTTAGGCACCACCGTATAAGCACAGCGCACACCAGTGAAACCTGCGGTTTTCGAGAAGCTTCTAAACTCAATCGCGACTTTTTCAGCACCTTCGATTTCATAAATGGAATGCGCTACATCCTCATCCTGAATAAAGGCCTCGTAGGCGGCATCGAATAAAATCAGCGCTTGCTGCTCAAGCGCATATTCAACCCAAAGGCGCAGCTGATCACGGGTGATACTCGCTCCGGTGGGGTTATTGGGGAAACACAGATAGATCAAATCCACCGGCTCGCTCGGTAGTTCAGGGATGTAATTGTTTTCAGCCGTGCACTCAAGATAGACCAAACCCTGATAACGCCCTGCTTGGCTCGCGCCGGTGCGTCCGGCCATCACATTGGTATCGACGTAGACCGGATAGACCGGATCAGGAATGGCTAAGCGTAAATCTTGCGCAAACAGTTCTTGAATGTTGCCGGTATCGCACTTGGCACCGTCGCTGACAAAAATCTCATCGGCATTGATGTTGGCGCCGCGCGCTTGAAAATCATGCTCAGCAATGGCTTGGCGTAAAAAATCATAACCTTGTTCAGGGCCGTAGCCGCGAAAGGTCTGACTCTCAGCCAGCTCATCGACCGCTTTGTGCATGGCTTGCACGCAGGCGTCGGGTAACGGCTGGGTGACATCACCAATGCCTAAGCGGATTAATTCACGCTCAGGGTGTTGTTGTTGAAAAGTTTGGATGCGCTGGTTAATTTCAGCGAACAAATAGCTGTTTTGCAGTTTTTGGTAGTGCTCATTAATACGAATCATAATGACCTTATCGAGGTAGAGTTAACGCGGCAACGTGCTGCTGCCCATTAAGAATTGATCCACGGCTCGCGCTGCTTGGCGACCTTCACGAATCGCCCACACCACCAGCGATTGACCGCGGCGCATATCACCAGCGCTGAACACTTTCGTCACATTAGTGGCATAGCCGCCTTGGGCATCAACACTGGCTTTAGCATTGCCACGGCCATCCAACTCCACACCAAAGCCTTCTAGAAGCGTGGCCACAGGACTGACAAAGCCCATGGCTAACAGCACCAAATCGGCAGGCCAAAGTTGTTCACTGTTTGGCACTTCGACAAAAGCGCCCTGCTGCATCTCCACGCGGACAGTTTTTAGGCCAGTTAATTTGCCGTTGCTGCCAACAAACTCTTTGGTGGCAATCGCAAACTCTCGCTCACAGCCCTCTTGGTGACTGGACGAAGTGCGTAACTTGTAGGGCCAGTACGGCCAGGTCAGCGCCTTGTCTTCTTGCTCTGGCGGGCGCGCCATCAGTTCAAATTGCACTAGGCTGGCAGCACCTTGACGGTTGGCTGTTCCCACGCAATCCGAACCGGTATCACCACCACCAATCACGATCACCCGCTTACCTTCCGCGCGCAACTGCTCAGGCATCACCACGCCTGCATTGACACGGTTTTGCTGCGGCAAAAACTCCATGGCGAAATGCACGCCAGTAAGCTCGCGCCCTGGCACCGGCAAATCACGTGACTGTTCGGCACCACCGCAGAGTAATACGGCGTCAAAGTCCTGTAACAGACGGCTTGGACTGATACGCTGCGTCGCCCAGTTGGTCACTTTGCTATCGGCAGGTAAATCGCCGATCAAGGTGTTGGTACGAATCTCGACACCTTCAGCCAGTAATTGCTCAACGCGGCGATCGATATGCACTTTTTCCAGCTTGAAATCAGGAATACCAAAACGCAGCAAACCACCCACTTGATCATTTTTTTCAAACAGGGTGACACTGTGCCCGACCCGCGCCAATTGCTGCGCTGCCGCCAGACCTGCAGGGCCAGAGCCGACCACCGCCACTTTTTTGCCCGTTTTATGGGGGGCTATTTGTGGCTGCACCCAACCTTCGGCATAGGCGCGATCAACAATGGCATGCTCGATGGACTTAATCCCGACCGGCTGTGCATTAATATTTAAGGTGCACGCCGCTTCACAAGGTGCAGGACACACCCGCCCGGTAAACTCGGGAAAGTTATTGGTGGAGTGCAAGACCTTGCTGGCGTTGTACCAATCATCGCGATACACCAAGTCATTAAAGTCGGGAATAATATTATTCACCGGACAAGCACTGTGACAAAACGGTGTGCCGCAATCCATGCAGCGTGCACTTTGTTGATGCGCTTGTGCTGGGGTCAAACCGTGCACAAATTCGTTGTAATCTTTTAGACGTAATTCAACTGCGTCGTATTCTTCTTCGATACGTTGAAACTCTATAAATCCAGTAGCTTTTGACATTGATTCTTCCTCCTAGCAACTTACACTGGCGATGACAGGCGCAGCAGCCTGCGCAGCAGCATTGATCTGTTCCAGCGCGCGACGGTATTCATGCGGGAATACTTTGATAAAGCGCTTTTTGGCTGTCGCCCAATTGGCCAGTAGTTCTTCTGCACGTAACGAGCCAGTCAAATGCAAATGCTCTTCAAGCAAAGCCTTTAACAAGGTTTCATCGGCTGTTTGCGCATGCAATGGGATACCAGCCGCCGCTTGCGCAGTAGGATCCAGCAGCGGTTCTAGGCCGACTTGTTCGGTGTTACAACGCAGGGCAAATTGACCGTCCTGGTCATATACAAAAGCCACGCCACCGGACATTCCCGCAGCAAAGTTACGCCCGGTTTGCCCAAGCACGACGACGGTGCCACCGGTCATGTATTCACAACCATGATCGCCCACACCTTCCACCACAGTGCTCGCGCCGGATAGGCGTACTGCAAAGCGCTCACCGGCCACGCCACTAAAGAAAGCCGAGCCTGAGGTGGCGCCATACAGCACGGTATTGCCGACAATGATGTTGTCGCTCGACGGGCCTTTAAAGTCGCGGCTTGGACGCACAATCAAGCGCCCGCCGGACAAGCCTTTACCACTGTAGTCATTGGCTTCGCCGACCAGATCAAAGGTAATCCCTTGGGCAAGGAAGGCAGCAAAACTCTGACCGCCAGTACCAGTGCAATGCACATGGATACTGTTATCGGCTAAACCATCTGGGTGATGCTTAATCAGTGCTCCCGACAGCATCGCGCCGACCGTACGGTTAGTGTTTCTGACCTGAGTTTCAATGCGCACAGGCTTACCATGTAGCAAAGCCGCCTGCGCCTGAGCGATCAACTGCTGATCAAGTGCATGTTCCAGACCATGTTCTTGCTGACTGCTGTGTAAACGTGGCACTTCTGCAGGCGCCGTAGGCAAGGCAAATACACGGCTAAAATCTAAGCCTTGCGCTTTCCAATGCTCAACGCCTTGGCGCATGTCGAGTAAGTCGGTACGGCCAATCAGCTCATCGAAGCGACGCACACCGAGTTGCGCCATGATCTGCCGCACTTCTTCGGCAATAAAGAAGAAGAAATTGACCACATCTTCAGGCTTGCCAGAAAACTTCTTACGCAGTTCAGGGTCTTGCGTGGCAATGCCCACAGGACAGGTATTGAGGTGACATTTGCGCATCATAATGCAGCCTGAAGCAACCAAAGGCGCGGTAGCAAAACCAAACTCATCGGCGCCCAATAAAGCACCCATCACCACATCGCGGCCAGTTTTCATCTGGCCATCGGCTTGAATCCGCACTCGCCCACGCAAACGGTTCAGCACTAAGGTTTGCTGGGTTTCTGCCAGACCCAATTCCCACGGCGTGCCTGCGTGCTTAATGGAACTCCAAGCCGCCGCTCCAGTGCCGCCATCATGGCCAGCAATCACGATATGATCAGCTTTGGCTTTCGCCACACCCGCAGCAATGGTGCCCACCCCCACTTCTGAAACCAGCTTGACGGAAATATCAGCACTGGGATTGACGTTTTTTAAGTCGTGAATCAGCTGGGCTAAATCTTCGATAGAGTAAATATCATGGTGCGGTGGTGGCGAGATCAATCCCACGCCCGGCACTGAATGGCGCAACTTACCAATGTAGTTGGACACCTTGTTGCCCGGTAACTGTCCGCCTTCGCCGGGCTTAGCACCTTGCGCCATTTTGATCTGGATTTGATCGGCTGAGACCAAGTACTCAGTGGTGACGCCAAAACGTCCTGAGGCCACTTGCTTGATTTTCGAGCGCAGGCTGTCGCCTTCACGCAGAATGTAGTCGACCTCAACGGTGTCTTGCCCCATCACCTCGCTCAATAAGGTCCCTGCCGCAATCGCTTGGCCTTGCATTTCATTACGATAGCGCGCCTGATCTTCACCACCCTCACCGGTATTGCTCTTGCCGCCAAGACGGTTCATGGCAAGCGCCAGGTTCATGTGCGCTTCGCTAGAAATTGAACCTAATGACATGGCGCCAGTGGCAAAACGCTTAACGATTTCACTGGCGGCTTCCACTTCTTCGATAGCAATGCTGCGCTCAGGCTGCAGGCGAAACTCAAACAAACCGCGCAACGTGGTATGACGCTTGGACTGATCATTAATGATCGCGGCATATTCAGCAAAGGTTTCATAGCGATTGCTACGGGTGCTGTGCTGTAACTTAGCAATCGCATCTGGCGTCCAGGCATGTTCTTCAGCGCCAGCACGCCAAGCGAACTCACCACCAACATCCAACTGCTGACTCGCCACTGCAGCAGGATTAAAGGCCTGCTGATGACTGCGTATCGCCTCGTCAGCAATATCAAAAATACCCAGTCCACCAATTTTTGAAGGTGTGCCGGCAAAATACTTATTGACCAGCTCTTCACTTAAACCCACCACTTCAAAAATCTGCGCACCGCAGTACGACATATAGGTACTGATGCCCATTTTCGACATGATTTTAGTTAAGCCTTTGCCAACCGCCTTAACGAAATGCTGTGACGCTTGCTCAGCGCTAACACCTAATTCAGGGGCAATATCGGCCAGTGTTTCTAAGGCTAAATAAGGGTGAACTGCTTCAGCACCAAAACCTGCCAATACCGCAAAATGATGCACTTCACGGGCGCTGCCGGTTTCTACCACAAGACCAACAGTGGTACGCAAACCTGCGCGTACCAAATACTGATGAATGGCTGATAAGGCCAATAACACTGGAATCGCCACTTGATCACGGCTCATGTGACGGTCAGTGATAATTAGAATATTGCAGCCGGCATGAATCGCCTCTTCAGCCTCCGAGCACAGATAAGCAATCCGCGCTTCAACGCCGGCTTTGCCCCACTGGCTTGGGTAGGTGATATCAATTTCACATTTGCGAAACTTACCGCCCGTGCTCTGCTCGATATGACGTAAACGTGCCATATCGGCGACATCCAAGATCGGTTGCGAGATTTCTAAACGCAGTGGTGGATTGCTGGCATTGATATCCAACAAGTTAGGACGCGGGCCAATAAAGGACACCAGCGACATCACCACCGCTTCACGAATCGAATCAATGGGCGGGTTGGTTACTTGCGCAAAGAGCTGACGAAAGTAATGGTACAAAGGCTTGTTGCGCGCTGACAGCACCGCTAATGGCGCATCGTTGCCCATTGAGCCAATGCCTTCTTCAGCATTAACCGCCATCGGAGCCAATTGGTATTTAATATCTTCTTGGCTATAACCAAAGGCTTGCTGACGGACTAACAACGGCTCGGCAAAGGTCAACGGCTCAGCATCGCTGCTTAAGCTATCCAAACACATGCGCACATTATCGATCCACTGACGATAAGGCTTGGCCTGCGCATAGCGCTGCTTCAGCTCTTCATCTTCAACGATGCGGCCTTGCTCTAAGTCGATCAGGAACATTTTGCCCGGCTGTAAACGCCACTTGCGCACAATCCGATGATCAGGAATCGGTAACACGCCGGTTTCTGAGGCCAACACCACCATGTCATCATCGGTGACAATAAAGCGCGCAGGACGCAGACCGTTACGATCAAGGGTTGCACCAATTTGGCGACCATCGGTAAACACCATCGCCGCAGGACCATCCCAAGGCTCGAGCATCGCCGCATGGTATTCATAAAAAGCACGACGCTGCGCATCCATCTGATTATGCTTTTCCCAGGCTTCTGGGATCATCATCATCGCTGCTTGCGCCAGCGGATAACCAGCCATCACCAGCAACTCTAAGGTGTTATCAAAGGTTGCCGTGTCAGATTGGCCATCCATGCTGATCGGATAGAGTTTTTGTAAATCATCACCGAGCACCGGCGACGACATCACCCCTTCGCGGGCACGCATCCAGTTAAAGTTACCTTTCACCGTGTTGATTTCACCGTTATGAGCCACCATGCGATAAGGGTGCGCTAACGGCCAAGAAGGAAAAGTATTGGTGGAAAAGCGCTGATGCACTAAGGCCAAGGCTGAGACCAACTGCGGATCTTGCAAGTCGAGGTAGTACTGCCCCACCTGATTGGCCAGTAATAAACCTTTATAGATCACCGTACGACACGACATGCTCGGCACATAGTATTCAAAGCTGTGCGTGAGACGTAAATGAGTAATCTTGGCTGAGGCGGTTTTACGAATCAGATACAACTTACGTTCCAGCGCATCAGACACCATGATGTCGGCACCACGACCAATAAACACCTGACGAATCACCGGCTCACTGGCGCGCACATCCGCAGACATCGGTAAATCACGATTGACCGGCACATCACGCCAGCCCAGCAGCACTTGCTTCTCAGCGGCAATCGCCCGCTCTAATTCACGCTCACAGGCTTGGCGTGCGGCAGCTTCTTTGGGCAAAAACACCATGCCCACGCCATAATCACCTGCTGGTGGTAGTTGCACAGCTTGCTTGGCCATCTCGGCACGGTAAAACGCATCAGGAATTTGAATCAGTAAGCCTGCACCATCGCCCATTAACGGGTCAGCACCGACCGCGCCACGATGGTCTATATTTTCCAGAATTTTCAGCCCTTGCTGAACAATGGCGTGCGATTTAATCCCTTTAATATGAGCGACAAAACCAACACCACAGGCATCATGCTCGGCATTGGCATACAGACCTGTGTCGATCGCGTGTTGAATTTCCTCTGCGCTTGCAGCTCGGACAGTTTCTGACGTTGGTGCTTGCGGCGTTGCCTTAGGCATAGGAACACTCCCTATCTAAATAAAAAATACATGCGGCGAAGCAACTAAAGTTGTCGCGCTTTACTCTCTATTCAGCAAGGATTAGGCCAATCTATAGAAACGCCCTAAACATGCGCCATACAGGCACTAAGGCTAAGATTCACCGGTCTTTTCACGGTGTTTTCGCACCAAAACCATGCAGCCACGCACCAAAGTTGTGCGCAGCGGCTTTATTCTGCGCTGTCCTCGTCGACAGCACCTTCTTGCACGCCCAGTTCATTGATTTTTCGCGTTAAGGTGTTGCGTCCCCAACCTAACAACTCTGAGGCATCACGCCGCCGCCCGCTAGCATGGGCTAAAGCAGCTTCAATCATCACCCGCTCAAACATTGGTAGCGCACGATCCAGCAAACCTTTATCGCCCTGCTGCAAAGCCTGCTCAGCCCAACGCCGCAAAGATACTTCCCAGTCCGGAGAAGCCGCGCCTGCGCTTGTGTGATGTAAAAATTCGATCGGTAGGTCGCTAACCATCACCTCGCGACTGGAGGCCATCACGGTCAACCAGCGGCAGGTATTCTCCAGCTGGCGCACATTACCTGGCCAGTCGAGTTGGCTTAAATACACTTCTGTTTCAGGCAATAACACGCGCCTTTCAGTCGCGAGTTCATCCGCCGCTTTTTGCAGAAAGTGCGCAGCTAAAGTCGCAATATCTTCGCGTCTCTCACTGAGCCTTGGCAGATGAATACGGATCACATTCAAGCGATGGTAGAGGTCTTCGCGAAACAAGCCTTGGCGCACCAGCACCTCAAGATCACGGTGGGTTGCCGCGATGATCCGCACATCCACGCGGATTGGCGTATGCCCACCGACTCGATAAAAAGTGCCATCGGCCAATACGCGCAATAAGCGCGTTTGTGTATCCAATGGCATATCGCCAATCTCATCGAGAAACAAGGTGCCTTGGTGCGCTTGTTCAAAACGCCCATGGCGCACACTGGCGGCCCCGGTAAAAGCACCTTTCTCATGACCAAACAGCTCAGACTCAATTAGATCCTTGGGTATCGCGGCCATATTCAGCGCAATAAAAGGCTGCTGCGCTCTGGGGCTGTGCTGATGCAAAGCATTGGCCACTAACTCTTTACCCGTACCCGATTCGCCATGGATCAGCACAGTCATGTGCGAATGCGAGAGCCGACCGATGATCCGAAACACCTCCTGCATCGCCGGCGCTTCACCAATAATAGCGCTAGCAGAAGCACTGTATTCGGTGCTTGCAGCAGCGTCCTTGGAATGAGCTAAAGCGCGTCGCACTAAGGCAATCGCATCATCTAAATCAAAAGGTTTAGGCAGGTATTCAAACGCGCCACTTTGATAGGATTTAACCGCACTGTCTAAATCAGAATGCGCCGTCATCACAATCACTGGCAAATGCGCATAACCCTCATGCACTAAGGCTAACAAGGCCAAACCGTCCATACCTTGCATGCGAATATCGGTAATGATGACATCAGGTTGCGTCTCTGCCAGCTGCGCCAATGCCTCTTCACCACTGGCAAAGGTTGTGGTGGTGAAACCTGCTTGGCTTAAGGCTTTTTCTAACACCCAACGCATCGACTTATCATCATCGACAATCCAAACGTGGTCAGTCATGGCAGTACTCCTGGGTAAGATTCAAGATGCGGGTCAACAGGGATTAAAATACGAAAAACTGTACGCCCGCGCGTGCTCTCACACTCAATCAGTCCTTCATGCTCTTGAATGATGCCTTGCGCAATCGGCAAACCCAGCCCTGTGCCTTGAGCGCGGCCAGTAACCATCGGATAAAACAGTGTTTCCAGCAACGCTCCATCAATACCTGGACCGTTGTCTTCGACTTCCACCAAACAGACCAAACGATGTCGGTGCGCGCCAATCGTAAACTGTCGTAACACCCGCGAACGCAAGATGATTTCAGCAGGGCGCTCGCTCGGATTTTCTAATAAGGCTTGCGCAGCATTACGCACAATATTAAGCACCACTTGAATCAGGCGATCTAAATCGGCATACAACTCTGGCAGGCTGGGATCGTAATCACAGATCAGCGTAATCGCCTCGCCCACTTCTGCTTGCAAAATAAGGCGCACACGCTCTAACACTTGGTGAATATTGATCCGAGTAAAATTCAAACGCTGACGCGGCCCCAGCATGCGGTCGACAACATGGCTTAAGCGATCCGTCTCGGCAATGATCACATCGGTATATTCTTGTAACTCTGGCGAGGGCAGTTGCCGCGCCAGCAGCTGCGCCGCTCCGCGAATACCGCCCAGCGGATTTTTAACCTCGTGCGCTACGCCGCGCACTAAAGCACGGGTCACTTGATGGGCAGTAAATAAATTGTCTTCGCGACTCAGACGCAAAACACGGTCTTGCGGGAACAACTCGACCAGTAATTGCTTGCCTGCTTGCCCAGCGCCATTGAATGGCGTGGCGGTATAATCAATGGTAATCACTTGTCCGTTACTGGGAAAATGCAGGCGTGCTTCACGGCGCGTATAGGGCTGCTGATCTAACAAAGCGTTGTTGAGTGCGTCCAAACACTCATCATCTTCCCAAAAAAACAGCGCAATCGAACGCCCAAGCAAATGCGTGCGACTGGTCGCAAACAGCTGCTCCGCAGCAGGATTGGCGTAGCGCACAGACAAGTGCTGATCCAACAGCAATACCGCAGTTGACAGTTGTTCTAGCAAAGTAGAGCCCAAAGCAGAGGAATGCATAGTTGAATAGCGCACAGGTGAGGTCTATAAAAATAAGTATGCCCCAAAAAGGGGCATAAGTATTTACAGACTGTAATACATATCAAACTCAGCGGGATGCACAGACTGACGCAAGCGCGTGACCTCACCCATCTTGCACTCAATATAGGCACTGAGCATGTCTTCAGAAAATACGCCGCCTTCCAGCAAGAAGTGTCGGTCTGACCACAGCGCTTCCAGCGCTTGATCTAAGCTGTAAGCCACTTGTGGAATATCTTTGGCTTCCTCAGGCGGCAAGTCATACAAGTTTTTATCCATTGCCTCGCCTGGATCAATTTTATTTTTGATGCCGTCAAGGCCCGCCATCAATAACGCTGCAAAGGCTAAATATGGGTTGGAACTTGGATCTGGGAAGCGGCACTCAATACGCTTGCCTTTAGGGTTTTTAACCCAAGGGATACGAATCGAAGCAGAACGGTTACGTGCTGAGTAAGCCAACATCACTGGGGCTTCAAAGCCAGGCACTAGACGCTTGTAAGAGTTAGTACCGGGGTTGGTAATGGCATTTAACGCGTGCGCATGTTTAATAATGCCGCCAATATAATGCAGGGCCATTTCAGACAAACCGGCATAGCTATCACCCGCAAACAAATTCTTACCATCTTTAGCCAAGGACTGGTGCACATGCATGCCTGAGCCGTTATCGCCCACCAATGGTTTCGGCATAAAGGTGGCGGTTTTGCCAAAGGCATGCGCGACATTGTGCACACAATATTTCAGCAACTGCACTTCATCGGCTTTTTTCACCAGGGTGTTAAACGGCACACCAATTTCACACTGGCCCGCGTTAGCCACTTCATGGTGATGCACTTCAATACCCAAGCCCATCGCTTTCATGGCATCACACATAGCGGTGCGTACATCGACCAAAGAATCGACAGGCGGAACAGGAAAATAACCGCCCTTCACCCGTGGGCGATGGCCGCTATTTTTGCCTTCGGCTAAGGTTTTGGTTGCCCAAGCGCCTTCACCGGAGTGGATTTCAAAACCCACTTTGTTCATCGACTCTTCCCAGGTCACCGCATCAAACACAAAGAACTCTGGCTCTGGACCAAAATATGCGGTGTCAGCAATACCGGTGGAGCGCAGATACACTTCGGCACGCTGCGCAATCGAACGTGGATCACGGTCATAGTTAGACAAGGTGGTCGGGTCTGCCACATCACAACGCACAATCACCGTCGGCACCGTCGCAAACGGATCCATCACTGCAGTGGAGTCATCCGGCAACAGCGTCATATCGGATGCCTCGATGCCTTTCCAACCATGAATCGACGAGCCATCAAACATTTTGCCTTCTTCAAAGGCTTCTTCATCTAAAGTTTCTGATGGGAAAGTAATGTGATGTTCTTTACCTAAGGTATCGGTAAAGCGTAGGTCTACCCATTGGGCATGATGTTGCTTAATCAGTGATTGGGTCTTGCTCGACATGGCTCATGACTCCTCTAAGTCAAATTAACAACTGCAGCGCAACGCTGCTTTACAGAGGAGTTTGCAAGTGCTGTGCCAAACATAAAAAGCCGCTATTACGGGGTCTAACAGCGCAAGCAAAGAGAAAAGCGCACCACAACAGTGCAAAGGCATTAATCTTAGCACCAAGTTGAGGCATCTTTTAACCTGAACCCGCCCCTATAAATACTTATCATTAAGTCTACTTACGAGCCAAGCCAAACTGCGTCACTTGTTTTTACAATCGTCATGAAAACAGGCTTATGTATTGACCGCAGTATAGTAAGGGTTAGGTTTACTACAGTTACCCTGTTGAGCCAGTTTTAGTTTAGCTATGGTTTCATCGACCAATCTTAAGTTTGCACCATCGACAAAAACACAGATTTTTATGTATTGCTCAACAACGTAGTTTCCCCGCTTTGTGCACCTTACTTACTGTTCTCAGGCACAGCCATACAGCTGGCTATTTTACAAATCAGCGCAATAATCTTTCGCTGCAACCGCTGGGGTATACCAAACAAAATCCGCACTGCCGGCCTCAACCTCCTGATTGGCTTCGGCAAAAATCAATACACGCTGCTGGCTGGCAACAGAGGCTTGTAAGTCACGAATATGCAAAGGAACACCTAAGTCATAACGCACATGATAGGCACCTGCGATCAGCAATGCAGGGCGTGGTGCATCCAGCAGAACTGCCGCCATGCTACGATCGCGCTGCTGCTGCACAGCTAACATCGCAGGCAACTGTGTTTCTGGTAGCTTATTACAATGAGACTCACGGATCTGTTCAGTTAAACGCAAAGTGACATCCTCTTGGGTCGACTCAGCACCGATCAACTCTGGCGGATTACGGTAAATAGCCATTAACCCCTCACGGTCCAAATTTGCGCCCAGTAATGGGTAGGCCTGCTGCACAAGATGCGTCACAAGCTCATCATAGTGTTGCCAATCCCAGCCTTGCTGCCAATCGAGTGCGGCGGGCAAATCTTGCGGCATAGGGCCTGCGCGCAACTGGTTTTGCACTCGATTGATAGCCTCTTGCTGCGTCACCGCAAGCATCTCCATCACCACACTGCCCTGTGCACGCTGTGCTGCTAAGGCCTGAATCAACCACAACTGCAAGGCGTGATGATCCGCGTTATCGTGCTTTTCACCCAACAAAACCAAAGGTGCCTCAGCCAGTTCAGCCAGCAACTGACTCAAGTTGAGGGTTGCACCGCTGCGCAAGTCAAGGATATAGCCCAAACGCGGATTATCACGCTCAGCTGGACTTTGCCACTCAGGTAACGGCTGCCCTGTTACCACTGTAATGGGCACAGCAGCCGCCTGCTGTTTAGGCATAAGCTGACAGGCACTGAGCAAAGCAAATAGCACAAATAAAAACCACCGCATGTCATACCTCTATCATCCACACACTGAGCACACATAATCAGCAAGAACTAGCTGCCACATTGCGAGCAATATGTTTATGTATATACATTATCCTGGCAGTGCGAATGCACCCAACCAAGTACTCATCACTGAGAGCTAAAAATCAATTCGCAACAATCACACAGCGCACAATAATGTGCATAGTTTGAGCCGCAGTTATATGAGCGCTCTTAGTTAAAGCTACAAACCCTGCTGTTGGTTTAGCTAAAGATCCTGTTAGCGCTGCAGTCACACAGCTACTTGAAGCGATGAAGCAGTGCGAGCAGAGGATTTTGCATATATGACCTTTACAGGTTCAAGTTCATATTCTATAGGTAAGCAGCTGTTTTTAAACAAATTATTTTAAGCATGAGTAGCCCTTGAAATCTCTAATTTCGTTCTTATATATTTAGACATACCAAGACCACAAAGGAGAATTTCCATGAGCATGTTCCCTACACGCAGCCGCCTGTTCGACGAGTTGATGGGCGATCTGGGCGGTTTTTACATCAAGCCTCTGCATGGTGATCCACTGCCGCAAGGCATCAAGGTTGATATTGAAGAAGCAGGCGATGTTTACAAGGTTCAAGCCGAGTTACCCGGTGTTAAAAAAGAAGACATCCACGTTGATATTGATGGTGCTGTGGTCAGTATTAAAGCAGAGATTCAGCAGAAGAATAGCTCTGCCGAAGGCAACCGTAACCTGCGTAGCGAACGCTACTATGGCAGCGTTGCACGTCGCTTTGAACTGCCAACCGAGATCGACCTAGAAAATGCGCAAGCCAGCTACGAAGAAGGTCTGTTGCACTTAGTTTTACCGAAGCGCAAAGCTGTAGAAAACAGCCGCAAACTCAGCGTCAAGTAACCACATCATGCAAAGCTACGCCGCCCCATTTGGGGCGGTTTTGCTTTATGTAGCACAGCGTTTTTGCTGAGAAAGCTTATCTACCCACAGAGGAATACCCAAAGCTATTGTGTTTATTCGATGATTAAGGCTTTGATTTGTATCTCAATACAATCGAAGAACAGTTGGCCGAAAAAACGCAGGCCAGCAAAAGCAGCATCAGCCGTTCAGACAGAATAAAGAGCAATTGCTTTTAGGCTAGGACTGCATGCCAAGCGCAATCAATCATTTTTAATTCTTATTAACTGCAGTATTTTTCATGCTCCCTCCCCTCGAATCCTCGTTTGAGTTCTACAAAGGGGTTGAAAGCCTGGTTTAGGGCGGGTTCTCCTGCGTTGTGTCGTGCCCTGCGCAAAAGCACAATATTTAATTTATCACTTGCAATAAGCTCATGTGTGAGTTCCTGCAGCACCTAACATTGATAAAAATGAACAGAGTTCAACAAAATCTATCCGTCCCTAAGCGCAAAGCTCTACACGCCGATTTGTCTCAAAACGGAATATCCTCATCAAAAGCATCGTAATCAGGAGCTGAAGCGCTGTGAGTCTGCTGATTACTTTCAGAAACAGGGGATGCTGTTTGCTGCTTTATAGAATCCGAAAACTGCTGATTTTCTTCAATATCAGTACCACTCAATGCTTTTTGCATCGCCTGCTCTACCGCATCAATGCGCTCTTTACAGACGTTATACGCAGCAACAGACTCGGTAACGATGTTCAATAGATCATCAATATTGGGTTCTTGTTGATTGCGCAACGTTTCTGCATGTTGCTGCAGGGTCTGGTAAGCAGACTTGAAGGTTGTTTGGCTCATGATTGTTGCTCTCCTTTAATACGGCTGACTTCTGTCTCTAAGAAGCCATCCTTAAACTCAATTTCCAGTATTTCACCAACCTTTACCACTGCAGGACTGGTAACGGGCACGCCCTGAGCATTGCGCACCATGGCAAAGCCCCGTGCTAAGGTCTTGTGCGGGCCTTGTCCTGTAATCTCACGCAACATTGCATCAGCAGAGGTTTTTGCGCTCTTTAGGCTGCGCTGAGCCTCATAGCGCATCATTTGCATTTGTTGCTGAAGATCATGCTGACTGCGGTAACTCGACTGCCTAGTGCGTTGCAAGATACCGTCAAACTCGCTCGCAACTGATTTACGCGCATTACGCAAGACAGCCTCGCCATCTAAGCGCACCTGCTGCATTGAGCCGACTGTTTCATTACGTGCATAAATTAACTGTCGACCTGCTTCATGGCGAATCATTAAAAACCGCTGTTGTGCCACTTCACGGCTACGCAACACATCACGATGGCTGCGCTCCACAATCATGTCCAGCCGACTTCTAGAATGACTACGCGCTTCCTTTAGCACGCTTAGACTTGCGCTGCTCACCTGAGCCATCAGCCTAGGGATCTGATTGCGTGCGATGTTTAATTGGCCCAGTGACTGATTGCGGATCACATCCACTCTGCTACGTGACATTTCTCGAGCAGCATGCACAGCACGTAACGATCCATTTTGCACCTGCGCCATCCCTGCTTCGATTGCTCGGCGCTGCTTATCTATCATGGAGGCGGCAAGCGTTTCTATTCGCTTGAAGTCATCACGAGCTTCCTGTGCCCGTTGAAAAATAAGCTGCTCAATGCCACTGATGACCTTACTGGGCGTATCAAAGCTGGTGTGCGCTACTTCGTCGAGGACCGTGCTGTCGCGCTCATGTCCAATGCCGGTAAAGACAGGAATACCCATCAAACAAATTGTTCGTGCCAGCTCATAACTATTCAGCCAAGCTAAATCATTGACTGCACCGCCACCACGAATTAAAACAACTGCATCAAGTTTGATAGCTAACTCTCGGCACTGATTGAGTCCTCGCTCTAAAGCTGCACAGATCTGAATACTGGCTTGCTCTCCCTGAAAGAGGCTGTGCTCATAGTAAAACCTGCATAAACCAAAGTGCTGCAGACGTTTTGCCTCTGCCTGAAAATCACCTAACCCAGCAGCATTTTCCGGCGCAATAACTAAGACATGATTAAAGTCCCATGCTGCAGGGAGCTGGCGATTAGTATTAAAAATACCTTCTTGCTGCAAACCTGTACGAATCTCACGTTTTTTAGCTTCAAGATCACCCAGAGTATAGTCAGGATCTATGGCATCAATTTCCAAGCTAAAACCAAATCTGCTGTGCATGGAAGGACGAGCTCGTACCAACAACTTGATGCCTTGCGCCAGTGTCACACCGGTGGCGCGTTGAAAGTCTGGCAAGATACGATCCGCAATATTTGCCCAGATAACCGCACGAGCAGTCGCTAACGCATGACCTGCCGCATTACGTTCAGACAGTTCCAAATACACATGGCCATTTTTAGCCTGTACTTGCATGACTTCAACTAATGTCCAAACACCTTGCTGAAAAGCAGCCGCCACCACCCGTTGCACATGACTAAGCAGCTGCGACAAAGGAATGCCTTGAATGCTAGCCACTGAATAGCTAGCCGCCTGCTCGCTACTGACTACAGCACTCTGCGGCTGCGCTGTTTGCAGCTCCCTGGATAACCATCGATGAAATGGAGCAAGCTCCGAGCCTTCAGGTATGTACCATTTTCTGGCCTGAACATCCCAGCGAGCACCTAGCGCTTTGGCAGCGTCTTTGTCTTTAAACGGTACATCAAGGTATGTGTTCATTATTTAAAAGCCCTGATATTTCTACACCACATTTTTAGATATGCAGCCTGCAGCCGAGTCTAAATTTATCACTAATGTTTACCGAGAAAGACTGCCCCAGAGCTTATTCTAAGGAATCACTGATTAATTAAGTCATTGCGAGGAGCAACGCGACGCGGCAATCGCTAACGTGTTGATACATAAAGCTAATTGGATTGCTTCGCTACGCTCGCAATGACATTTTTTGATTTATTCAGCATTTCCCTAAATCATTATATTTTCAGTATATTGACTCGGTACACCGTGACTCAAAATATACAAATAACGCACAGCACGTGTGGCAGCCACATGAAATAATGCGCGCTCATTTAAGTCAGTTAAACGCTGCTCCACGACATCCTGTGAGGCCTGCATAGCGACTCGCAAAGGCACTACGCCATCGTTAATCCCTGCCATCATCACACAGCGAAACTCTAAACCTTTAATCCGGTGCATAGTGGCAAAGCGCACGCCGTCTTTAGAGCGATCATCGACTTTTTGCCGTGACAGGGTGTGCGTTGGCAAGCCCTCGCTTTGTAGGATCTGCTCATAGTCACTGCACAGTCTATTGGTGCGCGCTACGATGCATATTTCTGATAAGGAGACGCCTTCACTTTGCAATTGCTGAATCTGCTGCACAATCCACTGCCCTTCACTGGCTAAATCAGTGCAGTTCTGCACGATTGGCGCTTGGCCTAAGATCAACGAGCGATAATCTTTAGTGCCATCAAGGCCGCCATCTAGATCATCAATTTCGACACCCTCTAACAGCGCAGTGGCATAGCGACGGATTAATTCTGTGGTGCGGTAATTGATTTTCAGCTTACGCCCGCGCCCAACAATATTGATGCCGCATTGGCTGAGGGTGGTTTTACGTTGATAAATCCGCTGGTGGGCATCACCGACTATAAACATATCGTTAGGCTGCTCTGGAACCAAGGCACGTAAAAGCTTTAACGCTTCAGCAGCAAAATCTTGGCCTTCATCCACCACCACAGCATGGTAACTGCGCTTATCATCACCTTTACTAAGCAACTCAAGAGCGTAGTGCACTGCATCTTCTGCGGTAACAAAACCACCGCGCGCCAACTGCTCACGCATCTCTTCAAACACGGGCCAAATATCGGCGCGTTGACGACGATTTAAGGCCACACCGCGGCCCACACGGCTGGCGCTGAAGTATTCTTGGCGGCTACGCACTTGTTGCGTCAAAATCACGCGCTGCCATTCCTCGTGATAAAAACTCTCCGGCAGTCCTAGCTCGCCTGGCACTAAGGCCATGGCTTGCGTCCAGCACTGATCATAGTGCTTATCACGGCCGCCTGGATAAATGATGCTGGATTGGTAGCCATTACGCTTTACAAACTGGCTGACCCAGGCATCTAAGTTAACCACTTCGATACGCTGAAATTGTTCTGGCGTGCAAATTTTACGTAAGTTATCAGCAATATCTAAAGCTAAATTACTGGTAAAGGTGGTAAACAATAAACGCGCCCCTTTCGGCCACTCTGGATGCGCGACTAACCAACGGGCGCGGTGCATAGCCACCACCGTTTTACCTGTGCCTGCGCCACCCAAAACCCGCACCGGACCCTTCCAATCACGCTCAACCAACTGACGCTGCGACGGATGCAAAAACACACGCCAACGCTCCAGTGGCGCATTGAGCATACGGCCTAACTCTTGCTCATCTTCAGGCACATGGAAACGGCGCTGAGTGGCTGGATGTTCTAATGCCGCTTCAAAGTCTTGCGTATCTACTGAGTGCTGCTTAGGCGCAGCATATTCTTGTAATACATCAGTCAAAGACGTGCCGGCCGCCAACAAATACAAGGCTTCAAAAGCTTCAACAGGCAAACGTGCTTCAGCTTTTTCTAGCGCCTGCTCGCTGCCCAAGGCTTGCACTAAAGCCAGACGTTCTTGCGGCACACCTAAACTCAACAAGGTTGCTTCATCTAAATTAAACAAAGGTTTGCTCGACTCAGCATCTTGCGATGCTGGGCTTTGAGTCTCGACGTGCTGAGCATGCTCTGCAGCGCTTGCAGGTTGCCTAGTTTCTTCGCTCTCACTGAGAAGCTCGTGCTCGACTTCAAACAACTGTAAGGAGCCGGTGTTTGGGTGAATTTGGCAACGATGACGCATGGCCCAAGCATAGGCATCATCATGCTTATCAACCCACAGCAAAATGTAGACATTGCCCTGCTCAGGACTGAGAACGATACCGCGATAGTTTTGATCAATACGCACCGATCGGAAATTACTGTCACGGGCGTTGCGGATCACTTCATAGTTAATACCCGTCGCACGCGGGTTGGCACGAAACTTACTGACAAAACTCATCACGGCTTTTTGTTGAGCACGCGGAATGGCCGCAAACGCCTGTAAAAAACCATCACCTAAGGCCACTTTGGGGTGTAATTTAGACATGATTTACTCCTCTCCTAAGGCTGTTTTAAGCTGCTCGAGCCAGTTGTCCGACTGCAGTGAAATACACTGCCAACCTTGCAGTTCAGAAAATTGATCAATTTCTTCCGTAAAAACTGCAACGGTTAAATGCTGCCACGCCAATTCAGCCGTGCCGATGGTGGCACCATCGCTATTCAGTAAATCCACACCCACCTCAGGCGCTGATGAGGTCATAGACTGCAGCGCCTGCACCTGCTCAGTATTTAAACAACTCAATTCGCGGACATCCAGCCAGGCACTGTCCATTACCGCAGTGGTGGACATATCCTCTGCGCTTGCGTCAGCGCGCTCGGCTAACAGCTCAGTAAACAGCCCTGCCTGTAACCCTGATTGCGTCGCCACACTAAAACTTGGCGCATATTGCAGCACATTGAAAGCCTGCCAGATCGCCCGCCATTTATCCTTAAAGCTTTTGGATTGCGCAGTTAAACTCTGCGCAGCAGAAAAGCCTTCGGTTGTTGGCTTCTGCGCCAAACTGTCATTGAGCGATAGCAGCACATGGATGCGCGGCTTAGGCGTGGTCAGGCTTTTGCGCTCTTCGGGGACAAGGTAACTGAGCAATTGCCATGCGCTTTGCGCAGGGTTGTGATTATCGCTTTGTGCATTCCACACCTGCGCTTGGCTCGGCAAAGCGGTTAAGACGGGCTCATGCCAATCCTCTGCGTTACTTTTTAGCTGCGCAACAAACTGATCAAGATCTGGATTGGGCGCAAGTTGCAGGACTGCGGCACACAGCGCCGACTCAAACAGTTCTTGCTGTGTCGTGACAGGGTTGGCGAGCCATGCTGTGAGCCAGGCGAAACTGCCCTGCTCGAATAATCCGCGCACCTGGCTGTCAGTACGCCACTTGTATAATGGTGCTAGATTTTTCCAGAGCACCTGCCCAGGACTGCTTGACTGTACGCAACTTAATAACAGCTGCGGCATGCTCACCGCCTGCTCAGTACTGTGTAAGTCCAAGTCATCCCAGGTCAACACCCATACCTTACGACCGGAACGCAACAAACTTAAACGCTTGCGTAGATCATCGGTAAGCTTATCCCAGTGATACTCAAAGCCATCAGTGTAAATAATTAGCTCAGTCTCTTGGCTGCGCTGTGCCTGTTTGTGCGGGCGCAGAACAAAATCTGCACGGGTGTTTAAAACGCCATCCGCTTCAGCAAACTCAACCTGTGGCTCCAATTCCCAAATGCTTGTGCCCGTATCAATCCAGTATCCGGGCTTATTATTGATGCGCTCTTTAGTGACTTTAAAGTGCTTAGCCAGCGCCTGGACAAAGCGCTCTTCCAAAGCACTTTCCAAAATATGATTGGTTGGCACCTCGCTCAGGCCGTCCACAGGCACCAATTTATCTTGGTTATGCAGGATTTTACTCAGCACCTGAACCGCGGCTTGGCGGGAAATATCCTGACGATGACGGCTATTGCGGTACGCCAAAATACAGCTGTAGCAGCCATCTTTGCTTTCATCACTGACACAACTGCAAGTGCTGAGTTTATGCTGAGCTTTTTCAAGCATGTCAAACAATGCCGCAGGACTGATCATCAGCTGTTTTAAATAACCAGTACCGCCGGGAATGCGGTCATAAATCACTAAATATTGTTTATTACCGGTACTGCTGGGCTCCAGCATTTCAGTGACTTCAAGGTGCTGCACAGCACCGCGGAAATACTCTTTTAAACCTAAGTTAATCGCTGCAATCAACGAACGGCGCGCAATCTCAGATTCAGCCACATCAGCCAACGGCAATAAAATACGCACGGCTTCGGATTTAAGCTCACGGAACAAATACAAACTTTCAAACCAATCGGCTTCTGTTGCAACGCTATCAGCACGGGCCAGCTTACAATCTAACGCATGCTCAAATTGACCCGGCTTGGGCTTTTTACGGCGCACCATACCGCAGTGTCGGCAAATCTGGAAACCATTGCGCACACTGCTTTGCCCGGCGACATCGAAGCTATTATTTTCACCAAACTGCTCACCAAAGTTCACTTCACGAAAGGTGGCACTGCGCACAAACTCAAAGCCAAAGGGCACTTCTGGGTTATCAATACGCATCGCTTTAGTGCAGTTTTTTTGCTCAATATCAATTAACAACTGACGACGGAAAAACTTTGGCTCACGCTGATCACTGTCATCGCTGATACGGTCATAACGCGAATTGGCTCGCGCATAGACTTGACGCAATTTGAGCATGTTCTGTTTTTGCTGCACATCGGCCCAATACGGGTCACCGCAGCGTGGACAGGCGCTGTGCTGATCACCGGATAGGGTCACGTCTTCACTGTAATGGCAGCTGGGACACAGACGCCATTCACTGGGTGTGGATAAGCGCAAATCTACTTGCTCGATGCTGATCTTATGCTCTGAGACATAAAATACACTGTCGGGCACCAGCTCGTTTAACGCGGCTTGCGCGGGGCGCTGAAACTTAAGGGTAACTTGCTCATAGCTTTGCTGAGCGCCTGCTGAGTCATCTTGTTTCTTATCTGTTTTACGCACGATCACCGAGTTAAGCGTCACACCCTCTTCAGGGAAGGCATAGTTGGGCAGCAAGCCTTCATCGGTAAAAAAGTTGAGCGTCGGCTGCTTATTAATGCTGCTGATCAACGCCAGCAAGGCTGAACGCTCACGCTTTAAATCATCCAAACGCTGATCACGAGCCGGATCAGCAGGTTGCTTTTGCAAAGCATCATGGTTTTTCTTTAGATCATTGGCGCGTTTGCGGTGACTTTCACGGCTCTCAAGTAGCTCTTGCAGACGATTAACAATACGCCAGCTTAATGGCGTGTGCTCGCCCTGCTCTGCTGTGATTAAGGCAGTATCAGCGTCAGCAGCTTGCAAGCCAATAAAAGTACGCAAATGCTCGCGGCCGTCATCGTCCAGCTCGCTAAACAGTTGCACAAAGCGGCCGAGTAACGGCTCTTGCTGCTCTTCAATAAAACTGAGTAGGTTATTGGGAAAGCGCTGTACTGGCGCGTCTTTGCCCTGCTGCAAACCATTTAAAACCGCACCCAAGGTTGGCGCGATAGCATCTTCACTGACGCCGGTGGCAACCCAGCGATCAAAACAATAAGCAATCAGCTGGCGTTCCAATACCGCCATGGCATTTAAGAAAATACCCGGCGTGGCGACGTCGCCGGCGATCATTTCTAGCGGTTCATTGTAAAAATAGTTGTCGTGGTTATTACCATTGGCAATGGTCAACGCCAAGGCATTACCGTTACTGCGCCCCGCACGACCAATACGTTGTAAATAGTTGGCTTGCGCCGGCGGCACGGAACAGAGCAACACCGCCGATAAATCACCGATATCAATCCCCATTTCCAAGGTGGGTGTGGCAGACAGCAGATTTACATCCCAGGCTTTATCGCCATAAATAAAGGACTTCTCAATCGCCAAACGCTCTTTGCCTTCCAGTAAGCCGGTGTGCTCACTGGTGACCAAACGCTTGGGCAAAGTGCGGTAGGCCAACTGTCCTTGCTGGCCACTATTGACCGGTGCATAGCGGCCACTGCAACTGGCCTGCAAACACGGCAGATGCATCCAGTCCGCTTGTTGCTGGCTGGCAATGGTTTGTCGATTACTACAGCGATCACAAGCAAAACTGGCCACCGCTGTCACCAGTTGCCAGCGTTCTGTTTGTAACAGCCAGGCACTCTCGCCCTTGCTGGTAGCCAGCTCTTTAAGCCACTGCCCTTTGCTCAATACCGTCAGCAAAATCCGTATGGCCTGTTCGTATTCAGCGCTGGCGAAAAACTCATCGCCAGCAGCAATGGTTTTATTAAACCAGTGCTGATACCACTGCGAGCCATTGCCAACCAGATTCTGGAAACTACTACTGACCGGTGCCAGTGTAAGCGCCGCCGGTGGGCGCGCAGAAAAACCATAACCGGGCAGCCATGGGATGCGTTTGAGCAAAAATGTTGTACCACCCTCGCGCACATAACCCTCTAGCACAGGGTCATAAAACGCACCGTGCTGGCGTAAACGGTGTAAAAACCCCAATAAAAAAGTTTGTACCTGCTTAGGCTGCAAATGGCGTAACTGACCCAGCTCTTCTTGCCAGTGTTTAAGTAAGGTGTGCACACAGCCAATTAACGCCGCCGGATCAGGCTGAATCACCGCAACCGCCGAGCGCTCTAAAGTGCGACCAATGCGCGAGCGCAAGCCCAGTTCTGTGAGCGCCTCCCAACGCAGGCGCTGACTGACTAAATGGAGCAAGTCATCACGGACCTCTGCACCTTGCGTCATAAGCATCTGCTGGTAGCTGGACAGCCACTGCATATTGGGCGCAATAAAAGTGCCGACAAAGCTCGCGTTATTATCAAGTTTACGCTGCCAGTAACGTGGTACTTCTTCAATAAAGCGCGACAAGGCCATATTGTCGCCTTCTTTACGCACCACATGGGCCAGCGCCTGACGTATGGTTTGCGCGTAAGTACGTGCACCGAAAAAACCAGCACGGTGCGCGGCGTCTTGTACCGAGTCAGAGAAGGCAATCAGCTTATGGTCATCATTGCAGTGCGAGCCGTAAATTTGGCCAATCGCTACACTGGCTAAACTGGCCGCACGCGAACCTAAAACCATCAAACTGCCACTGGCGCTGCAACGTGGGCAATCATCAGTGCGAATATTTTTAGTCTGGCCTTGGCGTTCGACCTGCTTAACCAAATGCGGCAACCAGACTTTAAGCATCGGCCTATCACAACTTTGGCAGTGGTCTTGATGCGCTGGCCTTAACTCGCAGCACTGGCTGCATAGATTCAGCACTTCATCGGACCGTGAGCCGTTCGCCGGTTTTTCCTCACCGTCAACCAGCGGATACATCAGCACTGAATCTGGCGATTGCGCAAACCAACCCGCATAAAAGCTCGACAGCTCAGGATTGATAGAACGCTCACCTTGAGTACGCATTGCACCCCAAGCTGCCGAGTGACACTCACGGCAATGGATAACCGGCAAATGCAGCGGCTGGGTGGGATCGATTAAATCATCAGAATGCACCAAGCGCGGCTGCAGCTCGACACTGGCTAACATACGGCGCAATTCACGTAACCACAGTTGCACCCGCACCTGTAAAAATGGCCGCACTTTTTGCCGTGTATCATCGGCCCAAATCCGTGCAGTAGAAATCAGCGCAGTGAGACTATCGAGCAATGCCAAGGCGTACTCAGTGCTAGATAAAGCAAAGTCCTGCTGCCACTGCTCAGCCAACTGGCGCACATCAACCAATTGGCTGGCGGCGCGTAGCAGACTTAAAAAAGCAGTGTGCTGGTGCAGGTGTTCACCCAAGCTGACACAGGCCGCTCGGTACAGCGCAGGATCCGCGCTGTCTAGGGCTAGATCCTTGCCAAACCACAATTCGGCTTGACGGCGCAGATACACACCTTGCGGTAAGGCACCGGGCAGCAACTCTTGCTCATAGACATCAGGCCATTCCGCACGCAAATCCGGCATTGGGTTGGCACTGTCGTGTGCTGCATTGCCTTGAAACTGCTCAAGGTATTCGTCCACCGACACTCGGTCTTCAAGAATAATACTGTCGAGCGAAAACTCTGTGGCAAACACTTGACTGGCATAGTCAGCCAGCTGCCGACGTGCACTTTCACCACCAATAGTGGCCGAGGTACCGACGCAAGCTAAATTGTCTTGTAACTGTAACTTGTCGCGCAAACGACGAATCAAACAGGCTAAATCAGTCCCTTGCGCACCATCAAAGGTATGCAGCTCATCCACGACTAAATAGCGCAGTAGATCTTGAGTATTAAGATTATGTCGCCACAAACGCTGATCCTTGGGGCGCATCAGCAAGAAATCCAACATCTTATAGTTGGTTAATAAAATATCTGGCGGATTATCGCGCAAGGTGTCTTGGTTGGTAATCACCTGCTCGGGGCTCATCATCCGTGAGTCCGAGCCGCCATCACCGGTAAACATGCCCACAGTTAATTGCGCCGACAGTCCAGCCACTTCCTTAGCAAAACGCCGAGCTTGGTCTGTGGCCAAAGCATTCATCGGGTAGACAATAATGGCTTTAATACCCTGGCGGCGCTCTTGCAGACAGTAATTTAAAATCGGATATAAAAAACACTCAGTTTTACCCGAACCGGTACCGGTTGCCACCAAGGTTGATTGTGGCTGCAGACTGGCCAAACGCTCAAACGCGCGCTGCTGATGCATATAGGGTGCAAAGCCCAGCTGCACATGGGTCAACGGCGACTCTGCGCTGCTGGATGCGGTGCGAAATGGCAGTTTGATTTCCAGCCACGGGCCTTTGAGTAAGTTATCAGGCTGCTGCGGATCATGCAGAAACTGCTCCATCAAGCCAGCATCACCCTGCCCTTGAAACCCTGCGGTGGTCATCGGAAAACTGCTGGAAAGAAAGTTTTCGAGCTCGGATTTGATTTCACGGGCGATGAGCGAGGGCAGCATGGAAAGTCCTTTTATTGGCTTGGGTTAGATCAGTGGCGGGCAGATGGTAGCGCAATTTATGGTCTGTAACCCATGGCTATGAGTAAATCATCATTATGTTATCGCTTAGCGCCTTGGATATGTTTCATATTGGCTGGAGAATTATTGTTATTTACCGTCCGCATCATCAGAGTTAAACAGCGTTTTATCCCACAGTTTTGAGCGAGGTTGGGAAGATTTTTTGTTTGCAATATCACTCAACCCATCTGACGCAGGTTCAGGCTTGGCAGTGACGATTTTTGAACTTGCCCGCTGACGTTTTGGCTCAGCATACATCTGCTCCAGCTCTGCAATAGTCATAGTGCGTTTGCTGAACAATTCCTGCAGCTCTTGTTGCAAGCCAAGCGCAAATACTACGGCTACAAAGGTTTCCAGCGACGTGTTTTTACCGTTTTCTAGATTAGAAACCGTCGGCACAGAGATACCCACGCGTTGCGCCAATTCAGCTTGAGTTAAATTTTGTCGCAGGCGCTGCTGCTGCAAGCGAGTACCGAGTTCATGCACAACCTCTGAAGGACGCATTAGGCTTATAGATTGCATACGCAGCACCGCCTATCAAGAGATAAGATAATTTATATTAACAGGTAAAAATCAACTCAATACTAAATATACTTTATATTAAGCTAAAGGCTAACCATGCTCACTTGCCCCTCAACGGCCTTACCCTGCCGGATACTTAGCAACTGCTTGCAGCTGTCATCATTAAATACCCAATCTAAGATTTTGCGACACTTCATCAATCAGCACTCGCGGCACTTGAGCGTCAGTCGCAAGCCTTTCCCAGCCAGCCACCTTTTCGATAACTTCATCTAGGACACTATTGATAAAACTTCGGCTAAAAAGCGGGCTCAGCTTCTCTAGCGAATAAAAGTCTGCGCGCACAAAATCATCACGCTTACCATTAAGGCTCATCCAATGACTGTTAACCCATTTACTGCCAGGTTTATAGCTGTATGCCAAATCGTATGCAGGCGCTAAACCCCACTTATCACCGCGCAACATAAAACCGAAGTTTTTTGCATGATCATCATGGTTGCGCGCCACAATGTTAAATACCATGCGTCTAAACAACTGCTCAGCATCCACAGCAGACAGTTTAAGCTGCCTTAACACAGCAAACAGTTCTGCATAGGAAAAAGAGCCCGGCTTTTTGTAATCCACATGGGCAAGACCATTGAGCGTTTGCACATGAACTTTCTCATTACCCACCCGATCAAAGCGCTGAGTAATAAAATGCCGGCGCTGACCTTCAGGCAGTAAATGACAAGGCATCATGTCGATACCGCAGTCTTTAGCCATCAGATAATAAACAAACTCCATTGCACCAAAACCCAGTGGATCACCAAAGGTTTCTTGGTTTTCATTGTGCTCACTGACGCCATCAAACTTCATCAAGTAATGCGTGAAACCCTCTGGCGCGTCCGTTTGCCCCGAGCGTGCCTGAGTGAAATCAGCATTAAATGCAAGCACCGCTTTTGGTCTTGCACCGCCCGCACTCATACCCACAGACAACAGTGCAAGCATCGCCTCTCGGTCGTCTGCGTGATTTTGATTCAGCTCTACAGAAAAATCATTGCGGGCATTTAAAATCGCTTGGGCAATAGACAGCAAGGAATCAATGTCCACCTGCTGGGAAGCGTTAAGGCTTTTGATCTGGGTGGCTGGCGCATACTCAAGCGCGCCCATGCCGCGTGCCCCAGTATATTGCAGGCGCTGCAAAGTCGTAATGTCATTTGGAGACTTACCACGCATGGCCACCCAAGCATTTAGCACAGCATTACCAAAATCGTCTGGCAGCGAGTCTGCCACCAATCCAGGCAAGCCTTTGAAAGTATTAAAATCCAATTCTGGAAAGCTATAAATACCTTGCGCTAAAGGCATTTTCAGCGGTGATAATTCAATACCTTTGTCAATAAAACTTGGCGCATATTCAAACGCACCCAAGCCTGTTTGGGTATCAAAGCTGACTGCTCCCACCTCATGCTGCTTGAAGCGGACATTGATAACTTCCATTACCATTCGGGTTCACCCTCTTGCTCTGCTGTTTTTTGTCCTGAAGCGCGTTGGCGCTGCCGACCTTGCAACTGGGCAAGCTGCAACGGAGATATCTGCTGCTTTGGCAAGAACAGTTCCAAATGGCCGGTTAGATTTAATGCGAGCAAAATAGCTACAAAAACCTCAAGTTGAGCCTTGCCTTTTTCGGCATTGATAACTTGCCTGCGACTCACACCAACAGACTCAGCTACTTCTGCTTGGGTCAGATTTTGATTCAGCCGCGCTTGCTTTAAACGCTCGCCGAGCTCTTCTGCTATAGCAGATGCTGATAAATTCGAAAGACTCATAAAGATCCTTTATGTGTACTTAAACGCTACTTAAGCGCTTTATGTGCAAAATATAGCACCTTATAAAGGTCTTTAAAAGAAGGTGGAACCATGAATAAGCGCATGGTGATAATACCTATGGAAAAAACCGGGTCGAAACTGTGACCAGCGTAGATTTAAGCGGGTAATTGCTGTTGCATGACGTAGCAAAAAATTAAACTTTGAATGTGCAGATAAAATACCCTGTAAAACAAACCTGAAAACGCTGTGCAGTTGCTCCTCTACTTTACACAATGCTAGCCTGAGCAATTTTTTACCCACACCCTTACCCAGCCACTCTCGCCAAGGCCAATGTACAGAGCTCACAAATGAAATTAACGACTGGCAAAAAACAAACCAAGACCACAAATAATTCCGAATCATCCAGCCAAGAGCTGTTCAACAAGGCATGGGAAAGAGTCGCTCATCAACAAAAGAAAAATGACCGTTTACGCGAACAAATCAAAACCTTCGCCGAACAGGTTAGCGAGGCGGTTGAGCAGCAGGAGAAAGCCTACGTTACAACCCTGTATCAAAGTTGCGAGCATCTACTGGTGTTTTATGGCCGCAAATCTTTAGCGGCCTGGCAACGCGAAGTGCTGATGGAGTGGATACTGGACTACATAGATACCATTACGAGCAATCCCTTTGCTGGCGGTATTGATCTGACTGCCCTCTATCAGGCGATGGACGCCACTATGGAAAAAATCCACCCAGAGGCGTTTGACCCTTTCCAAGATGATGAACTGCAAAGTAAACAAGATTTCTTCGATGAAATGACTGATGAAGATGACGCAAGCATTTTTGAGAAGCTCTTCTCTGATTTTCAGGATGACCCGAGATTTGATGAGTTTTTCCGCCAGCAAGAATCATTCGAGCAGCAGATAAAAGATGACGAGCGGGCGCTGAACAAACTGATGAAAGGTGGCTCAATCAATAAATTATTCCGCCGCGTCGCACGTGTTCTGCACCCCGACCGTGAACAAAATGAAGAGGCGCGCCAAGAGAAAAACCGCCTGATGAGTGAACTTATTGAAGCCCGCGACAATAACGACATCACCACCCTGTTTGCCTTCTATGCTGAATATATTGGTCAGTCACCTTTAGAAGAACTGGGCGGGGATCTGGCTGATGCTACAGAACTACTCAATCGTCAATATGCACAGCTACGCTCACAGCACGCTGACATTTTGCATGAAGACCCCAAAACAGCCGCTTTGTATCGACGCTTCCATAAAAAAACCATGAAAGCAGCACAGCGCGAAATTAATACTCACCTAGAAAACTTGCAGCAAGATATTAATAACCTGACGCTATTCTGCAAAGAAGTGACCAGTCTCAACAAGCTCAAGCCCTACCTGCAGCGGCGCTGGGAACATTTCAATGAAGAACGCTGGTGATTTAGCGCCTTCTTTTAATGCTCTACACCTATGCAAGCGACATTAATACGACTCTAAAAATACTCAAATATGAGTAAAAGGCCACATTAAGAGCCACAAATACTTATATTTGAGCCTTTATGAAAACAGTGTTCGGATATTAGAGTAACTGGGCAGCATACCTTAGGGCTGCCCGCAAAAAACACTTCCCCATGCATGACTTACAGGCTTTTGCCTTACGCATCGGTGTCAGTCGCGCCACGTTACAACGCATGGGAAAAGGCGATTTAAGCGTTTCTATGGGCAGGTATTATCAAGCCGCTCAAGTACTTGGATTGGAGCAGCCTTTTGCGCAGTTATTACAGCCGCCAGTGAGCCTATTTGATGATTAAGCGCTTTGATTTTTATCTCAAATTAAGCATCCGCTTATAATCTGCCTCTAAGTACTCATCTACAGCTTCCCCATTAATATGTCCTTGTTTGCTCCATGCCAAAATTTCTTTATAAGCTAGCGAGCCAAACCTAACCCAACCAATTAAGTTTGTTCGAAGTAAAAACTGTACAATTTCACCACCTGATCGAACAGCAGCATCTCCAGCATCTAACAAACACAGTGTGCCATGTGCGACAAACAACATGCGCCTTAGTTCAGGGTTGTTAGCGCTTGGAATACAGTCACTCCAATCTTTTTTATGATAAAAACGGCTCTTACATACCCACATAACCCTAGTAAGCAACTCTGTAATCAAGACAGGTATCGCCATGGCAAGGCCATGACGCATATCATAGCCTTGCTCAAACACTTTGGTTGCGATAGTCGCAAAAGTTTGCTTATGCTGACCAAACTCACCAAAATCCAAGAGCAGGAAAAAATTGTAAAAAGGTATCGGTATTCCTGATCCCCGTCCTTGTGCACCAGAAGACCCTGCCATATCAGAAAACAAGTGGCCTACCCAGTTAACAAAACCACAGAAGACTTTAGCAATAAAATTACCGCCCTTTAATTCAAAAGTTTCAGTATCTATTGTTATTAGCTTCCCATTTGAAACAAAGCTAGAAGTGTCTGTAAATTGATTATAAATAGAAAAAAACAATCCTACTAAGTCTGGCGAATGACCTAAACTTTTTACATGATGGTTACTTGCAGAAAGGTTATTAACCGCACCTCCAGTGCCGTGTTTACCGTTAGTAGTAGCTTGATCATAGTTTATTCTAAACTTATTCTCTAAAAACCCAATAGCACTATTAGTTGGATCCTTTCCCTCTCGCGGCCCATTCCAACCATTTAACTTTGCAAACTTTTCTACTGCTCCATCTACAAAATTATCTGCCTGCTTAGTCAGCGCGCCTGTTTTCGGTGTTCCCACAAAGAAAATATCAATTAACCCACCTATAGCACCACACGTACCTGCTATCAAGTAATCGTATTTATCACATTGTGCGTTTTTATAAATAAAGTCATTTTGAATTTTCTTTTCTAATTCAACTTTTTGAGAAGGTGAAAGTAACTCATCAAATGCTTTATAGGTCAAGTCAATTTTATTTCTTTGTGCATACTCCTCAACAGCTAAAGAGTATTCAGTCCAACTCATACCCTCATCAACATCAATCTTTTCAACAAGAGTAATAGCAGGCACTTCGTATAAAACCACTCCATCTAAACTATTTAGACTTTCATTGAGAGCATCTGATACATAATGGTTGTTCTCATCAAAATTTAAACCTTTCCCTTCAAACATGCTCTCCATTTCAGCTAATAATGAATCAAGCGTATCTTTATTTTCTGACTGGCTTTCAGCCAATGAAGACAACAACATATCCAAATCAGATATTTTATTATCCGCCTGCTCGAGCTGGTGCCTTTGTACCAGCATTGGTGATGAATGTTCTTTTTTCATAATTCAAGAAAACAAGCCAGAGATTTTCCCGCGAATAACATCTGCTGGTTTGTAATAGCCAACAGCATCAAAAACTTTAGCCAATTTATCTAAATCATTTGTTGAAATATTATCTTTACGCTCCCATTGTTCAAAAAGCTTCTCTTCACCATCAACTTCTTTTGAGATTTTCTTTTGCACATAAAAAGATAAAACCGCATTATAAGCTGCTTGCTTTGTAGGTTCTCGTGTTAAATCTTCTAATTTCTTTACGTCTAGTACTCTTGGTGAGCTCAACTTATAACTACTTGACTGAGCCGCATTAGACTTTATTGATACGACATTAGTCGCGCTAGATAGCTGCCCCATCATTAAAACTAATCGTTGTATTTTTGCATCTTGCGCTGAGTGACTTTTAATTGTTTCTGTCAGTCGAGTTGCTATAAAATTCAAGTCATCAATCAAATAAGAAATAGTAGTCTGCGTTTGCTTAATAACCTCATTAAGCATTAATTCTTTTCGTTTGGCTTTATCCAGCTCGTTCGCACCAGTAAAGTGTCTAATGCCCTTATATGCCCCTACACCTACCAGTACGGCAACTCCAATACCAGTAGCCATACTAGAAAATCCTAAGACCCCTCCCATACCAATTGTCGCTAGGCCTGATGTCATACCAGCTGCAGACATTCCTATTACAGAGCCGGACAAATACACAGCTGCTAATGGAACTCCAACGGCACCAGCTTTGGCACCAAGCTCTTTCATCGACTTTTCAAAAATAGCGTCTGTAAACTCTTCAGTTAACATTTTATAATCAATTTTAATTGCATCTACAGCCAGCTCTATCTCCTCATCTGAAACACCAAATAATTTTTTATTTTTATTTAAAAAATCAAAGTCCGCATACTCACCCTCATTAACACTCATATGCACATTTATCAGGTCCTTAACTAAGGATATTTTTATTGATTTATTGTAACTAGCAACGACTAGTTTATCTATCTTTGAAACTAACTCCTCAGTGCTGACCATATCGCCTGCCGTTGACAAGAAGCTTCTTATTTCGAACCTTGCCTCCTTGCTCAGCTCTAAACGAGTCATGAGTAGAAAAATCTCTGCCATCTCTTTTTCATCAACAACACCATCATTATCAATTGCCATATTAATAATAACTTTAACATATGCGATCTTTAATTCTTCCGGCATTTCAGACAGCGATAGCATTTGAATTTCTTCTTCAAACTCATCAAACTCTGTTATTGCAAAACTCAAAAGGTCAGCAAGTTTTTCATAGTCACAATCCATTAAGCCTTTCAATTCAAACTTACTATCATCTTTCTGTGTTATTTCTATGCGCCTTTCAACGCTTTCCTTGCCTTTATCATTAACTTTAACATCCTTAATATATTCAACTGATTTAATTTCCTCAAAAGCAATCGCATAAGAATCCTCTAAAAGCTCTTTAATATAAATAGATTTGCCTGTTAATAAAAAACCTTCTTTACTACTACCAAAGACAGTATTATCATATAACGCTATGATAGATCGAACTGAGTCAGCAACACCCATAGACCTCACTGCATTATTCAATTTCTTCTCTGGTATATTAGGTACTACATATGCATTTTTACTAACAGATGAGAAACTTTCAATTATATAGGCATTAATATTTTTAATTTCTTGTTTCACTTTATATTCCTTCTAAAAGATATTATTTATTAATATTTTAATTATTTTCAAAAAACTCAAACTGCCACATAACATTCCTCCTTATTGAGTTTGAAGAAGGGTGTTTGATAGATGATGGAGCGTTGCACTGGCCCAGTCGCCTGGGTGGTGTCGGTGTGAGTTTTATTGTTGTCGCCTGCTTTCAGGTGTTGTATGAAAGCAGGCTAGTTCATTCCTTTTAAAATAAATAATTAAGGCGCTGGTTTACTGCAATTACCCTGTCTAGCCAGTTTCAGTTTGGCTATTGTCTTTTGAGCTTTTGCTTCATCGACTAATTTCAAATTTGCACCGCCTACAAAAACACCCATTTTGATGTATTGCTGAACGTAGTAGTTTTTTCCGCTTTCAGCGTTAAATAATAGATGGTTCGGTGAGAACTCCGATTCAGTAGATACTTTATGCTCTGCGCCACCTCCAATGATCTCTTTTAGAAAAAAGACATTGTTGGCCGATGCACCAATACAGTCACCATTGAGCCAAATATCTTTTTTCAGAGCCTGACCACCGAAAGTTGAGCGATAAATATATAAATTGGCAGAGCCTTCTGATGGCGCTGTAAAGTGCTTGGCTTTATTACTGGCCTGATCGCTCTCCATATTCACAGTGGCACAACCATGTAAAAACGCTGCTGAAAGTCCGAGAATTGCTAATTTTTTGTACATAAAAGTCCTTATTTAGTTTGTTTGGTTTATTTTTCAAAAAACGCCCACGCGGTGGCGTAGTCTTCTTCTCTATTGGGTTTGAAGAAGGGTGCCTCGTAGATGATGGTGCGTTCTACGGGGCCGGTGGACTGGGTGGTGTCTGTGTAGGTTTTGCTGACGGTGTCGCCTGCTTTTAGGTGTTGGATGTCGTTCCAGCCGAGGGCGATGTTTTGTTCGGTGTTGTTGTTTTCGTTGTCGCGGACATGGTCCGCTCGTACAGGGATATCGTGGTCTGCGAGGTTGGTATCGCGGGCATGGCCCGCTCCTACGGGTGGGTTGTGGTTTGTGAGTTGGCTGTCGCGGGCGTGGCCCGCTCCTACAGGGGGCGCGATGTTGGCGGTGCGGGTGATGCTGTAGCTGATGCCGTTGTCGAGGTCGGTTTTGCGGGCGGTGCGGGGGAGGCCGACGTCGACGAGGCCTTTGCTGGGGGTGAAGATGATGCGGCCGTTTTGGTCGTACCAGGTGTCGGCTTCGTTTTGGCGCAGCACGGGGAATTGCACGCGGTAGATGGTGAGCAATTCGTCAAGGCTGAGGCCGAGGGCTTGGGCGACGAGGACGTCGATTTCTACTAGGGCTTGGCGGCGGGCGTAATCGCTGCGTAGCGCGCAGTTGCGTTGCCAGTTTGGGGTGAGCTGGTTAAAGAAGTCTTGTGGTAGGACTTGCGCGCCGGGGTGGTCGCTGTCTGGGCGGATGCTCCAGCTTTGTTGGGTGAAGGTTGGGGTCCAGAAGTCGCTCCATAGGTCGGCGTAGTGGTTCGTCAAAGAAAGCAAGGCTAAATAACGTGCTTTCAATCTTCCACAAAGCTCAAATCGAGGCATCATTTCGAATTGTGATCGCCCAAAGTTTCCCACACCTGTTGTCTTTAAATAAAAATCAGCCAGGAGTGAACTACTAAAGCAACCTGCATATACAAGTTCGGCAGTGCTCTGCAAAACAAATGAAATACAACCATGGATATGTGCTGCATTTTTAGGAAGCACTATAGAAATTAACGAACGCTCTCCCGATTGACTAATCATTTTTCTGAGTCCCAGCCGATAATACTCAGTCACACGCTTAGGCTGCGTTTCGCCCTGCTCTACCCAGCTGACTTTTGGGGTGCGGGCGCGGTATTCATCGGGGCTGCAATCGGGTAAATAGTTGGTGCGCGGCAGGTAGTCGTCTGGGATCGTTAGTAGGTCGATGCCGTCGTAATGACCTTTTTCTGTGCACTTCTCACGAGGAGTTTTATACAAAGGATTGCCGACAAAAAAATGCGGCCCAGATAGCACCCACTGGCTGGCATCGGCTGGAAATCTGGTTTCGCGGCGAATGGTGCCATCATTTTGCGCGTTGGTTTCATGCCACATTTCTAAAGATGTGTACTGGCTTTTTAAATCGCCCAAGCGCTGGGGCTGTGCAGCAAACTTTTCTAACACGGCCAGTAATTGCTGAGCATGCAAGGCCGGTAAACGGGCGGCTAAAGGCTCAGTGCCTTCCTCGTCATAAAGCTGAGCAAAGAGCGCCAGTTCCTTTTCAGTGACTTGGATAATGCGGTGTTGATGCCCTGACTCATCCCAATCATTGGTTTCCTCATCTTTAATACCACCAACGATTCCTTGGCCATTATGCTCAAAACATAGGTCAATGGTTTTAGGAATAAACAAGTTAGCGATGCTATTAAAACGCGGCTTCGTTAATTGAGCACCGTAAATATTGGTGCTGAATTTAACGCGGTGGCCAATAGGAAATAAAATACGCTGATTTTGAAACTGAAAGTGCGCCCTCAACCTTAGGTATACAGCTTTCCTTAAATCACCACCACTAGGATCATCATAAATCCCTTCCGGATGCAAAAAGCCACTGACGCCCTGCGCGCTGGTATTGCTCCACGCCTGCGGTAAAAAGCACTTATACAGATTGGTTTGCACGCCTTGTAACAGTGGGTAGTTACACACATCGTTCAAAAACAACTGCGTCCCTTCACTTTGCTCATATTCCGCCAGCCAAGTGCTCACAATCGCAGGATTTTCCGCAAATTTTTCATCGCGCAGTTTGGCCATTTGTGGTGCGGTGAATTTGCGCAGAATAAACATCGGCTCAAAGTCACCCAGCACCGAGCCGGAGTTCCACTCGACTTTTAACCACGGCGGATTCCCCAGCATTAAATCAAAACCACCGTCATGGGCTGGAGTTGTTTCATCTGCTTGCGGCGCACCAGCAAAGACATCGGCAAACTGTAAGGTCCAGTGGAAGAACTTATGCTGGTTGGCCAGTTGCTCTACGAGATCAAAACGCGGGAAGGCTTGCTTGAGCAGTTGGGTGTCGACCACGCCGTGTTGGCTGATAAAGCGTTTGCCCTCTTCGGGGTTTTGCGTGCTGGCAAAGAGATCGTGTTGCTCACTGGCACGCACGCCAATGGTGTCGCCAAGCAGCAAGCTTTCCAGTTCAAATAACCATTCTTCGCGGCTGGGTAAGTCGCCTGCTTGTTCGATGGGCCAAAACCACAGGGCGCACCAGTAATCCATCGCCAGTTTTAAGCGGCCAAAGGCGCTGCTGTTGCTTAAGTCACGGGCGTAAAGCTCTTGCGCCAGAACTTGGTCTTTGTAATCCAAACTGGTTTGGGTGCGGCCGGTGCTGGGCATGCCATAAATATCGTAAGGGTCGCTGGTTTTTTGGCGAATCTCGCGCTGCTGGGCGGCGTGCAGTTGCCAGAGTTGTTCAACCTTGGCGCTGAGTGCTTCGAGGCGGCGCTGCTCATCAGCGTCCAGCGGTTTTAAAAAGTTTTTGCGCCACTCGCTGAGCTGTTTGAACGGTTCGGGATAGAGGCTTTTGACTTCTTTATCTTTGTAGTGGGCCATACCGGCGGCGGGCAATAAAAAGTGCCAAATCTGCCCTGCACTGCGCGGCTGAGCCATGGCGATGGCTTGCGGTGCGCTTTGCAGCCATTGCTGGGAGTCGTTGTTTTTCGCCGCGGTTTGGCTGGTTTTATAGACTTCGCGGCGCGCGCCAATCAGCGAGTTACCGTTATACAGCTGCATGCCAAACCAGGGCACAAAGCGGTCAGCAGATAAGGCGTTGAGCCACAGAGAGACTTCGGCCAGCTCCACGGCGACAGGGTTGAGGTCAATGCCGTAGACGTTGTTATCGGCCAGATACATTTTGACCTTTTGCAGCTCAGCCACATACTGCTGCTGGGGAATGCGCTCATTTTGCGCGCTTTGCATCAGTTCTAGGTATTTCTCGGCGAGCTGGTTAATGGCTTCGTTTAAGAAGGCGGCGCTGCCCATGGCAGGCTCGCACACCGTGAACTGCAAGAGGCGCTCGGCACGCTGGCGGTCGTTGGCCAAGGGTTCAAGCTGCTGGGCGTAAAGCTCTTTGAGGGCGTATTTGACCAAGCTTTTGGTTAATACTTCCGGCGTGTAATAGGAGGCGGATTTTTCGCGGTCACGGCCGGCCATGCGGTAAATAAAGGTGCCTTTGGGGTATTTCTTCAGGCTTTTATTACCGTAGGCATCGCTGCTGTGTTGTTCGTAGACTTTTTCGTCGTCTTTGTATTGTTCAAGGGCGGCGGCATTAACGAAATAGCCGGTATCGAGCAGGTTGTATGTCTCGCCGGCTTTTTGTACTTCGTAAAGGTCTTCGGTGGCGAAAAAACCCCGGTAGCTGAGCAGCGCCTCATACACGGCACCGAGTTGGTTAATGCCCAGTTGCGCGTAGGAAATACGGCCACGGCGGCGCTTGCCTTTAGCCGGACGGCTGAGCGACATCAGCTGAATAATGCGCTGCAAAAGATGGTTAGGAAACACCACTTTGGCCAGCAAAGCAGTGTGCTTAGGGTCGAATAAGTGCGATTTGAGCGGTGCCATGCTAAAGGCATCGCGGCCGGTTTGGCTGGCGGTGCTGAGTAAGTCGGCATGGTGCTGCTGTTGATCGGGCGTGCCATTGGCCACCAACATAAAGAGGATGTTGAGGGAGTCATTAAAGTAACGGCCTTGGCGCTCTTGTTCGCTGGTCAGCGGCATCAGTTCCAGCTCGCGCAGGTGCTCTAAAGAATAGCCTTTAAGGTAGACATCGTTGCTGGTCGGCGCGTAGCCCAGCTCGGGGCGGGCTTCGATATAAAACAAAAACAATAAGCGGTACATATAGCGTAAACACTGGCGCGACAGCTCATCGGGGTCGAGCTGGTTTTTGCCGCTCCAAATGCCACGGTTTTGTTGACTGGCGAGGGCAATAAGTTGCTGGGTGGCTTCATTACCGAGCAGCTCGATGCATTCACGCAAGGCGTATTTTAAATCCTCGGAGACACCATAGGCATGTTTATGGGCGTTTTCATCGAGGGTGTCGAGCAGGGTTTGCCCTTTGGCGTCGAGCAGAGACTCTTTGTGCAGCAGCACGCTGACGGCTTTAAGGGTTTCGGTTTCGCGGCGGCTAAGCAGCTCTTGCCAGTTAAAACGAATCAGGCGGTTCTGGGCGTATTTGCTGCGGTCGATTAATAACCATTGGTGCGGGCTGGCGAGAATCACCCAGCGTGGCGGCAGCGTTTGACTAAAGACGGTGCTGGAAAGCAGCTTTTGCCAGTTGTCTGGGTTGCCGTTGCGTGCGCTTTTGCTGGTATCGGCATGGTATTGCGGCAGGCTTTCAAGCTGGGCGCTGTGCAGCGGTAAAGCTAAGGGGTCGCTGTCGGCATCGTACTGATTGCCCAGCGGCTGGGCTTCAAGAATCCATAACAGTGGCTCGCCTTGGCTGTTTTTTAACTCACCGAGCAGCGGTAAATAGCTTTGTGTGTGTTCGATGTAGTGCGCGCGCGGTGCATAGGGCAAGTTTAAAATCGCCAAGGTTTGGCTGAGCAGGTCGCGGCCGAGTTCGAGCTGTTCGTGTGGTTTGTGATTGCGGCTGTATTCGTCGAACAGCAATAAGGTATCGCGGGCGCTGTGCTGGAGGCGGTTCCACGGTGTGCGCCAAGCGTTGCGTTTATCCTGCTCGGTAACGGCTTGTTCGCGGGCGCTGGTTTCTTGTTGCTGCCAGTTTTCCAGGAGCGCTTTGACATCGCTGTCACCGGCGAAAATTTCAGCCATGTAGTGCTGGCTGTAAAATTCGTTTTCATTGCTGATGCCAGTGAGGTTCATTGTGCGGCTCCTGTTGCGCTGTCGACTCCTGCGGCGGCATGTGGCAGGCCAGTGAATACGGCGGCCACTTGCAGGTAAGGTTGTTTTTCAATGATCTGGGTGTTTTCCAGCCACTCCCAGTAATCGTCAAACAGACGGTCAATTTCGCTTTGACGGTTGGCGCGCTGGCTGTCTAGCTGACTACCGCTGAGTGCGCCGAGGTCCATTTCCATTTGCTGCAGGTGTTTGGCTTTGAGCGCATCGAGGGCTTGCAGCTGGGTGTTGAGCACCTTGTTGCTGCGTTCTTCGTAGTCATCACGCTCAACTTGCAGCTGTTGCTGGGCTTGGCGAATGGCGATGGGCAGCAGTTGAGCCAGCGCACTGGTATCGCTGCTGCGGCCGGGATTGACCAGTGTATTGAGATCAATACGCTGGAGAAACTCGGGCAGATTGCAGCTGTTAATCACTTGCTGATCTTGAATATGCACAGCGCACCAGCTTTGCAGGTGCATTTGCCCACGACGGTTAGGGAAACCACCATGCAGCAGCACCCAGTGTTCGTTGGCTTGCAACTGCTGCGGCAGGCGAATCACCGGCGCGGTATGGCGGCCAAAGGCATTCAGCGAGCGGTCGTAGAGCCATTGCATCACCGGGTGCAGCGGCCAGAGGTAGTGAATCTGCGGCCAAGGGCTGTCTTCTTCACGGCAGCGTTTGAGCTCTTCACTGATGCGCGCGCGGTTGCTGGTCAGGGCAAAGCGGTCGTCTTCGGGCCAGACTTCGCGGGGTAAAAAGCGGCGGCGTTGTTTGAGGTCGTTGGGCGCGGTGAGGTGCAAGCTGTCACCGTCGATCTCAACTTGTAATGGCACGCCGGCTTCTTGTTGCAGCCAGTTGACCGCGGCGCTGGCGTAGTCGATGTCGCTGTTAAAGATTTTTGGACGCTGGCCGAGCATGTCTTCCAGTGCCAGTGCCGTGCTGGTCGGGGCAAAGGCATCGAGTAAATCCACCGGCGCATTGCCGCTGCTGTCGACGCCACTGAAGAAGTTATTGATCAGATCATCAAGGTTGTCGTCATCACTGCTGACACGCTCAATCAATTCGGCGGTGATGGCCTCGCCTTCTTCCTGGCTGAACTCGCTGGGGTCGCCAATATTTTTACCGGCTTGGGCGTCTTTTTCGATCAGCACTTCAAGAATGCGGTTATCGCCTTTGATTTTCGGGTTATCGCTGTCGGTGAGCAAATAACGAATCAGCGGCTGGCGGCTTTGGCCATAGCGGTCAATCCGGCCGTTGCGCTGTTGGAACACCATCAAGGACCAAGGAATATCAAAGTGCACCATGCGGTGACTGAGGTGATGCAAGTTGATCCCTTCAGAAGCCACGTCGGAGCAAATCAACAGACGCGCGGGGCTGTTGCGCTGGTTGAAAGTATCGACGGTATTGGCCAGATCTTTGTCGCTCATATCGCCGCGCAGAATCAGCACTTGGTCTTTCTTTAATTTGCAGTCATTGGGCAGATGCTGTTCTAAAAACTCAAGTGTCGGAATACTTTCGGTAAAGATCACTAAACGGTCGGTAGCGTCTTTAGGATTCCAGTTGAAGGCTTGGCCTTCCGTTGTGTCGGCATTTAATAAGCGCACTAGCTGTTGGTATTTGCTGAAGCTGTTGGCATCAATGTTGTTTACGGCATTGGCTAGCGTGTGCAGGTTGTCTAAGTCACTGTTAATGGCTTGACGTTGTTCTGCGGTTTTGGCGCTGGCTAAGGTTCTTTGTAAACGTTGGGCACGATTGCTCACGGTGCTTAATAAAGCCGCCGGACTGGAAAACAAAGCTTTGGTTAAAGTGGTGCGAAACAACTGCCCTGCCCCAGCGCCTTTAAGGGTTTGGAACTCGGTGTCTAACAGGCTTTGGTAGGCGTGCTCTTCGGGTAGACTGGCGGCGGTTTTTAAGGTGTCGATATCACGGTCAGGGAAACTGTCGCTGAGTTGCTCGCGAATATCATGCTTAAAGCGGCGCACCACCAAGCCTTTCTCACGGAAATCTTCTTTGGCGTAGTCCGATGGGTTAGCAATCGCAGTTGGGTCGAGCATATTGACCAAGCTGGCAAAGCTTTCTGGCTTACCGTCGTGCGGTGTAGCCGAGAGCATGATCAAGGTATCGGAACGGGTGGCCAGTAATTTGGCTAAACGGGCGCGCTGGGAATGGTTGCTGCGCTCGGCGACGTTGTGCGCTTCATCAATAATGATGATGTCCCAGTAGGCTTGCTCAAGGTAATGGCGATAGTCGATGTCTTGTTTGAGCGTATCAATGGAAATAATGGATCGGTCAAAATAATGGAACGGGTTGTGATTGGTCGGGATACGGTTGCGCACGCGCTGCAAACCTTGGGAATCCAGACGGGTTAAACCAATGCTAAAACGGTTCCAAAACTCTTGCTGAAACTGGCTGAGCATGGATTTAACCGCCAGCACTAAAATGCGTTTGCCTTTGCCACGGGCAATCAATTCACTAACTAAAATACCGGCTTCAAGGGTTTTACCTAAGCCCACACTATCGGCAATCAAAATACGCTGACGGGGTTGCTGCAGGGCTTGGCGTGCGGGTTCGAGCTGATAAGCCATCACATCAAGGGCGGCGTGTTGGCCCAGATAAACTTTCTCATCAACAGGCGGGGCTTGGCGGATCAGCGTGGCCAGATACAAACGGCTGGCACGGTAGGCGCTGCTGGTGTCATCGACTAAAACAGTGTCTTCCGGTGCCAGTACGCGGATACTGGGTTCGATTTTGGTTAAGAAAGTTGCTTCACGGCCACGGACCAATTCAGACAGGCCTTCGCAGGTCAGCAGCTCACCGCCATCGGAGGTGCGATCGACACATTTAATGCGCCATTCGGCATCACGGATTTCAACACGGACACCGGGAGCATAACGTTGCGACATGAGCAGCCTTCCTTAAGCAAAAATGGTCTTTCCAAGCTGTTAGCAGGTCGATCAGCAGAAAATGTGAGCGGATCGACACTTTGAAAGTGCGCTCGAGTTTAAGCAGATTCAGCAGGTGGCTCAAGATCTTAAAGATAAAATAAATCTTTATCACGCTACTATTGTGCTACTACAAGAGAAATTGAGCCCTCAAAAAAGCTTTTAGACGTAAATACTTACCGCACTCTACTTCTAAAGCAGCACAACCACAGCGCTTGCAGCGGATCGGCACTTCCAATGGAGAGTAGCAATCACTGCTAGGACGACAGTATTTGGTCCATGCGCAAATTGGGCAACGCAGGTTAAATGGACGCGGACGAACTGGCATAGGGTTTACCTTGGCTGCTTTGATGAGCTGTAGTTGTAATACAGCGATACGACAAATTGTGTCGCTTGTTTGTGGGGGTGTTGTTTTTTTGGTTTGTGTGGGGAGTTGTTCTGTGATTCAGTCGCGGGCATGGCCCGCTCGTACAAGGTTTTGAGTGTGCTGCGAAAAGGCCGTGTGCGCTGGGTATAAAGTTTGGCTTAGAGTTGGGCTTAAAGTTACGCTGTATGAGCTGGCCACGCCTGCGAGTGCACTCTCTCAGCCACACGTCCTTAAGCAAGCACAGGAAAAAGTCTGGGCAGAGTCTGCAGAAGCATCGCAGGCATGGCCTGCTCGTACAGGGTGGCAGTCGTGGGCATGGCTCGCTCGTACAGGAGGCAAATTTTAGATTGGGCGGGTTATGCGCAAAAAAGATAAAAATCAAAATCGGCATGACAACATTAAGCTGAATCAGTATGATTCTTTGCGCTAAAACACCGCGCTGGTCGGCTGTTTAGCAGAATGTCTTTATCCGCCCTTAGCTCATTTGGATAGAGCGGTCCCCTCCTAAGGGACAGGTAGCAGGTTCAAGTCCTGCAGGGCGGGCCATTTCAATTAATCACTGCCAATCTTTAAGCGCCTGCTTCGCCGCGCTATTGAGTGGTGTTGCCAGTAAACCTGTGGGCACAAGGCTGACGCTGTACACAGCTCCGTCGGCGAGAGGTAGATGGTTCACACGTAAAGCATTGGCATCCACGATAAATAAGTCTTTTTGCAAGGTGCGTAGCCAATACCAGAAATCGATACGGTACAAGCTACGGGCTAATTCGACTTCGGTGAATTGGGCGAGCTCTTGTTGCTCAATGGCTAAAAAACGACCCTTTAAGGTTTCTAAACGATAGCCTGGCTGCAAACCGATTAAATCCGCTAAACCTTTCCATTTCAGCTGACGGGCATCCAATTGCCACAAATCACCATCCAATATAAAGCTGCGCTCGGTGGCACCTTCTAATACGGTCACTTGGTAGCGATGAGGGCTTTGCGCCTGCATGCGCAGGGTAAACAATGGCTGGTCTTGTGGGATTTGCTGGTAAGTACTGATATCGTAGGCAATCAATCCACCCACCAGCGCAACTGCCAATAAGCTCAGCCCGACCATGCCGCGTAGCCAACCCAACAACCAGCGCTCAGCAAGCAATATGCGACTGGCAAAAAGAAAAACGACTAACACCAATACTGAAAAAGCAATGGCAAGCCCAATAAATTGCATGCAAATTTTCCTTATGGGTGTTTAATAAGTTGGCATTATGCGTGGCTAAAGCCCTTTCGTCCAAACTCTGTTCTGTGCGTTGTTACACAGGTTAAGGTTTTTTATGTCTCTGACTCTCAATCTCGTAGCCGAGCCCCATATTTTATTGATTTTAGTGGCGGTGGCTTTTATCGCTGGTTTTATCGATGCCATTGCTGGCGGTGGTGGCTTACTGACGATTCCAGCCCTGCTAATGGCCGGGCTACCACCCTATCTCGTCTTAGGTACCAATAAACTGTGCGCCACATTTGGCTCGGCAACGGCCAGTTTTGCTTTTTATCGCAAAGGTTTATTCAAGCCCAAGCAATGGCGCAACGGCTTGATCGCTACGGCCATCGGTGCGGCTCTAGGCGCCTTACTGGCACAACGACTGCCCGCTGAATGGCTCAATCAGATGTTACCCGTCGTAGTGTTTGCTTGTGCCGTGTATTTGCTGTTTGGCCGCACGCCGCCTGCCAGCGAAAGTAGCACAGCGGTGATCAAAACCACACGACAATGGCCGCAAGGTCTAACCTTAGGCTTTTATGATGGTGTTGCCGGGCCGGGCACTGGCGCGTTTTGGACGGTAAGCTCATTGCTGCTCTACCCTTTAGATTTGCTGCGCGTCAGCGGTGTAGCCCGTTCCATGAATTTTGTCAGTAACAGTGCTGCGCTGAGCATGTTTGTTCTCAGTGGTAACGTGGTTTGGGCGCTTGGCATCGGGATGGGCGCAGCGATGATGTTAGGCGCAGTGATTGGCGCGCGGCTGGCCATCCGTGGCGGCAATCGTTTTATTCGTCCCATGTTTATCTTAGTAGTGATGACTCTGGCGGCGCGCTTAGCGTGGCAGCATTGGTTCGGGGCGGCCTAAACGCTGGGCCACATACAAATCAATTAAGTAACGCGCAATGGAGTTTTCTGCTGGCAGCGGAGGTAGGTTGTGGATGTTAAACCACTGCGCATCTTCAATTTCATCGGGCTGCGGGACAATCTCACCGCCTTGGTACTGCGCATGGAAACCCAACATTAAAGAATGTGGAAAGGGCCAGTTTTGACTGGTGATGTAACGGATGTCTGAAATATCGATACTGACTTCTTCACGCACTTCACGGGCAACGCAGTGCTCAACGGTTTCATTGGGCTCGACATAACCAGCTAAAGCACTGTACATACCGGTTACAAAGCGCGGCGAGCGTGCCAAGAGAATTTCATCACCGCGACTGACCACAACAATCATGCTGGGCGCTAAGCGTGGGTATTGCTGTAATTGACACTGGTGGCATTGCATCATGCGATGCCCAACAGCTTGCTGCATGGCTTGCCCACAACTGCCACAAAAACGATGCTCGCGCGCCCAGGTACCAATTTGACTGGCAAAACCCAGCATACGAAACACGGCTAAAGAGCCATCCAGCATAAACTGACGCAAGCTTTGCCAATGCATCCCAGGCAATTGCACAGGCTGCTTGAGTTCAAGCATAAATACCGGCTCACCACTGAGGTAACCGATGCCTTGCTCGGCAATAATATCCTCGCAGAGCTGTGCTGTGAGCCATTGCCGGGGAAACACAACACCGTTGACATCGGCCAAGAAGCGCATGGCATGATGTGCAACCACTAATCCTCCGGCGCTTGCGCAATCGGGCATGCCCTGCTGCCAATCAAAGTTATTCACCAGCGCATTCTGCATTTACGCCATCATTCCCAGCGCACGCAAACTTTCATCGGCTAAATCCAGCACACTACGATTGCCTTTGGCGTGTAACAACACACCACCTTCAAGGTAATACTCAAGGCTCGACAACGCATCGGCTAAGGTATCTAACATAGGTTGCGATGGCATGACTGAAGCCTCTAGCATATGTTGTTGAATGTAACGGGCACAGGCACCCACTTGTTCCGCGGCACGCTCTTGATTTAAGAACAACAAGCCACCCCGCACATTTAACAAACTGCTTGGCACATTGGCTAAGTGCAATTTGTCGCCTTCTGATTCCAAGTACGATGTGATCGCTCGCTTGGCTAGGCTCAGACCGCTTTTGGCTTCATCATTAACGACAATACGTGCCTCCATCAATTGATTTTGTGCAAAGGAATCGGCCTCACTGATGGTTTCTTTTTTCTCGCTGAGTGCTTGGCGTTCACCACGCTCTAAACCGGCCACCATACTCTCAACATAAAGCAAGGTATCAGCCAAGGCTAAAACTGCTACGTTATCAATAACTTGATTATGGCTCCAAGCCTCAACCAAAGTTAGATGCTTTCTCAATGCATTAGCCGCGCTGATAAGGCCGACCATGGTCAGGGTTTTTTCCAGCTTAGCCAAAATCAAATGTAGATGACTTAACTGTTCACCTTGCGCTGTACCACGCTCAATCAGATCGAGTAAATCTTTAGCACCCACCAACTCTTCTAGAATGGCAGTAGAAAGCGAGCGTAGAACGTTTTGCCCTGGACCTGACAAGCGCTGATACTCATCATCAAGCATATGATCTGTGAAGGGTAAGCTCGGTAAGTTGGTTAACTCGCGCACTTGTGTCGCTAGCACGCCATTGGTATTGGCCAGCGCGATCAAATACAACAAATCTTTAATCACGCCACGTGAGGCAATGTAGTTGCTGCTGTCGGTTTGCAGTTTTATTTCGCGGTCAACCCGAGCAAACAGTTGTTTGCGGCTCTTTTTCGGTAGCAATTGACCATCCGCTTGCGACTCAAGTGCGGCGGCGGCCACCCAATATAAGTGACTGACCGGTTGCCCTGCATAGAGATTATCCAAGCGCAACAACGCTCGCATCATTAAGCGCAAGCTGGCTTGAGGATTCTCGTCGCGAATAAAGGCTAACAAGCCAACCTGATACATATGCCTTAAGCGACGCGACTGCAACAATGCATCAACAGCCAGCGCAGTTTTTGAAGACACTACAGGGCGCTGCACATCTAAACGGGCTGCAAAAAAGTAACTTTCAGGCAGTGGGGCTTGCTTGCCAGCAAGGCGCAGCTTATTAATCGCCGGCAAAAGTAACTCTGGCATTTCGACCCAATGCGCTTCTAACTGCTCTAAATAACTGCGTAACACATGCAATGCATTATTAATCGCAGTGAGCTGATCATTCCGATCATCCGTAGCGCCGGCGGGAATATCCATTGCCAAGAGTCGAGTTTCTTCAGCCAACTGCTCTGCGCCGGCCAATTCAACCAGCGACAAGATGCCTTTAATTTGTTGCAAGTTGCTCACTGCACTTTGCAACAACATGCCATTTTCTCGAGCATCTAAGAACTGCTCAAGATACTGCTGTGTTTCCGCCATGGTGGCGAAGAGCTCATCGCGAACCATGCTTAGGGACGTTGCTCCAATAACCATGCCTAGCATCCTGTTCTAAAATACATTGCAAAATATCATACAAGTAAAAAGCGTTTGTACTGCGGATCAGCAGATCTAACAACTAAAACTGCTATTTTTTATAATAACAAGCACAGCCAAAGGATGGAGCATTGAACTTTCAGAGTATGCGGTGTTTAACAAAGCGCCGCATACTCTTAAGATTTAATCCTTAAATTCAGGGGTTTGTTTGCTCATATGTGCAGCCATAGCAACTCGTAAATCTTCCGCTTGTAGCATTGCAGCATTCCAAGTCGCAATGTAATTCAATCCATCAGCCACGGTGTGATCGCGCATGTAACGGATCATTTCTTTACTGCCCTGCATGGCAATCGGTGACTTTTGCGCAATGGTCCGAGCAATGGCAAAAACCGCCTCCAGCAAAGCGTCTTGATCAGCATAAGTGCTGTTGACTAAGCCAATTCGCTGCGCTTCATCACCCAGCACGGTGCGGCCGGTATAGGCCATTTCGCGCATCATGCCATCACCAATAATGTGTGGCAGACGTTGCAAGGTGCCAACATCAGCAGTCATGCCGACATCAATTTCCTTAATCGCAAACTGCGCATCAACTGTGCTGTAACGCATGTCGCAGGCACTGATTAAATCAATTGCGCCACCTAAGCAATAACCTTGCACTGCGGCTAATACCGGCTTGCTGCAATGATCTACGGCATTAAAGGAGGATTGTAATTCTTCAATTTTGCGTTTCAGCGCGCGGGCGTTGCGACCAACTTCTTTACCGAGCTGGCTACCCACTTGCGCTAGCAACATCAAATCAATACCGGAAGAAAAGTGCTTACCGGCACCCGATAACACCACCACACGCACTTCAGGCGTTTCTTCAATCCAAGCAAAAATATCGCGAATTTCTGACCAGAAATCAGCATTCATGGCATTCAATTTTTCAGGACGATTGATTTGCACGTGGGCAATTTTATCGTTCAACTCGACTTTAAAGGCTTTGTAATCGGACACAGCTGGATCCCCTAATTAAGATTATTTTTATCAGTGCGTATGCGTACTCTCCTGCGCGACACACTATAGCAAGCCATCAAAAAATGTCGATGCCGGCATCGTTCTCGAGTTTCCTAGAGATCAATCAAGTTTTCTGCTGAAACTCTTTGAAACACTTGAAATTTGCAAACCTGAAGCAGAGAGTATGCGCATCTTTTTTGGGGATAGGAAAATGTCCAAATCTTTCGCAAGCGCTTTCGGGCGCAACTTCCTAGGGCAATCGCCCACATGGTACAAACAAACAATACTTTTCTTCTTAATTATCAACCCTTTAGTCTTTTTAAGCCTGGGCCCAGCGGTGGCGGGTTGGTTGTTGGTGGCTGAGTTTATCTTCACATTAGCCATGGCGCTCAAATGCTATCCACTGCAACCCGGTGGTTTGTTAGTGCTGGAAGCAATCCTGATGGGATTGGCCACACCTGACGCACTTTATGCAGAGTTGGTGCATAACTTTCCAGTGATTCTGCTGCTGATGTTTATGGTGGCGGGCATTTACTTTATGCAGGATTTATTGCTGGCGGTGTTTTCACAAATTTTGCTTAAGGTGAAATCAAAGCTGCTGCTGAGTCTAATGTTTTGTGCGCTGGCGGGTTTTCTTTCGGCTTTTCTTGATGCATTGACCGTTACTGCTGTGATCATCAGTGTCGCCGTTGGCTTTTATTCGGTGTACCACAAAGTGGCCTCCGGTAAGAGCCCGCGCGAAGAGAGTAACTACAGCTCAGACACCGATGTGATTGAACTGCACCGTGAGCATCTTGAAGAGTTTCGCTCATTTTTACGCAGCTTATTGATGCATGCTGCAGTTGGTACGGCTCTTGGCGGCGTTTGCACCTTGGTGGGTGAACCACAAAACCTACTGATTGGTAAAATCATGACCTGGGATTTCATCACCTTCTTTAAACACATGGCTCCGGTTTCATTGCCGGTACTGGTGGCAGGTTTAATAACCTGTGCCATCTTGGAGCATTTCAGCTGGTTTGGTTATGGCGCGAAACTGCCCGTTCCAGTGCGCAAAATCCTTGCTGATTTTGATCGCGAAGAGCGTAAACGCCGCACTAACTCACAAAAAGCGGCCTTGGTTGTTCAAGCCATTGCCGCAGTGGTACTTATCCTTGGTTTAGCCTTTCACGTGGCTGAAGTAGGTTTAATCGGTTTGCTGATTATTGTGCTCATCACTTCGTTAAACGGTATTACCGACGAGCATCATATCGGCCGTGCTTTCCAAGATGCCCTGCCATTTACTGCACTATTAGTGATATTTTTCGCCGTGGTGGCGGTGATTCAAGAACAAGGTTTATTTGCTCCGGTGATTGAGTATGTTCTAAGCATGCCGGTTGAGCAGCAGCCATCAATGTTGTTTATTGCCAACGGCTTCTTATCGGCGATCAGCGATAACGTCTTTGTTGCAACGATCTACATCACTGAAGTTGAAAAAGCCTTCAAAGCCGGACAAATGACGCAAGAGCATTTCGATCTGCTGGCGATTGCGATCAATACTGGGACCAACTTACCTAGCGTGGCGACGCCTAATGGTCAAGCAGCTTTCTTGTTCTTGCTGACCTCGGCGATTGCTCCCTTAGTGCGCTTATCCTACGGCCGTATGGCTTATATGGCGTTGCCCTACACCATTGTGATGAGCCTACTCGGCTGGTGGGGGATCACTCACTGGGCATAAAAAACCGCGACAACTGATTTCGAAGTTGTCACGGTTGGCTTAAAGCCGTAGCGCTTTATTCATCCCAGGCCAGCTCAATACCGCTGGCCTTTTTTATTTTCTGCAGAAACACTTGGTGCGCCTCCATTTCTGCAGCAGTCGCAGTGACCACCGACAAAGGTGCGCGATCAGCAGTAAGTCGACGTATTTTAGTCACGCTGACATAACCGCCACCAGCATCGCCGCCATCACCGGCCAATGACAAGTTGGTTTGACCACCGGTCATCGCCAAATAGACGTCGGCAAGAATCTCCGCATCTAGCAAAGCACCGTGCAGGTCACGGCCTGAGTTATCTACGCCATAGCGTTTGCATAGGGCATCGAGGTTGTTGCGCTGCCCTGGGTGACGCTCACGCGCCATAACCAAGGTGTCTAAAACCGTACAATGCTCAGTGACATCGGAGCGATCCGCCTGTCCCAGCAAAGCAAATTCATTATTGATAAAGCCGATATCAAAGGCTGCGTTATGAATCACCAACTCGGCGCCTTGAATAAACTCAAAAAACTCATCAGCGATATCTTTAAAACGCGGCTTGTCTTTTAGGTATTCATCGGTAATACCGTGAACCGCGATCGCGCCTTCATCAATACTGCGGTCAGGCTGCAGGTAGACATGGTAATGCCGGCCAGTCGGCTGACGACCTTGCAGCTCAACGCAACCAATTTCAATGATACGGTGACCGTCGGTGACGGGCATTCCCGTGGTTTCAGTGTCTAATACAACATATCTCATGCAAACAATTCCTCTACACCACGGTTAGCCAATTGATCGGCGCGCTCATTGCCTGGATGACCGGTATGCCCGCGCACCCACTGCCATTCAATCTGATGTCTTGCCACTTGCTCATCCAGCTGCTGCCATAAATCGACATTTTTTACCGGCTGTTTAGCGGCAGTTTTCCAGTTGCGTTTTTTCCAATTGGGCATCCATTCTTGAATGCCTTGCATGACATATTTGGAGTCGGTCACCAAGCGTACAGGACAGGGTTTTTTTAACTCAGCCAAGCCTCGAATCGCCGCAGTGAGCTCCATGCGGTTATTGGTGGTCTCGCGTTCACCACCCCACAACTCTAATTCTTTGCCTTTGTAGACCAACAATGCACCCCAGCCACCTGGGCCAGGATTACCTTTACAGGCACCATCGGTAAAAATATCCACTTTATCTGTCATGTTCTTCGCTATGTTTTAAGGTACTTTGATGAGTTGTCTGTGCAGCAACCACACTGGGCCGTAAGTTTTGCACACGTCTTATCGATGATTGTACTTGCGGATGCACACCATGCACCATTTTACGAGCAACCAGCATATAACAGCCACCTAAAGGCGCTTTTTTCGCCGAGCCGTAACGCTCCAGCCACGACAATTTGTTTTGCACGGCCGAAGCAGTAAATAAAGGTTGATAAGCCGTAAAGCTGCGTTTCTCTAAGCTAAAGCCTAGCACCGCCAACCAGTCTGTGATGCGTGCCGGCGGTAAACAATAGGCATGTTTCCACACGCTGCGGGTAAAATAGCGGTACACACCGAACAAACTCCAAGCATGCGCGCCGACAATCAGCAGGTGCCCACCTGGGCGCACACACTGCGCTGCTTCACGCAGCAACGCATGCGGTGACAGAGCAAAATCCAAACTGTGTTGGAGCACCACCACATCGACAGCATCCGCAGCTATTGGCCAGTGATCCTCCACGCAATGCATCTCAACCTCTAAGCTTCGATCACCCAAGCTAACTTGGTGACGAATACTTGGGGTCGCAATCACGCCAGCAGGCGGATTATAAAACAGTACAAAACTGCCAAAATGCCTGGCCAGCTGCGTCTGTAGCAGCTCATTTTCCATGGTGCTGAGCAACTGCCCTTTATCGGTTAAAAACCACTGCGCAACCGAGCCCGCTAACACTTTACGCGAGCGCGTTAGAAGTCCAGAAAAACCTTGTAATGCCATACACTGCTGCCCACTTAAGTTGATCCTAACCGTGAAAAGCTCAATGACAAACATGCTAAGCTGTCGAAAAGGCTGCTTAGGAGCTTGTCATGCTTACGTTTACCGCTTTACCTGCATTTAATGATAACTATATTTGGTTGCTGCAAAACTCCAACACCCTACAGTGTGCAGTGGTTGATCCGGGCGATGCGCAGCCTGTCTTAGATTGGCTTGCAAGCAATTCGCCATGGCAATTGACTGACATTTTAATCACCCACCATCACCATGACCATGTCGGCGGTGTTACTCAGCTCAAGCAAGCAACTCAAGCCAAAGTAACAGGTCCTGCACGCGAGAAAATACCCAGTTTAGATCTGGCCGTCGACGAAGGTTCCCAAATCGAGTTACTTGGTCATACCGTACAGGTTTTTGCAGTACCCGGACACACGCTGGGGCACGTCGTGTATTTTTCTGACGACACTAAAAATACACCTTGGCTGCTCAGTGGCGATACTTTATTTGCTGGTGGCTGTGGTCGCATCTTCGAAGGCAGCCCTGAGCAAATGTATGCCTCTTTAAGCAAGCTTGCTGCGCTACCCGATGCAACCTTAGTGTATTGCACACATGAGTACACTTTGAGCAATTTGCTCTTTGCTCAAGCCGTTGAACCAAACAATGCAGTGTTACGCAAACGCCTGATTGAAGTGCAACACTTACGCGACAATCAGCGCATCACTTTACCAAGCACTATCGCTTTGGAAAAAGCCAGCAACCCCTTTTTTCGCTGCGCAGAACCTGCGGTGAAATATGCAGCCGAACAAAAAGCAGGCTTAGCACTGGATACACAATCAGCTGTTTTTGCCCGTTTACGCACATGGAAAGATACATTTTAAGCTGACAGAATTGACCAATAACCTTGACCCCTACACTTGAGCTTTCTAGAATCGCGCAAACTTTTTGAAAAGCATACGCCTTGATGCCTGTTATTAGCCGCCAAAAACTTAGCGCTATCCAACCGAAGTGTCGCCCGATTGCCCTAGCAATCTTGGCTTTCACCCTTGCTCTGAGCTCAGGTTGCCAATCCTTTCTCGGCACCACTGACGACCCTTCGGCGTCGAGGCAAACTGGCAGCAAGCACGATCGTTTTAGTGTAGGTCTTGAAAACAACCCCAACTGGGTCGATGAGATCGATACCACTGAATATGAAGATGCTTGGCAACGCATCCGCCAAGGTTTCCAGTTACAAGACCAAATGGAAAACCCACGCGTCGATCAGCAACGCTTATGGTTTGCCAGCCGCGGTCACTCGATTGAAACCATTTCTGAGCGTAGCAACCCTTACCTGTTTTACATCATTGAAAGTTTAGAAGCGCGCCATATGCCGCTCGAATTAGCGCTGCTACCGATGATTGAAAGCGCTTACGATCCGCTGGCTTATTCACGCTCACATGCATCAGGTTTATGGCAATTTATTCCATCGACAGGCCGACACTTTAAACTGACCCAATCCCATTGGTACGATGCCCGCCGCGATATCATGGCTTCAACCCAGGCCGCGCTAACTTACCTTGAATACTTAAATAAAATGTTCGATGGCGACTGGCTGCTGGCATTGGCCGCCTACAACGCTGGCGAAGGCACGGTTGGCCGCGCGATCAAACGCAATCTTGAGCTTGGCTTACCAACGGACTACTGGAACCTCAACCTACCGGCGGAAACGCAAGCGTATGTGCCAAAATTACTTGCCGTATCGCAGCTGATCAATGCACCAGAAGCTTATGGAATCAATCTCAGCCCAGTGGCCAATGAGCCCTACTTCACTCAGATTCCACTGAAACAGCAAATGGACATTACCCGCTTAGCTAAGCTGGCCAAAGTGAAAGAAGATGAACTTTTGCAGCTTAATCCAGCCTACAACCAAGGCATTACCTTTGGCGGGCCCAAGCATTTATTAGTACCCACTGACAGCGCTGAATTATTAACAGCAAAACTAGCACTAATGAAGCCCAGCGAATTGGTGCAGTGGCAGCAATATACCGTGCGTAGTGGCGATAATTTATCGGCCATCGCCAATCGCCACTATGTAACCACCGGCTTGATTAAAGACATCAACAAGTTACCCAACGATAACTTGAGTATTGGTCAAGTGCTCAACATTCCAAAAAACCCTAAAGGCGTCACCAGTACCCTTGCACAATACACTCGTACCGCCACACCAAGCCGCAGCTACACAGTGCGTGCGGGGGATAATTTATCTAAAATTGCCACGCAACAGAACGTCTCCATCACCGACTTAAAACGCTGGAATAATTTGTCATCCAATGCGCTTAAGATTGGACAAAACCTGACATTAGCGGCCAGCAGCAATGGGCTTCAAACAACTCAGTCAGCCGCAGCAACTTTTTATAAAGTGCGTGCAGGGGATTCTCTTTATGCGATTGCGAAACGGCATAAAGTCAGCTTAAAACAATTACAAAACTGGAATCCTAAAATCCGGACGGCGCTAAAGCCTGGACAAACCTTAGCACTCTACCTATAAATCAGCTGCACACTCAACGGACCATCTTGGCGCTTTACTGAACCTAAGTGTAGCGATGATTGTCTGACGCAGCGCTTGCTTATCGAGTAAACTGCTTGCCGACTCGATAGCTGTTTTTTAATTATGGATTGCTTGTTTTATGCGCGTGTTTTTTTTCTTGATCTCGGCACTGCTGTTTAGCCAATACACGCTCGCCTCTTTAGTGACCCATCACGGCTATGCACAGTTTGAGAAGCTCAAATACGGCGCACAGTTCAAACACTTTGATTGGGTCAACCCTGATGCACCCAAAGGTGGCACTGTCCGCTTAATGGCTTTTGGTACTTTTGACACGCTCAATCCCTACACTTTAAAAGGCACCAGTCCCATCGCCACGGCTGACTTTGCCAGTTACGGGATCAGTGAGCTCAACGAACCCTTGATGGTTGGCAGCGGTAATTACGATCCGTCCGGTGATGAAGCCGCCAGCGCATACGGACTGATTGCACAAAGTGTGCAATACAACGCCAGCCGCAGCTGGGTGGTGTTCAACTTACGTAAAGAAGCACGCTTTCATGATGGCACGCCCATCACGGCAAACGATGTGGCGTTTTCTTATCGCACGTTATTAAAGCAAGGCCACCCACAATACCGCACGTATCTGCAAGAAGTGGCGCGGGTCGATATCCTCAGCAGCCATCGCATTCGCTTTGTCTTTAAGCGCGCAGGCAACCCACTATTGATTTTGCGCATGGGCGACTTACCCGTGCTGCCTGAGCATTACTGGCGTGATCAAGATTTCAGCCAAACCACCTTTAAAGCGCCGCTGGGCAGTGGTCCTTATAAAATCACCGAAGTAAAACCTGGGCGCGCCTTAGTCTTTGAACGAGTCAAAGACTGGTGGGGGCAAGATTTGCCGGTGAATCGCGGTAAATACAATTTCGATAAAGTCTATGTGGATTTTTATCGTGACAAGGATGTTGCTTTTGAAGCTTTTAAAGTCGGCAGCTTTGATTTTTATATTGAGCATCAAGCGAAAAACTGGGCCAATAACTATCGCTTCCCAGACATTGCTAAAGGCCGCGTGATTCGTGCTGAAATTGCGCACCAAATCCCCACACAAACTCAAGCTTTGTTTATGAATACGCGCCGCGCGCCGTTTCACGAGCGCGAGACTCGCGAAGCTTTAACCTTATTATTTGATTTTGAATGGGCCAACAAAACCTTATTCAACAATGCCTATCAGCGCGCCAAGAGTTATTACCCTAACAGCGAGTTTTCTGCTCGCGGCACGCCTAAGGGAGCCGAATGGTTGCTCCTGTCTAAGTGGCGAGAGCAGTTACCGCGAGAGCTGTTTTTACAGCCCTTTGTGTTAGAGACCACCGAAGGACGTGGCATTCCGCGGGAAACTTTACGCAAAGCCCTAGGCTTATTGGCCAAAGCCGGCTGGAAAAGCACCGCCAATGGTCTGAAAAACAAACGAGGGCAAAACCTTGAATTAGAAATACTACTGGTCAACCCCAGTTTAGAGCGCATCTTGCAAGCCTATGTTGGCACGCTCAATGATATTGGAATCAACGCGCGCATGCGCACTGTGGATCGCGCCCAGTACAAACAACGTCTGGACAATTTTGATTTTGATTTAACCTTATTGACGCTACCGCAAACTTTAAGCCCTGGACTTGAACAATGGCAGTACTTCCACTCATCACAAGCGATGGTGCGCGGCAGTAAGAACTACGCAGGGATCAACAGTCCGGTTGTGGATGAACTGCTCGAACACTTACTCAATGCCAAAACCTACAACGAACAACGTACCGCGGCGCGCGCACTTGACCGTGTGTTGCTATGGAACTACTACAGTATTCCAAACTGGTATATTAACCACCATCGTATTGCTTACCAGAACCGCTTTGAATTTGTGCGCACTCCGCCCTATACCTTAGGCTTGCGTGCTTGGTGGTTAAAACCTTCGGAGATCAAATAATGCTGACTACCTTGCGCCGTAGTTGTTTATTCCTCTGCGTTTTCGTCTGTAGCACGGCTGTAATAGCAGAGCCACAACATGCGATGACCTTGTACGATGAAGCACCTAAATACCCAAGCAACTTCACCCATTTTGACTACACCAATCCCGATGCGCCAAAAGGTGGCACTCTACGCTTGGCAGGTCTCAATGGCTTTGACAGCCTCAATCCTTTTATTCCGAAAGGCAATGCCGGCGATCAGATTGGTTTGCTTTACGACACCCTCACCTACCATTCCGCCGATGAACCTTTTACTGAATACGGCCTGCTTGCTGAGCGTATTGAAAAAGCCGATGACCACAGCTTTGTCCGCTTTTATTTAAACCCTAAAGCACGTTTTAATGATGGCCAACCAGTGACTGCGGAAGATGTGCTGTTCACCTTTAACACTCTGGTCGAAAAAGGCCATCCGCTGTATCGCCATTACTATGCTGATGTTGCTGAAGTGGTGGTGGAAAACCCACTGCAAGTGCGCTTTGATTTTAAGCACAGCAATAACCGCGAATTGCCGCTGATTTTAGGCCAGCTACAAATCCTGCCAAAACACTGGTGGGCCGAGCACGATTTCACTAAAACCAGCTTAACCGCACCGCTGGGCAGTGGTCCATATCGCTTAATACAGGTCGATGCCGGACGCAGTTTGCGCTATGAGCGGGTAAAAGATTGGTGGGGCAAGGATCTCCCGGTGTCGCGCGGACTCTATAATTTCGACACTATTCATATTGATTACTACCGCGATATGTCGGTGGCCTTAGAAGCCTTTAAAGCCGGTCAGTTTGATTTCAATTTGGAATACTCGGCTAAAGATTGGGCCACAGGTTACAACTCACCCGCACTGCGCAATGGGCAAATCATCAAAAAAGAGATTAAAAACCACAACCCGGTTGGCATGCAGGGTTTTACTTTTAATCTGCGCAAAACAATGTTTCAAGACCCACGTGTGCGCCAGGCCTTAAGCCTGTTATTTGATTTTGAGTGGACCAATAAGCAGCTGTTTTATAGCTCTTATATCCGCACCCAAAGCTATTTTGAAAACTCGGAACTGGCCGCTCGTGGCTTGCCTTCAGCAGAAGAACTGGCGATTTTACAGCCACTGCGCGGCGCAATTCCTGAGCAAGTGTTTACCCAGGCTTACCAAACGCCGATCAGTGATGGCAGTGGCATCATTCGTGAACGCCGTTTAGAAGCGTATCGCCTGCTGCAAGAAGCGGGCTACCGGATTGACAATGATCAGATGGTCAATGCCGACGGTGAACCGCTGGCCTTTGAGTTTATTATTGCGCAAGCCAACTTGGAGCGTGTCCTGCTGCCCTTTAAGCGCAATCTTGCCGAACTGGGCATTGAGATGACCATTCGCCGTACCGATGTTTCGCAGTACATCAACCGCATGCGCTCGCGCGATTTTGATATGACCTCAAGCATTTGGTCACAATCCAATTCGCCGGGCAATGAGCAGCGGGACTTTTGGCATTCCAGCAGTGTCGATAACCCCGGCAGTCGTAACTTTATCGGCCTGCAAGACCCCGCCATCGACGCCTTAGTCGAAGGCCTAATTAATGCGCCAAGCCGCGCCAGTTTAATCACCCATGCGCGCGCATTGGATCGGGTTTTACTTTGGGGCCATTACGTGATTCCAAATTATTACATCGACACTTGGCGGACAGCCTACTGGCAACACTTGGCACAACCTGAAGTGGCCCCCTTGTATGATTACGGCTTAATGACCTGGTGGATTAAACCTGACGCAGCCCAACCCTCTTCTGCGGCGGACGAATAACTATGCTGGCCTATATTTTTCGGCGTTTACTGCTGATTATTCCCACTTTGCTGGGCATTTTAGTGGTCAACTTTATTATTATTCAGGCTGCACCGGGTGGGCCTGTCGAGCAAATGATTGCCAAGCTGGAAGGCTTTGATGCCGCTGCAGGCGGCGCCACTGGACGTATTTCTGGTGGTGGATCGGAAGTCTCCAGTAGCGCTTCAGCCAATTACCGCGGTGCGCAAGGACTGGACCCTGAGTTGGTCCTAGAAATTGAGAAAATGTATGGTTTTGACAAACCTGCCATTGAGCGTTTTTGGATCATGATAAAAAACTATGCGCACTTTGATTTTGGCAGCAGTTTTTTCCGTGACGCTAAGGTGACTGATTTAATTCTTGAAAAAATGCCGGTCTCAATCTCGCTTGGGCTGTGGAGCACCTTGTTGATGTACATGGTTTCCATACCGCTGGGCATCAGCAAAGCGGTACGCCACGGCAGCGCTTTTGATGTGTGGACCAGCTCGGCGATTATTTTAGGCTATGCGATTCCCGCTTTCTTATTCGCTATTTTATTGGTCGTGCTGTTTGCCGGCGGCAGCTACTTAAGCTGGTTTCCGCTACGCGGCCTGACCTCCAATAACTTTGAAGAATTAAGCCTACTCGGCAAGCTCGGCGACTACTTCTGGCACTTAGCTTTGCCAGTCACTGCCTTGGTAATTGGTAACTTTGCCACCCTGACTTTGCTGACTAAAAACAGTTTCCTGGATGAAATCAATAAGCAATATGTAACCACCGCGCGCGCCAAAGGCTTACCGGAAAACAAAGTCTTGTACGGTCACGTGTTTCGTAATGCCATGCTGATTATTATTGCCGGTTTCCCTGCTGCCTTTATCGGCATGTTCTTTACCGGCTCATTGCTGATTGAAGTTATTTTCTCGCTGGATGGTTTGGGTTTATTGAGTTTTGAAGCGGCGATTAATCGCGATTACCCGGTGGTGTTTGGTACGTTATTTTTATTCACGCTGCTCGGTTTGCTGGTGAAGTTAATCGGCGATATCACCTACACTTTGGTCGATCCGCGCATCGACTTCAGCAGTCAGGGGAACTGAGATGGCGCTTTCTCCAATCAATCAACGCCGCTTTGCACGCTTTAAAGCTCATAAACGCGGCTGGTTTTCCTTATGGTTGTTCCTTGGCTTATTTATCCTATCACTGGGTGCGGAGTTGATTGCCAACGATAAACCGCTGCTGGTGCAGTATGACGGAGCGCTGTACTTTCCAGTGCTCAAACGTTATCCAGAAACTGCTTTTGGTGGCGAGTTTCCGCTGCAAGCCAACTACAAAAGCCCATACATTCAAGAGCTGATTGCAGAAAAGCAAGGCTGGATGCTCTGGCCGGTGATTCCATTTCATTACTCCAGCATCAATTATGATCTGCAAGTGCCCGCCCCCGCACCGCCTTCTGCGCAAAATTGGCTGGGCACCGATGACCAAGGCCGTGATGTGATGGCACGGGTGATTTATGGTTTTCGCATTTCCGTGTTGTTCGCGCTGACTCTGACTGTTATCAGTTCAGTGATTGGCGTCTTTGTTGGCGCTTTGCAGGGCTTTTATGGTGGCTGGGTGGATTTGATCGGCCAACGTTTTTTAGAAGTGTGGTCGGGTCTGCCGGTTTTGTATTTACTGATTATTATGGCCAGCTTTATTCAGCCTAATTTTTGGTGGCTGCTGGGTATCATGCTGTTGTTTTCATGGATGAGCTTGGTCGATTTGGTTCGCGCTGAGTTTTTACGTGGGCGTAACCTTGAATATGTGCGCGCTGCTCGTGCGCTGGGCATGCAAAACAGCGCAATTATGTTTCGTCATATTCTACCCAACGCAATGGTGTCTACCCTGACCTTCCTGCCGTTTATTTTAACCGGCGCGATCGGCACCTTAACCGCTCTAGATTTCTTAGGCTTTGGTTTGCCGCCCGGCTCACCCTCCTTAGGTGAATTGGTGGCGCAGGGCAAATCCAATTTGCAAGCACCTTGGCTGGGTATAAGCGCCTTTACCGTACTGGCGTTGATGCTCAGTTTATTAGTATTTATTGGTGAGGCTGCCCGTGATGCATTCGACCCAAGAAAATAAGGCCGAGCACATGCTCCGTATCGAAGACTTATCCGTTGAGTTTATCAGCGGCGAACATATAACGCGTGCGGTACATCAGGTCAATTTCAGCATTAATAAAGGCGAAACCTTGGCCCTGGTGGGTGAAAGTGGTTCTGGAAAATCCGTGACTGCACACTCCATTTTGCGCTTATTGCCCTACCCGCTGGCACGCCACCCAAGTGGCAAGATTATGTACCAAGGCAATGATTTACTCAGCGCCGCGCCTGATGATCTGCGCCGAATTCGCGGTGATCGCATTGCGATGATTTTCCAAGAGCCAATGAGTTCGCTCAATCCTTTGCATACCATCGAAAAGCAGATCAATGAGATTTTGATCCTGCATAAAGGCATGAGTGCCAAGCAAGCCTCAGTACGCACCCTCGAGTTACTGAGTTTAGTGAAGATCAAAAACCCCACACAGCGCATGAGTTCTTATCCCCATGAGCTCTCCGGTGGCCAACGCCAGCGTGTGATGATCGCCATGGCGCTCGCTAATGAGCCGGAGCTACTGATTGCTGACGAACCAACCACAGCACTGGATGTAACAGTCCAACAAACCATCCTCGAGCTGCTCAAAGACTTGCAACAGCGCTTAGGCATGGCCATTTTACTGATCAGTCACGATTTAAACTTAGTGCGCCGTGTGGCCCATCGCGTGTGCGTGATGCGCAATGGTGAAATTGTTGAGCAAGCCACTTGTGAGCAAATTTTTACCGCGCCACAACACCCCTACACCCAAGAACTACTGGGTGCAGAACCCAGCGGCACACCCGTGCCGCACAGCCCTAGTGATATTTTGTTGGAAACCCGCGATTTACGCGTGTGGTTTGCGATCAAAAAAGGGATTTTGCAGCGCACGGTTGATCATGTTAAAGCGGTGGATGGGATTAGCTTTACCCTGCAGCGCGGACAAACCCTTGGCGTGGTTGGTGAAAGCGGCTCAGGCAAATCAACTCTAGGGTTGGCCATTTTGCGCCTGATCAAGAGTCAAGGTGGCATTTTTTACGCAGGCAATGCCATCGAAGAGCTCTCACAAAAACAGGTACGACCGCTGCGCCGCGACATTCAAGTGGTTTTTCAAGACCCATTTGGTAGCCTGAGCCCAAGAATGAGCGTCTCAGACATCATTGGTGAAGGTTTGCATATCCACAAGATGGGCAATGCACAGGAACAAGAGCAGGCCATCATCGCGGCATTGCACGAAGTGGGCCTTGATCCTGAGACACGGCACCGCTATCCCCATGAGTTTTCAGGGGGGCAGCGTCAGCGCATTGCAATTGCGCGCGCCTTGGTTCTCAAGCCGAAGCTGATAGTTTTAGATGAACCCACCTCAGCGCTGGACCGCACCGTACAGCGTCAAGTGGTGGAACTGCTGCGCAACTTGCAGCTGAAATATAATTTGACCTATGTCTTTATCAGCCATGATTTAGCGGTCGTTAAAGCGCTCAGCCATCAACTACTGGTGATGCGACAAGGGCAAGTGATTGAACAAGGAGCTGCTAAAGATATTTTTGCAGCACCGCAACAGGACTACACGCAGAAATTGTTAGCCGCTGCCTTTATCAACAGCACAATACAACTGTGATTCACATATTTGACTCAAGAAGAGGAAAGACCATGGGTTTTATGACCGGTAAACGCGTTCTCATCGTTGGCGTGGCCAGCAAACTGTCGATCGCTTCAGGTATTGCTGCCGCGATGCACCGTGAAGGTGCTGAATTAGCTTTTACCTACCAAAATGAAAAACTGCAAAAACGCGTTGAAGGCTTTGCCGAAGGCTGGGGCTCCTCCGCCGAACTATGCTTCCCGTGCGACGTGGCCAATGATGCCGAGATCGAAAATGTATTTATTGAACTGGCGAAAAAATGGGACGGTTTAGATTGCATTGTGCACTCGGTAGGTTTTGCTCCTGGCGATCAGCTGGATGGCGACTTTACTGAAGTGACCACCCGTGAAGGCTTTAAAATTGCTCACGATATCAGCGCCTACAGCTTCATTGCCTTAGCCAAAGCTGGTCGCAGCATGATGCAAGGCCGCAATGGTAGCTTGCTGACCCTGTCTTACCTGGGCGCTGAGCGCACCATGCCTAACTACAACGTAATGGGCATGGCTAAAGCCAGCCTAGAGGCCGGTGTGCGTTATTTAGCGGGCAGTTTAGGCGCTGAAGGCACTCGCGTAAATGCGGTCTCTGCAGGCCCTATCCGCACCCTCGCCGCCTCGGGTATTAAGAGCTTCCGTAAAATGCTCGCTGCCAATGAAAAACAAACACCATTGCGCCGCAACGTAACCATTGAAGAGGTGGGCAATGCCGGCGCTTTCTTGTGCTCTGATTTAGCCTCAGGTATCAGCGGCGAAATCATGTATGTCGACGGTGGTTTTAACACTACCGCGATGGGCAACTTAGAAGAAGAATAAGTCTGTTTTTTGAATATAAAAAAACCCGCTTTTAATCGCGGGTTTTTTATTGCAGAGAAACGATCAAAAACGTTCGATTTTTGCATCCAACTCAAGTTGTTGTAACAATGCGGTAAAGTCAGCTTGGCCTAAACGTGCAGCTAAAATCTGCTGGTACTGGGCCAACTCCTCTTTATTGAGCGGCGCTGATGCCTCATTGATGCCGGTTAAACGCAGTACCACATAGTCACCATTGCCAATACTTAGGCCAGCAAACTGTGCAGCGCCAACCTCGGGCTTAGGCATTTTAAAGACCTGTTGCAGCACTTGTGCAGGAATGGCTTCTTGATCGCGTGTCGCTGCTTCAACCACTTGCCAAGTTTCTTGTGCTGCTTGCTCAACCGAGGTTTGGCCGGCCTGCAAACTACTCAATAAAGCTTCACCTTGAGTCTGCGCTTGCTCAATGGCACGCTGGGCAATCAACTGCTGACGAATAGGCGCACTGACTTCAGCAAAAGCAATCTGCTCTGGGCGCTTATGCTCTTTAACACGCAAAACTACGGTCGTCTCAGGATCTAGCTCAATGGCTGCACTGTTAGCCCCTTCCTCAAGCACTTCTGGACTGAATGCAGCTTCAAGTACTTTGCGATTGGCAAATAAGCCCTCAAGACCTTCGCGACCGAAAGGTTCGCTGACTTTAATTTTTAAGTTCAACTCACTTGCAGGCTGCTGTAAATCAGCCGACTCATAGGCAATACTTTCCAAATCTTTGATGGCTTCAACAAAACGCTGCTCAACCTGCTGATCTTTTAGGTTTTGCGTTAATTTATCTTTTAAGCTTGCAAAAGTCGGGATATCAGTTTCCTGCACATCCAGTAACTTAATCACATGCCAGCCATAGTCTGTGCGCACCGGTGCAGACACTTGACCTTTCTCAAGCGCATATAAAGCCTCTTCAAAAGCGGGCTCATACACTCCGGTTGCAGCAAAGCCAAGATCACCACCTTGCTGGGCTGAGCCGGTATCATCGGAGAGTTCTTTAGCCAGCACAGCAAAGTCTTCGCCAGCATTGATACGCTCAATTGCGTTCTGCGCTTTGGCTTTGGCTTGCGCGTCACTCATTTCTGCAGTGACTTCAACCAGAATATGTGCAGCACGGCGTTGTTCAACTAAATTGGCGATTTCTGCTTCATACAATGTTTTCAGCTCAGTCTCATCGACTGACACTTGATCAAAAAAAGCTGATTTATCAAGTTCAATGTATTCAACCACCACTTGTTCTGCGGTTAAAAACTCAGAAGCATGCTCGGTGTAATACGCCTTAACTTCATCATCGCTGATCTTGATAGTATTCAAATCAGGCTTAATAGTAAGCATGGCAAAATCACGAGTCTGACGCTCTAAGCTGGCAAAAGCTTGCGCTTCTTGAGCTGTAACAAAAGCTGTAGCAGCAATACCTGCGCGTAACTGCCCGGCACGCATTTCTTGTTCGATCATTTGTCTAAATTGCAAACGGGTATAACCCATCTGACGGATCACTTGATCAAAACGATCGGCATTAAACTTACCATCCACCTGAAACTCAGGCGCAAGCAAAATAAATTGATCAATGGCTGCGCTAGAAAAGGCAAAGCCAGACTGATCAACTTCTTGCATCAGCAGCTTACGTGAAATCAACCCTTTCAAGGCCGCTTCTGAGAGCAATGCATCATCGATAAGGTTTGCATCAAAATCTTTACCCAACTGTTGCAACAGCTGCCTGCGTTGCAGGTTTTTGGCTTCAACTAAAGCATTAAGGGTGATTTCTTCACCGTTTACTTTAGCGGCATTGTTAGTGTTACTGGTCGAGCCCAAAATTGCATCAAAGCCAGTAAAAGCAAAAAGTACGACAATCAAACCAATAATTGATTTAGAGATCCACCCCGTAGAGTTATCTCGAATATTCTGCAGCATGCATCCCCCGATGTCGCCATTAAAAATAGCTGTGCATTATGGGTAGGGCCAATAAAACAAAGGCGCACCCAATGATGCGCCTTTGTATTCAGTGATACGTGTGAAGCCTGAGCTTTCTATTCAATCGTTTAAATAGAACGTACCAAGCGCACCGGTCTGTGTGGATACCAGTGCTTAAGACGTGCTTAATTAACCGCGTCTTTTAGTGCTTTACCTGCTTTAAAGCCAGGAATTTTTGCTGCTGCAATTTCAATTGGGTTACCGGTCTGAGGGTTACGGCCAGTACGTGCAGCACGATCCTTAACAGCAAAAGTACCAAAGCCAACTAATACTACTGAATCACCTTCTTGTAAGGCACCTGTGATGCTTTCGATAACTGCATCTAATGCACGTCCTGCAACGGCTTTAGGAATATCTGCCGAAGCAGCAACTTTATCAATCAACTCTGACTTGTTCACTCGTAAGTCCCCTTAGGTTTTCTTAAATAATTATAATTGCAATTTTGATTCACACAAAACAGCTTTGTTTGCAATCAAAAGACATAGACACCGCGCTTTATAGCAAGGTGTCGAAAAGCATGTCAACCACAACTGTATTAATGCGTACTGATGCGATCACTCGCTTCAGCTTCTCGCAACTCATCTTTTATCAATAATTCAGATGCAACATCAGACAAAGGTTCTGGCATGTATTGCAACGCAATTTGCAGCACTTCGTCAATCCATTTGACCGGCTTGATATCTAAATCGGCCTTTATATTAGCTGGTATTTCCTTCAAGTCACGCACATTTTCTTCAGGAATGATAACTGTCTTGATTCCACCCCGGTGTGCAGCCAAGAGTTTTTCTTTCAAACCACCAATGGCCAGCACTTGTCCACGCAAGGTAATTTCCCCTGTCATGGCCACATCGGCGCGCACGGGGATCTTAGTCAAAGCAGAGACCAGCGCCGTACACATGCCTATACCGGCGCTAGGGCCATCTTTAGGGGTAGCACCCTCTGGCATATGCAAATGCACGTCACTCTTCTCATAGAAGTCAGGAGCGATCCCCAGCCGCTGTGCACGGCTGCGTACCACAGTCAGCGCGGCAGTCATGGACTCAACCATCACATCCCCTAAAGATCCAGTTTTAATCAACTGACCTTTACCAGGAATCACCGCAGATTCAATGGTGAGCAATACGCCTCCCACTGAAGTCCAAGCCAAACCTGTCACCTGACCAATCTGGTCCTCTAATTCGGCTGAGCCATAGGTATATTTTTGCACACCCAAATAATGCTCTAAATCATCTGCAGTGACAGTGACTTTTATGTTCTTTTTGTCCGCTTGCTCTTTGACAACTTTACGGCAAACTTTGGCAATTTGTCGCTCTAAACCACGCACGCCGGCCTCCGAGGTGTAGCGACGCACAATATTCAGCAGTGCATCTGCTTCAAATATCAGCTCTGCATCTTTTAAACCATTGGCTTTGAGTTGCTTACTGACCAAGTATTTTTTCGCAATATTGAGCTTTTCATCTTCGGTGTAACCCGGCAAACGAATAACCTCCATGCGGTCCAGCAGTGGGCCAGGAATATTCATTGAGTTAGCCGTACAAACAAACATCACATCCGACAAGTCGTAATCGACTTCTAAATAGTGATCATTAAAGCTATCGTTTTGCTCCGGATCGAGTACTTCCAGCAATGCAGAGGCCGGATCGCCACGCATATCCTGAGCCATCTTGTCGATTTCATCGAGCAAGAATAATGGATTACGCACACCTACTTTACTTAAACGCTGGATGATGCGACCCGGCATCGCTCCAATATAAGTACGGCGATGACCACGAATTTCTGCTTCATCACGCACGCCACCCAAGGCCATGCGGATATATTTACGGTTGACTGAACGAGCAATCGATTCTGCCAACGAGGTCTTACCCACACCGGGCGGACCAACCAAGCACAAAATTGGACCTTTGAGTTTTTTAACCCGTTTTTGTACCGCTAAATACTCAAGGATGCGCTCTTTTACTTCCTCAAGACCAAAGTGATCGGCTTCAAGAATTTCTTCTGCACGGATTAAGTCATTGCGCACTTTGCTTTGCGCTGTCCAAGGTGTGCTAATCAACCAATCTAAATACGTGCGCACCACCGTCGCTTCAGCGGACATCGGCGACATCTGCTGCAACTTCTTTAATTCAGCGTGGGCTTTGCTTAAAGCATCTTTAGTCATTCCGGCCTCATCGATGCGTTTCTTTAACGCATCCATTTCATTGTGGCCGTCCTCACCTTCACCCAACTCTTTTTGAATGGCTTTCATTTGCTCATTCAAATAATACTCGCGCTGACTGCGCTCCATTTGCTTCTTAACCCGACCCCGAATGCGTTTTTCAACATTCAGCAACTCAAGCTCAGTGTCCAGCAAACCTAGCAGCAGATCGACCCGCTCAGGAATATCTAAGCAATCAAGCACTGTTTGTTTTTGTTCCAATTTCAAACTCATTTGGGCAGCAATCGAATCACATAAGCGACCCGCATCCTCAATATTGCCTAAACTGGTTAACGCTTCGGCTGGGACCTTTTTGCTTTGCTGGACAAAGCCTTCAAAGTGCTCAAATAAGGTATGGCATAACACCTCATTTTCAGTGGTGCTAACCGGCTGCTGCGGGTGCAACTGTACTTGCGCACGCAAATAATCAACGCCTGGCAGCGCGGCAATAATTTCGCCACGCTGCTCACCTTCAGCCAGTACTTTAACCGTGCCATCTGGCAACTTGAGGAGTTGTAAAATAGTTGCCACGGTGCCCACGGAATATAGAGCCGCCAGCTTTGGATCATTGTCTGCAGGTTGTTGCTGGGCAATCAGAAGGATTTTTTTATCACCTTCCATCGCAGCTTCAAGAGCGGCAATTGATTTTTCGCGCCCAACAAATAAGGGAATAACCATGTGCGGATACACCACAACATCGCGCAATGGCAGTAACGGCAATTCGATGATTGTCTTCATTCTCTCTCTCACATGCGGCACGCAGGCCGAAAAAATGGGCTAAGCATGGGATTAAAGATGGGGATACTCTACAGCAATTACAAGGTGGCACTATGAAATACAAAAGGGCCCGCAGGCCCTTTTGTCTATTCACTCAGCAACTTTATGCATCGGGTGCTGCTTTAGCGACCGCTTCTTTCTGGGCATAAATCAATAGCGGCTTGGATGTGCCATTGATTACACTTTCATCAATCACCACTTTAGTCACATCCGATTCAGACGGGATCTCATACATGGTATCAAGCAAGATGCCCTCTAAAATAGAGCGCAAACCACGCGCACCTGATTTACGCAGCAACGCACGTTTAGCCACTGCACTTAACGCATCTGGGCGGAACTCCAGCTCAACATCTTCCATATCGAACAGCTTAGCGTACTGTTTAGTCAGTGCATTCTTGGGCTCAGTAAGAATTTGAACCAAAGCGGCTTCATCCAGCTCCTCCAAAGTTGCAATCACTGGTAAACGACCAATGAACTCAGGAATTAAACCGAACTTAACCAGATCATCCGGCTCAACGTCACGTAAGGCCTCACCAACTTTCTTTTCTTGCTCTTTACTGTGCACTTGCGCAGCAAAACCAATACCGCCTTTTACTGAGCGGTTCTGAATGACTTTTTCTAAACCAGCAAAAGCGCCACCACAGATAAACAGAATGTTGCGCGTATCCACCTGCAAGAACTCTTGCTGCGGATGCTTACGCCCACCTTGCGGCGGAATCGAAGCAACAGTGCCCTCAATCAGCTTCAATAACGCTTGCTGAACGCCCTCACCTGACACATCACGAGTGATCGATGGATTATCCGACTTGCGGGTAATCTTATCGATTTCATCAATATAAACGATGCCCATTTGTGCTTTTTCTACATCGTAGTCACACTTTTGCAGCAGTTTTTGAATGATGTTTTCAACGTCTTCACCCACATAACCGGCTTCGGTCAAGGTGGTTGCATCAGCAATAGTAAAAGGCACATTGAGCAGACGCGCTAAGGTTTCAGCCAGTAATGTCTTACCCGATCCTGTTGGACCAATCAGCAAAATATTACTTTTACCCAGCTCAATATCATCTTTTTTGCCACGATTGTTTAAGCGCTTGTAATGGTTGTACACCGCTACTGCTAAAACTTTCTTAGCACGCTCTTGGCCAATCACATACTGGTCAAGAATGCCGCTGATTTCCTTGGGAGAAGGCAGTTTATGTGCTGCGCTATCAGCCTCTGCATCCTGCACTTCCTCACGGATAATGTCATTGCACAGATCAACGCATTCATCACAAATAAAAACCGAGGGACCAGCAATCAGCTTGCGCACTTCATGTTGGCTTTTGCCACAGAAGGAGCAATACAACAACTTGCCTTTTTCCTCGCCACTACGCTTATCAGTCATTCGTTTTTTCCAGTTTGGTAGGCTATGAATATAAGATGCAGCCTTCAGTTGGCTTTTTCAACCCATAGCCCCACATAAAACACATATAGCTTTGTTTAAAATAAATTAAACAGGCATTTGTCGCTTGGTTGCCACATGATCAATCAGGCCATATTGCACAGCTTCATCACCGCTCATGAAATTATCGCGATCGGTGTCTTTGGCAATCACGTCGATGGGCTGACCGGTGTGATCGGCCAGAATCTGATTCAAACGCTCACGAATGGTTAAAATCTCACGTGCATGAATTTCAAAATCAGAGGCTTGCCCCTGAAAACCACCTAACGGCTGGTGAATCATCATGCGAGAATGTGGTAAGCAAAATCGCTTGCCTGCAGCACCGCCCGCTAACAATAACGCACCCATGCTGGCCGCTTGACCAATACAAGTGGTCGACACATCAGGTTTAATAAACTGCATGGTGTCGTAAATCGACATCCCAGCCGTAACTGAACCGCCCGGTGAATTGATATACAGGTGAATGTCTTTGTCTGGGTTTTCAGCTTCCAAGAACAACAACTGCGCTACTACGAGGTTGGCCATGTAATCTTCGACAGGGCCAACCAAGAAAATAATGCGTTCTTTGAGCAAGCGCGAGTAAATATCGTAGGCACGCTCACCGCGTGATGATTGCTCAACAACCATTGGCACCAAACCACCAGCGCCTTGGATCTCTTGCGGGTTTTGCATAAATGTAGTGTGTGACATATCTGCCGTAGCTCCCAAATTAATACGCATAGTCATAAAGACACACAAGCCAGCACTAAGGCTGGCTTATTGGCTAACAGACCGCACAGGCCTGCCAGCACTTGGGTGTCAGCAGAGTAAAATCACTCAGCGCTGGTTTCTTCTTCAGCTTGAGGTGCTGCTGCTGGCTTTACTGCTTCTTCGTAAGCAACAGTAACATCAGTTACTTTGGCTTTCGCTAAAACAGTATCTACAACTTGTTCTTCAAGCACAACCGCACGAACGTCGTCTAACTGCTGTTCGTTTTTGTAGTACCACTCAATCACTTGCTGCGGTTCTTGGTAAGCAGCAGCCATTTCTTCGATGGTGCTACGCACGCGCTGATCGTCAGCTTTGATTTCAAACTGCTTAACCATTTGCGCAACGATCAGACCTAAGGCAACACGGCGCTTAGCTTGCTCAGTGAACAGCTCAGCTGGCAATTGGTCAGGTTTGATGTTGCCGCCAAACTGCTGAACGGCTTGCACACGCAAACGATCCACTTCGTTAGAAATCAATGCGCTTGGCACTTCGATCTCATTGGTCGCTAGCAAACCGTCCATCACTTGGCTTTTTACTTTGCCTTTGATGGCTTGATTCAGCTCACGCTGCATATTCTTTTTAACTTCAGCGCGGAAACCGTCTAAACCGCCTTCAGTGTTGCCAAACATTGCGAAGAACTCTTCGTTCAGCTCTGGCAGCTCTGGACCTTCAACCTTATTCACAATCACAGTGAACTCAGCTGTTTTACCGGCCAAATCAAGGTTTTGGTAATCTTCTGGAAAGGTTGGCGCGATTTCTTTGGTTTCGCCAGCGCTGCAACCTACTAGCGCGTCTTCAAAACCAGGAATCATACGGCCTGAACCTAGAACTAAAGGTACGTTATCCGCAGTACCGCCAGCAAATGGCTCACCATCAATGCGACCGACAAAATTGATGGTCACTTGGTCGTTTAACTCAGCGGCACGTGCTACTTCAACAAAACGGGTGTTTTGCTTGCGTAAGATTTCCAGCATGTTATCAACATCAGATTCAGCCACTTCAGCGCTCTGACGCTCAACTTCAATGCCTTCTAAGCCTTTGACTTCAAATTCTGGGAACACTTCAAAGGTTGCAACGTATTCAAGACCTTTCTCTTTCTCAAATACACGCGGCTCAATCGCAGGCTGACCCACTGGATTAAGCTTCTCAGCAACCACAGCTTCATAAAAAGTTGCTTGGATCACATCACCTAAAACTTCTTGGCGTGCATCCGCTTCATAACGCTGACGAATGATGCTCATTGGCACCTTACCAGGACGAAAGCCTGATACTTTGGCGCGCTTAGCGGTTTGCTGAAGGCGCTTATTCACTTCATTTTCAATACGCTCAGCTGGAACGCTAATGTTCATTTTGCGCTCAAGGGCGGAAGTGCTTTCTACGGAAACTTGCATGGTTATTCCTCGTTGAATAGACGTGGCCAGACATACCGACCCTAGAATCAAGGGCATGCATTCTAGTGGTCTCGAACAGAAATATCCATTCAATCCGGCAGAGAATTTGCAGTATTACAATAATCCTTCAATTGGCAGCCATGAAAGTACACGCACGGCAGCGCGTCGCCAGAGTTTACAATTGGGCTCATTGGTGTAGGTTTTGACTCCACCCTCTTGCTGCTCCGTCCAGTAAACACGGCCATTTGGCATCGTTTTGACACGATAAGCATGAGCCGGAATCTCATCATAAAACGCATGATTAATCCGTTGCGCTAAGCGTGGACTGTCAATTACAAAACCCAGCTCAGTATTTAAATTCGCGGAGCGTGGGTCGAAATTAAACGAGCCGATAAAAACATGCTGACGATCCACCGAGAAAGTTTTGGCATGCAAACTCGAACCTGAGCTGCCTAAAAAGCGTTTTTTACGCTTTGCACGTTTCACTTGGCTGGGATTGCGCTGCATTTCATAGAGAATGACACCGGATTGCAGCAACGCCTGTCGACGCTTGGCGTAGCCTGCATGCACCGCAGCAACATCAGTGGCCGATAGCGAATTGGTCAGCACTTTGACCTTAACCCCCTTGCGCACCAACCAAGCAAACGCCTCAACGCCGGACTCAGTGGGCACAAAGTAAGGAGAAATCAGTTCAACATCGACCTGCGGGTCGCCAATAATGTCTTGCAACTGCTGAATCAGCAAGGATTCTTTCTCAGCTTTACCCAACCCTTTACCCGGGTCATCGCTGACCATGCGCACATTTACCCACTCAAACGGAACCGTACCCTGTTCGAGCTGAGCAATAAAAGGGGATTCGCGCAGTGACTCCACATACTGTTGCGCGCCCTTACTGGCGGCTATTTGCTCAGCATGCTGGCGTAAAACAGTGAGCGGCATGGCCTTTTTATTAGGCAAGACACGCTGCAAGGGATAACTCGAAGCGCTGTGCCAGTATTTATCAAAATCATCCGACACATCCTGCACTGCTGCACCGACGCTGAGCACATCTAAATCAGCAAATAGCACATCATTGGTTGCGCCAAAATACTCATCGCCAATATTACGCCCACCGATGATGCTTAAAGCGTTATCAGCGGTCATCGACTTATTGTGCATACGCCGATTAAGCCTAGAGAAATCAGTGAGAAATCCCCACCAGCGCGGCATGCGCAACATAAAAGGATTAAACAGGCGTACTTCAATATTTGCATGCCCATTCAGACCCGCTAACACTGCATCGGTTGTGCTGGTGTTATTGTCATCGAGCAGCAAACGCACCCGCACACCGCGATCAGCAGCCTCATGTAAGGCTTCAAACAGCATGGTGCCGGTCATGTCATGCCGCCAAATATAATATTGCACATCCAAGCTGCGCTGGGCGTGTTTGGCCAACATCATGCGCGCAGCAAAAGCATCGTCCGCCTCGATCAGCGGGAAAATTCCACTTCTGTGCTTGCCGTAGTGTGCCTGCAGCGGTGCGATTGCCTGAGCAAAATAGGTATCAGCAACCTGCTCTTTGCTGTAAGCAAAAGTTTGTGTACGGCCCTCTAAAGATGGGAGGTTATTACAACCAAAAAGCAGAGTGCACAAGCTAAGTGACCAGCACTGTAATGTTTTTTTAATCATATAACGCCATAACATTATTGCTCTGTATTTTAACCTGCAGAATAAATTGCGCTAAATCAAGATCTTGCTGCTCTTTTGCCGCAAATCCGTGCGTATCAGGTAGTCTAGCGCCAATTCATAATGATCAGCAAAACTGAGCATCTACATTTATCTAAATAAAGGGGTCTGGCCAATGGAGCAAATGCCAAGCTTTAATCGAGCACTTGTGGAAAAATATGACCGTCCCGGTCCACGATACACCTCCTATCCCACTGCGCCGCAATTTCATACCGCATTTGCTGTCGATCATTATCGCCAAGCTGCTGAGCACAGTAACAGTGCTGCCACAGCAAAGCCTTTATCGATTTACATCCATATTCCTTTTTGCCAAAGCCTTTGTTACTACTGCGCGTGCAATAAAATTATTACGCAAAAGACTGGCCGCGCGGTTGAGTACCTTGAGTATTTAAAACAAGAAATCCATTTGCAAGCAGGTTTATTTGATAAAAAACGCTTGGTCACCCAATTACACCTTGGCGGCGGTACACCGACCTACCTGACCCAAGAGCAACTGACGGATTTGATGGATAGCTTGCGCAGCGCCTTTAATCTGGATGAAACCGAGCAACGCCAGTTTTCTCTAGAAGTTGATCCGCGCACCATTACCCCAGAACAAATCCAACTGCTGCGTGACTTAGGTTTTAATCGCGTCAGTTTCGGCGTCCAAGACTTTGATCCCAGAGTGCAGGAAGCAGTCAATCGCATTCAAAGCGAAGAACAAGTGCAAACTTTAATCGATGCAGCACGCAAGGCCGAGTTCCGCTCAATCAGCGCAGACTTAATTTACGGCCTACCACTGCAAACCATTGCAAGCTTTGACGCCACGCTGGACAAGATTATTGCCATGCGCCCTGACCGTATTGCCGCTTACAGCTACGCGCACTTACCTAAACTGGTTCGCGCACAGCGCTTGATCCGTCCTGAAGACATGCCACCACCTGAACGTAAACTCGAACTGCTCGAATTGACCATTCGCCGCTTATGTAGCGCAGGTTATGTTTACATCGGCATGGATCACTTTGCCCTGCCGGAAGATGAACTGGCCCAAGCGCGCATCAATGACACTTTGCAGCGCAACTTCCAAGGTTATTCAACCCATGCTGATTGTGACTTGATTGGTTTAGGCGTGTCGTCGATCGGCAAAGTGGGTGATACCTACAGTCAAAACGTCAAAGAGTTATCGCAGTACTACGCTCATCTAAACAAAGGTGAGTTACCTCTGCACCGTGGCTATCAACTTAATGCTGATGACAAATTGCGCCGTGATGTGATCAGTGCGCTGATGTGCCATAACCGCATTGATATTGCGGCGATCGAGGCCAAGCACGGCATCCATTTCAATGAGTACTTTGCTGATGCGCTGGTACAACTACAAGAACAGGTTGAGGATGGTTTAGTCACTATCAGCGATGAGGCTATTGTGCTGTTAGATCAAGGCAACTTGATGATGCGCAGCGTGGCCATGGCGTTTGATGCCTACTTGGGTGAAAAGCAACGCGGCGAATTCTCACGCACGGTGTAAAATCCTGTCTTTAGGCATCTTATGACTTAACCTCTGCCAGATCATAGGCTACGACAGTCTATGCTTTAGCACCGCGTAGCTTGCAGGATGGATTGTTTCACTGCGTTCGCAAAGACTCACTACTGTCTCTGCGAGGCGCGTAGCGACGTGGCAGTCCACAGCTTGGCACCGCGTCGTTCGTAAGATCGATTACTTCACTGCGTTTGTGATGACGGCACATGCGGGCGAGCGGCCCGCGCTCCCGGGGTATTGCTGTATCTACTTCTTCTGACTCATCAGTCAGCACCACGGTCAGATACGCCTTGTGTAATAAATAAACAATTATTCAACATCAGCTTCGATTTAACGACTGAAAGCCTCTATTGGCTAGTTCCACTTGCTGTTGAAGTTCACTACACTGATGCTCGTTGAAATACAGCTCTTAGCTTCAGCAAGCGCTGCAAATATAAAAATATTATTAAAAGGTGCCAATTTTATGAGCAAAACCACTCAACGTATCAGCACACTGTTCGCTGCGATGGCTTTAGCAGGCGTAGCAAGTTATTCACTGGCCGCCGAGCCGATTAAAATTGCCCTAGCCGGTCCGGTTACCGGTCCTGTTGCCCAGTATGGCGATATGCAATCCATGGGCGCGTTAATGGCCATTGAGCAAATCAATAAAGCCGGTGGCGTCAATGGCAGCACGCTGGAAGCTGTGACCTATGATGATGCTTGCGACCCTAAACAAGCGGTAGCTGTCGCCAACAAGATCGTCAATGACGGCATTCAATTCGTTGTCGGCCATCTATGTTCAGGTTCAAGCCAGCCCGCTGCTGACATCTACGATGAAGAAGACATCATGATGATCACCGCCGCCTCAACCGCACCTGAGTTGACGGAGAAAGGTCACACTCTGATTTTCCGTACAATCGGCCTCGACACCATGCAAGGTCCAACGGCGGGCAACTATGTGGTTGAGCAACTCAAACCCAAGCGTGCAGCCATTCTGCATGATAAACAGCAGTACGGTGAAGGTATTGCCACCTCAGTTAAAAAAGCGCTGGATGAGGCCAAAATCCCGGTGGTTTTATTTGAAGGGGTGACCGCTGGCGATAAAGACTTCTCAGCACTGATTGCTAAACTGAAAAAAGAAGAGGTTGATTTCGTTTACTTCGGTGGTTACCACCCAGAAATGGGCATGCTGCTGCGCCAATCGGCAGAAAACAAGTTTAGCGCACGCTTTATGGGCCCTGAAGGTGTGGGTAACAGCGACATCTCAGCAATTGCTGGTGACGCCTCCGAAGGCATGCTGGTGACTTTGCCAAAAGCCTTTGATGAAGACCCAAAGAACGCACATTTAGTTGCAGCTTTTAAAGCTAAAAAGCAAGATCCACGTGGCGCCTTTGTCTTCCCTGCCTACGCAGCGGTACAAGTGATGGCTGATGCGATGACCATCAGCAAATCACAAGACCCTGAAAAAGTTGCACAAGCACTGCGCAGCAACAGCTTTGACACACCGACCGGCGTCCTTGAGTTTGACGACAAAGGTGACTTAAAAAACTTCAGCTTTGTCGTGTACGAATGGCACGCAGACGGCAGCAAAACAGCTCTAACCGAGTAATTTAACTGCCCCAAGCCTCGCCGCTTTTTTCAGCGTGCGAGGCTGTTTTGTTTGCCGGATACTCTTATGAACGAAGCCTTTTTTTACTTCCTCCAGCAGTTGCTTAACGGTCTAACCGTGGGCAGCACCTATGCCTTGATTGCCATTGGCTACACCATGGTCTACGGGATTATTGGCATGATCAACTTCGCCCACGGCGAGGTGTATATGATCGGCAGTTACGTTACTTTTATTGCCCTGACCGGGCTGGCCATGCTCGGCCTAGAAAGTTTACCGCTGATGATTTTTGGCGCTTTTGCATTAAGTATTATTGTCACCAGCGCCTACGGTTACAGCATTGAACGCGTGGCCTATCGACCGCTGCGTGGCAGCAATCGTTTAATCCCGCTGATCTCTGCGATTGGTATGTCGATTTTGCTACAAAACTTTGTGCGTATCGCGCAAGGCGCACGCGATGTCGCAATGCCAAGCTTAGTCACCGGTGGCGTTACCATTGGCGATGAAGCCAGCTTTCACGCCAGCCTGTCGTACATGCAAATTATTATTTTCGCCACCACCTTAATTGCCATGATTGCTTTGAGCATTTTCATTTCCCGCTCACGTACCGGTCGCGCCTGTCGTGCTTGCTCTGAAGACATTAAAATGACAGGTCTTTTAGGCATTAACAGTAACGCCATAATTGCCATCACCTTTGTGATTGGCGCGATTTTAGCAGCGGTTGCCGGCGTGCTACTCAGCCTCTATTACGGCGTGGTCAATCCCTACATCGGCTTTATGGCCGGCCTTAAAGCCTTTACTGCAGCGGTATTGGGCGGTATTGGCAGTATTCCTGGCGCCGTTCTCGGTGGACTGGTGCTCGGAGTGACTGAAGCGATGACGTCAGGTTATTTCAGCAGCCAATATAAAGACGCAGTGGCCTTTGCTCTGCTGATTCTAATTCTGTTATTTCGTCCGACCGGTATTTTGGGACGTCCAGAAGTGGAGAAAGTCTGATGCGTTTGTATTTTAAATCGGCGATTTTTTCCGCGATTGTGGTGTTAATTTTAAGCGCAGTATTACTTGGTGTGCGTCTTACTCAAGTGGGCACAGAACTGACCTTGGTTGGTGCTGAGCAAGCAGTGTTATGGAAAATCGCAGGCGCAAGTTTATTGATTTTCTTTTACAACCTGTTTCGCGATTCAATTGAACGCATGCTTGGTTTACTACCAAAACCTAGCCTGTCGGTTGGTTTGCGAGAGCTCAGTCAGCGTCAGTTTGTACAGCGTATTGTGTGGTGCTTCTTAATCGCCGCGGCACTGATTTTTCCTTTCATAGGCTCACGCAGTCAAATTGATTTAGCGACGCTGGTGCTGATCTACGTGATGCTTGGTTTAGGCCTCAATATTGTTGTCGGCTTAGCCGGTTTGCTCGACCTTGGCTATGTCGGTTTCTATGCGGTAGGGGCTTATACCTATGCCATGCTGGCCCTATATTTTGGTGTAGGCTTTTGGACCGGCTTAATCGCTGCAGGGATTATGGCGGCATTCTTTGGCTTTATTTTAGGCTTTCCGGTGCTGCGCCTGCGCGGTGACTATTTAGCTATTGTTACCTTGGGCTTTGGTGAAATCATTCGTATTTTGCTCAATAACCTCACCGACTGGACCGGTGGTCCGCGTGGTATTGGTAACATTCCGAAACCGACATTATTCAACCTAGAGTTCAGCAAACGCGCCAGCGAAGGCTCGCAAACCTTCCATGAGTTTTTCGGTATTGCCTTTAATTCCAATCACCGCGTGATGTTTCTCTACTTGCTCGCGTTGGTGTTGGTGCTGATCACCGTGTTTGTGATTAATCGTCTGATCCGTATGCCGATTGGTCGCGCCTGGGAAGCCATGCGCGAAGACGAAATTGCTTGCCGTGCACTGGGGATGAATCCAACCAATATCAAACTCAGCGCTTTTACCATTGGGGCCGCCTTTGCAGGTTTTGCTGGCAGTTTTTTTGCCGCGCGCCAAGGCTTTATCAGCCCTGAGTCCTTCACCTTTATTGAGTCAGCGATTATTTTAGCCATTGTCGTGCTTGGCGGCATGGGCTCACAAATTGGTGTAATTTTGGCCGCTATTGTGATGACCGTACTGCCCGAGATGGCCCGTGAGTTTAATGAATACCGCATGCTATTGTTTGGCTTAATGATGGTGCTGATGATGATTTGGCGACCACAAGGTTTACTACCGATGAAGCGTCCGCACATGGAGTTAAAGCCATGAGTCATAGTATTTTAGAAGTCACTGACTTAACCATGCGCTTTGGCGGTTTGTTAGCGGTAAACGGCGTGGGCTTGACCATCAAGCAAGGACAAATTGTTTCGATGATTGGACCCAACGGTGCGGGAAAAACCACCGTTTTTAACTGCCTCACCGGTTTTTATCAGCCCACCAGCGGCAAAATCGTCTTTGCTGGCGAAGAAATTCAAGGCTTGCCTGGCTATAAAATCGCTCGCAAAGGCATGATTCGCACCTTCCAACATGTGCGTTTATTTAAAGACATGACGGTGCTGGAAAACTTATTAGTCGCCCAGCATCAGCATCTCAATAACAGCTTATTAGCCGGTCTATTCAAAACCCGCAGTTATCGCCAAGCTGAACAAGAAGCGCTGGATAACGCCGTATTCTGGCTTGAAAAAGTGCGCCTAGTCGGCGATGCCAACCGTGAAGCCGGCACCCTCGCCTACGGCCAGCAACGCCGTTTAGAAATCGCGCGCTGTATGGTCACCCGCCCATCCTTACTGATGCTAGATGAACCGGCGGCCGGCTTGAACCCCAGTGAAACCGATGAGTTAAAACAGCTGATTATGGATTTACGTGATAACCATGGCATCAGTGTGTTGCTCATCGAGCATGATATGAAACTGGTGATGGATATCTCTGACCACATCGTGGTGATCAACCAAGGCACTCCCTTAGCCTCTGGCACGCCAGAGCAAGTGCGCAATAATCCTGCGGTGATCAAAGCTTATCTGGGGGAAGAATAACCATGCTGGTGATGAACAATGTCTGCACCTATTACGGCAAAATCCAAGCACTGCATGATGTTTCGATTCAGGTCAATCGAGGCGAAATTGTTACCTTAATTGGTGCCAATGGTGCGGGGAAAACCACCTTAATGATGACGCTGTGTGGCGATCCGCAAGCGGCCAGCGGCGATATTATCTATGAAGGCCAACATTTGCGCGGCAAAACCACCGCGCAAATCATGCGTATGGGCATGGCGATTGTGCCGGAAGGACGTCGCGTGTTTGCCCGTCTGACCGTTGAAGAAAATCTCGCCATGGGTGCGTTTTTCTGTGATGACAAGCACATTAAAAATGAGCGTTTGGACCGTGTGCTGTCATTATTCCCAAGACTGCATGAGCGCTTTCAACAGCGCGCCGGCACCATGAGTGGTGGCGAACAACAGATGCTGGCAATTGGCCGCGCTTTAATGAGTGAGCCACGTTTACTGCTGCTGGATGAGCCTTCTTTGGGTTTAGCGCCGATTATCATTCAGCAAATTTTCCAGATTCTCGAGCAACTGCGCAAAGATGGCGTTACGGTGTTTTTGGTTGAGCAAAATGCCAACCAAGCGTTAAAACTGGCCGATCGTGGTTATGTGATGGAACACGGCCGAATCGTTTTAGAAGATAGCGGAGCGAATCTGCTCAGCAATGAAGCTGTGCGCCAAGCCTATTTAGGTGGTTAATCTTTTGCTATGCCAGTGACGCCGCGCTTTGCGAACGGCGTCACTTTACTCTTATGCTGAGTGACGTTTTTCCCACATTTGCGCTGCTTCGCTAAAGGCGGCATCACGCTCACGGCCCAAGCCGCGTAACGCTAAGGCCATGGTCGCGAGAATCGCTTGCTCAGCGTACAAGTCCAGCTCTGTGCCCTGCCATACCGCTAATAAACGCTCGGCATCTAAACTTTGTGCTTTCACCTGGCGACCAATTTGCGCAGGCCACTCCTCAGTCCAAGCCTGACCGTCAGTGGCGCCAAGCAACTGATCGGTCGCATCAGGGCGCACTTCAATTTCACCGCCATCACCTTTAATCACTAACGCATGATCACCCAGGATGACATTGGCTTGTTGATGCACCAGCTGATACCCCGGATGGAAAATACTTTGCAGACCGCAGCGTGCCGACAACGGATTGAGTAAACGCGCCAGCGAATGCACAGGCGAGCGCAGTCCTAAGGTATTGCGCAAATCAATCATGCGCTGCAAACGCGGCATCCAAACGCCCAAGGGGATAAAAGCAATATTATCGCGCTCAATATGTTCAGCCACTTCATTCCATGAATTACAGGACTTAATCGCTAAAGCATCGAGCAAGTCTTCAGCATACATGCGGCCCGCGCTATGGTGGCCAGCACCGTGCATCACAATGCGCACACCATTGTTGGCCAGCGCTTTGGCCGCCAACATAAACCAAGGCAGTTGACGGCGTTTACCGGCATAAGCAGGCCAATCGATATCCACAGCAATCGCCGGTGCAGTGACGCGCTCACGCACCGCTTGGGTGAAGCCGGCTAATTCTTCTGCGGTTTCTTCTTTAAAGCGCAGCAACATTAAAAAAGCACCCAACTGGGTGTCTTCCACCTTGCCATCGAGCATCATGCCCATCGCGGTATAGGCTTCTTCTTGGGTTAAACCGCGTGAGCCTTTTTGTCCTTTACCTAAAATACGTACAAAAGAAGCAAAAGGGTGTTCCATCGACTCACTCATTACCGCACTCCAAACCGCTAATATTTATTAATAATGGCACAGCATACGTGGTTTGTTCGTGCCCAGCATTGAGATGATTTGACTTATATCAAGCTTTGTTACGCAGACTTATTTAAGGAGATGCTGAATAAATCAAAAAATGTCATTGCGAGCGTAGCGAAGCAATCCAATTAGCTTTATGTATCAACACGTTAGTGATTGCCGCGTCGCGTCGCTCCTTGCAATGACGTAATTAATCAGTGCTTCCTTAAAAACAATTGGCAGGTTTAGGCAGGCCTGCCAGACGCGCAGCCAACTTAGCCGGCATGCCATTAAATAGGCCGTTCAAGTACAAGCTATTGCCTTTGTCTTTACCCAAATTCAACGCGACATATTTAACCAACGCACGATTGGCTGGCGACAACTGAAACTGAGTGTAAAACTGCTGCACTGCATACAGTACTTCCCAGTGCGCATCAGTCAGTTCAATGCCTTCACGTGTGGCCAGCGCCTGCGCCACTTGGGGTGACCAATCCGTCAGACTGCACAGACAGGCATCTTGATCGAGAGCAATCTCACGCCCTTCAACAACTAAAGTATCCACACTCATGTCCAGCTATTCACCCGTGAGTATGCAACGCACAGGGCAACAAATGCAGGATAATCCAGCAAAATTACCGACAGAGCATCTGCATCAATGGCGCGCGCCAGCACATCTTCTTCCAGGGCGTATACCTTGCAGCTGTGATCAATAGCTTGCAGTTGCTGAGCAGCCAGACTGCCCGCGCGCAAAGCCTGTACGGCCTCACCACTGAGAACAATGCCATCACCAGCAGACAAGACGCGCAAGCAACTGCTCAATTGCGACGTTTGCGTGGATGCAGCATTTAAAATATGTAAGGTGGTCATCAAAGTGTCATCACATAATCATGTTGGCGGATCAATTGTTGGATGCGTTGATCATCCACGCGCTCGGCCGTCAGTGCTAATGGGTTGTGTGCTAAACCACGCACAGTTAAACACTGCTGCGCGACATAGATCTGCTCAATGCCAAACATCGGCAGTGCTTGTAAATTGGCCGACAGGTCTTTTTGCTCAAGTGCTTGCGGCTGTTGTTGCTCGAGCAACTGCAACACGCCATCATCCATAAACAAGATACTCAGCGGCAAATCAAAAGCGCCAGCAGCGAGGGCAATATCCAAGGCTTCTGCTGCACCGATCCCTGCCCAAGGCGCTTGACGACTGATCAATAACACAGACTTAGCCATCATTCGCCTCCAAAGCTGATACAGCGATCAGCCTGTTGTAAAGCATCGTGCAATTGGCCTAATCCTGATAATTGATAACCATCGGCAAGATTGACCGCTTCGCGCTGATAGCGTTGTGCTTCGGCCTGATCGAGCACACCACGGCGTAACGCCGCAGCAATACACACCACCGCATCGAGTTTATTTTCCGTAATAAATGCCTGCCACTGCTTGGCAATATCCTGCTGATCTTGCGCGAGCACAAGATTATTCAAGGCAGTCAAAACACCGTCTTGATAGAAAAACACCCGCACAATTTCATGCCCTGCCGCAAGCACCGCCTGGGCAAAACGCAGCGCCCGCCGTGTCGCAGGTGCGTTACTTGAAGACAACACATTGATTACAAACTTCATAGCTGATCATCGCACTAAATTTTACGAAGTTTAACAGATTAGCTAAAGCACAGTCCGTTCACAGCACAAGCCAGTTTATTCAACACGACATAAACGCATTTTTAACGCTATTGATTTATTCACAACAAAAGCTACTCAATTTCAATTGTTATAGTATAACATATTGATCGTTACGTAGTTTCTGGCCAGAAACATCCTTTCTCTTATCAAAATCATATAGGTTTTAAGATGTTGCCCAATAGACACCCTCTTGTGCTTGCTATCAGCCTAGCAGCACTACCTTTAGCTCAATCTCATGCGCAAAATGCCAGCACCGCACAACTGCCCACAACTGTTATCAGCGCCAGTGCGCTGGCTCAATCTGCCACGCAAATGGTCAGCGCTTCAGAGGTACTCGAAGGCTCGCAACTCTTACTGCAACGGCAAGCCACCTTAGGCGACACGGTGAAAAATATTCCTGGGGTGCGTGGCAGCTCATTTGGTGCGGGTGCCAGCCGTCCGGTGATCCGCGGTATGGATGGCGCACGTGTCAGAGTGTTGTCCGATGGCGTCGGTATGCTGGATGCTTCAACGCTAAGCGCGGACCATGCGGTAACCACCGAGCCACTGCTACTGGAGCGCATCGAGGTTCTTAAAGGCCCAGCTACCCTGCTGTATGGTGGCGGTGCCATTGGCGGAGTCGTTAATCTGATCGATAAAAAAATCCCCACCCAGCAACCTGAAAATGGCCATCAGCTTGATCTTGAATGGCAAGGCAATACGGTGGCTAAAGAAAGCACGGCAATCGCTGGTGCAACCTTAGGCTTAGGAGATTTTGCTCTGCGAGTAGAGGGTTTAAAGCGCGATGCCGACCCCTACCGTCTAGCGGGTCATGAAGAGGGCTCTCGCTCGAAAAAACAAACGGGTTCGTACAACGATACCAGCACCGGTACTCTAGGCTTGAGCTGGATTGGTGATGAGGGTTATTTAGGCGTGGCCTATACCCGCCAAGCTAATGAATACGGTTTGCTCGCGCACGAAGAAGGCCATTGCCACACGCATGGCCATGGCGCAACACTGCACTGGCATTGCGGCAGCCACGGCGGTGGACACAACCATGATCATGGCGCACCTTATATTGATATGGTGCAAAAACGCTGGGATGTACGTGGTGAATATAACAATCCTTTTGCTGGATTTAGCTTGGCTAAACTACGCTTGGCGCACAGCGATTATCAGCACGAAGAAATTGAAGGTCAGGATGTCGCGACACGCTTTGATAATAAAGCCACTGACGCGCGTTTAGAGCTGACCCATGACCCCCTATTTGGCTGGCGTGGCACCATCGGTGGACAAAGTACTCGTCGTAATTTTAAAGCGTCAGGTGAAGAAGCCTATGTACCCGCCACTTTAACCAAAAATCATGCCTTGTTTGTTTTAGAGGAATATCAATGGAATGACTTGCGTTATGAGCTCGGCTTACGTCATGAATGGCAAAACATTGATGTGCGTAAAGGTACCAAACCCAATAGAAACCACAGTGGCACTTCAGCTTCTATCGGTGCAGTGTGGGACTTCGCTGCTGATTACAACCTTGGTGCGTCGTTTTCACGCTCGCAACGCTTACCTGAAGCTGAGGAGTTATATGCCTTTGGTCCGCACGCCGCGAGTCGCACTATTGAGCAAGGTAATACCCAGCTTGATAAAGAAACATCGCACAATATTGAGCTCACTCTACGCAAACACCAAGGTGCTTTGACTTATAGCCTGAGTCTCTATCAAAATCGGATCAATGATTATATTTACGGCAAAGATACTGGAAAACGCCCTGGAGCTGATTATCGGGTTATTTCCTACCAGCAGGACAATGCGGTGTTTCGTGGTATTGAAGGGCAAATGGCTTATCAATTCAGTAATGGTTTTACCAGTACAGTATTGGCTGACCATGTGCGCGGAAAATTACGCGGTAAAGGTGGTGACTTAGCGCGTATACCTGCTGATCGAGTGGGTCTGCGTTTACAGCAAACCTTTACTGCTGCACTTGCTGGTCAGGTTGAATTTTGGCGCGTGCAACAGCAAAACAATATTGCTGATTACGAAACTAAAACGTCAGGCTATAACATGCTGGGTGCCGCGCTGACCTATCAAGGACAGCTATCGAGCAGTGATTACACCCTGTATCTGCGTGCAGATAACCTGTTAAACGTTAAAGCGCGCGAGCACACTTCTTTTATTAAAGATGATGTGCAACTACCCGGCCGTAATCTGACTGCGGGTGTTAAGTTCAGTTTTTAACAGCCTCTGGAATCAGCCTTGTTCGGCATGCGTAGGTGAAATCACATCTGTGCGCATTTCGAACTAACACACAATCACTGATCAATGAATATCTTGTTGGTATCGCCGCAAGCGGAGCCAGGGATGGCGTAGTCCCGAATCGGGTCAGGATGACTCGTTGAGGGAAAAGCGATACCAGCAAGGTATGGCATGCACGTATCGTTCTGGATACTTTGCTTTATTAGAAGCGTTAGTTTGGGTGCATGTCGTACTTCGGGGTAGGTGTTAATCCGTCGATGAACTCGTCCAGGGTTCAACTCCGGCGCTCGTCATCCCTGACTCGCTCACTACACCCACCCCAAAGTACTCGTTGACCATTTGCGGTGTTTGCACTATTGCAGTTCCAGTCATTAGAGCAACAGCAGTTTTCCAAGAAACTTGCCTATCCTTTGCTACAAACAGATAGAACTGAATAGATCAGCACAGAGCAAGGGTTTTAACAGAGTCGTACTACAGGCTTGCAGACAGCACCGATAGTCAATGAGTACCTTGTTCGTATCGCGACAAGCGAGCCAGGGATGGCGGAGCGCCCGAATCGGGTCAGGATGACCCGTTGAGGGAAAAGCGATACTAACAAGGTACGGCATGCGCATATCGTCCTAGATACTTTGCCTGGTTAAAAATATAAACCCTGTGCAAGTCGTGCTTCGAATTAAGGCGCAGTCGCTGGCATGGCCAGCTCGTACAGGGTTCAACTCCGATGATGGAGGAATACCAATCATTGAGCAATTAAACCACTGCGGGCAGGCTGCCCGCGCTCCAAAAGTATTGCAGGGCTCAGCATGCGCACGTCATTATCGAAGAACAAGCCAAGCAGTATCCTCAGCACTAAAGCAACCAAGCCTGATAGACTAATCAGCATACTTGTAACCTGTTTATAGGAGTCCACCTTGAACGACAGCAGCGCTTTTCCTCAAGCCGAAACCATCGAACAACTGCGTCAGAACCTCGCCACTGTTCGCGCCCGTATTGATCAAGCCTGCGTACAAGCTGGACGTGACCCGCAAGAAGTACGCTTATTGCCCGTCAGCAAAACCCATCCTGCCGACTATTTACGCCTAGCCTACGCCGCGGGCTGTCGCATGCTCGGCGAAAATAAAGTGCAAGAAGCCTATCAAAAGTGGCAAGAGCTCGAAGATTTACAAGACCTTCAGTGGTGCGTCATCGGCCACCTGCAAACCAACAAAGCCAAATACGTTGCCCGCTTTGCCAGCGAATTTCATGCTCTCGATAGCCTACGCTTAGCCCAAGCCCTCGATCAGCGCTTAATCATTGAAGACCGTTATTTAGATGTACTGGTACAAATCAATACCTCTGGAGAAGAAAGCAAATACGGCATCGACCCAGAGCAAGCACCGCAACTGATCACCCAGCTGGGACAGTTTTCCCGCTTACGTGTACGCGGCTTAATGACGCTCGCAATGAACTCCGAAAATGATCACGCCGTGCGCGGCTGCTTCATCCAACTGCGTGAGTTACGCGACAGTTTACAAGCCATCGCACCGCAAGGGATGCAACTGACAGAGTTGTCGATGGGCATGTCTGGCGACTTTGAATTAGCCATCGCCGAAGGCGCAACCATTGTGCGTATTGGCCAAGCAATCTTCGGTGCACGCGCGCAACCCGACAGCTACTACTGGCCACAATAACAACGACAGCAAGACACACTCGTCGCTCAGTGATCCACGCCAGCAACACTGAGCGACGGCGCTTTAGTTTTTCACACTGACGCGGGCACGCTGGTCAGCTAGCCGCGAGATCCACCACGCGACGATAATAATCGGTGGTAACGACGCGATATTGAGCCAAGCCCAACCCAATTTATCGACACCGATACCCGCCAACAAACTGCCAAGCGCAGCCGCAGTAAACACCATAAACTCATTAATGCCCTGCACCTTGCCTTGCTCAGTTGGCTCATAGGTAAAGGTCAGCAAATGAGTAGCGCCAATAAAAGTAAAATTCCAACCAATACCAAGCAGAATCAAACCAACAAAATAATGCCAGTAGCTATTACCCAACACGTTCACCAGCACACACAGCGCCAACACTGCACAGCCCCAGAGAATCACACGACGCGAACTGTAACGACGAATCAAACCGCCGGTAAAAAATGACGGCACATACATCCCCAACACATGCCATTGAATCACCCAAGCAATATTACTAAAGGGAAAATCATCATGCTGCATCGCGATCGGCGTAGCAGTCATTAATAGCACCATCACCGCATAACCAATAGCCCCAGAAGCCATTGCTGCCACCAATAACGGCTGCTTAAACAACTCAGCATAACTGCGAGCCACCTGCTGACTGGTTGTTTTCAGCGCTGCAGCTAAAGGCAAACTACTGATCAGGAGCAAAGCCAACACATAGATCACAAACAAACCATAAAAAGCGCCAACAAACGCATTACCTGCATACCATTGACGCGACCAAATCGCTAAATTCGGGCCTAAAATAGCGGCTAAAACACCGCCTGCCATCACCATACTGATTGCTCGCGGCCGCTGCTCAACCGAACAGACATCCAGCGCCGCAAAACGGTATTGCTGACCAGTGCCAATTGCCATACCAATCAGAAAAGTACCACAAGCAAAGTGCATCAAGCTGTTGGCTTCCAAGCCTTGCAAGGCCACCCAAGTACCCACTAAGCCAATGCAGTTACCCAGAATAAAGCCAACCTTGCGCCCCATCTTGTGCATCAGATGAGCGGCCGGCAGCGTGGCCATAATTAAGCCAAGAAACTGCATCGCAACTGGAAAGGTAATTAAAGCAGGATGACTGGCCAGTTGCTTACCAATCAACGCAGACACCGCCACCAACAAAATATTCCCAGTGGTCAACAATGCTTGCGCAATCGCCAACCCCCACACGCTAATCGGCACGCTGGCCTCCAATAGTGAATTAATATGCGCGCGCATATTATATTAAAAGACGAATCTGTGCTGAGCACTCAGGTAAACGCGGTTGTTTTAATCCGTGCGGCAACTTGCTCGGCCCACAAACAATAGGCCTGCCTGCTTGGGTGAAAACCATCAGCAGCCAGCATCTGCGGATCAACGCCAAGCTCAATCGGCATAAAATAGAGTCCATCATCGTGCTCAGCCAGTTGCGCAGTCAGACGGTTTAAACGCTGGGCACGACGCCCCAAATAACCACTTAAGGGTGTAGGCAAGGCAGTAAAGTACTGCATCGGTGGAATGGCCGATATAAAAATGTGTTGCACATCAAAGTCTCTGCGCAAGCGCTCTTGCAATTGTTTGAGCTGCGCTAACCATTGCTGATCTTTAGTGCCAGCCGTCACATCATTCACGCCAATGGATAACACCACACAGTCGTAAGGCTGCACGGTTAAATCATCCAACTTACTGAGCAATTGCTGACATTTTAAGCCACTTTCAGCAAGCAACTGCCAAGTGACCTGATACTCACTGCTGAGTTGCGCCGCCAGCTGGCCAGCCAGAGCCTCTTCTTGACGGCCAACACCCACTCCAGCGGCCGCTGAATCCCCCAGCAGTAACAGGCGCAACGGCAACCCCTGTCCTAAACTGCCCGTACGTGCGCCAGCCGCCTCCGGCAAACGTAAGGTACGCTGGCGCACCTTACGACCTTGCCATAATAAAATCGGCGCTAAAGCAATAAGCTGTAAGCTATCGAGCATTATTTTTTCACCTGAGCTAAAGCACGGCGCAGGCTCGCAAGATCCTGTCCTTGTTCTGCATATTGCTGCTGTTCATAGGTTTCGATAAAAACCTTCACAGCCTGTTGCTGTGACTCGGGCAACTGCTGATGGATACGTTGGTAAAAATCACGCAAGCCCTCGCCTGTTTCACGATTAAAACCACGACGCCGCAGGACACGTTGAAAAGCATCCAAGATCCGCTGCACAGGATCAGTCTGGCGCTGCCATGGTTTAAACATCCACAACACAATCAGCGTAATAATCAACGCTGCACTGGCAACCAGTGTTAATCCTAGAACCTGCCAATCCACTTTGTCAAACCAGTGTTTCAACCAGGCTTGCTGACTGTCACGTTGATAGCCAAGAATCTTGGTTTGCCAACTGTGATTGAGGTTTTCCCAACCCATGCGCAACTGATTGAGCCAAGCAATATGCTGATAGCGCAATGGCGAGAAGATATCACCCTGAAACAGTTCAGACTCATCTGGCAACGCCTCTTGCAGGCCACGCTCAATACGCTCAGGCGCCACCTCGAACGTTGGATCAACACTGCGCCAGCCTTGTCCTCGCTGCCAATACTCAACCCAAGCATGGGCATCAAACTGGCGCACTTGGACAAACTGCCCTGCTTGATTGATTTCACCACCTTGATAACCCGCCACCACCCGTGCGGGGATTCCGGCCGCGCGTAGAGTAAACACCATGGCACCGGCATAATGCGCACAAAAGCCACGTAAACTGCTAAAGAGAAACTCATCAACACTGTCACGCCCCAACAACGGCGGTTTTAGCGTGTAGTGATAAGGCTCTTGGTTAAAATGACGCAGCAATGCGGCCACCAGCGCATCATCATCGTGATACTGCCCACGTAAGCGTTGCGCCCAGTCACGGGTTTGCTGATTACCGGTGCGCGGCAACTGCAAAAACGCTTGTTGCTGACGCTGATTTAACTGTGGCTGGCGTAATGCCTGCGGCCATGAAGTGGCTTGATATTGATAGGTGCGATTGACCGGTGTACGGCGCTGCAAACGGAAATCACTCATCAAACGAATGTCTTCTTGTTGGCTGCGACCCACATCCAAACTAAACAACCAAGGTTGGCTACTAGGTTGCATGATAATACTGTAGCTGATCGGCTCACCCTGCGCCTGCCACTGCGGCTCACTGCTATCAAAGTGCTCACTAATTGACCAACTACGGCCGTCAAAATTCGGTAGGGTCAAGGCGCGCCAATAGAGTTGCGACTGCGCTGGAATGGCGCCATCAAAGCGTGCACGAAAAGCTAAAGCAGCCGACTGTCCAAGCTCTGCCAAATCACCTGGCGTCATGCTACTGGATAATCCAGTCGTGCCCTTATCTTTTGGCTGTGGCAAACTCCACAGCGGCTCAAGGCGCGGAAACAGAACAAACAATAACAGCATTAGAGGTATCGCTTGAGCCAACAATGTGCCGGCCAGTTTTAACGGGGCCAATGGCTCTCTAGCTAAGCCACTTTGTTGCAAAGCGATCAAAGCCGCAAGCAAAGCCAGAACGGGTAATAGGCTATACAAGGCAGCCAGTAAACTATCGGCAAACAAATAACTGGTAACAACCGTAAAAAAACCTAAAAAGATCAATACCAAGGCATCGCGGCGCGTGCGCATCTCCAATAGTTTTAAGATAAACGCCGTGATTAATAACGCCACAGCAGCATCTAAGCCAACCAAGCCGCCACGACTCAAATACACGGCAAAACCACTGCCAATCATCAAAGCGGCTTTTATCCAAGCATTAGGGAATGGCCAGCGCATCCGAAACACTTGCACACGCCATGTGGCGCAGCCTAACCACAGGCCAATCAACCACAATGGCACATGCAGCAAGTGCGGACTAATGACCAAGACTTGTGCAATCAGTAACCAGAATAAACTGATGCGCGGAATAGCATCGCGCACTTGCGCTACTGTCGTCATGGCTGCTGCACTCCATACAAGGCCAGTGCGCGTAAACAGCGCTGACGATGCTCGACACCTGAATCAGGACCAAGCTGTTGATCAGGTAATAACAAGCGATAAGGCTGATCGGTTTGGCTGATTTTTAGCACCTGGGCACAGAGAACCGACAAGCGAAACTCCAGATCCCCCGGCACCTGAGCAAAATCCAAAACCTGCTGCTGGCCTTGCTGCTCAGTAAACTGCTTAACTAATAATCCTTGACCTTTCGACCAAGCCTTCCAGTGGATGCGTCGTAATGAATCGCCCTCTTGCCAAGCAGCTAAGCCTTGATAGTCATCCACTCCAGCACGCAGGCTGGCCTGCTCTGCATCGTCTTCATCACCCTGAGCGGAAACAAGCAGATCAACATCATGTAACGGCTGCGGATAGACCAAAACACTTTGTGCCAGATCAACCTGACTCCAAGCGACAAATAAGCCAAGCGGAAAACGCGTTTCAATACGCAAGCGCGGCGCTTGCTGCCAGCCACGTTGTTTTCCAAGCAAACTCAACTCAAGCAACTGCTCGCTCTGTTGCTCAACATCAACAAGCGTGAGTTGCTTGGCATGCCAACCCACAGCAATGGCTTGATAAGCATTTTTAGCGCTGTGTAAGCGCAAGCGATAATTGCCATACTCACCGGCAAAGCACGGTGAACTGCCTGCAGCGCTAAGGGTTAAACCGGCAAGGTTGCGCCAGGTATGAAACATGGTCAACAAACCCAATGACGCCAACAAAAACGTCAGCGCATAAGCCAAACTGTTTTGATAGTTAATCGCCACTAACAGCATCAACAGCAGAGCTGCTGCATAGGCAATCCCAGTGCCTGTCGGCACAATAAAAATATGCTGCTGCTGCAATCGGATACTTTTCACCGGCGGCAAGCGTCGCGCCAACCATGCAGCAAACCACTGCCGAGGTAATTTAAACAATGCTTCGCGCATTACAAAGCAGGTACGTCAGTCAACAGGCTTTGCACCACTGCCGAGCTGCCAACACCGCTTGCGCTGTTCTGCTCACGCAGACGATGACCGACCACGACCGGCAACACCACTTGCACATCTTCCGGGATAACGTAATCACGCCCTGCTAAAAATGCCCAAGCTTTAGCCGCTGCCAATAAGGCTAAGCTGCCCCGTGGTGACAGGCCAAAGGCCAACTGTGCATGGGTGCGTGTCGCTTCGACTAAGCGCAAGATATAGCTGATCAGCGCTTCACTGGCGCGCACATCACTGACCTGCTGCTGCGCGGCCAATAAGTCGGCACGCTCAATCAACGGTTGCAATTGGGTCAATAACTGCCGACGCGCAGCGCCCTGTAACAACTGGCGCTCCGCCGCAGCACTTGGATAGCCTAACGACAAGCGCATTAAGAAACGATCCAACTGCGATTCGGGCAGATTGAAAGTGCCGCCTTGGCTGACTGGGTTTTGTGTCGCTATGACGAAAAAAGGCTCGGGTAAAGGCCGTGTTGCACCCTCAATGGTGACCTGTCCTTCTTCCATCGCCTCAAGCAAAGCACTCTGGCTTTTTGGCGTCGCTCGATTGATTTCATCGGCAAGCAATAACTCAGTAAAAACCGGGCCTGGGTGGAAAATAAATTGCCCAGTCTCGCGATCAAACACCGAAGTGCCAAGAATATCGCCAGGTAATACATCTGAAGTGAACTGAATGCGCTGATAACTAAGGCCCAACACTTGTGCCAAGGCATGGCTTAAGGTGGTTTTACCCATACCCGGTAAGTCTTCAATCAGTAAATGGCCGCGCGCTAACAAACAAGTCATCGCTAAGCGTACCGCCTGTTCTTTACCTAAAATGACTTGATTGACGGCATGGATGCAAGTTTCGAACTGATCGCGCATGATAAAACCTCACTTTTAGTCTTTGCCTATGCTGCCAGCAATTGCGCAACAGGCAAAGGCAAAGACTCAAAAGTTACACAATCAAGAAATTATCATACCGATTTTAGCGGCCTGCACGTGACTCACGAATATAAAAACGGGCTTTTTCTGCTTTAGTTGTACAGCCTTGATAGGCTTCAAACTGCTGTTGCGTTTTCGCTGCAGTTAATAACGTCAACGCTTTTGAATAACTCACAGTCCCGGCAAAACCTTCTGCTTTAGCGATGTCCAACTCTGACCAAGCAGCATCAAGCTGCTGCGCACAACTGCTGCGATAATTGGTTTTGCCTGCGCAACCGACCATCATTACTGCCAGTAAAGACACGCACACGATATGTAAACGCATAAAATCCACCCCTGTTGTTTGACTCGCTAAAGTTGTTCAATTTTCGGATGATTGCTGGCAATCCAATCGCTGACCAAACTATAGGCCACAGCCAGCAACGTTGGCCCAAGGAATAAGCCCATAAAGCCAAACGCAAACAATCCACCAAAGACACCCATTAGAACCACCACCAGAGGTAAGTTCCCACCGCGGCTGATCAAATAGGGTTTTAAGAAGTTATCGACACTGCTGATCACTAATAAGCCCCAGATCAGCAAGAAAATAGCCATAGTGTAGTCTTGTTGCCAAAACAACCACGCCACCGCAGGCGCCCAAACCAAAGGTGGTCCCATCGGAATCAAACTTAACATAAAGGTCATTGCAGCAAGCAATAAGGCACCAGGTACACCCGCAACAAGAAATCCAAACAGTGCCACCACAGCTTGTGCGGCGGCCGTACCAATCACACCATTGACAACGCGTCGGACAGTGCCAGCGACAAGGTCAATATAATAATCGGTGCGCTCTTTGATTAAGCGCTCCACCAAGTCCTTGGCAAATAGGGCCAAGCGTGGGCCGTCACGGTAAAAGAAAAATACCAAGACCAAACTCAAAGCCAACTCAAGGATGCCGGCACCAATACTGGCACTGCGTGCCAATAACCAGTTGCCCATCTGCCCCATGTAAGGTTTAACCGTTATAAATAACGCTGCCCCTTGTTGATCAATGGTTTGCCACAGTTCTTGCAAACGCTCACCTATCATCGGCACGCTAACCAACCAAACGGGAGCTTCAGGCAAACCGGTCACGCGCAAATCTTTAATCAATTCAGTGCTGACACGAATATTGTCAGCAATGTTGAAACCGAGCCATACCAGAGGCCCAGCAACAATCAAGACCCAGCCCGCGGTCAATAAGCCCGCAGCTAAAGAAACATTACCCTGCAAACTACGGGTGAGCATGCGCATCAACGGCCAGCTGGCAAACGCCAACACGGCGGCCCAAAACAAGGCTGTCATAAACGGCGCTAACACCCATAGACACGCGCCGAGCAAGCTTAAAATTAAAATCTGACCTAATAAACGATCATTACTGAACATGCGCTTTATCCATTGAAAAAATGATTACTACGGTAAACGCTGCAGTACCAGCCCTGGCTGAACATACTCCGCTTCAAGCTCAATTCGTGTTGCTCTTAATCCCTGTCTAACCATGGCATCCCGCCAAGCTTGCGCATGCTCACCAGCCATACTGATGCGCATGGTGATGTCTTGATTCAAAGCCCGCACCAATAGTTTGACCCAAACAGCATCAGGCTCACCAATGAGCGCCGGCAATACCAATCGACTGTCGCTATTCAACTGACGCTCTAATGTGGTCGGCGTTGGGTACACGTCACTTGGCAATTGCTCTGCCCGAAAGCGCTCAAAATGCAAGAAGTCACGGCCATTACCACGAGTGATCGCATACATGGCGACTAAACTTGCCTGCTGCTCGCCGGCTAAACGAAAAAGCGCATAAGCTTGCCGATCATCTGGGCCGTATAAGCGTGAGTTAGCAAAGACCTGATTGGCCCACAGACTGCTTGAGCCGCACTCCCGCGCAGCACACCAATACAACATTTGCGCTTGTTCATCTTGCAACAACTGACGACTGGCATTAAAAGCTACCAGTGCTTCGTGGGTCGGCGCCAGCTGCACAGTAAGCACATCCACTGAGCCGCGTACCAACACTTCACCGCTGTAACGCATTTTGCCGCTGATTCGCCGCACCGAGCCTTTCGGATAGATTTTTTCTACACTATCTCGATGCTCTTGAGTAATGATTTGCGCATCGCGCAAATGTTCCAGTTGCAGTAATGTCGAAAACTCACTTGCCGACACACTGCTGAGCAAAACAGTCAGTAATGTAGCCAACAACGTTTTATACATCCAATTGTGCATTATCACTTTACCAACATAGTTTGTGCTGTTTTTAGGGAGCTCTCATCCGCTTCTGCGCGAACTGGAATACATAAGCCTTTTTGCACAGCTGGGCGCGCAGCAACAGCGTCCATCCAGCGCTGTAAAGCTGGCAAACCGTCAACGCTAACTCCCGCCCAATCATGCACTGCCAGCCATGGATAGGTGGCGATATCAGCGATACTGTATTCACCTGCGAGGTATTCAACTTCTTCTAAACGGCTGTTGAGCACTTCATACAAGCGCCGCGTCTCATTTTGATAACGAGTAATAGCGGCTGGGATTTTTTCCGGAAAATAACGGTAGAACACATTAGCCTGGCCTTGCATTGGCCCCACTCCACCCATTTGAAACATCAGCCATTGCAAAGCAACTGAGCGGCCTTTGCCATCAGCAGGCAGTAACTTGCCAGTTTTTTCCGCCAGATAATACAAAATCGCACCTGACTCAAAGACCGCAAAATTATCATTATCACGATCGACAATCGCTGGAATGCGACCATTAGGATTGATCTTTAAAAACTCAGGTGCTTTTTGCTGCTGTAGATCAAAGGACAACTCATGCAATTGATAAGGCAGTCCAAGCTCTTCAAGGGCGATGGACACTTTATGACCATTGGGTGTGGCCGCAGTATATAAATCAATCATAGTGACTCCTTTGCGCAGCAACAGTGGCGTAACAATTCACGCCACGTATTACATTCAACGCGCGGTTAAAAACGTTTGAAAACAATCCGCTACAGCTTGCGCGCCCTGCTCATCATCAAGATGCAAATGGTGGCCGCCTGCTAAGCGTTGCACATCTAACGGCAAACTGCTGAGAATCTTCATAAAATCAGGCTCTGCAGTCAAAACGCCTTCCTCTGCTAAGACTAAACTCATCGGGCATTGCACCGCTCGTACAAAAGCCACAGCATGCGCCATGGTCAAGCGCAGCGGTGACGGCAAAGTCAAACGTGAGTCGGTGCTCCAGCAATAGCCTCCCGCGACCGGACTGAGCCCGCGCTGCGCGAGTAACTCGCTGGCCAGCTGGCTGACGGGCATAAAACCACGCATGCGCACTTGTACCGCTTGCTCAACACTTGCGTAAATGGTTTTTTTCTTAGCAGCCAAATTAATATGTGCCAGCAATGCCTTGCCAAGCTTTTGCGGGGCTTTATCTGCTTCACCGGTATCGGGCACTAAGCCATCAATCAAAGCCACTCGCTCAACACGCTCAGGGACAGCGCCCGCAATCAGCACACTGATAATGCCTCCCAATGAATGTCCAAGTAGAGAAAACTTTTCCCAACCCAGTTGCTGCGTGGCCATTAAGGCATCTAGCGCATAATCCCATAACTGATAACCTGCCCCAGGAGCGCGATGACCAGAATGGCCGTGACCCGCCATGTCTATGGCGACAATCCTTAAGCCTTGCAGTTTAGGTGCCAGTAAATCAAAGGTCATCGAGTTATCGAGCCAGCCATGTAAGGCTAAAACCGGCTGACCATCTTCAGGACCGTAGACCCGTGCCGCCAAATCAATATGCGGTAATTGAATTCGTATTTCTTGAGCAAAAGCAGACACTCAGTACTCCTAAGTTCTTTTATCTATTTTATAAGGAAGAGTGTGGCGATTATCCGCGCACATGCTGTAAAGAGCGCAGTTGCATCGTACCAGCGCCAATAAAATCGCCTTCTAGGCAGGCAACACTGGCCGTTTCCATAGGCAAGCCATGCAAACGATCGGCATCCAGCAACCAACTGGCTAAAGTACCTAATAAAGGCTGATGCGCCACAATCAGCAAGTTTTCCACTGGATAACCATCAAGTTTGCGCACCACTTCGCGTACATCATCTTCTGGGGTTAGCCAAGGCACAATTTCAATAGCACCCGGATATTCAAGCGTGGCGCTGAGTAGTTGGGCCGTTTGCTTCGCCCGAATATAGGGGCTGGATAATACGCGATCGAATGTCACATTAAGCAATACCTGCGCGGCTTGCACGACCTGTTGACGGCCCCGTTCGGTCAACTGCCGTTCGGCATCATGGCGCTGGTAGGCTTCTGCCTCACCATGCCTTAACAGCCATAGCTTCACGGTTTAGGCTCATGCGCGGAAACATCGGTAGGCGTGTCAGACTCCGGTTCTGTTGCGGGTGCTGCAAGCGTTTCGGCTGTTTCGGCAGTCTCAGCATCGGCTGCTGACTCAAGCGGTTCAGTGGTTTTAACCGTAGCAGGCGATACGGTCGGCAAAGGTTCTACAACCGTTTTGGTTTTAGGCGAGTGCGCAGATTCTCCATCAGCGGCACGCGCGCACGGCCAATCTGCAATCGGCCATGGTTTTTCGTCGGTATTGAATACGGCAAAGCGGCCGATTTGCGCAAGATACTGACTAAGGCTGTCACCAAAACTCATCAATAGCGCACTGGGGGCAGCATAAAACAACCGATACAGCAACTGCGCCACCACTAATACACCGAGCAATGGCACGGCAATTTGCCAGACTAAGAGAAATAACAGCATCCACAGCACACGCAATATGAGCGACTCGCGGCGAATTGTTTTTTCTGGCGTTATCATCTTAAAAACCCTCGTTTAAAAGCCATCAATTGAAATAAAATCAACATCGGTTTTCGGTTCACCGGTCATCAGTCCACCAATAATCTGTTCAAGGGTGCGTCCTTCAAACAAAATAGCATGTAAACCTGCGACCAGCGGCATGTAGACATCCAGCTCCTGCGACTTGGCTTTGAGCACTTTTAGAGTGTTCACCCCTTCCGCCACTTCACCTAAACGTGCCACTGCCTCATCAAGACTCAGGCCCTCACCAAGGGCAAAGCCTACCTGATAATTGCGGCTTTTCGGAGATGTGCAGGTCACTATCAAATCGCCAACACCGGCCAGACCCAAAAACGTCATGGGATTCGCGCCGAGTTTCACCGCAAAACGGGTCATTTCTGCAAGCGCGCGGGTAATCAGCATACTTTTGGTGTTTTCACCCATGCCCATGGCTGCAGCCATCCCAGCGATAATGGCATAGACATTTTTCAACGCACCGCCAAGCTCCACGCCAAAGCGATCACGGCTAGCATAGACCCTGAAAGTTGGCCCGTGCAGCACCGCCTGTACCGTACGGCACAACTCTTCATCTTCACTGGCCACCACACTGGCGGTGAGCGCATGCGCTGCCACTTCACGGGCAAGATTCGGCCCAGATAACACACCAACCCGCGCCAACGGCGCAATGTCTTCTAAAATTTCACTCATCAACATAAAGGTCTGCGCTTCAATACCCTTGGTGGTACTGACCAACATTTTATCGCGCAGCTGATCAGCAAAGGGGCTGAGCACTGTGCGCAAAGCAGTCGACGGCAAGGCCACAAAAATCAAATCACATTCAGCCAGTGCAGCCGCTAAGTCGGTCACTGCAACGATGCCGTCTTGCACCTTTACGTCTTTTAAGTAACGCGGGTTTTGTCGGCTGTTGTTAATCGCCTGCGCCTGCTCTGCGTCACGCATCCACAAACGGACAGACTGCTGATTGCTGGCTAACAAATTGGCGACTGCGGTGCCAAAACTACCCCCGCCTAATACAGCGATTGGCTTTTTTATTATCATGCTTCTATTCTCTTCTGCCTTACAACGGCGATTGCGTCATTATACGGTGCTGCTCAAGCATAACCAGCGTTTAGCATTATCAGTTAAACTATCGCCTGTTTATTTTTCTTCAACTGAGGGGTGCGTCCTTGCAGCCTATCAAATTACTGCGTGTCTTTTTTAGCTGGACTGTCATCCTGCCAGGGTTCATAAGTACAGCCTATGCCAATCACACGGATGATCTTTTTATACATGATGATGCGCTGCCTGAAGTGCTGACCGCCACCCATCTTTACCAAGCGCCCGCAGCCGTACCTGGAAGCATCAGTATCATTGATCAAGAATTGATCACAGCAAGCGGTGCCCGCAATATTATTGACCTGATGCGTTTAGTCCCAGGCATGCTGGTTGTCCCCGACAGCAGCAACTTAGGCACAGTCAACTACCACGGCAGCAGCCCAGGTCAAGCGCGCCGTTTACAAGTTTTGATCGATGGGCGCTCGGTGTATCGCGCCGCTTTTGCCCAAGTCGATTGGTCTGACCTGCCAGTGGCCTTGGAAGATATTCAACGCATCGAGGTATTTCGCGGCCCCAACACCGTCAGCTATGGCGCTAATGCGCTGATGGGAGTAATTAATATCATTACCTTTAGCGCCCAAGACACTCATGGCACCCGAATTAAAGGCAATATCGGCAGCAACGGCATCCGTGATACTTATGCGCGCCAAGCCTGGCACAGCGACCATTCAGACATGCGTTTATCAATTTCCTCATTAAGCGATGATGGTTTTGATATTCGTGATGATGGTATAGACTTTCGTGACAGCCGCCGTCTCAGCCGTTTTAATTTAAGAGCCAACCATCAACTCAATGAAGAGAACAGCCTTGATTGGCAACTGGCCTTCAAAGAAGGTTCCAATCAAGTCAATAACAACTACCGCCCAGCTTTTGCAGGACAAATTGCCCCAGCGGCTAATGAGCAGGACGACAATTCCGATGTCCAAGCCAAAGACTATGCTGCCAGTTTACGCTGGACGACGGCGGTGAACGCACAACACAGTCTTTCTGTGCAGGTCAATGCCCAACAATGGGAACGCCTGCGTGAATGGCGTGGATGTGATGCGCAAATCAGCTTTAGTACTAAGCTTAATGAGCTGTGGCGGACATCCTCGGTAGCACAGCGCAACGAGCTAATGAATAACCCTTTCAAACCCATCACTAATGCAAGCCCCCATCAAACTAGCCTACAGAACTGGCTACGCAACGAACCGCTTCAACCAGGCAAACTCCCTCACAGCTGCGGCCTGATTAACGAAAATAGCCGTGAATCGCGTGTCGACCTTGAACTGCAAGACACCTATAGCCTCTCTGACAGCTTGCGTTTAATCAGTGGCTTAAGTTACCGCTACGATCAAGCGCGCTCGCAAACCTTTTTAAATGGCCGCGAGCGTAAAGATATTCTTCGCGCCTTCAGTCAATTTGAATGGTACGCCAGCGAACACTGGCTGCTGCAAGGTGGTGGCATGTTGGAGCACGACAGCACCAGCGGTGATTCGTTTTCACCGCGTTTAGCGGCTAACTATTTATTCACTCCGGCGCACAGCATACGCGCGGTATACAGTGAAGCCGTGCGTTCGCCAGACATGTTTGAAAACCATGCAGACTGGCAATATCAGGTACGGGATTTACGTCCAGCCATCGGCCAAAGCAGCAGTGCTGATTTTTTTATGAGCGTACAGGGTAGCGGACGTTTAAAACAAGAAAAAACGCGCGCATTTGAGCTGGGCTATAACGGCCATTTTGCCCAAGACAAACTGTCGCTGGATATCAAAGTATTTGATGAAAAAATCAGTCGAATGATCAGTCATAAACCAAGCATTCTGTCATTCACCCCAAACAATAATGATCATATTAGCTTTTATGGCAGTGAGCTTGAGGGCAACTGGCAGGCGAACCAGCAAGACCGACTGCGTATCAGCTACGCCTACATTCAAGAACAAGCCAGTAACACGCTCGATCAAAACGTCACACCACCGCACAGTGCATCACTGGCATGGTTACGCCAGTGGGATGCGCAATGGCATAGCAGCTTGATGTATTTTGTCGCCGAGCGGCTACATAAACACGATTTACAGCTCATGACCGCTCGACTCAGCAAAGATATCCAACTAGGCAGAACCCGCTTACAAATCGCAGGCAACCTACAAAAAGCCTTGAATAACCAACCGATAGGACGCACCAATAATAAAGACCGCTCACATGACACTGTTTACGCATCCGTGCAGTTAGAGTTTTAAGCGACTGATGCTAAAGCGCGCTTGGTTGGTATTGTGCAAAGCTTTTGTACTTTGCAGCATGACGCTGCCTGCTTATGCACAAATCATCCTTAGCGCCACGCATGACAGCCCTACGGTACGCAACTTTACCCACCTGCTGGCACAGGCGCTGCCCGAACTTGAGATTCAGTATATGCCTCGGGCGCAGCTGACCGCACAGCAGCAATTCTCCAGCGATACTCAATTGATTTTACTCGGGGCTGAATTACTCGATTGGCGCTTACAATTAACCGGGCAAACACCTGCCACGTTAATGTTACAAGTCAGTCGCGTGCAAGCCTATCAACGCATTGCCAACCAGCGTCCCAGCCAGATCACTTTCCTGTGGAGTGACCCGCCCCTTCAGCGGCAAATTGCTTTGATCAAAGAAATGCTGCCGGGGCTACAAAACGTAGGGGTTCTGTATGGTAATCACAGCTCATTTCTATTAAGTGAGATTGAGCACGCCCTGCACGCAGAAAACCTCACCTTGCACAAATATTACTGGCCTGACAGTTACGATGCTCGCAGATTGAGCAACTTATTAGAAAAAACAGATGTGTTACTAGGCCTTGATGACACTACGATTTACAACCCGTCAACGATTAAAAGCATTTTACTCAGCAGCTATGCGCGCAAACAAACCTTGATCGGTCCCACAGCTGCGTTTATCAAAGCAGGCAGCCTAGCATCCACTTACAGCGATCAAGAGGATTGGATACAGACCCTCAGTAGATTGCTGAAAACACCACCGTCGCGCTGGCCAAGCAGCCAATACCCAAGTGATTTTAAAGTTAAAATCAATCACCAAGTCGCTCGCTCACTCGGTATTCAAAAAAACAGCGCTAGGCTGATTCAGCAGCAACTGCAACAGCGCAAGGACACACCATGAGACACTGGCTTGGTAGCAGCATTCACCGTCATACACTATTTGTCAGTTTATTACCGGCCGTACTTGTGGCTTTTTTGTTAACCGGCTATTTCACCCTGTCGCGCCTGGAAAACCTACAAGAAGAGCTGGCCAGTACTGGTCAATTATTTGCCAATCAGCTCGCACCGGCAGCCGAGTTCAGTGTTATTTCCGGAAATTTACAAGTCTTAGATTCGTTACTACAAGGCACACTGAAAAATCCAAACATTGCCTTTATTGAAATTTACGACAAGGAGCAGCAGCTCCTCACCCGTGTTGCAAAAGAGGTAGCCAAAAACAAATCGGGCAGCACTTTTAAGGCCAATATCGCACGACAAACAGTGCCGCTAGACCCGCTGTTTTTATCCTCATCGCTTTTAGATATCCGGATCGAGCAAGAAGAGATTATTGGCCAGGTTGTGGTCGGCATGACTGATCAAGCTCTTAGGAAACAACAACAGCATATTTTATTTCATGCCTTTTGGTTAATTTGCCTCGCCCTCTCATTGACCTGGGCACTGGCTTATACATTGGCTCGCAGCCTCTCCACACCGATTAGTAAAATGCGCCAAAAACTTGAGAGTATGGACAGTGGCTTTTACCGCACCCCCGCACTGCAAGATATTCATGCTGGCGAGCTTGGCGAGCTCAGCAAACACATTAACATCCTCTCTGAAACCTTAAGAAACGCGCAGTTAACCCAAGAAAAAAACACAGCTGAACTACAGCGCGCACACCAAGAAGCCGAGCGAGCCAATCAAGCCAAATCCGACTTTTTAACCATGATGAGCCATGAACTACGCACCCCAATGAATGGAGTGTTGGGTATGCTGCAGCTGCTCGAGCAAACACAACTTAATCAAGAGCAGTCGGAATATACTGCGATCGCACACACATCAAGCCTACAAATGATTGAAGTGATTAACGATATTCTTGATTTTTCCAGACTCGAACATGATGCCTTGCAGCTGGAGTGCATCGCTTTTTCGTTGGCCGAGTTAGTTGCATCGCTGCAACGTATTTTCACCTACAGCGCTGAACAACAAGGTACACAGCTGAGCTTTGATATCCCAGAAAAAATCAGCCAACTCAAGGTTGAAGGCGATCCAACCCGTCTGCGTCAAATTTTAGTTAATTTAATATCCAACGCACTAAAGTTCACCGCCCAAGGTCAAGTGACTTTGCAGCTGCAATGGACACGAACCAACAATCAACAAATCATCTTAAACTGCGCAGTTGCAGACTCAGGCATTGGTATTGCAGAAGATCAACTTGAGCATATTTTTGATGCCTTCCATCAAGGCGACCAGAGCATCTCGCGGCGTTATGGCGGCACAGGTCTTGGTTTGTCCATTGCACATGCTTTAGCCATCCAGATGGGCGGTCAGCTGAGTGTCACTAGCGAGTTACAGCGCGGCTCCACATTCCATCTTCGCGTACCATTACATGATAGTGAGGATTCAGCAACTTAACAAAACAGTACTGATAAGCACTGCAGGCGGCACTCGAATAAAACAGCTACAGCAGATTAAACCTGTGACTTGCGACAAGATTGCGCGGTCTAACCCTGCATTGACTTAGGATTGGTGCTTTTTGTCATTGTTGCTATCGCTTATAAGGCAGTAAGCTGACAAAAGGCTTAAGTTGAATAGAGTTTTTTTGTTAAGCGTTATTAAATGTGTTAAAAACACGCAGATAGATCAGCCGTATAGCAAAAAGCAGATGGATCTCCATCACTCGGACGCAATACACGATTAGGCACGTTGAGGAGCCAGCATGACCAAACAAAACGCCTTCACCTACGAAGAATTGCTCAAATGCAGTCGCGGTGAGCTCTTTGGACCAGGTAACGCGCAACTGCCCGCCCCAAATATGCTTATGATGGATCGCATTGTGCACATCAGCGAAACGGGCGGGAAATACGGCAAGGGACAAATCACTGCTGAACTGGATATTCATCCTGATCTGTGGTTTTTTGCTTGCCACTTTGAAGGCGACCCTGTTATGCCAGGCTGCTTGGGCCTAGATGCCATGTGGCAGTTAGTCGGTTTTTATCTTGGCTGGCAAGGCAACCCCGGACGTGGCCGCGCGCTGGGGTCAGGTGATGTCAAATTTGTTGGCCAAGTTCTGCCAAGCGCTAAAAAAGTCACCTATCAAATCGACATTAAACGCACCATCAATCGCTCACTGATCCTTGCGATTGCTGACGGCACTGTCAGCGTTGATGGCCGCGAAATTTACACGGCCGAAGGCTTACGTGTTGGCTTGTTCACCTCTACAGACTCTTTCTAAAGGATAACCAGTATGCGTCGCGCTGTAATCACTGGACTGGGCATCGTTTCTTGCCTAGGTAATGACAAAAACACCGTAGCCGCCAACTTACGTGCAGGCCATACCGGTATCCGTTTCAACCCTTCCTATGCGGAAATGGGCTTACGCAGCCATGTCTCAGGCTCGGTTGATATTGACTTAGAAGCACTGATCGACCGCAAGTTTTTACGTTTTATGGGGCAAGCAGCGGCTTTCTCCTACATTGCTATGCAGCAAGCCATTGAGGACAGTGGTTTAAGCCCTGAAGATGTCTCTAACCCACGTACCGGCTTAATCGCCGGCTCTGGCGGCGCATCCACCTTAAATCAAATGGAAGCCATTGATACGCTGCGCGAAAAAGGCGTCAAGCGCATTGGCCCGTATCGGGTGACACGCACCATGGGTAGCACTGTCTCAGCATGCTTAGCCACACCTTTTAAAATCAAAGGCGTCAACTACTCGGTGTCTTCTGCTTGCGCAACCAGTGCGCATTGCATCGGCCAAGCGCTTGAGCAAATCCAACTGGGCAAGCAAGACATTGTTTTTGCTGGCGGCGGCGAAGAGGAACACTGGAGCCAAAGCTGCCTGTTTGATGCGATGGGCGCTCTGTCGACGCAATACAACGACACTCCAGAAAAAGCATCGCGCGCCTATGACAGCAAACGTGACGGCTTTGTCATTGCTGGCGGTGGCGGCATGGTGGTGGTTGAAGAATTGGAGCACGCGCTAAAACGCGGCGCAAAAATTTACGCAGAAATCGTTGGTTATGGCGCAACCTCTGACGGTTACGACATGGTCGCTCCAAGCGGTGAAGGCGCGGTACGCTGCATGCAGCAAGCACTTGCCACGGTTGACACGCCTATTGACTACCTCAACACCCATGGCACCTCAACACCGGTGGGTGATGTTGCTGAGATTCGCGCTGTGCGTGAAGTTTTTGGCGATAATGCACCACCTATCAGCTCAACCAAAAGTCTGTCTGGTCACTCACTCGGTGCTGCTGGTGTACAGGAAGCCATTTACTCCCTGCTAATGATGGAAGGCGACTTTATTGCTGGATCAATCAACATTGATGAGCTTGATGAAGAAACTAAAGGCTTACCCATTGTTGAAAAAACCCGCGAGAACGTCACCTTAAATACGGTGATGAGTAATAGCTTTGGTTTTGGCGGCACTAACGCAACCTTGATCTTAAAGCGTTACACAAAATAACTCAGCCGCAATAAAAAACGGCCGTTGCAATTGATTTGCACGGCCGTTTTTTTATCTAGCGAAAAGACTGAATCAATCGATCCGAACTAACGTACGCCCTGTTTGCTGACTGGCCAACATGGTGGCAATGGCATTCGGTACATCTTTCAAGCTAATTTCTTTTACTAAACTTTCTAGATCCAGCTTCCATTGCAAGGAGAGCTTATCCCACATCGACGCCTTGTTTACTAAGGGCAATTCAACCGAATCAACACCAAGCAGATTGACCCCACGCAAAATAAACGGCAAAACACTGGCTTTAAAATCAATTCCAGCAGTCAGTCCACAGCAGGCTGCGCTGCCACCATACTGCAATGATTTAACAGCATTAAACAAGATATCCCCACCGACCGTGTCAACCACAGCGGCCCACTGCGGCTTAAGTAAAGCCTTATCCGTACCTGCCGTTAATTCCTCGCGGCCAATTACCGCCTGCGCACCTAATTGACGTAAAAAATCTGCTTGCTCTGCTTTTCCTGTAACCGCTGTCACATGAAAACCAAGCTGTTTCAGCAAGACTATAGCAATCGAGCCCACCCCACCGGTGGCACCTGTGACCAGTACCGAGCCTGCCTCGGTCGTCAACCCAGCACGCAATAACTTATCAACACATAAAGCCGCAGTTAAACCGGCAGTACCTAAAATCATCGACTCACGTAGCGACAGACCCATTGGGCGCTTAATTACCCAAGCCGCTGGAACGCGAATGTATTGCGCCATACCACCGTAAGTGTTCATGCCTAAATCATAACCGGTGACAATCACCTCATCGCCTACAGCAAACTCGGCAACACTTGAGTGCTCAACCACACCTGCAGCATCAATCCCTGGCGTGTGCGGAAAGGTGCGAGTGACGCCACGATTACCGGTTGCGGATAATGCATCCTTATAGTTTAAGGATGAGTAACGCACACGAATCAGTACCTCGCCCTCAGGTAAATCATCCATTGAGCGTTCAACCACGCTCTGTTGGAATTGTGGCGTTTCAGTCACCCATAATGCTTGATATGTGCTCATTAAATACCCTCAACAATTGCATGTGTAGCATGTATTAACCGACAAAACGGCGCTGCAAACGCTCCCAACCTTTGTCGGCGATATGTTCAATAGCCGCACCGACGCTCAGGCCCACGCGCTCTTGTAAGCTTTTTTTCTGTACAAACTGTAACGCATACAGATCAGATTCGGCAGCACGTTTTGATAAATACTCATCACTGGTCTGCAACTGGTCAACCAATTGCTGTGCCTGCGCATCCGTACCCAGCCATACCTCACCAGTGGCCACCGCATCAATGTCCAACTGCGGACGGTACCGCACGACAAAGCGCTTAAACAAATCATGCGTGGTTTGTAAGTCTTGCAAAAATTTCTCACGTCCCTGCTCGGTATTTTCGCCGAGCATGGTCAAAGTGCGCTTATGCTCACCGGCCGTTAAAATTTCCACATCAATATTATTTTTCTTTAACAATCGGTGGATATTAGGCAACTGTGCCACCACACCGATAGATCCCAGCACCGCAAATGGCGCACTTAAAATCTTATCGCCAATACAAGCCATCATATAACCACCGCTGGCAGCGACTTTATCGACGCATACGGTTAAAGGGATTTTTGCATCACGGATGCGGGCTAATTGCGATGAAGCCAGACCATAGCTGTGTACCATACCGCCACCACTTTCTAGACGCAAAACCACTTCATCAGTTGGCTGTGCGACGGCTAAAAGTGCGCTGATCTCATGACGTAGACTATCGGCTGCAGACGCTTTGATGTCACCATCAAAATCCAAAACAAATACGCGGTTTTTACTTACGCCTGCCTTTTTGTCATGTTTTTCTTGCGCGTTAGCCGCCTTACGTCGTGCTTTTAACTGGGATTTATCCAGCACATTAAGCTCAATAGTGTCTTTTAATTCGCTATAGAAATCATTCAGGCTGGTCACCAGCAATTCGCCGGCGCGGGTTCGTCCGCGTGAACGTAACGCTGTCATCATCGCCAAAATAACGACAATAACCACTAAAACCGTGACTGCTCGCGCCAAAAAGCCTGCATATTCAAGTAAAAAATCCACTGCTTACTCCTAAAAAATGTTTGCAGCTATCTTACCTGAGAGTATCCGCGTATTGAGAACAATTATCGCCATGACGATCGCAACGTAGGTTTTATGTCTAACACCAAGTAGGGCCTTGCATACCCCCTCTACGCAGCAAAACAACCGATGAAAACAGCGGCGGTCCCTCTTACTTGCATGCCCTTTCAAACAATCGTATGAAATTCATTTGACAGCCTTGCCCGTTCACAATAATCTCCATAGCTCGCACATCAACAGGTGTAAAAAACCTTGGGTAGCATTTATCTCATTCGACATGGCCAAGCCTCCTTTGGTGCTGATGATTATGATGTACTCTCGCCGCTTGGTGTACAGCAAGCACAGCAACTGGGAGACTACTTAATCGAGACAGGTGTGACGCTAAATACTTGTTTGAGCGGTAATCTGCGCCGTCAAAAAGATACAGCCTTGGCAACCTTAGCGCGTTTTACTGAGGCCAATTTGCCTGCGCCTGAGCTAAGTATTGATAGCGCCTTTAATGAAATTGATACCGACGCAGTGATTCGTTGTATTGTGCCCTTAATACTTCCCGATGAACCCAACGCGATCAATACTCTGCGCAACCCATTACAGAACAAAGCGGAGTTTCAGCGAATTTTTGCAATGATTATGCAACGCTGGTGTACAGAGAGTGATGATATCCCGAGGCATTTGCGCTGGTCGACATTCGTTCAGACCGTTGAGGCCGGTTTACAACGCGTACTCAATGATGCAGCGCCAGATGATCACATTGGTATTGTTACCTCGGGTGGCACTATTACTGCTTTTTTACACCTGCTAACTGGATTAACGGCTGACAAAGCCTTTGATCTTAACTGGCAAATCGTTAACACTTCACTGAGCCGTCTCAAGTTCCGTGGCGACTCGGTGGTACTGGCTTCTTTTAACAGTCATGCACACCTTGATCTGTTAAAGAACAAAAAACTCATCACCTATCGTTGAGTTTTTAATATCACGCGGCATAAACCGCACAAAAATCTTAAAAAGGATAAATTATGTCTTCTACCGCAGAGATCATTAAAACTCTTACTTCTAAATTTAACGCTGCAGCAGCTGCTGGCTTAGACTTAGTATTCCAATTCAACATCGAAGATGCTGAAAACTACTCTTTGACTGTTAAAGACGGTACTTGCGACGTTCAACCTGGTGTTAACGATGCAGCCAACGTTACTTTGATCATGGACAGCGAAACCTTTAAAGGCATTGCAACTGGCGAAACTGATGGTATGCAAGCATTTATGGGCGGTAAACTGCGCGCTGAAGGCGACATGATGTTAGCGATGAAACTGAGCGAATTATTCCCAGTTTAAGCACTGCGCTAAGCAACACAAAAAGCCGGATTTTTATCCGGCTTTTTTAATAAAAATAAGTCATGGAGAGTTCGGATGCTGTGCGCTAAAGCTTTGTTTATTTATGAGGATGCGGAAAATCCTCGCGTACTCGCTGTGGTTGAGTACGCTGCTGCTAATGACATTAAGCTTTCGCAAATGTCCCTGAGTGCGTTCTTAGCGCAACCAGGACGACCTCTAGACTTTGCTGAACATGTCGTCGCGCTCTGCTCTGATAGCGATCTTGCCAAACTGATTGATCAAGCGAAAACACTGAATTTCAGCTTAGGTATTATTCCTGTCGACAACCAGCAAATTCGCTTGCGCGAATGGTTTATGTTCACCGACAAACTTGAGCAGCATATCGCCCTAGCCTTTGCTGCATCGACGAAAGCCATTGATGTCTTGCGCTGCAATAACGAAGTTGCTCTTGGCTCCATCATGCTTGGCAAAACGCCTTTCCTTGACCAAAGAAGCCGCACCTATCGACAACGTTCTGAGTCCCATATTCGTCGCCTATTTTATATGCTGGCGGTGCTCTGGAGCAGCTTACGGAACCTGTTTGCCATTCATCCTTTCCCTATCACTTTATCGATTGGCACAGAGTACAGCGTCAAAACAGCCATCACGGGAATGGTATCCATTGAAAATAACGTCAGCAACGCGGCTGCGCGGTTGATCAATACCAGTATTTCAATTCAAGACGGTAAAGTTTCGACCTTACTGATCGCACCAAAATCCATTACCCAGTACTTAGGCTTTTTAATTAAGGCCTCATTTAGCTTTGATAAAAAGGTCAGCCGCTTACCTGACTCAATGAGCTATGTGCGCAGTAATTACTTACGTGTCGATAGTACGACAACACTGACCTACTATGTTGACAGCCAAAAGCGTGAAGCTGAGACGATTGAACTGGAGCTTTATCCTGAGGCCGTGCAAATCAATTTACCTGAAGCGTATTACGAAACCCAAGGCGGTCAACGCGGCGGTAAAGACACGCTTAAACTTGAGAACCTGCCACTAAACGAGCAGCGTTTGAATATGATTCAGCAGCGTTTACCGATGTTTACTCACGCCCTTGAGGAAGATTTTAAAGACCTGTTCATGCAATTGCGCGAGAACGCACAAGCTCATAGCAGCTTTATTTCTTTAATGATGCTGAGTAGCTTGGTCGCCAGCCTTGGTCTGTTTTTATCCAGTCCAGCGGTCATTATCGGTGCAATGGTGCTCGCGCCTTTGATGTCACCCATTGTGTCTTTATCAATGGCACTATTGCGTAATGATCAGACTTTACTGAAAAAATCACTTTCAACCATCGCCATCGGCATTGCTTTAGCGCTGGGTATGGCAGCACTGATCGCACTGATTATTCCAATTACACGAGTGACCCCAGAGATGGCAGGTCGCATGCATCCTAACCTACTCGATCTTGGCGTAGCCATTTTCTCAGGCATGGCCGGTGCTTATGCACAGGCCCGCGAAAGCATTATGAAAAGCATGCCGGGTGTAGCGATTGCCGTCGCCCTAGTGCCGCCATTATGTGTTGCAGGAATTGGCATTGGTTGGTGGGACTGGCAAGTGATCAGCGGCGCAGCACTGCTGTTTTTAACCAACTTAGTGGGCATCGCTCTGGCGGCGGCTTTAACCTTCTTAGTCTTGGGTTATGCACCCATTGTGAAGGCGCGCCGCGGTTTAGCTTTATCCTTGGCACTGATGCTAACCATTGCCGTACCACTGACCTGGTCATTTCAAACCATATACAAGGTCTGGCAAGTTGAGCAAACAATTGATGCATTATCACTTGAAATCAACGAAAAAACCCTGCACTTAGATAGTCTACAAGTACAGATTAAAAATGCCGAAACTCATCTAAAGCTGGAAGTCAGTTCAGACACTGAAGTGACTTATGAGGATTTAGTTGCTTTAAAAGCCGAATTAGAAGAACTTCTAAACACCACCGTACGCTTAGATGTAACACCACGCATTAGTCTTTAAGCGCTGCGAAGATTGCGGTTGCAGACAAGTCAGCTCTAAGGTGCAAGAGCTGGCTTGGCTAGGATGGGTTACTGATCAATCGTTACTGGGCTTACCGATAGCCTGCAAAACATATTGCGGTAAAGCAAAGGCGGCTTGGTGAATTTGCGCATTGTAGTAACGGGTGACAATGCCGCTGCCAGCAAAACGCTGACGCAAAATATCCAAAGGCAACTGACGTGCTTGACGATTCTTAGCTGCCCAAGCAAAGGTCATGCTACCGCCAATATAGGTGGGTACTGCGGCATGGTAAAAATGCCAGTCGGCAAATAATCCTTGAATATTTTTCGCGGTGGTTTTGACCTCATCAATTTGCAAGAAGGGTGTGCCATTTTGCGCCACTAAAATACCGTCATCGGTTAAGCAGCGATGACAAGCATGGTAGAAATCTTCAGAGAACAGCACTTCACCGGGACCGGTCGGATCCGGGCAGTCACTGATAATGACATCAAATTTATCCGTGCAGTTGGCAATAAAACGCATGCCATCATCAATCACTAAGTTCACCCGTGGATCATCGTAAGCACCGCTGGAATGGTTGGGTAAATACTCTTTACACATATCCACCACGGCTTGATCAATTTCCACCATAGTGATGCGATCGACACTGGAGTGACGGCACACTTCACGCAACATGCCACCATCACCACCGCCAATAATCAATATGTTGCGTGCCGTGCCGTGCGCTAAAATAGGCACATGCGTGAGCATTTCATGATAAATAAACTCATCCGCTTCCGTGGTTTGAATCGCGCCATCCAACGCCATCACACGGCCCATTCTCGGGTTCTGAAAAATGACTAAATGTTGATGCTCGGTGCGCACTTCATGCAGCATTTTCTCGACTGCAAAAAACTGTCCATAGTTGTCGTGCAGCGTTTCACGGTAGTCAGTCATGGTATTCCTCAATATTCTTAAAAAAAAGCAGCGATTATAGGCTATGCATCAGCGAAAAAGGCATAGCTTACCCGCGCAACACAAATGGCTGGGGCTGTTATGGGCTATGCTCTAGTAAGCAACTGCCAAAGTCTTAATACACCGGCAGCTCAACGTGTTTAAATAACTCATCAACTTCATCTTTGCTACGCGCTTGAATCACCTTGGCTTGAATTTCACGGTCTAAATGCGGCGCAAAACGTTCAATAAAGTCACTCATAAAGCCGCGCAGGAAAGTGCCACGGCGAAAGCCAATTTTGGTCACACTGGATTCAAATAAATGACTGGCATCCAAAGCAACCAAGTCCTGATCTTGCACTGCATCGACTGCCATACCTGCGACAATGCCAACCCCTAAGCCCAAGCGCACGTAAGTTTTAATCACGTCGGCATCCGCCGCAGTAAAGATCACCTTAGGGATTAAGCCCATTTCGGTAAAGGCTTCATCCAGCTTCGAGCGCCCAGTAAAACCAAACACATAAGTGACAATCGGAAACTCAGACAATGCCTCGAGGCTTAATTTTGGCAAGCTCGCCAAAGGATGTCCTTTAGGTACCACCACACAGCGATTCCAGCGGTAGCATGGCATCATAATTAAATCGCCAAACTGCTCCATGCCTTCGGTCGCAATAGCAAAATCAACCGTGCCATCGGCAGCCATTTCAGCAATTTGGGTTGGCGTGCCTTGGTGCATGTGTAAGGCAACATCAGGGTACTGCTGCATAAAACCACTGATGACCTGCGGTAAGGCGTAACGGGCTTGTGTATGCGTGGTAGCAATGGATAATGAGCCTATACGCTCATTAGAAAACTCTTGGCCGATTTGTTTAATATTTTCGCACTTGCGCAGCACTTCGCCAGCAGTCTTAATAATGCGTTCACCGGCCGCAGTGACCCGAGTTAAATGTTTGCCACTGCGAGCAAAAATTTCAACGCCAAGCTCGTCTTCAAGCAAACGTATTTGTTTGCTAATGCCGGGTTGCGAGGTATAAAGAGCTTGCGCAGTGGCGGAAACATTCAGACCATTGCGTGATACTTCCCAGATATAGCGCAGTTGTTGTAGCTTCATCAGGCACCTCGACAAAAATGCTGGCAAAATAAACTTAATAGCACTTATAACCGCAACGCACTTTTATTTCCATAGTTATAACTATTTACTTAATTTTAATCATGTTAACCAGGCATAACTCATGACTGTGTGCGTAAACATTCCAAACTTTATAACTGCTTTTGAGCAACATTGGCCGTTTACCCAACAACTGCAAGGTTGCACTCTGGTAGCAAGCCGCTTTGATCCGCAACAGCTCACGGATGAAGACTTTACTAACACTGGCGTTCCTGCGCCTAATGCTATTCGTAAGCGCCAAGCAGAGTATTTATCCGCACGTTTATGTGCCCGCGAAGCCTTAAGAATACAAACCGGACAAATCAGCTTACCCGTGCAGCAAGCAAATTCCCGGGCGCCCAGCTGGCCTCCACACACCTGTGGTTCACTCAGCCACAGCCATGGCATTTCAGCAGCCATTATCGGTGAAAGCGTGCACTGGCGCTCTTTAGGCGTGGATATTGAAAAGCCGATTAAAGTTGAACGCGCTGAGCGTTTATCCAGCACCATTCTCACCGCGACTGAACAAGAACACTTCAAGCATTTAGACCCGCAGCACGCTGCGTGGTATTTAACCTATGTGTTCTCTTTGAAGGAAAGTCTGTTTAAGGCGCTTAATCCTCTAACCGGGGTGTATTTTACCTTTCAAGATGCGCAAGTACTTAACTGTGTTAGCGCAGAGAGCGGCAGTACTCAATTGCGTTTGTGTAAACAGCTCTCGAGTGCATGGCCCGTTGGCAGTCAGCTTAGTGGATACTTTGCGCGTCTCCATGGCAGCGCCATCACTTTAGTGACAGTTCCTGCCGGCACAGCTTGAACAACAGCATAAGCAAATCGAGCTGACCTGCTTATGCTCAACACATAACAAGGATTAGGCGTGCTTAAGCATGCGCGCTAGAATAATTTTCACTTTTGACATGCCTACATTGAGTGCTGCATCAATTTGCGCCATGGTAATTACGCCGGTTGACTTACCCGCTGCAGGGTTCACCACTAAAGATAAACAGGCATAGCTCAAACCCAGCTCGCGCGCTAAAACAGTCTCTGGCATACCGGTCATGCCAACAACATTACAGCCATCACGCTCCATACGGATAATTTCCGCTGCTGTTTCTAAACGTGGACCTTGTGTGCAGCCGTAAACGCCGTTATTGGTACAGTTGTAACCACAAGCGGCCACTGCAGCGATTAACTTTTTACGCAGTGCTTCATCGTAGGGGTAACTGAAATCAACATGAGTAACGTGGTCTAACTCACCGTCATACAAGGTGTGCTGACGGCCAGAGGTGTAGTCAATCACCTGATCAGGAATGCAGAAATGCCCTGTTGGCATATCTGCGGTAATACCACCAACAGCATTAATAGCTAAAATTGAATGAGCCCCTGCATGGCGCAAGGCCCATAAATTAGCCCGATAGTTGACTTGATGCGGCGGGATACGGTGTGGGTGGCCGTGCCGCGCCAAGAATAGAACTTCACGACCTGCATACTGACCCAATAAAATCTCAGCGGAGGTGGGCCCATAAGGCGTATCAATAAACAGCGCATCGCGAATGGTCAGTCCTTCCAACTGGGTTAATCCGGTGCCACCGATAATTGCGTATTTACTCATCTGCCACCTCTCACTGATTGGTTTATCTAAAGTGCTTTTAGCGCCTGACGGGCTACCTGCCAACCAGGATGCTGCTGAAAGTCATGCTGTGCAAACTGCCGGCCTTGCATTATTGCTAATTGACGACATGGCCTAACTTGATGACTTTGTAATGCAGTTAATGCAAGCTCCGCAGCCGCACGGTCATTGCATAGTAACCCAACATCGCAGCCAGCGGTAAGTGCAGCAAGCACACGCTGCGCCGCATCACCGGCAACATGCGCACCGGCCATCGACAAGTCATCACTAAACAGCACGCCTTTGTAGTGTAATTGTTGCCGTAAAATGTCCTGTAGCCAAACTTTTGAGAAGCCAGCCGGCGCGCTGTCCACTTGCGGGTAAATCACATGGGCCGGCATCATCCCAGCCAGGTTATTTTGTAGACGCTTGAAGGGTTGTAAATCGGCTTGATTGATTTGCGCAAAGCTGCGCTCATCCACGGGAATAGCAACATGCGAATCAGCCGTAACCCAGCCGTGTCCTGGAAAGTGCTTACCCACGGCTGGCATACCCGCTGCCTGCATACCCTTTAAGAAAGCGCCAGCTAAGCGCACAACGGTATCCGCATCAGCAGCAAAGGAACGCAAGCCAATTACCGTGCTGCGGCCGTAATTAAGGTCTAGTACTGGCGCAAAACTAAAGTCGATCCCCATAGCCAAGACCTCCCAAGCCATTAACCAGCCACATGTTTCGGCCAATTGCTCAGGCTGCGCAGCGTCAACTAAGCGTCCCATGGCTGGCAATGCAACAAAGCCTTGGCGCAAGCGTTGCACACGACCGCCTTCTTGATCAACGCCAATCAACAGGTCACTGCGCACCGCTCGAATCGCTTGGCATAACTGACGCACTTGCTGGGGATGTTCAATATTTCGCGCAAATAAAATCACCCCACACACTTCAGGCTGACGCAATAGATGACGATCTGCCGCGGTTAAATAGGTACCGTGAATATCCAACATCAAAGAGCCTTGCATGCCCGATCCTTACATACTATGACTGGACAATATCTCAGTCTCTGTGGAATGTTCGCTGATCTCTACCGGACAAGCGTCTATCAACTGATCATACAGCTCAATGATGTCTGCATTATGCATGCGAATACAGCCGTGTGAGCAAGGTTGACCCAGCAGATGCTCATCTGCAGTGCCATGGATATAAATATAACGACGAAACGTATCACAATCGCCTAGCCGGTTGCGCTGTAATTCAGTGCCGCTTAGCCATAAAATGCGGCTTAAAATCCAATCACGTTCTGGCTGAGTTTGCTGTAACTGTGGCGAATAGACTTCGCCCGTCCAACGCCGACCGCGCAAGACTGCACCTTGAGGTAAACCTACGCCAATTTTCGCACGGATATAATGCATACCACGCGGAGTACAACCTGAGCCGTTACGTTCACCTGAGCCGTTTAACGCAGTAGAGATGACATAGGAACGCAGCAATTGCTGATGGGCAAAAGCATAGAGTCGCTGCTCTGCAATGGAAACATGCAGATAATCAATGTTCACAAATTGATCCTTAAATGGACTAAGGTGTTTTCTTTTTAATCGCCGCTTGCATCTGTACACTGTCAATCGCACTGTCTGCGCGCATCCCCGCGGCTAAGAATGGCACCATTAACCGCATAACCTGTTCAGTGGTCATATGCACCTGATATTCAGTTTCAACAATGGCACGTAAGGCTTTAATACCGGACATACTAAAAGCCGCGGCACCAATCATAAAGTGCAGACGCCAAAACAACTCAATCGGTTGTATTTCAGGTGCCGCAGCATGCAATAGCAGCATATAGCGATGAAACACCTTGCCGTACATCTCGTTAAGGTAGCGACGTAAGTGGCCTTGGCTTTGACTAAATGCTAAGCCGAGCAAGCGCATAAAAATCGACAGATCATTGCCGCTGCGCGGCTTAACCGCTAAGGTTTGTTGCACCAACAATTCAAGCAGACTTTCTACCGTCCAAGCCGGCTGGTTAAATGACGAACGACGCTCAAGCTCTTCATCTAAGCTGCTGCACAATGGCCCTAGGAATCTAGAAAAAACCGCTTGGATCAGCGCTTTCTTAGAACCAAAATGATAATTTACCGCGGCAAGATTAACCTGCGCTTTACTTGTGATGAGTCGTAAAGAAGTTTCCGCAAAGCCTTTCTCTGCAAACAGAATTTCTGCTGCATCTAAAATACGCTCCACAGTGTCTGACTGAGCCATGCAATTTTCACTCTAGATAAACGTTTCAAACATACGTTTTAAACGTATTTAGTGTCAAGCCTATCCAACCAGTAAAGCCACATATCAGATTTAAAGCAGCTGTTTGTGACTTGGCAAGCTTAAAAGCTGCATAGACGTACTAGAAAGAAGCTTAGTCACCCACCGATGCCCAATCAACAAAACCAAGCTGCCAGGTTGCCAAGATAAGCAGGCCAAAAGCAATCCGATACCAAGCAAACACTGCATAACTGTTGTTGGCAATAAACTTTAACAAAGCCCGCACCGCTAGCATTGCAAAGACAAATGAAGTGACAAAACCTATAGCAAACACAGGCACATCATTGCCATTGCTAAAGAGTTCACGGTGCTTATAGAAGGAGTACAGCGCTGCACCAACCATGGTTGGCATCGCTAAGAAAAAAGAAAACTCAGTTGCCGCTTTACGGGATAAGCCGAAAAATAAACCACCAATAATGGTTGAGGCTGAGCGGGACGTGCCGGGCACTAGAGCTAAACATTGCGCACAACCTACCTTTAAAGCCTGTTGCCAGCTCATATCATCCACGGTTTCAGCCGCTATTCGATGCGTGCGCTTCTCTGCCCAGAGCATTACCACACCGCCCACCACTAGAGCTGTCGCAACAGTTATTGGATTAAAGAGCCATTTTTCTATCAAATCGGCAAAGGTTAAACCTAGCACCACGGCGGGGAAAAAAGCGACTAACAAATTAAGGGTGAAGCGCTGTGCACCAGCCTCGCGCGGTAAGCCAAGAACCACACTGGTAATTTTACTGCGATACTCCCACATCACGGCCAAAATAGCAGCCAGCTGAATAATAATGTTAAACGCCTTCGCACGTTGCCCATCAAAACCGAGCAGATCAGCAACAATAATTTGATGCCCAGTACTGGAAACGGGCAAAAACTCAGTCAACCCCTCAACCACACCTAAAATATACGCCTGTACTGCTAACCAAGTATCCATAATGTCCTAATCTGTTGAATAACCCCTTTAAGGTTGCGCATCTTACCCCTGCGCCCGCATTTTTTCACGACAATGAGTTGATTGATGGTGAATATTGCTAAAACAAGACGATTAGTCGAATAGTTGTTAACTAAAAAGTTGCGTAAGGTAAATGGACTATCCATCCATTGCGCTGGGAAAAGCTTATCCTGATCTTGCAAAAATAAGACCGTAAAAATGCTTAACGCACTCGTCATTTACGATAAGTTATTTGCACTCAGCAACTTAGCTATAAACTTTTGCTCATAGCGACCGATACAGCTATGCAATGTATCAATAACCATACACAGCCGAAGCCTTAGGCGCGTTCTGTTAGGAGTTCTTTATGCAGTTTCTTCGCCAAATATCCATCAGCAAACGCCTTTGGCTGATCTTTTTTATAACTGTAGGTATGTTTTTTATTTTTGGTGCGCTTGCTTTAAAACAATCCTACGAAGTGATGCATTCAGCCAAAGCGGTCAAAACAAAACACATTGTTGAAAGTACATTAGGCACACTTGAATATTTTCATGAGCTTGAAAAAAACGGCCAACTCACCAGCCAACAAGCACAAGATCAAGCTAAACGCGCACTTAGCAAGCTGCGCTATGGGCGCAATGACTATGTTTGGATAAATGATTTAGCACCCAATATGATCATGCATCCGATGTCTCCGGCCTTAGATGGCAAGGACTTATCCGGTTATAAAGACCCTGATGGTAAAGAGATTTTTAATGAGTTTGTAAAAATCGCCAAGCAGCAAGGCTCAGGTTTTTTTAGCTACCGCTGGCCAATGCCGGGGGCTAATGCTGCCGTTGATAAAATCTCATATGTGCAACTCTTCAAACCGTGGAACTGGGTGATTGGTTCCGGTGTGTATCTTGACGACACTCAAGCTGAGTTTCGCTCAGTGGCTATCAACGCAAGCATAATGAGCTTCACGATTATCATTTTTATTGCTTTCTTAATCATCAGTATCATGCGCAGTATTGTTGTGCCGCTCGAACAGGTCGTTGAAGCCATGCATAACATTGCCAGTGGCGAGGGTGATCTCACCCAAGAGTTAAGCCTCCACGGTCAGGATGAAATCACACAACTGAGCCAACATTACAACACCTTCGCACTCAAGTTACGCACGACCATCGGCCATTTATTCAACAGTGCAAACACCTTAAAACAATCTGCCGAAGCACTGGGTAACCAAGCATCACAAACTCTGCATATCAGTGAAGATCAATCACAGCAAACCGAACAAATTGCCACTGCGATCAATGAAGTGACTTACGCCGTACAAGATGTAGCCAAACATGCTGAGCAAGCCGCAACCGAAGTGACCCTTGCCACAAAGCAAGCCACTGCAGGGCAAGCTAATATCGATAACAGCTTAAGACAAACAGACAAGCTTTCCGCAACCATTGCGCAAGCGGTTGACGTCATGCAAAAACTAGCAGAAGAAAGCAGTCAAGTCGGTCGAGTCTTGGATGTGATTCGTTCCATCGCAGAGCAAACCAACCTACTGGCTTTAAACGCAGCAATTGAAGCAGCGCGCGCTGGGGAACAAGGCCGCGGTTTTGCTGTGGTGGCTGACGAAGTTCGCTTATTGGCGCAGCGCACACAACTATCCACCGATGAAGTGCAGAAAATGCTGGAAAGCTTACAAGAGAACTCACAGGCGGCAGTCGCAGTGATTAGTCAAAGCAGCAGTGCATCACAAGCAGCCGTTGAGCAAGCGCAACAAGCGCAGGTAAGCCTAACCAGCATCAGTAACGCACTAAATGTGATCAACGACCTCAACGCCTCGATTGCCAGCGCAACGCTTCAGCAATCACATGTCGCCGAAGAAATTAACCAAAATGTCACCCAAGTGGCAGGCTTATCACAGTCAAGTAATGAAGCAGCGCATCAGTTAAGTGCATCAAGTGAGCAACTCAACCAACTGGCCCTTGAGCTCAACCGCCAACTGGCACAGTTTAAAGTTTAAACCCAGCCAGGCCTTTACCTGTCAGCAACTGCAGGTAAAGGCCTTCTCACTTTACTTACCCAGCGTACAGAGCTCAAGCTCACCGCAGACCAACAGCCCTGTTATCCATCTCTGTTAGAATGGCCCGCACTCGTAGTCATTAAACGTCTTATTACACAGTCCCACTATGCCCAATCTTATAGAAGAACGCGTCGAGCAATGCTTTCAAATCGCTGAAAGTCATTTTAAACAGACTTTCAAACGCCCAGAAATAAGCTTTAAGCTGCGCGGTCAAAAAGCCGGTGTCGCGCACATTGACGACAATCGCTTACGTTTTAATCCAACCTTGTACAATGAAAATGCTACACATTTTTTACAGCACACCGTGGCACATGAAGTCGCTCATTTGGTGTCTTATGCGGTTTATGGTAAAAAAATCCGCGCGCACGGCCCACAATGGCAAGCCGTGATGCAAAAGGTATTTTTATTACCAGCGGATCGCTGTCACAGCTACAGCGTTACTCGAAAAGCTAAAACTCACTATTTATACACATGCCAATGTCAACAACGCGAGCCTTTCGCTCTGAGCACTCAGCGTCATACGCGCATCAAGAAAGGCGTACAATACGTCTGTAAAGTATGCCGTGCGCCGTTGCGCTACCTGCAGCAGCAGGTACAACGCTAGCAATGTCTTGCAGCCGAGCCGTTCAATTCAGCGGGAATAGAATCCTAAACTGGGCACCACCCAACACCGACTCTTCCACAAACAATTTGCCGCCGTAACTGTCGATAATGTCTTTCACCACTGCCGTACCAATCCCCTGCCCTGGAAACTGAGTATCCAGGCGTTCGCCGCGCTGCAAAATACGCTCACGCTGATGCTCGGGTACACCGGGACCGTCATCTTCAACCACCAGCTCAGAATAATTACCTAGCAAGGCTGCACGGATATGTATTTGATTGATACAGAGTCGGTAAGCATTTTCCAACACGTTACCCAACAACTCGAGCAATGCGCCCTGCTCAACCGGTATGCGCAGCTCTAAAGAAAAATCGTAGGTAACGGTTACGCGTTTATCCCGATAAACTTTACCTAACGCCTCAACTAAGCTGTCGACCAAAGGTTTCAACTTGACGCTATAACGCAGCAAACCACTTTTACGCAAACGGGCTCTCTGCAATTGGTAACTGATTTGCTGGCTCATTCGATTCACTTGACCTTGCAGTGTTTTTGCTTGCTCACTATTGGCAGGCTGGGCAGCGATCACTTCACCTAGACCCTGCAGAACCGCCAGTGGGGTTTTCAGGCTATGGGCAAGATCGTCCAAGGAATGGCGGTAACGCTCACTTTGCTGGCGCTCACTTTCCAGCAGGCGGTTAAGCGAGCGGGTCAAACGCAGTAACTCTTGCGGATGCTGATCACTGAGTGATTGACGTGTACCGTTCTCCACTTGATCAAGCTCGGCACTGAGGCTGCGTAAACTGCGAATGCCCCAGCCTAAACCGAGCCATAAAAAACCCAGCAACAACAACAAGGCCAAACCCAGCCAAACATACAGCTGCTGGCGTAAGTTGTCATACATCACCTGGTAATCGCTGACCGGTTGCATCGTGACGATGCTGAACGCTGCATTTTGCCCGCGCAGCAAATCAACTTCGACATCGTAAACAAAGAACTCGTGACCTTGCGTATCTTTCGCCCGAAGAAACTCATGGCCATGCCCGTCGTATTTAGGCTGGTAATTTATTGTTTCATGTTGTGAGCTGCGCGAACGCCACACCAATTGACCTTGGCTATCAAAGATAAAACCCAATTGGCGCACCGCTAAAATATCAAACTCTTCATCGGGCATTTTTTCAGGCATGCGCAACTGCCCATTGGAAATGCGCGCGGCAGAAACAAGGGCGCTGGCGTCAGCAGCCAAACGTTGCTCAATAGACTCCTCAAGGGCTGAGGTAAAGACTTGTTGCAGGGCTGGGAAAAGCGCCAAGATAAAGACTAAAACAGTCACCGCAGCGCCCAGCATCAAGCGCACACGCAACGAAGAAACTTTATTACGTGATGGCGTCTTTAACATGCTTAGTACCTTAGAGTTAACGACAGACAGCTGTAAACAAATAACCCTGCCCGCGCACTGTATCAATGGGTTTAAAGCCTGTGCCGCCATCAAGCTTACGGCGTAAGCGCCCTACTAGCACTTCAATCACATTTGGATCACGCTCTTCATCATCAGGGTACAGCTGTTCGATTAAGCGCTCTTTGGACACCACTTGCTGGTGATAGCGCATCAAATACTCAAGAATCCGATATTCATAAGCGGTTAAGGCTAAAGGCTGCTCATTGAGGAAAGCTTGCTTGCGATTGATATCCAGCACCAGCGGACCGGCACCAATGGTTGACTGAACAAAACCTGAAGAGCGACGCAACAGTGCATACAAACGCGCTTCCAGCTCTTCAAACTGAAAAGGTTTGACTAAGTAATCATCCGCACCTGCGGCAAGGCCTTCCACCTTGCTCTGCCAGCTGCCGCGGGCGGTCAAAATCAAAATAGGGAATGTTTTCCCTTGCTCACGCAACTGTCCAATCAACTCTAAACCGCTCATACCTGGCAAGCCCAGATCAATCACAGCCAAGTCATGATTGTATTCAGCCATGCGGTACAGCGCTTCCTCTGCATCTGCAACGGCATCAACAATATGACCTTGCTCACTCAGCCGTGTGTAAAGGTGGTGGCGTAATAACGCTTCATCTTCAACAACTAACAGCTTCATCTAGGGTCCTCAGATCAAAATTTTGCAGTGACTAATCGCTACAGCGGCATACTGTACCTTGGCTTACAGGGGCTAGAAACACAAAAGCATTGCCAATAGCCACTATCATGCCAGAACCCTACTGAACCCCAGCTGAACTCAGCGGCCCAAGCGATATAACGAGGTTTAACCCTACTCATCACGGCGCAAATCGGCGGGGATTTGTGGCTCTTTCAGCCCATCAGGTTTTTTACCTTTACCGGCATGGTATTGGCGCAATTGATAGACATAGGCCAACACTTGCGCAACGGCCAAGTACAGCCCTACAGGAATTTCTTGCTCCACTTCAGTGGAATAATAAACGGCTCGTGCCAATGCAGGTGACTCCAGTACGATGATTTTATGCTCACTACCAATTTCACGGATTTTTAATGCTAAATAATCACCGCCCTTAGCCAATAAAATCGGTGCTTGGCCTTTTTCAGTGTCATATTTGAGGGCCACTGCAAAGTGTGTCGGGTTGGTAATAATCACATCTGCTTCCGGCACCGCACTCATCATCCGACGTTCAGCCATTTCTCTTTGTAGCTGACGAATACGCCCTTTAACTTCTGGCTTACCTTCACTGTCTTTATATTCGTCACGCACTTCTTGCTTGGTCATTTTCAGCTTTTGCTTGCTGTCCCATATTTGAAAAGGCACATCGATCATAGCAATAAAAATCAGGCTGCAAGCCAGCCAAAAAGCACTCCAACCGACCACTTGCATACTGTGCAAAATCGCCATTTCCAGAGGTTCATTGGCAAATTCAATCAATTCATTGCGCGCTCGCCCAAGAACAAACAAGGCAACCAACAAAACAATAAGAAACTTTCCAAATGCCTTCAGTAGCTCGACAATCGACTTCATGGAGAACATGCGTTTGAGCCCAGAAAAAGGGTTCATACGGCTAAACTTTGGCGTTAAAGCCTCCATGGAAAATAACCAACCGCCCAAAGCAACCGGCCCCACAATCGCAGCAATCAGCAGCACAAAAAACAAAGGAATTAAGCCATCACCTGCCAATTGCGCAGACTGCAGCAAGTTGATAGCCATATAGCGCTCATCCAATAACAACTCACGCGGCAAAGAAAAGTTTTTATCCATCACCTGCATAATGCGTTGTCCAAGCGCACCGCCAAAAGCCAGTAAGCCCCCAGTGCCAGCCAGCACGACAGCCAAAGTATTGAGTTCTCGTGAGCGCGCTATTTCACCTTTTTTACGCGAGTCTTGTTTGCGCTTCTCGGTAGGGTCTTCACTTTTTTCAGCACCGCTTTCATTTTCTGCCATCGCGGTTCACCTCTATTGCACCTGCGCAAGGCCGCGCAGCATGAACAATGCGTCACTGGCTATGCTGTAGTATTGAGCCAAAATATCCGCTGTCGATATCCAAAAGATGATCAAGCCCATGATCAAAGTCAGCGGAAAACCAATGGTAAAAATATTCAACTGTGGCGCTGCCCGCGTCATCACACCAAATGCGATATTAATCACTAAAAGCGCACTGACTGCCGGTAAGGCCAGCAACAGGGCAGCGCCTAGCACCCAGCTTAGACGGCCCGCTAAAATATAAAAATTGCCAATTTCAAGCGTTTGTCCAACCGGCAAGGTAACAAAGCTTTCCGCCAGCACTTCAAATACGACTAAATGGCCATTCATAGCTAAAAACAGCAAGGTCACCAGCATCAATAAAAACTGCCCAAGCACAGGCACAGAAACACCGGTGGCCGGATCCATCATGGAAGCAAAACCAAGCCCCATCTGCATCGATACCAACTGTCCAGCAAAAACAAAAATATGGAAAAACAGCTGTAAGGAAAAGCCCAGCATCGCGCCAATAATAATTTGCTCAGCAATCAGTAAAATACTGCCTAAGCTCAGCGCATCCACTTGCGGCATCTCGGGCAGTACCGGTACTAACGCAAGGGTGATTGCCAGCGAGAGATACAGACGCACACGCTGCGGCACAAGCTGAGTGCCAATGATTGGCATCACCATCAGCACTGCAGCAATACGAAACAGCGGCAACAAAAAACTGCTGATCCAGCCAGCTATTTGCGCGCTACTGAGTTCTACCATGGTCGGCGCAACTCAACCAATCACAAAAGGAATGCTATGCACCAGCTGCGTGGTGAATTCTATCCACTGCGTCACTAGCCAAGGTCCTAATACAATTAAGGTCATAAAACTGATGAGCAGCCGAGGCAAGAAGCTTAAGGTTTGTTCGTTAATTTGTGTGGCGGCTTGAAACATCGCCACCAGTAAACCGACCAACAAACTGGGGATAATAATTGCCGCCACCACCAGTGCAGTCAATGATAAAGCTTCGCGGATTAAGTCTACAGCAAACTCTGGGGTCATAGCCTTATCATCCTATAGCGTGCCAAAACTATTGGCTAAAGTGCCGATAATCAGCGCCCAACCATCCACCAAGACAAACAGCATGATTTTAAATGGCAGGGAAATAATCAAAGGCGAGAGCATCATCATCCCCATCGCCATCAAGATACTTGCCACCACCAAATCAATAATCAAAAAGGGGATAAAAATCATAAAACCAATCTGAAAAGCCGTTTTTAATTCAGAGGTAACAAATGCTGGAATCAACACCACCAAAGGTGTTTGTTCTGCGGACTCAATGTCGGTACGCTTCGAGAGTCGAACAAACAGCTCTAAATCAGACTCTCGAGTTTGCGCCAACATAAAGCCACGGATTGGTTGCTCAGCCAAAGTTAACGCCTGCTCTACGCCAATTTCTTCATTCAAATAAGGCTGCAATGCGTCTTGATTAATTCGATCAAACACCGGTGCCATAATAAACAGAGTTAAGAAAATCGTCAGACCCACTAAAATCTGATTGGACGGGGTTTGCTGTAAGCCTAACGCCTGCCTGAGAATCGAAAAAACAATAATGATTCGAGTAAAGCAGGTCATTAACATGACGAATGCGGGGATAAAGCCCAGCGCTGTCATAATCAACAAAATCTGCAAGCTGACCGAGTATTCTTGCTGGCCCGCAGCATCAGTGGTTAATTTAATTGCAGAAACCGTCAATGGATTATCCGCAGCAAACACCCCAGTTGCACAGAACAAAAGCCCCACAGCTAAGAGCAAACGTGTCATCAAAGCCATCATGATGCATCCTTGCTGGAGATTTTTAACGCTTTGGCTAAACGTTGAGCAAATGCTGTTGACAGATGCGTAGCCGGCGCACTGATTTCCACAGGCTCTTGTAGCACATGCAAAGGCACGATGGTGCCGGGGGTTAAGCCCAACAAAATCTGCTCTTTACCCACTTGCACTAACAACAAACGATCGCGTGGGCCTAGCGCTTGACTGGCCAATAGGCAAATCACTTGTTGCGAACCTTTAACTGGCAGGCTCTGTTGAATACGCCGCACCAGCCAAGCCAACAAGAAAATCAAGCCAATCACCAACAGCAAACCTAAAAGCAACTGCAGTATTTGACCACTGATCTGGCTGGACTCCAACACACTCGACTTGCTCGGCAACACTTTAGTCTCAGGCAGTGGCTGGGTGCTCCCAACCTCTGCCGCCCAAGCGCCAAACGAACACAGCATTAGCATTATAAAAGCACGCATAGACTTACCGTAGTTTCTTAATGCGCTCGCTTGGGCTGATCACATCAGTCAAACGAATACCAAACTTTTCATTGACCACAACCACCTCACCGTGAGCAATCAAAGTGCCGTTGACCAATACATCTAAAGGCTCACCCGCAAGTCGATCCAATTCAACCACAGAGCCTTGGTTAAGCTGCAGTAAGTTACGAATACTGATATCAGTACTGCCCACCTCCATCGAGATACTCACCGGAATATCCAAGATCACATCAAGATTGGGCCCACCTAACGATGTAATGGCATCATCGCTGTTGTGCTGCTCAGGAAAATCTTGCAAAGGTGCTTTTGCATGGCTACTGCTTTGACTGAGCATGGCATCAATATCATCCTGATCTGTCGCCGTCTCAGCTTCAGCTAATGCAGAAGCCCACTCGTCAGCAAGGGCTTGATCTTCACTCGAAATTTGCTCGTCTTCTTCATTCATGTTCTTTTCTCAACTAGGTAATAAAGTCAAAAATCAGCGATTCTTCTTGATTGGAGCTAACACTTGCAAAGCTAAGTTGCCATGGTGCGCACCCAACTTCACCTTAAAGGTTGGCACACCATTGGCGCGCATCAACATTGAGTCTGGCAACTCTACCGGAATCACATCACCCGGCTGCATATTTAAAATATCGCGCAATTTAAGCTGGCGCTGCACCACGGTTGAAGTCAGCGGCACTCTGACATCCAAAATATCTTCACGAATCGCCTTACTCCAACGCTCATCTTGATCATCCACATCCGACTGAAAACCAGCATCCAGCATTTCACGAATCGGCTCAATCATGGAGTACGGGAAAGTAATATGTAAATCACCCCCGCCACCATCAAGCTCAATATGGAAGGTTGAAATCACCACCACTTCACTCGGACTGACAATATTGGCTAAAGCCGGATTCACCTCAGAATTAATGTATTCAAAATTCACATCTAAAATGGCATGCCAAGCTTCTTGTAAATCAACAAAAGCCTGATCAAGAACCATTCGAACAACTCGTAACTCAGTTGGAGTGAACTCGCGGCCTTCAATTTTTGCATGGCGACCATCGCCACCAAAAAAATTATCCACCAGTTTAAACACCAAGCGCGAATCCAGAATAAACAACGCAGTACCGCGTAAAGGCTTCATTTTCACCAAGTTCAAACTGGTTGGCACATACAAAGAGTGCACATACTCACCGAACTTCATCACCTGTACGCCACCGACCGAAACATCCGCCGAGCGACGCAATAAGTTAAACATGCTGATCCGGGTGTAACGGGCAAAACGCTCGTTGATCATTTCGAGCGTGGGCATCCGACCGCGGACAATACGATCCTGACTGGTTAAGTCGTACTGTTTAATGCTGCCCGGATCAACATCGTCATCCGTATCAACTAAGCCATCATCGACACCATGCAAAAGCGCATCGATTTCATCTTGGGAAAGTAAATCTTGTACTGCCATTTTTAAGCATTCCCTATCAAGGTTTTACTGCATGACAACATTGGTAAAGAGAACCTGTTCCACTACCGTTTTACCCACTTCAACCAGCGCCAGTTCTTGCACGGCAACGGTGGCTTTTTGTTTTAATATCTCCACACCTAGTGTGGTATTGAGCTCATCAAAATCTTGATTAGAAAACAGCATCACCAGCTGATTGCGCAAGGTTGGCATGTGAACTTTCAGCTGATCCAGCTCATCTTTATTGCGTGCCATCAGCGCCACAGTGACTTGCAGATAGCGTGGCTTACCCTGACTTTTAAAGTTGACCACAAAAGCAGGCGCCAGCACTTCATAAATAGCTTTGTGCTTAGTTACTGCGGCAGGCTCAGACACAGCCTCGCTGGGCTCAGTTTTAGAGCCACCCAAAAAAAACCATGTAGCAGCAACCGACAGTGCAATAGCCACAATAAAAGCTATCGCTGCAACGATAATCAATTTAATTTTGCTTTTTTTCGGTGCAACAATTGCCGGTTCAGCTGCTTCAGGTTGTTCTGCCATATCTATATCACTCGTAAAAAATCATGTGCGCTAGTTTAACAGCCTAAACGCAGGATGCAGGACTGATTATGCATAATAGTCAACCATTCCTAAGCGCCCATCGTGCTGCTCGCGAATTGTTGAGACATGGTGCACGCTATCTTCGTCAGTGTCACCCTCGGCCGATCCTCGCCCTTGACCTGTCGTACGCCCACCGGAATCCTGCTGCGCATGCGATTGATCAGCAACATTGACATCAACATTGAGCATACCTTGCTGAGCAAACATTTCGCGTAAACGGAACATCTGCGACTCTAGTGAATCACGCACCCCAGCATGAGCACTGGTGAAGGTAATCTGTGTCTGCTCTTGGTTGACGCTCACCTTGACATCAAGACGGCCTAATTCAGCAGGATCGAGCTTAATTTCTGCCGACTGCAAGTTTTGCGAAGACATCCACATGACTTTATCAGTCACCTGCTGACTCCAGCCAGGCTGTTGCATGGCCACTGCAGGCCCAGGCACTTGACGAACAGTTGCCGCAGCAAGATTGGGTTCTGCCCGCGCTTGCAGATCAGCACGTACAGCATCTGCAGGTGCGACAGCTTTATTGAACAAAATATCAGGCGCCGCTTTAGTCGACTCCACAATGGCAGCAAGTGGGTTTTTATCTCCGATATTTTTTTCTTCAGCGCGCAGACTATCTTTGAATACACCGGTATTGAGCACAACAGCCTCGTCAGCCTCTGGGGCGGCTTCAGTTTCAGAGGTTTCACTGAGCAACAAGGTGTTTTTTTGTTGCAAAGGATCCTCTTTGCCCAACAGCTCAGTATCAAGTTCTGCTTCAACGTCCTGCTCTGCGCTCGACAGCATTAGGCCAACCGGCTCAGCACTTGCAGCCTCCTCAGCTTCGCCTGCAAGCATGTACCCTGTCCATTCAGCTTCACTGGGCTGGGTGGTCAACGCCATCAGCAATAATGGATCAAGTAAGTGATTCTGCAACTCATCATCCGCCTCAACTGTTTCCGGCGGCAAAGTGTTGCCGTCCTCAGCAACAGTGGACTCTGGACTCAAGCTACGGGGTTTATCGGCGGCGTCACTACTGACGTTTTTACTGTGTTCAGCTTTAACCTCGTTACGCGCTTTCTGCGCGACTACAGGCTTGTCTTTATGTGCTTGTGCAGCCGCTGTTTGCTTCGCTGCACTCTGGCGTGCTGCCTGCTGTTGCTTATCCTGCTGCACAGCCGCACGCTGCTGTTGCTGGCTCGCTGCGCTGCTGCGTTGCTGAGCATACAGTGATGAAAAACTTTGCGCCGCCGGCGTTGAGCTTGTGCGCTCATGCGCCCCTTTATTCTGCTCCGCGCTCTGCGCTCGGGTATTAACTGTCGTGAGTTGCAATAAAAAATCTGTGCCGGCCATGCTCTTACTCCTGCCATTAACCTGAACTAGCATAATCAAAGCAATAACCAAGCCAACACTGACTTTTCCTATCTAACAGGCTTCACCATAGCTTTTCTGGATAAAAGCGTCGCGCAACTGTCATTAATTTGACCGCTACAGACTCATCACATCTACAAAGCGCGGCTCAGCCTGCTGATCAATGGTTAAGCTGGCGAAATCAAACAGCTGGCGATCCGCCAATTGTGAGGGCACCACATTTTGTAAGGCGCGAAACATAATATCCAAGCGTCCCGGCGTTTTTGTTTCCCACTCTTGTAACATGCCTTTAACCACTTGGCGCTGTAGATTCTCTTGCGAACCACAGAGGTTGCACGGAATGATTGGAAAACCTTGCAGCTCAGCATATTCAGCAATATCTGTTTCTTTGCAATATGCCAGCGGACGAATCACCACATTACGTCCGTCATCAGACAGCAGCTTGGGTGGCATGGCTTTTAAGGTACCGCCAAAGAACATATTTAAGAAGAAGGTTTCTAAAATATCATCACGATGATGCCCTAACGCCATCTTGGTCGCGCCAATTTCATCAGCATAGGTATACAGCGTGCCACGGCGTAGACGTGAACACAGTGAGCAGGTGGTTTTGCCTTCAGGGATTTTTTCTTTCACCACCGAGTAGGTATCTTTCTCAATGATGTGGTATTCAACACCAACAGACTCCAAATAGGCCGGCAAAACATGCTCAGGAAAGCCTGGCTGTTTTTGATCCATGTTAACCGCTACCAAAGAAAACTTAATCGGCGCAACTTTCTGTAAATGCAACAACACATCAAGCATTGCATAGCTGTCTTTGCCGCCTGACAAACAGACCATCACCTTGTCGCCTTCTTCAATCATGTTGAAGTCGGTAACGGCTTCACCGGCAAGACGGTATAAACGTTTCTGTAGTTTTTTCTGATTGAGCGACAAGCTACTCATGAGATGATCCGAACAGGTAAAAAACGCTATTTTACCTGTTCGTGACAACAAACCCTAGTAGTGTCTCACGGGCTTGTGATAATTCGCCAAGCATAGTTACTCAGCCGTACTGCATTCACTGAGCAGTAAGATTTCTACACCCTGCTTATCAATAGATTTCCAGCCCACCACGCCTTGATTACTTTTGGTATGCCAGCTGTAACTGCGCTGCTCATCAATCGACTCATAACGCGCACCCGAAGCACTTACCGCAACACTCATGGGAATCTGTTGACCATCAATCTGCAACACCGCATAAGCACCGCCTTTTGCAGTATTCACGTAAGTCACTGGCAACTGAACATCGCGTTCGCACTGATAGATCACTTGCTGTATTTGATCACCACTCTCTGCAAAAGCCAGCGGGCTTAAAGCTAGAGCAGAAAACAGTAGTGGCGTTGCTATTTGTTTAAACATGATTTTTTCCTTAAATAAAGTCGTTTCTTGCACAAGAAAACCACAGCACATAGACTCAGTTTAAGCGCCGCAGGTTCCAAAAATGGCTAAATAAATCCTGTAGCCTCTGCTTCTTACTTGAAAGGCCTTCACTTGTGTTGAACCTGTTACATGGCATTTTGACTGATAACCCGCTTGGGTTCACTGAACACCAACTGATTAAGCAATTACAGCATCAGCAGCATCCTTTCTTTGTAGAGGCTGATCTGCATGATCCCTTGAGCTTATTTCGCACGCATTTTGTACTGTTTAATGCGTTGTACCAGCTGCGCGATCAACTACGCTCAACAAGCAAGTTAGATCTGCACATTTCAGTATTATTGATTCGCTTAGTCAGCGATGCCAACAGCCTTAACATCGCGCAGACAGCCATGCAAAACAGCGATCCGCTGCGCGCTTATTATTTAGACCTCAATCATTTGCAGGCAACCGATCGCAGTGCTGCCGAGGCACTGCTGTATGGATCGTTACACAGTCTGAATCCGCCGGCACAGGTGCAAGACGCTTTGGCAGAGTTAGGCATTGAGCAGCCTTGGCATGACTTAAGCGATAGGGACTTGCGCCAGCATTATCGCCACTTAGTTAGCATTCACCATCCCGATCGTGGCGGCTGCACTGAGCGCGTACAACGCATTAACCAAGCCATGGATGTGCTTCGTAAACATCAGCAACGGCATTTATTGCGTCGATAAGAACTCAAGGCTTTGCAACAACATCGCCACTTTAGGCATTTCGCAACCTGCAGCACCGGCTGCCGCCAAAGGCGCAACGTAAATCGCTTGCAACTCTAAGGGGCGCTTATGGGTAAAGTCGTGATACATGCTCGGCCAATAGTCGGGCATTGCATCAGTTGATTTAAGCATTTTAACAATGAAGTTTTCAGGTAGAACATAGCCACACGCGGCAGCGGCCTGAACCACTTCAAGCATTAAATCAGCCACTAAAGCACGGCTATGCGGCTCGTCCATTAACTGGCGAGTATTGCTATTGAGCAGCACCGATAGACCATTGTAGGGAATATTCCACACCAGTTTTTGCCAGCGCGCTTGCTCCAACTGCGCCATTGCTTTGGAATCCAATCCTGCTTGACCAAACATTGCTGCCGCTTGTTCGGCAATCTGCACGCCCTCAAGGGCACTGGCCGGACCGCTGTGATAACCGATATTTACCCCACCGTGCGCTTGATGTTCAATCACGCCAGGAGCACTGCGATGCACACAGATAAAACACAAACCGCCGAGTAAATGTACCTGCGCGGCCAATAAAGGCCGCAACTCATCTTCAACGGCTAAACCATTTTGCAGCAACACCACTTTAGCGTCTGCTGCCGCCGCCTGATTAATGATCTCAGCAAGATCAGCATTACTAGTGGTTTTAGCGCCGACTAATAGCCAGTCACACTTAGGCATGTCCGCCACAGCATGCCAAGCCTGCACCACTGGCAAAGCTAACTCACCCTGCTCTGCATGATTAACACGTAAACCATTGCGCTTGACGTCTTGGTATTCACTGCGCAATAAAAAATGCACATCAAATCCCGCTCGCGCCAACATCAAGCCATAAAAGCCACCAATGGCACCGGTGCCAATCACACCAATACGAGGCTGTCTTTGCTCACTCATAAAAACTCTCTTTATTCTATTACGGCCTACAGATGCGGCTAAAAATCGCCAACAACCCTGCTAGTTTTTAAATACTAAGGATTAGACACCAATGACTCACTGCTCAGCACGCGTTTGGCTTGCAAATAAGCTTTATTCCAATAGGCTGCGTTAACGCTGTCTAAACGTACGGTGCCGCCACTGGATGGGGCATGCACGAAACGGCCTTCACCAACATAGATTCCAGCATGACTGACACGCCCGCGCCCAGCGGTGGCGAAAAACACAATATCACCACTCTGTAGCTGGCTACGAGGAATCTGCTGACCTTGCATTTGCAGCATTTGCTGAGTCGTGCGCGGCAAACGAATACCGGCAACATCTTGATAGACAAAACCAATCAAGCCACTGCAATCAAACCCAGAACTTGGCGTATTACCACCCCAAACATAAGGCGTGCCGACCAAGCCTATTGCGCGAAATAGCACTTCATCAGCAGCTGGATTAAATGCAGCGCTGGGTTGTTGATATGGCGTATCGGCCTGCTGATCCACCGGCCCCTTTGAAGAACATGCGCTTAACAACAGCACACTTAACAAACCCAATATATGTAGCGTCTTATGCATGCTCTACGTCCTCTTGGCTAGCAATGTCGCTTTCACAACTTTATCGCTAGCCCTGCTAAAAATGATCACAATACTGACTTAACGACGGGTAAAACGGCTGGTCTGCATCTCCATCAAACGGCTATAAGTACGCCGAAAGGCAAAGGTTAAATAACCTTCAGTGTATAACTCGTCCAGCGCCACCGCAGCTTCAATATAAACCGGTATACGTCGATCATAACACTCATCCAGCAGAGCAATAAAACGCCTGACACTGTCATCATTCGGCGCTAGCGCGGGTAATTGCCGATCACCCGCTACCACTCTTTGTACAGCATCTTCAGTGCCGCGCGCAATTTTCGTATCCTGCAGCGCGCCACTTAGAACAGGTACATTGCTCAATAACAGCACCTTAAAACGATCACACAAGCGAATAAAGTCTAGCGCGGCAAAAGGTTGCTCGCATAACGCAGAAAACTCACAACACAACACTGTCTCGCTAAAGGCCTGAGTTATCAGCGCTCGCGAACCCAACATCACAATGCCTGTCTGCTGTTCTTCACCTGAACTTAAGTGCTCAAATAATTCAGGAAAAACACTCGCTTGCGCAGGTGTTTTAACCCAATAACGCTGCTCGACAGCACCGCCATGTAAACGGTGGTCCTGCTTGCCTTGCACGGCAACCGTCTGCATGTGCTGCTTAATTGCGGCAATCGCAGGGAGAAAAGGCTCTCGATTAAAACCGCCATAATACAATTCATCAGGCGGCTGATTAGAGGTCGCGACAATAACTAAACCCTTAGCAAATAGCGCTTGAAACAAACGACCTAAAATCATCGCATCAGCAATATCACTGACAAACAACTCATCAAAACATAAGACTTGCATCTCACTGGCCAACTCATCAGCAATCACCGACAAAGGCGCGGCGGTGCCAGTTAAGCGAAATAAGCGCTGATGAATATCTTGGATGAAATGATGAAAATGCTGGCGACGCGCAGGAACAGTTAAGCCATTGAAAAACTGCTCCATCAGCCACGTTTTACCACGACCAACCGGTCCCCACAGGTACACCCCACGCACAGCGCCGGCTCTCGCTTGCAGCGCCTGAAAACATTCTTCTAAGGCTGTCACTGCGTGCTGTTGCGCCGGATCAGCGACAAAACCTTGCGTTAAAGCTTTGTTGTAGGCCTGCAAGGGCGATAATTTAATACTCTGCTGCATCATCTTAACGCCCCGCTTGCCAAGCCAGCACTGCAACACCGCCGACAATGCAGAGCACTGCGAATACTTGCCAAGGATTTAAGCTTTCGCGTAGCAATAACCAACCAATTCCAGTGGTGACCAACAATGAACCACCGATAATCAGCGGATTACCCACCGCCACGGCAACGCCACGACCATAAATAACAAAGGTTAGAATTTCGACAACACCAATCGCTACACCGGCTAACACGGCAAGGCTGACCCCACGCGGTGTGGCATGCAGCACCAGTTGTTGTGACTGCTTAAAATGCAGCAGTAAGCCCAGCCCCAGAAAGGCCGCGACAAACTGTAGAATAACTGCGCCCAATACAGCTTGGATATGATCGGCTGAAAGTTTGATAAATACGTTGTACAAGCCAAACATCACAGCCGCCAACGCCAGTAACAGATAAGGCACAGTTTTTCCTCGTAAGATTAAAATCACTGCAGGTGCTGGAATTATTTCTCCTGCACCACGCCAGCCAACTGCAAAGCAACCGACTGCATCAGGCTGTCACCTACTGGACATTTAGTGCCAATAAAAGCAACAAAGGCATCAATATCAGCTTGTGCTGAGTTTGACTTAATATGATAGGTATAACGTATCGCCGAATAACCGCAGCGCACATCCGCTTTATTCATAAAACCATCAGGATCTAAATCGCCTTCCAACTCAACCCAAAAGTCATCCAACTGCACTTTGAATTTTTTTGCATAGGCACTGGCAACAATGGCTTGGCAAGCGCCTAAAGCACCCAATAGTGCTTCAACCGGATTCATCGCTGTATCGGTGCCACCCAACTCCGCCGGCTCATCTAAGGTAAATTCAAAACCACGTGAACGCACTTTAACTAAAGTGCCACTTTGCAAATGAGCGGTTGCTTGAAACTGTTCAACGGCCATACACCCTTCCCTTTTATAGTTTTAGATAAATCAGTAAAAGTGCATGTTCGCAGATACCTCGGCAAAAGGGCAAATCTTGTACCGATTGCCGGCAAAGCTCGCGGCAAAATAGGTTAAACTGCGGCGTTTATCGACACCTGAGAGCATGCACATGGCCAAAGCAATGGCGCGACATATTTTAGTTAAAACAGCGCAGGAGGCCGAAGCGCTTAAAGAGCGCATCGCCAAAGGCGAAGCGTTCGATACACTGGCACGCAAATACTCAAGCTGCCCGTCGGCTAAAAAAGGCGGCGATTTAGGCGAAGTACGCCCTGGACAATTGGTTAAGTCGATTGATCAGGTGATTTTTAAAAAACCGGTACGAATGATCCACGGGCCAGTTAAATCGCAATTTGGTTACCACTTAGTTCACGTTTTTTTCCGCGACTAAGTGGTGTTTTTACCGCTTAAACCAGCACACCTTGGCTGCGCAGGTAATCGTCATAGGTACCATGGAAGTCATTGATACCATGCTCGGTCAGCTCGATAATACGCGTGGCCAAAGACGAGACAAACTCACGGTCGTGACTGACAAAAATCAAGGTGCCGGGGTAGTTTTCCAGCGCCAAGTTCAGGGATTCAATGGACTCCATATCCAAGTGGTTGGTTGGTTCATCCATTAACAAAACGTTTGGTTTTTGCAAAATCAATTTGCCAAATAACATGCGACCTTGCTCACCGCCGGAAATCACTTTAACTGATTTGCCGATATCATCACCGGAGAACAGCATACGGCCTAAAGTGCCACGCACCATCTGCTCGCCATCGTTGGTCCAACGCCCCATCCAGTCAAACAGCGTCATATCTTCAGCAAAATCATCAGCATGATCTTGTGCAAAATAGCCAATATCAGCACTGTCTGTCCATTTCACATGACCGCTCATAGGCGTCAGCTCGCCCATTAACGTGCGCAACAAGGTGGTTTTACCAATACCGTTTGGGCCAATAATAGCAATGCGTTCTTCAGCTTCAACTTGTAAATTCAAGTTATCAAACAATACATGACCATCAAAACCTTGGCTTAAATCATGTAACACCACGGCTTGGCGGTGCAGTTTTTTGCTCTGATCAAAGCGAATAAAAGGGCTGATTCGACTGGAAGGCTTCACTTCATCCAGCTGGATTTTATCAATCGCACGAGCTCGACTGGTGGCTTGCTTGGCTTTCGAAGCATTAGCGGAGAAGCGGCTCACAAAGCTTTGCAACTCAGCAATTTGCGCTTTCTTCTTGGCGTTATCACCCAGCAGACGCTCACGCAATTGCGTAGCAGCGGTCATGTACTCATCATAGTTACCTGGGAAAAGGCGAATCTCACCGTAATCCAAGTCAGCCATGTGCGTACAGACACTGTTGAGAAAGTGTCTATCGTGGGAAATGATAACCATGGTGCAGTTACGATTACTGAGAATATCTTCCAGCCAGCGAATGGTATTGATATCCAAGTGGTTGGTTGGCTCATCGAGCAGCAGCACTTCAGGGTCAGAGAACAAGGCTTGCGCCAACAGCACGCGCAGTTTCCAGCCCGGCGCCACTTCACTCATCGGACCAAAGTGCGCATCGACAGCAATACCCAAACCCAGCAATAACTCACCGGCACGTGATTCGGCGGTGTAGCCATCCATCTCCGCAAACTCAGTTTCCAGCTCAGCCACCGCCATACCATCGGCTTCGCTCATTTCTGGCAAGGAATAAATACGGTCGCGCTCGGCTTTAACTTTCCACAGTTCTTCGTGGCCCATGATCACTGTATCAATCACAGTAAACTGCTCATAAGCAAACTGGTCTTGGCGCAATTTACCCAAGCGCACATTCGGCTCAAGCATCACGTGCCCGGCCGAAGGCTCAAGATCACCACCAAGGATTTTCATGAAAGTTGACTTACCACTGCCATTAGCACCAATCAAACCATAGCGGTTGTTGTTGGCAAATTTTACAGAGACATCTTCAAATAAAGGTTTTGCACCAAATTGCATGGTGATATTAGCAGTGGAAATCACAAATAAATCCTGAGTAGTCGAGACGCGAACGCGTAAAAAGGCGGCGATTGTACCCTTATTGGCTGCCAGCGGCACCTACAATAGACGCACGGTAGGCATAATACTGGCGGCGCGCTGTTTAAAACAGACAGACGCAGTATACTGTGGTCTTCTAATTTGGCTTTTTCTTATGACTGATTCTGTTCGCCTCTCCAAATATTTAATTGACCTGATTGACTGCTCACGCCGTGAAGCACAGCTCTATATCGAGGGCGGTTGGGTGTTGGTCAATGGCGCAATTATTGATGAACCACAATTCCCCATTACTGACCAACAGGTTGAATTGCGCCCTAATGCTGTTGCTGCACCGCTGCCAGCCATTACCCTATTACTCAATCAACCCGTGATGCACAATCCCACGCTGGAGCAACAACTGGCTTTGCTCAGCCCTGACACCCACTGGGCCGCAGACCCTAGCGGCATTTTGCAACTCAAAGGCCACTTTGCACGCCTCAGCACAGCCCTGCCACTTCAAGGCAACGCTACCGGTTTACAGGTATTCACCCAAGACTGGCATACCCTGCGCAAACTTACCGAAGACTGCACACGGCTTGAACAAGAGTATGTCGTGCATGTTTCTGGTGAAATCAATCCTGCCAAGCTCAAGCGCTTAGCTCACGGGCAAATGTTCAATGGCATCGGCTTGCCGGGTTGCAAAGCCAGTCAGCAAAATGAAGAACACATACGCATTGTGCTTAAAAACCCTTTACCGCACGTGTTGACACGTTTGTGCGCCAGCATTGATCTAGAAGTCCTCGCCATGCGCCGCATCCGCATCGGTGCTGTGTCCATGGGCAAACTGCCTTTAGGCCAATGGCGCTATTGCACACCGACACAAAAGTTTTAATATCCTTTTTTTCAAGACTGTTAACCGAGAAACCCTATGCTTAATAATGATGTACTACGCAGCATTCGCTACACCCTTAACCTCAGTGATAGCACGCTGCTAGAAATGCTACACGGCGTAGAGCCAAGCATGGACCTGCCAACCTTACGCAGCTACTTGGCCAGTTCTGAAGATGAGTCTTTTGTGATGATGGCCGATGAGTTGATGGTAGGTTTTTTAGACAACTTAATCATTAGCCGTCGCGGCCCTAGCCCACAAGCTGCGCCCGCCACTGAATTACCGCTGACCAACAACATTATCCTGAAAAAGCTGCGCGTGGCTTTTACCTTGCAAGAATCTGACTTACTAGAAATTCTCGACTCAGTTTCTTTCAACGTCACCAAACCAGAACTCAGTGCACTGTTTAGAAAAGCCGGTCACACCAATTACCGCGCTTGTGGTGATCAATTGTTGCGACAGTTTTTAAAAGGTTTAACCTTGCGCTTTCGCCCAGAGGCCAGCGCAGTCTAGTTATCGAGCAGTACCGCACATTTTACCGCGCTCATCGCGGCGCGAAGTCTATTTTTTAGAGCATGTTGGCGCATGCTCAATACATTTTGAAGGATGAACTTACCGATGAGCACTGACACTTTCGCTGCCATGCCTGACGCCCAAGGTTTCTTTGGCCCCTATGGTGGCCAATTTGTGCCCGACCATCTAAAAGCCATCATGGATGATATCAATGCATCCTATGAAAAAATCTGTGCTTGCCCTGAGTTCCAAGCTGAACTGGCCAGCTTATTTGCCGATTACGTCGGTCGTCCTAGCCCGATTTTCCACGCCAAACGTTTAAGTGAACAATTGGGTGGTGCGCAGATTTACTTAAAGCGCGAAGACCTCAACCATACCGGCGCGCACAAGATTAACCATTGCCTTGGCGAAGCCCTGCTGGCTAAGTTTATGGGCAAAAAGAAAGTCATTGCCGAGACCGGTGCCGGCCAACACGGCGTTGCTTTAGCCACAGCGTGCGCGTTGGTGGGTATTCCCTGCGAGATCCACATGGGTCAATCAGACATCGAAAAAGAACACCCAAACGTGGTGAAAATGAAAATCTTAGGTTGCACTTTGATTCCAGTGACCCGCGGTGCAGCCACCTTAAAAGAAGCCGTCGACAGCGCTTTCGAAGAATACCTAAAAAACCCTGAAGACTTTATCTACGCCATCGGCTCTGTAGTAGGCCCACACCCCTTCCCGAAAATGGTACGCGACTTCCAGTCGATTATCGGCAAAGAGTCACGCCAGCAGTTTCTTGAGCGTCATCAGCGCCTACCTGATTACGTCACCGCCTGTGTTGGCGGCGGTTCCAACTCAATTGGCATGTTTAGCGCATTTTTAAACGATGTAAATGTGCATTTGCTCGGTGTAGAGCCGGCCGGCGAAGGCTTAGACACGCAACGCCACTCCGCCACCCTGACCAAAGGCAGACCTGGTCATTTACATGGTATGGCCTGTTATGTACTTGAAGATGCTAAGGGCAACCCTGCCTCTGTGCACTCAATCGCTTCTGGTTTGGACTATCCAGGTGTAGGCCCACAGCACAGTTATCTAAAAGACCTTGGCCGCGTGCAGTATGACAGCGTCACTGATCAAGAAACCTTAGACGCCTTTATGCGCTTATCCCGCGTGGAAGGGATTATTCCTGCACTAGAGAGTGCGCATGCTGTGGCTTGGGCGATGCGCAAAGCACCGACACTGACGCCTGAGCAAACCATTCTAATCAACCTGTCCGGTCGCGGCGATAAAGATGCTGACTATGTTGCCGGCTTACTAAACCTATAATTCGGACAAAAAAATACCGCTGGGCAGATGCGCAGCGGTATTTTTAAAATATTATCAATTTACTCAACGATTTTAGACAGCAACTGCATTTGTTTGGCAGGTTCACGCGCTTCTTCTTCGCTAAGAACACGCTTGGCTTGCAAGTAGCTGGCATTCCAGTAACGACTGCTCAGCTTGTCGACACGCACACCACCGCCCTTGCGGCTGCTGGATGAGTGAATGAATTTATCATCCCCCATATAAATACCAACATGCGAAACACGACCCCGGCCACGATTGTTAAATAAAATCAAATCACCGGGCTCTAAGTCAGCACGCGCAACCACCGGCGCATCCATTTTCAACAAGCCTTGCGTGTTGCGCGGCAATTCTATGCCGAGCTCTTGCTTATACACATAACCCACAAAACCGCTGCAATCAAAACCACTTTTACGACTGCTGCCGCCATAGCGGTAAGGCGTACCAAGTAGGGTTTTACTGCGATCTAGCAGACTTTCGCTAAGGCCCGGTAGCTGGTACTCATTGACGCTAGGCTCTTCTTGCAATTGCACAGCAGCTTGCTGCGCGTCATCGAAACGCTCTAAGACTGCGACTAAGGCTCGAGAATTGAGCTCTATAGTGTCTCGCTTAACTGAAGCTGTATCTCGCTGCTCGGTGTTTAAATTGGCACATGAAGCCAATATTAAACAGCTCACACCGCAGGCGATGCTCTTTATTAATTTAGACATACATACAAAGTACTTTCTGATTTAGCGGTGCAATATGCCTTGCATTGGCGCAAAGTGCAAACTTATTGGTCAATTAATGTGACTTACTCAATGATTAACCGTCATAGCGAGCAACATTGAAAGCTGGCATAAAGGCCGGCCACTCTGAGCCTGCCAGCGATTAAACGCCTCTTGCACCAGTGCTAAATCACGTTGACTGGTAGGGCGTTTTGTCACAATACCCTGCGCCACTAGCGCCGCAACAACATCATCACTGAGCACAAAAGTATCTTTACCGGCCATGCGTAAAAAGCGCGGTGCCGACAAACCACCCAACTGCTGACCCTGCTTAGCTAAATAACGCCACAAGCCAACACAGTCATCCTCAGGCCACTGTGCTAAAAAAGCACCAAAACTGCCAAACTCTTGACGAATATCCAACAGCATTTGCGCATTACGTGGCACGCTTTTAAGCTTGCCCAGATGCCGAATAATCCGTGTATCTTGCATCAAGCGCTCGATGTGTTCGGCACTCATTAACACTACTTTTTCAGGATCAAAGTGCCAGAAGACCTCTTCAAAGTTTGCCCACTTAGCGTCCACCACGCTGTGACGCAAACCGGCACGAAACACTCGCAAGGCGATGAGTGACAGATAACGATCATCAGGTACAGCGAGTAACTGCGCTTTCGTTGCAGGTTGTGGCAGACGCGCTTCTAAAGCTTTAAGTGAACCAAAACGATTGATGCCGTATTCAAGCATCCATTGAAAATCTCGCATAGCAAGTACGTTCCTTTATCTGCTCAGGCTAATGAATGCGCTAATCTTGCGATGCAGAGCGCATCATTAAACGCTGCGCCATTTCATCTAAGAGCTTTTGCTCTTGTTTATCTGCGGCTTTTTGCGCCTCGGCACGATAACGCTGCACTAACTTGCGCAACCCTTCTAAACGGGCATAGGCTTGCTGCCAAACAGCTTGACTGTTGCGCACATTATTTTCATGCCACACCAAGCTTTTTTGCTGCTGCTCAATCGCCACTTCTAGCTGGGATAAAAAGCGTTGATAGTTCATCAACCATTGACCACTAACACCCACCTGACCTTTGTTAATCCATTGCTGCTGATAATCATCACGGTACTGTTCAAGACTGTGTAGTTGCTGCACGGCGTGTTGCAGCGCCGCTTGATACTGGCGTAGCTTGCCGGCCGCTTCCTGCTCGGCAGTTTGCGCCATATCAATCACAGGCAACAGACGCTGCGCACGTTTATTCATCGTGGTTTAACCCAATGACTCAGCATTAACGACGGTCATTAGATGCTCGGTGCTTTTCTCTAACGATTCCGTCTCACGTAAGCCTTGACGCAAATAGGCTGACATATAAGGATAGCGCTCAATCGCCAAATCAGTATCTTTATCACCACCTGCCACATATGCACCGACGCTGATCAAATCGCGACTTTGCTGGTGGCGTGTCCACAACTGTTTAAAACGCTGCGCAGCACCTAAATGCTCCGCAGTGACGACTTGTGGCATCACTCGACTGACTGACGCACTGATATCAATCGCAGGGTAATGCCCTTCTTGCGCAAGCTCGCGAGACAAAACAAAGTGACCATCCAAGACACCCCGCGCCGCGTCAGCAATGGGGTCTTGCTGATCATCACCTTCCGATAGCACGGTATAAAAAGCCGTGATCGAACCGCCACCTTTTTCCGCATTACCAGCACGTTCAACAAGCTTGGGCAATTTAGCAAACACCGAGGGTGGATAACCTTTGGTTGCTGGTGGCTCGCCAATGGCCAAAGCGATTTCACGCTGGGCTTGGGCATAACGGGTCAGCGAGTCCATCAACAATAAAACGTTATAATTTTTGTCTCGAAAATATTCAGCAATCCGTGTGCAATACATTGCAGCGCGCAAGCGCATCAGCGGCGCATCATCAGCCGGAGAGGCCACCACAATTGCACGCTTGAGCCCTTCTTCACCAAGAATATCCTCAATAAACTCTTTCACCTCACGGCCACGTTCACCGATCAAGCCCACGATGACAATGTCCGCTTGAGTAAAGCGGGTCATCATTCCCAGCAGCACACTTTTACCCACGCCGGTACCGGCAAACAAACCCAGACGTTGACCTCGACCAACCGTCAATAAGCCGTTAATGCTGCGAATCCCCACATCCAAAGGCTCACTAATGGGGTGGCGCTGTAATGGATTAATCGCAGGACCTTCCATCTGCACCCACTCTTGCGCCTCAATCCGACCTTTACCGTCCAAAGGCCGTCCAGCGCCATCGAGAACTCGGCCCAACATCGACAATCCCATCGGCATCCGATCAGTACCCGCAACCGGCACCACACGCGCGCCTGGAGCAATACCATTGAGATTGCCAATTGGCATTAAAAACACTTTTTCACCAGAAAAGCCCATCACTTCAGCTTCAACCTGAACCGCTTGATAGCCATCATTGTTAATCACTAAACAGCGACTGCCGACTGAGACTTGCAAGCCTTGCGCTTCCAAAGTCAAGCCGACCATACGGATTAGGCGACCCTCAGTTAAAGGTTGCTTGGACAGCTGCGTGGCGTTTTCATAAGCCGCCAAGCGAGTCGCAAAGCCTGTGCGTTTAAGGGGCATAAAGACTCCGCGGCGAGTTAAGGGGTAAGCTCATCATCAACCACAGCCGCTGCAGCCACAGACTCATCAGCCTCAGCCGTCTCGGTTGTAGCTGTTGCTGCGCGGCTGGCAGCCTCAGGCGCGAACTGCTGGGTCGCAGGTGTAACAGGCACTTCAGTTGGGATCTCTAGGTCTGCTTCTAAAGGGTTGCTTTGCAATTCACGTTGCTGCTCCAAAATCTGCTGCGCAATCAACTCTATGCGCGTTTCTATACTGGCATCGATGCGAGTATTGACCGATTCAAAACGGCAGCCACCAGCAAGCAAGTCATCGTCTTCAATGATTTTCCAGTGTTCCTCATGGCGCTCACGTAAGGTTTTAATCTGTTCGAAATCCTGCGGATTAACGTACACCCGCACCAGATCACTGCTGGTCGGCAACAATTTTAAAGATTCACGCACCACCTGTTTAATCTGGCTGGAATCAAAACTAAGTTCACGCTGAATCACTTGCCTACTGATGCGCATCACCAGATCCAGTAGCGCTTCTTCTATCTGTTGATCTTGCTGGGCGATAGGTTCAAAAAGTTGCTGCATAATGCCATCTAGGGCAGCCACTTTGGCAGCTAATACTTCATGCGCTTCTTGGGTGGCTTTGAGTTGCCCGGCGTGGAAGCCATCTTTTTCACCAGTACTAAAGCCTTCATTCCAAGCATCTTGGCGTACCGCCTCAACCTCTTCAAGCGTCAAAGGTTTGACGTCTTCAGCAATTATCTCTTCAGACTGAACCAACGCATCTTCAGTTTCTGTCTCAGTCAGCTCAGCCTCTGGCGCAGGCGAAGACGGGTCATCAAAGCTGGGCAAGTCCCAGACATTTAAAACATCTCCGGCTTGCAAGCGAATCAACTCACTGCTTGGTTGCTTATCCGACATGCCTACACCATTTCTTCGCCACCTTTACCACCCAGCACAATTTCGCCAGCTTCTGCCATACGCCGTGCAATGGTAAGGATTTCTTTTTGGGCCGATTCAACTTCACTGATACGTACCGGACCTTTAGCTTCAAGGTCGTCACGCAATAGTTCAGAAGCGCGTTTTGACATGTTTTTAAAGATTTTTTCTTTGATTGCCTCATCAGCACCTTTGAGCGCCAGCACCAGTACATCAGAAGAGACTTCACGCATCAAAGACTGAATGCCGCGGTCGTCCACATCGGCCAAGTTATCAAAGACAAACATTAAGTCTTCAATTTTGCTAGACAAATCTTGATCCAACTCACGGATCGCATCCAGCAATGGCCCTTCAATCGAACTGTCTAAGAAGTTCATGATGTCTGCGGCTCGTTTCACCCCACCCATGGTTGTGCGTGAGGTGTTTGCGTTGCCGGAAAATTGCTTTTCAAGAATGGTGTTAAGCTCCTTGAGAGCGGCTGGCTGAATAGTGTTTAATGAGGAGACCCGCAAAACAATGTCTAAGCGTACTTTGTGATCAAAATGCGCCAATACTTCACCCGCCTGATCAGGATCTAAATAAGCCACCACAATGGCTTGAATTTGCGGATGCTCATAGCGAATCACATCAGCCACAGCGCGTGGCTCCATCCATTTTAAGCTGTCTAAACCACTGGTATTACCGCCCAATAAAATGCGGTCAATTAAATTACCGGCCTTATCTTCACCTAAAGCTTGGGTCAGCATTTTACGAATATAGCCGTCAGCACCGACACCCAAGCCGGTTTGATCACTGACCACTTCGACAAACTCGCTCATCACCTGCTCAACTTGCTCGCGATGGATATTGCGCATTTGTGCCATTGCCGAGCCAACCCGCTGCACTTCTTTAGGCCCCATATGCTGCAGCACTTGTGCGGCATCGGTTTCGCCGAGCGAGAGCAGCAGAACTGCAGCTTTATCGATTTTATTGAGTTTAGCGACCATACGTTTATCACTCATCAGCGTTAATCCACTCTTTTACAACTTGCGCGACTCGGCCTGGATCTTCAGCCACCAGACTCTTAATCGCATTGAGTTGTGCATCATAACCTTCACTGGGGCTTGGCAATAACATACTTTGCGGCGCACCTAAACTGACACGGTCTTCGGCAAGCCCAGAACCCAGGCCATCCATATCACCTAAGCCGGCATCACCTGAACGCTCACGGGCGGTTAATTCTTTAGATTTGCCTGCACCCACTACGTTACGCAACAAGGGGCGCAACACACCAAAAACAAGCACAAGGATAAACAACACACCCAACACTTGCTTCACAATATCCCAAAACCAAGGCTGGGTATAAAAAGGAATATCAATGATTTCCTCAGGCAATATAGGGGCAAAAGGTGCATTAATCACGCTAACACTGTCACCACGACTGGCATTATAGCCAACCGAATCTTGCACTAAGCGAGTAAAGCGTGCGATGTCTTGTTCTGTCCATGGAATGCGTGTCACAGCGCCAGTTTCAGGGTTAACAATGACCTGATCATCCACCACCACCGCAACCGACAGGCGTTGTAAACGGCCTTGATCCTGCTTGGTGTAACTGATAGATCGATCCAGCTCAAAGTTACGTGTGGACTGCTCGCGCTTATCGCTTGGGTAAGGAGCCAGCATGGCTTGTCCGGTTTTCGGATCAACAATTTGCTCGCCATTGGCATCCAATAAAGGTTGACCAGCCGCGACAGGGCCGCCCGCTGCTTGACCTGCACCGGCCACTTCCGGAGCAGTTGCCGCACCTGGCGGTTGATTGCTTAAAGCCCCCGGTACACCTTGCGGTCCGCTGCTGACTTGACGCTGCTCGCTCACCGACTGCTCACTGCGCAGTGCCGGCTGGTCTGGATTAAAGGTTTCTGAGGTTGATTCAATTGCACTGAAATCAACGTCGGCTGACACTTCAGCTTTATAACGATCAGCACCTAAAATGGGTTGTAAAATATTATGCACGCGCTGGGTAAACAAACCCTCAAGGCGGCGTGAATAGTCAAACTGCTTACCGGCACGGGTCATTTCTGACAGCTCTTGCTGATCAGATAACAAATTACCTTTCTGGTCGACCACTGTCACCTGGGCTTTATTAAGTTCCGGCACACTGGTGGCAACCAAGTTAATAATCGCCATCACTTGACTGGGCTCTAAACCTCGGCCTGGGTACAGCTCAACCAAGACTGAAGCGCTCGGTTTACGTTCATCACGGACAAACACTGAGCTTTTTGGAATAGCCAAATGCACACGAGCAGCTTTTACGTTATTTAAACTGGAAACAGTACGGCCTAACTCACCCTCTAAACCACGGCGGTAGCGGGTAGCCTCCATGAACTGACTGGTGCCTAGACCTTGATCTTTATCGAGGATTTCAAAACCAATATTGCTATCGGTTGGAGTCACACCCGCCGCTGCCAACTTTAATCGCGCATTAGCTATATCTGACGCTTTAACCAGCAAAGCTCCAGAGTTAGGTTCAATACGATAAGCGATACCGGCTGTACCCAGTGTTTCAACCACTTGATTGGCGTCTAGACCTGCCAAACTGCCATATAAAGGACGGTAATCTGGCTCTTGCGACCACAGCACCACAGCAAAACCAATCGCAACACTTGCTGCTAAACCGACCAATAAAGCGACCTGCCGCAAGGCAGGCATCTGCGCCAAACTGTCAAGAAAAGCCAAGCCTGCGAAGCTTTGCTTGGCTGGCTGGTTAGTGGTTTGTGGTGTATTTGCCGTTGCGTCAACCATGATCTATCGCCCCTAAACTGGCATCTGCATAATGTCTTGATAAGCCTGAACCAGCTTATTGCGAACCTGCGTCATTGCTTGAAATGAGACGCTAGCTTTTTGTGAAGCAATCATCACATCGGTTAAATCGACGCCACTCTGCCCTATTTCAAAGGCTTTAGCGAGCTGGTTTGATGCTTGCTGTGTTTCATTGACCTTACCGACAGCCTGACCCAGCATATCAGCGAAGCTAGGAGCACCAGCAATGGGCGCTTCAGTAACGGCAGCAGGCTTAACACGCGCCATCGCATCTGCTTGCATAGCGCGCATTTCTAACATCAACCGATTGAATTCTATACCTTGGCTCATTTTTTATCTCCCACCGCTTCTTTGACGCTTTGCGATACTTAACGAGATAAAAGCAATTACTAGGCCAACTTAAAAAGTATCTAGGTGCGCATGCCGCGTCCTGAGATCAGTAAGCGCACGCAGACCACGTATAAAATCAAGGTTGTCAGCAGCATTAAGCCAATGGCAACGCTGATATCAATATCAGATACGCCAAGAATGCCATAACGAAAAGCGTTAACCATATGCAAAATCGGGTTAGCTAAAGAGATGGTTTTCCAAAACGGACCAAGCATATCAATCGAATAGAAGACGCCGCCTAAATAGGTTAATGGCGTCAGCACAAAGGATGGAATAATCGAGATATCATCAAAGTTACGCGCAAACACCGCATTAAGAAAACCACCAAGCGCAAACACCGCAGAAGTACAGACAATCACCACCATAGTGACAGCTAAGTTGTGTACCTGTAGATCAGTAAAAAATAGCGACAACAGCGTCACAATCACTGCCACACCGAGGCCACGCAAAATCCCGCCCATGACAAAACCAATCAAAATGGTATGCGGCGACACCGGTGACACCATCAATTCTTCAATCGAATGCTGAAACTTGGCACTAAAGAAACTCGACACCACGTTGCTGTATGAGTTGGTAATCACCGACATCATGATCAAACCGGGCACAATGTACTGCATGTAAGTAAAACCATGCATGTCGCCAATTTGGCTGCCAATCAAATTTCCGAAAATCACAAAGTACAGCACCATGGTGATCGCCGGCGGCAGCAAGGTCTGCGGCCAAATTCTTAAAAAACGACGGGCTTCGCGATAGACGATGGTTTGCAGGGCAACCAAGTTGGACTTCAGCTCTGTACTCATGCTTGATCACCTGACAAATTTTTCTCTACCAATGACACAAACAGCTCCTCCAGTCGGTTACTTTTATTGCGCAAACTCAGCACTTCAATACCTTGCGCCGACAGTTGGGTAAACATATCAGTCAAACCGCGATGCTTTTCCACCTGTACTTGCAAGGTGCACTCATCAAGCAGCTGAGCAGGGTAACCTTCCAGCTCTGGCGTGACGCTTTGTGTCTCTTTTAAATCCAGCAAAAAGGTCTCTTTCGATAATTGTCCAAGCAAGTTGCGCATACTGGTGTTTTCGACAATGCAGCCATGATCAATAATGGCAATATTGCGACACAGTTGCTCGGCTTCTTCCAGATAATGCGTGGTAAGAATAATTGTAGTGCCCTGTTCGTTAAGCTCAGTTAAGTACTCCCACATTGAGCGACGCAGTTCAATATCAACACCGGCGGTTGGCTCATCAAGAATCAACAAACGCGGCTGATGCATCAGGGCTCGGGCAATCATTAAGCGACGCTTCATCCCACCAGAGAGCATTCGCGATGCAACATCACGCTTATCCCATAGACCCAACTGTTTGAGCAGCTCTTCAGCACGCACGCGTGCCTCTTTGAGCTTGATACCGTAATAGCCCGCCTGGGTGGTTAAGATATTCTGCGCGGTTTCAAACTGATTGAAATTAAACTCTTGCGGCACCAGACCAATGCAGCGTTTTAACGCCAAAGGATCAGTATCCAAGTCATGGCCAAACACTTGCACGCTGCCGCTGCTTTTAGTGACCAAGGTAGAGAGGATACCAATAGTTGTGGATTTGCCCGCACCGTTGGGGCCTAGCAGAGCGAAGAAATCGCCTTCAGCGACCTCTAAATCAACACCTTTTAAAGCCTCAAAGCCATTGGCATAAATTTTCCGTAACTGTTTAATTGATAACGCCAAAGTCATAATAGATACACTACAAATATGAGATTTAATCTACAGATGTTGGGGCTGTGACCAGGTTTTGCAAGAGCTATTCTATGTGCTGAAGTTAGAAGCTACCCAGCGAATAAAACTCACCTTGACTGTAGACTCCCATCACCCGCTGCCCATCAAGCTCGCGCTGCTCAGCAATCTCAACCAACTGGTAAAAGTCACTGCGCTGCAGCAGCACTGCAAGGTTATTGCCTATTGAGACATAAGGTGACGGCGCTTGCGTGTGTAACTCGGTTTCCACACGCAAAGGGTGTTCAGCATTGATCAGCACGGTATCGCCAAGATTGGTGGTGACATACAGGGCTTGCTGCTCGCCCTCACCTTGCACCTCTACGCTGACCGAGACAAAGGGTGCGTCATCAACCACAATGCTCAGTTTTTCAACCGGTGTCACTAGAAAATAATGCTCGTTTTCGCGGCGTAATAAACGCGAAAAAAGTTGTACTAAAGCGGGCTTGGCAATCTCACTGCCCTGATAAAACCAACGACCATCACGCGCAATCCGCATCTGGCTGTCACCATACTGGGTAGGCTGCCATTCTGCACTATAGGAAAGCCGCTGCGCAGTATCGGCCAAGCGCTGAAACACATCGTTGTCATCACATGCATGCATAATCATTCGCCTTTTTTATAGGTGTAAGCCGAGCAAACGACGCGCATAGTCACGCAGCGGCGGGCGAATCAAATCTTCAGGTTTATTGTTGTAGGATGATAAAAACCCACCACGATTACGAATATTGACCGTGTCAACCAAGTAACCCGTGCCAACTTCAATCAACATCAAATGGATAGCGCTGCGATCCACGCCAAAGCGCGCACCATCTTTAAACTGCTTAGCTTGCTCAAGATTACCGATACGATCATTACCTTGAGCAAAACGCGTATAGAGCAAATAATCAGCACCTTGACTGCGTGCGGCAAGCAGTGCCTCATCGTAACCTTGCGGCTGTGCGGCACGGCTGACCCGCGGAAAATACTCAACAAAAGCATTAAAGGCTTCTTCAGCGACAATATTCACCTGAGCAGATGAGTAACCCAGTGGTATAAACAGCCCTTGACTGATAAAAATGCCTGAGTCAGCTTGTAACCGCCAATTATTGGCACGCTTAATTTCACTGTGGTTGAGCAAGCGTACATCACGCAATTGGTCAGTTGCCCCGACACTTAAGTCACTGACTTTCATGCAAGATGCCAAAGTAATTGTCAGAATAATCAATACGAGTTGGCGCATATAAACTCAACCTCGAGCGTCAAAAGAAAAGCCTAGAAGACTTACATGCAGGTTTTACGCCAACCTATAAAGATGCAAACTTAAAGTCCACGTTGCCACTCTTTACGCAATGCCATCGTCTCAGGGTGCTCAATGGCTTGTTGCAACTGGGCTAAAAAGCGCTGCTTATCAGCGCCTAAAGTGCCTTTAAGCGGCAAATAGTTGGACGCGTGATCGCTGCGAAATACCGTATCTCGCAGTTCAAGCTGACTGATCAATCGCTGTAACTCAACAAACAAAGCATGTTGATCAAGAGGCACAAACTCAGGAAATCCTTGCTTATAACGCGCATCACCCAGCGGAAAGCTCACCACTAAGGTTGACAGGTATTCAGGCTGGGTCTCATTCATGAGCGCAGCCGACTGATCTGCATGTTGCACAGTTAAGCTGCGCCCGCCTAGACCATTAAGAATCATCACTGAGCGGGTGATGCCAGCCTCACTCAGCTTGTTTAGCGCACTGAGTGTAGAGGCATAGGTTTCACCTTTATTAACCTTTGCCAACACTTCATCATCACCTGACTCAGCACCGACATAGACCATCTTCAAACCGGCATCGGCCAGTTCTTGTAATTCACTGACCGATTTCTTTTTCAAATTACTGGGTAAGCAGTAACTGGACACACGCTGCACCGTTGGCAGATGCTGCTGGATCGCTTGTAAAACAGTCAGCAAGCGCCGTGTCGACAGCGCCAATGCATCGCCATCCGCTAAAAACACACGTTGCACTATCATCTGTTCAGAGACACGTTGAATTTCTGTCAGCACTTGCTTTTCATCGCGCACGGCAAATTTTTTCTGTGCTGCAGTGTACATTTCGCAAAAGGTACATTTATTCCAAGAACAGCCATTGGTCACCGGCAGGATCAGCGAATTCGCCTCACTGGGCGGACGAAATACCGGCTCAATGTAGTCAATCGGCCATGTCTGTGTCATTTAGCTCAACCTCTAAACGGCGTCATCAACGAGTTTTTTTGGCGTATCATCACGCTTAGTACGCTTATTGCCCATGCGCACCCCAATGTCCATTAGAAACTGGAAAAAACCTTCTTGGTCTTCCAAAACATTGCTCCAGAATGGCGAGTGGTACAGCGCAACTGCACCATGCACCAGCGCCCAAGCAGCGCAATAATGAAAATATGGTGGCACATCTTCCAGCTTACCCTCGCTGACTCGCCCTTCAATCAGTCGCGTTAAACGCTCAAAGTTAGAGGCGCGAATGGTATGCAACTGCTCAACCATTTCCGGCACTTGATGGCCTTTCAGAACTTTCTCTTCAAGACGATCAAATAAGCGATAACGTTGCGGGTCGCGCATCCGGAAAGCAAAATAAGCACGAGATAAAGCTTCTTTATCACTGGCGACACTTTCAGAGTGAAACAGCTCATTGAGTTCGCGCTCATAATCTAGCATCAAGCGTAAATAGATTTCTGCTTTAGATTTGAAATGCTTGTAAATAGTACCTTTCCCAATACCAACGGCATCAGCGATCATTTCTACAGTGACCGAGTCTTCACCTTGCTCGAGAAATAATCTAAGGGAGGTATCCAGAATTTCTTGTTCGCGACGACGAAATTCGCGCACTTTGCGTGATTCTTTTTGCATATCAGGACTGTCTGGTCAAAAAATGAAGAGCCTATTATGACCTTATTCGCAAAAATTGCACTAAACAACTGAAATTTCTAAAGTGACGCGATATACAAAAGCAGTCAGCTCCTGCATATCCATTCTGTAGAAGAAAACAGTTAGGCAAGTCGCGCTAACATTTTTGCTTCATCAGCCAGTAAGCTCTGCAATGATTGACGTTGTAAAACACGCGCTTGATGCGCCACGAGTTGTGGCCAACGCATGGCATCGAGCTGTTCTTTAGCATACGAAAAATTAACCCACTGAGTGACGATCGCAATATCCGCTAAAGTGAAACGCTGACCGACAAAGTAGTCGTTATCCGCCAATTGTTGCTCAAGGTAATCAAAGTGTACCACCAGCTTATCCAGAGCTTTTTCTATCGCCGCCTCATCGCACAGCAGCCCCATACTTTTGGCCAGCACACGATTAAAAAACACGGTAAAAGTAGCCAAGGGCGCAACCTCATAGTCCGCATATTTTTCTAACCAGCGAATGCGCGCGACCTCCTCAGGGGTCTGGCCACACAAACTTAGCGCAGCAGGATACTTAGCATCGAGATAACCACAAATAACCGAAGAATCACACAGATCAAAATCACCATCACGTAAAGCGGGAATACGACCTAAAGGGTTGATTTGGTAATACCAATCGGGCTGATTACGCGGAAGAATCAACTCCATGCTGTAATCCAATTGTTTCTCTAACAAACACGCTCTAACTTTGCGTACAAAAGGGGATAAAGATGCACCGTATAGTATTAAGCCCATAAAAACCTCAGGTTAGTCGTAGATTTGTTTTTTCTTCCACTCTTCATCATTATTTTGTTGCGCCAACCCTTCAGTCAGCTCGCTACTTTGCTCGGGGCTTGGGCGGGTATGTTCTAACACCAACGCATTGGCACGTTCCAATAATGCTTCAAACTGCTTGAGCTGCTGCTGGTAAATACTGACATCTTTCTGTTTTTTTAAAAACTGCACGCCACGCTCAAATACCAAGCGCGCTTGCCCTGGTCGATTTTGCTCAAGAAACTGCTGCCCAATATTATTAAAAAACTCAATATAAACGGCGACTAACATCTGTTTAATCTGCGCAACCCAGTGTTTACCCTGCGCCGCGGGAATAACCTTTTCTTCTACTGCTCGTAGGATTTGTGTCTGTAAACTTTCCAATTGGAAACGCACATCTTTCGCTTGCTCATCAGAGATGATCTTGACCGGCGGATTTTTAACAGGCAGCTCATCACCTTTGCTGATCAACTGGCGTAACTCTTCAGTGCGCAGTTTATATTTTGGCTCATGTCGCTCAATGGCTTTGAGCTGATCAATGAAGTGCAACTCAAGACGATTAAGCAGCTGCTTTAGTTCCGTGGTCATCAATTGACCTGGAAGAGAATCAGACAAACTGGCACAACGGCGATAACGATCAACCAACTCGGCTTTGCGTCGCGCTTTATCCAGCTTATTTTTTTCTAATGCATGGTTTAAATAACCAATTAGAAACAGGGCAATAACCCCCGCAAGAATTAAAACCACAATAGTAACTGATGACACTGGGTATCCTCTTTTGTATGCCGATCAAACGTTAAGAGCTTTAATAGTTATATTGACTCTTAGCTCATCAATCACCCAACACCCACGAACCATTAGCGCTGCTAGCTTAAACACGGCCAAACGACTCAACAAGCTTAGCTGCGTAACAGTTTCAGCACATCTTCCAGCTCAACCACCACCTGACGAATGACTTGCTTAAACTGGCTGCAGTCATCACTCTCATCATTATTGGATAGACGCTGACGTGCACCACCAATAGTAAAGCCGTGATCGTATAACAAACTACGAATCTGACGGATCATTAAAACATCGTGCTGCTGATAGTAACGGCGGTTACCACGACGTTTAATCTCAGCTAACTGTTCAAATTCTTGCTCCCAATAACGCAACACATGCGGCTTAACAGCACACAATTCGCTGGCTTCACCAATGGTAAAATACCTTTTACTTGGGATCGCTGGCAATTCGTGGTTATGACTAGGTTCCAACATAGGCTTCTACCCGATCGCGTAGTTTTTGACCTGGACGAAAAGTCACAACGCGCCGTGCGCTAATAGGAATCTCTTCGCCAGTTTTAGGATTACGCCCGGGACGCTGAGCTTTTTCACGCAATTCAAAATTGCCAAAACCAGACAGCTTCACCGGCTCGTTGTTTTCGAGGGCTAAACGAATTTCTTCAAAAAAAGTGTCCACCAACTCTTTGGCTTCACGCTTATTGAGACCGATCTCCATAAACAGGTGCTCGGCCATTTCTGCTTTCGTTAAAGCCCCCATACGCTTACATCCTCAGTGTGGCTGCAAAGTTATCAGCCAGCACGGCCAAGATAGCCTGTGTCGCTGCGCTGACTTCATCATCGGTAAGAGTGCGCGAAGGATGCTGCCAGGTCAAGCCAACTGCTAAACTTTTGCAACCCTCTTCCACACCTTTGCCTTGATAGACATCAAACAGACGGATTTGCGTTAGAAACTCACCGGCCGCACTGCGCATCGCCGCCATCAACTGCTCGGCAGGTACTTCAGCTTTAACCACTAAAGCCAAGTCGCGGCGCACTTCAGGGAAGCGTGACAGCTCTTTAAAGGCTGGCAAACGTCCTGCACTGATCGCATCCAGTTGTACTTCAAACATCAGCACTTGCTGGTCAATGTCTAACTCAGTAGCCAACTGCGGATGCAAGGTACCAACAAAACCAACCGCCTGACCATTACGCTCAATACGCGCACATTGACCTGGGTGGAAGGCATGTTGCTGGCACGGAACAAAAGTGAAGCTGTCGCTATCACCTGCAGCAGCCAGGACTGCTTCAACATCGGCTTTAATATCGTAAAAATCGACGGTTTCTTTACCGTGCGTCCACAACTCGGGCAAACGTGCACCGGTGATCACACCAGCGAGCATGCGCTCTTGCTTAAGATCGCCCAGCTGACCAACAAAGCTCAAGCCGCTCTCAAATAAACGCACGCGATCTTGCTGGCGATTAAGGTTGTGCTGCAAGGCTTTAAGCAAGCCTGGCAGTAAAGAGGCACGCATCACCGATAGTTCAGCTGAAATCGGGTTGGCCAAGGTTAAGGCTTTCAGCTCAGGATGAAACGCGCTGAACAATTCAGGCTCAATAAAGCTGTAAGTGATCGATTCTTGGTAACCACGTGCAACTAACAAACGACGCAATACCGGTAAAGAAGCTTGCGCTTCAGATTGTGCTTGCGGCGCTAAGCGTGCTGCTGGGTAGCGTACAGGCAACTGATCATAGCCATACAAACGGCCAATCTCTTCTAGCAAGTCCACTTCGATACTGATATCAAAACGATGACTTGGCACTGCAACTGACCAAACACCGGCGCTCTGCGCGCTAAGCTGTAAGCCCAGCGGCGTCAACAGTGTTTCAATCTCGCTATCGCTCAGGCTCAAGCCAAACATCTGCTTAACGCGTTCAGCACGTAAGGTAATAGGTGCAGTATTCGGCAGATGCTGTGCATCTTCAGTGACCACCGTAGGACCTGCGCTACCTCCCACAATACTTAGCAATAACTCTGTAGCGCGCTCAATCGCTTGCGCGGGTAACTGCCAGTCGACACCGCGCTCAAAGCGGTGCGAAGCGTCGGTATGCAAGCCATAAGAACGCGCTTTACCGGCAATCGCCACGGGTTCAAAGAAAGCACTTTCAAGGAAAATATCAGTGGTTTTACTCACTTCAACACCGCTGTCTGCGCCGCCCATCACACCGGCAATCGCCAGTGCACGTTGCTGATCAGCAATCACCAGGGTATTGGCTTTTAGCTTAATTTCTTGACCATCAAGTAAGGTGATTTCTTCATTGTCGTGCGCCATACGCACGCAAATACCGCCGTTGATTTGCGCCAGATCAAAGGCATGCAAAGGCTGGCCTAATTCAAGCATCACATAGTTGGTGACATCAACTACGGCATCAATACTACGAACATCACTGCGCTGTAAACGCTCAACCATCCACGCAGGTGTCGGCTGAGTTAAATCAACGCCAGTGATCACCCGTCCTGCATAACGCGGACAGGCGTGCGCAGCAGCCAACTCAACTGCAACTGTTTGCTCGTGACTGGCAGGCACTGCACTAATCACTGGTAATTGCACGGGCACGTTGTATAAAGCACCCACCTCACGGGCTAAGCCCTGCAAGGATAAGCAATCACCACGGTTAGGAGTAAGGTCTACTTCGATAGCGGCATCGTTCAGATTCAAACACTCACGAATGCACTGCCCTACCACTGCGTCAGCCGACAGCTCTAATAAGCCATCATTTTCATCGCTGATTTGCAGTTCGCTGGCCGAACACAGCATGCCGAACGACTCAACGCCACGCAGCTTGGCTTTTTTGATCTTAAAATCGCCTGGCAGTACTGCTCCGACACGGGCAAAAGGTATTTTGATCCCAACACGAGCATTGGGTGCACCGCAGACGATTTGTACAGTCTGCTCGCCATCAGTTACCTGACAGACACGCAACTTATCAGCATCAGGATGTTGCTCAGCGCTGAGTATTTCGCCGACTACTACACCGCTGAACTCACCTGCCACTGGGCTGACTGCATCAACCTCTAGGCCAGCCATGGATAAACGGGCCACTAGCGCATCGCGGCTGACTGGTGGATTAACTAAACTGCGTAACCATTGTTCACTAAATTTCATGCTGCTCTCCTAAACTCTAAAGGGTATCGACCTAGCGAAACTGGGCTAAAAAGCGCAGGTCGTTATCGAAGAACAGACGCAAATCATTCACGCCATAACGCAACATAGCTAAGCGCTCAACGCCCATACCAAAAGCAAAACCCTGGAACTCTTCAGCGTCAATGCCTGACATACGCAGCACATTCGGATGCACCATGCCGCAACCCATCACTTCCAACCAACCGGTTTGCTTGCACACCCGGCAGCCTTCGCCATTGCACATCACACACTGCATATCGACTTCAGCGGACGGCTCAGTAAAGGGGAAGAACGATGGACGGAAACGCACGCCGAGATCTTTCTCGAAGAACACTCGCAAGAACTCTTCAATGGTGCCTTTCAAATCAGCAAAACTGATGTCTTTATCAATCAACAAACCTTCCACTTGATGGAACATCGGTGAGTGAGTGATATCTGAGTCACAGCGGTACACACGACCAGGACAGACAATACGAATCGGCGGACGCTGAGCCTCCATGGTGCGCACTTGCACGGGAGAAGTATGGGTGCGCAGCAGCATATTGGCATTGAAATAGAAGGTGTCGTGCATCGCCCGCGCAGGGTGATGACTAGGAATATTCAACGCTTCAAAGTTGTGATAATCATCTTCAACTTCTGGGCCTTCAGCGATGCCGTAACCAATCTTGGTAAAGAATTGCTCAATGCGCTCAAGGGTACGGGTAACCGGGTGTAAACCACCGCTTTGCTGACCGCGACCAGATAATGTCACATCAATGGTTTCTGCAGCCAACTTGCTTTCTAAGGCAATACGATCCAAGTGCTGCTTACGGGCATTCAAGGCCTCTTGCACTTGCTCTTTAGCAACATTGATTAAAGCGCCAGCTTTAGGACGCTCCTCAGCAGACAATCCACCCAATTGTTTCATCAACTGAGTCAGCTCACCTTTTTTACCTAAATAGTGAACCCGTAATTGCTCCAAGCCCTGTGATTCTTCGCTCTGGGCAATGGCTGCTAAAGCCTGTGCCACTAGCGCATCAAGATTTTCCATACAATACTCCAGAGGACCTTGCAAAACACAGCGCGGGTGCTTTGCAAGGTGCTCTTGCTATGACTTACAAAAATAAAGATTCTATACGAAATAAGGGAAGAGCCTAAGCCCTTCCCTTATCAAAAACGCATGTCGCAACGTTTTAAAACTTAGGCCAAAGTGGACTTAGCTTTTTCAACAATTGCCGCAAATGCTGCTTTTTCGTTTACTGCTAAGTCAGCCAGTACTTTACGGTCGATTTCGATTGAAGCCTTTTTCAAGCCTGCAATGAAACGGCTGTAAGACAAACCATTCACACGAGCACCAGCGTTGATACGTGCAATCCACAGAGCGCGGAATTGACGCTTACGCTGACGACGGTCACGGTACGCATACTGACCAGCTTTGATAACTGCTTGCTTAGCGACACGGAACACGCGTGAACGCGCACCATAGTAACCTTTAGCAAGTTTCAAGATTTTTTTGTGACGACGACGGGCTAAAACACCACGTTTTACACGAGCCATAAACTATTACCTTTATTTATCCAGACCGAAATTAACGAACACGCAACATGCGTTCAACGCGAGCAACATCACTTGGGTGCATCAGAGATGTCCCACGCAGTTGACGCTTACGCTTAGTTGTCATTTTGGTCAAGATGTGACTCTTGAAAGCGTGCTTATGTTTAAAACCGTTCGCTGTCGCTTTAAAGCGCTTTTTAGCGCCACTTTTCGTTTTCATCTTTGGCATGTTGAATACTCCGCATTCAGATTGATACGCATAACCTTAAGGCCTGCCGCTGCCCTAGGGGGTTATTTTTTCTTTTTGGGGGCGAGGACCATAATTAACTGGCGTCCTTCCATCTTAGGATGCTGCTCAACGGTGCCGTATTCAGCCAGGTCTGTCTCAACCCGCTTCAACAACTCCATTCCCAGCTCTTGGTGGGCCATCTCTCGGCCACGGAATCGTAATGAAACCTTGGCTTTATCCCCATCTTCTAGGAAACGTATCAGGTTGCGTAGTTTTACCTGATAATCCCCGTCTTCCGTCCCTGGTCGAAACTTGATTTCTTTAATTTGTATTTGTTTCTGGTTTTTCTTAGCCGCAGCAACCTGCTTCTTTTTCTCGAACAAGTGCTTGCCGTAGTCCATGATACGACATACCGGAGGCTCTGCATCTGCAGAAATCTCAACCAGATCCAGCTTAGCTTCATCAGCCGCGGCCAGTGCTTCATCAATCGAGACGATCCCGATCTGCTCACCTTCTGCACCAATCAGGCGCACTTCGCGGGCTGTGATGTTCTCATTAATGGGTGCCTTAGGGGCAGCTCGTCTGTCTTGTCTCATATCTCGCTTGATAATTATCACTCCAAATCTTGGCGACCACGCCGGGAAATCGCAGTATTTAATAACTCTTTGAACTGGTCGACGGACATACTTCCGAGGTCTTCACCGCCACGCGTTCGTACTGCAATAGTTTGTGTCTCAACTTCCCTATCGCCAATAACAAGCAAATAAGGAACCTTGAGCAAAGTATGCTCGCGGATTTTAAAGCCGATCTTCTCGTTTCTCAAGTCACTATTGACTCTAAAACCGCTTTCCAACAGATTTTTTTCAACTTTCCTGGCAAAATCAGCTTGTTTCTCACTGATATTCATCACCACAGCCTGTGTCGGTGCTAACCATGCTGGAAATGCACCTTCATAATGCTCAATCAAAATACCAATAAAACGCTCAAAAGAGCCTAAAATCGCACGATGCAACATCACTGGATGTTGACGACTGTTATCTTCACTGACGTATTCTGCGTCTAAACGCACAGGCAAGTTAAAGTCAAGCTGTAACGTACCGCACTGCCACACACGGCCCAAGCAATCACGCAGTGAAAACTCAATTTTCGGGCCGTAGAATGCGCCTTCACCCAGCTGTAATTCATAGGCTAAACCAGCTGAATCAAGTGCATCGGCCAAAGCCTTTTCAGCACGGTCCCACTGATCATCAGAACCTACACGTTGCTCAGGGCGCGTTGACAACTTTAACTCAATGTCATCAAAACCAAAGTCTTGGTAGACCTTTTGTGTGAGCCGAATAAAATCAGCTGACTCAGCCTGCATCTGCTCTTCAGTACAGAAGATATGCGCATCATCCTGTACGAAGCCACGCACACGCATTATACCATGCAACGCACCAGACGGCTCGTTACGGTGGCACGCACCGAACTCAGCCAAACGCAATGGTAGTTCGCGGTAGCTTTTTAAACCCTGATTGTACACTTGCACGTGACACGGGCAATTCATCGGCTTAATTGCATAATCACGCGACTCAGACTCAGTTACAAACATATTGTCTGCATAGTTAGTCCAGTGCCCAGACTTCTCCCAAAGGATGCGGTCGACCACTTGCGGCGTTTTAATTTCTAAATAGCCGTTTTCACGTTGTACTTTGCGCATGTACTGCTCAAGTACTTGATAAATCGTCCAGCCATTGGGATGCCAGAACACCATGCCTGGCGCTTCTTCTTGCATATGGAACAAGCCTAAGCGCTTACCGAGCTTACGGTGATCGCGCTTTTCGGCTTCTTCAATACGCTTCACATAAGCAGCCAGTTGCTTCTTGTCTGCCCAAGCGGTGCCGTAAATACGCTGCAGCTGCTCATTTTTAGAGTCGCCACGCCAATAAGCACCGGAAAAACGCGTCAATTTGAAAGATTTTAAAAACCGCGTATTTGGCACGTGAGGGCCACGGCACATATCAACATATTCTTGGTGAAAATACAGACCCATTTCGGTTTCATCGGGCATATCTTCAATCAAGCGTAATTTGTAATCTTCCCCACGCTCAGTGAAAAGCTTGATGACTTCAGCACGCGGCGTCAGCTTCTTAATCACATCGTAATCTTGATTGATCAGCTCGGTCATGCGCTTTTCAATCGCTTGCATATCATCCGGAGTAAAGGGGCGCGCAATGGCGATATCGTAATAAAAACCCTCATCAATCACTGGACCGATGACCATTTTCGCATCAGGGAATAACTGTTTAACCGCATGACCCACCAAGTGCGCGCACGAGTGGCGGATGATCTCAACGCCTTCAGGATCTTTCGGGGTAATGATCGACAGCGTCGCATCACTGCTAATGACATCAGTGGCATCCATTAAGCGGCCATTGACGCGACCAGCAACAGTGGCTTTAGCCAGCCCTGCACCGATAGACTGGGCGACTTCAAGAATAGAAACAGGCTGTTCAAATGTACGCTGACTGCCGTCAGGGAGAGTAATTACGGGCATGGCGCCTCCTCTGCCTAGTGGTGACCCCTACAAAAGGCCACATGGGTTGGGATGAGCCAGTAAGAGCGATTGATTTCGAAGCACACCTGCCATACTACGGCAGAGGGTTGCACCCGCTCCATTTCAATCGGATTCACTGGAAAATTGCAATCATGAAAACAATTGCAGTAAAAACACAAAAGGCCGCACTCGGCGACCTTTTGTTGAATTTGGTAGGCACAATTGGATTCGAACCAACGACCCCCACCATGTCAAGGTGGTGCTCTAACCAACTGAGCTATGTGCCTGCAATGGCCGCATATTCTACGGCCTAATTAATCTTTGTCAAATCTTTTCGCTTGTAAGGCATGCTTTGCACTGTTACTCGGACATCGGTGCAGCGCTAGCAGCAACAGCCACTGGCTCGGTAATTGATACCGGCACGCCGAGCTCAGCCGCTACAATTTCGCGTACACGCTGCCAATCTAGCAGCATTGAATCCTGAATATCTTCACGCTTAATCAGCACATTGACCACCGCCGCATGCTTATCAACAACAGAGGTCTCGCCATCATCACTCAACGGCGTATGCGCTTCTAAATACAGTTTGCCCTGAGCAAAACCAAATTTATAGGGCTCGTTAATGATGCGAACCTTAGTACCAACCGGCACGACACTGGCCAACTCTAAGACGTTGTGATTAAGCATACGGAAACAGCCATGACTGACACGCATGCCAATACCAAACTTTTTATTCGAACCATGAATCAAATAACCCGGCAAACCTAAAGTTAATTTGTACGGTCCCAAGGGATTATCTGGTCCTGGCGGCACATAGGCTGGCAATGGATCACCAGCTTCCGCATGCTCACGCAAAATAGATTTTGGCGGCGTCCAACCTGGGTTTGGCGTTTTTACCGTAATGGATGTATCGCTGATCGGTGAATCCCAACCTTCACGGCCAATTCCCAGCGGATAGGTGTAAACCACCGGCTTATCTTTTGGATAATAGTAGAGGCGGTATTCGGCCAAGTTAATCACCACTCCTTCACGTGGACCCGGCGGTAAAATGTAGCGCGTTGGCAAAATAATTTCTGTGCCCGCACCCGGCAACCACGCATCAACACCTGGGTTGGCCGCAACCATTTCCAGATAGCCTAGATCATGAGTTTTTCCCAAATCAGCAAAGGTGTCTTCATAGCGCGCTTGAATGACTTGCACTTCACCCACCACATCTTCGCCTGGCGGCGGTAAAGGCAATTCAAGTGCTGACGCAAGAGGCGCGAAACACAACGCTGCCAGTCCGGAGAAACGCAAAGACTTAAGCGTGAGCATGTTAAACAACATCGAAGTAACCCTACCAAAAAGTATGAATGAGCCGTTGTATAGTACGGGATTTGTGCCGCTTGCACATACGCCTTTATGCGCAACACCAGCCGGGCTGTGCATGTTTGCGCTGTGCTTGTATGACATCTCGGCATTGTGGGCAAAAATAAGCAGTACGCAACTGTTGTCGCTCCAACGCTTGCCAGTGCGGCTGCGCGGGTAACAAGCTACCGCAAAGCGTGCGATCAGCCTGACTGCCTAATTCTAATTGGCGATTAACCGCATGTACGCGCTCTTTTTGACAGGCGAACAGATCGAGTTGCTCGCCCGGCAAAATAATCTGATAAGCATGTAAAGACCACACCAAGCGTGCCATGTAGAGCCCCTAAAATCGGGCGCTACATTAGCTGAAAGTCAGACACTATAACAGTATGCAGGGAAAATATTATTGGCCTTACTCGGCAGGCGCCAGCAGCAACAGCGGGGCTAAACGCTGCCAAGCATTATCCAGTAGCAGCGGCTGCGCCATTTGTGTTGGATGCACGCCATCAGCCTGCATCATGCCCTCTTCGCCGCCGACGCCCGCTAAGAAAAAATCGACAATAGCAACATTTTCTCGCTCGGCAATCTGCTGATACACATTATAAAAAGCCTCGGTGTAACGCTGACCGTAATTACCTGGCAAGCGCATTCCTAGTAACAATACAACTGCCCCCTGCTGTTTTGCCTGCTGCACCATACCAGTCAGGTTGCTACTCATTTGCGTCAGCGATAGCCCGCGCAAACCATCATTACCACCAAGCTCAATGATGACATAGTCAGGTTGATGTTGGCTCAGCAACTGCGGAAAACGAGCCAATCCACCGCCTGTGGTTTCACCACTGATCGAGGCATTGACGACTTTAAACTCCGGATTATGCTCAAGCAAACGCTCTTCTAATAATGCTACCCAGCCCTCTTGAGTTTCCAGACCAAAGGCCGCACTGATACTATCCCCTACCACTAAAACAGTTGCCGCTTGTGCTTGAGTGAACGAGCCCAGCACCAGCAAGCATATCGTTGCTATCCATTGACGCATTGGAAACCTCATGATTAAAACCATTCTTAGCGCCCAGCACCTTAGCAAAAAGGTTTCATCAACAGAAGACCAACTGTCCATTCTGGACAATGTTTCCTTTGAGCTTGCCCAGGGCGACTCACTGGCCATTATCGGGCGCTCAGGATCAGGCAAATCAACCTTATTAGGACTGCTGGCAGGTCTGGATTTACCCAGCAGTGGTGAAGTCATTTTGGCTGGGCACAACCTCAACACGCTCGATGAAGATCAGCGCGCCGCTATACGTGCCGAACATGTAGGTTTTGTCTTCCAAGCGTTTCTGCTACTCGACAGTTTAAATGCCTTAGAGAATGTGATGCTGCCACTAGAGCTGGCTGGCCATGCCAACCCACAGCAACGCGCCAGCGAACTATTGATTCGTGTTGGCCTTGAGAAGCGTTTACAGCATCCAGTTAATTTACTCTCCGGCGGCGAGCAACAACGTGTCGCTCTCGCCCGCGCCTTTGCCACCCAGCCCGACGTGCTATTTGCCGATGAACCAACGGGCAACCTTGACAGCCAAACCGGCGAAAGCATCAGCGACCTATTATTTGAAATGAATAAAGAATTAGGCACCACCCTGGTGTTGGTCACTCACGATGAAAAACTCGCCGCGCGCTGCCAGCGGCATTTACGTTTAGAAGCCGGACGCCAGGTGGATCACACATGCAACTGACATTACCTAGCCTATTGAAACTAGCCAGCAAACAGCTGCTGCGCGAACGTCGCACGCCCGAACTGCGTATTTTGCTTTTTGCTTTAGTCATTGCCGTTGCCAGCAGCAGCACCATTGGCCAGTTTGCAGAACGCTTACAAGGCGCCATGCAATTGCGCGCGGGCGAGTTTCTCGCCGCCGACTTGATTTTATCTGGTAGCGAACCAGCGCAGGCCGAGCAATTATCGCTTGTGCAAAATGCGCGTTTAAGCAGCGCCCAAACCCTGCAGTTTGCCAGCATGCTGGCCAGCAAGGATGGTATTGAGCTTGCCAGCGTGAAGGCCGTTGACAACCAATACCCATTACGCGGTGAATTGCGCAGCAGTACACAACTTTACGGCGAAGAACTTAGAGGCGGTCGTCCTCAGCCTGGCGAAGTCTGGCTGGATGCGCAACTGCTGACCAGCTTAGCGTTACAACTGGGCGACAGCGTTGAAATTGGTGCAGCACACTTTAATGTCAGCCGTATTCTGACCTATGAGCCTGATCGCACTGGCAATCTACTGAGCTTTACTCCGCGCGCGATGATCAACCTCGCTGATTTGCCAGCGACCAATGTACTGCAGCCTGGCAGCCGCGTGAGCTATCGACAGCTGTGGAGCGGCGATGCCAAAGCCATAGACAACCTACGCAGCACCCTAGAAAAAAGCCTGCTGCCCCACCAACGCATTGAAGGTCTGGAAGACGGCAATCAACAAGTCAGCGGCGCCCTTGAACGCGCCGCCAGTTATTTAAATCTCGCCAGCTTAGCCGCGATTTTACTGGCCGCAGTGGCGGTTGCTTTATCCGCCAGTCGTTTCGCGCGGCAGCGTTTTGATCAGGCGGCTTTATTGCGCTGCTTTGGCTTATCGCGCCAACACACCCTCTGGTTGTTTTGCCTACAACTGTTGCTACTGGCGTTATTGGCCAGCATCTTAGGCTCGCTGATTGGCTGGCTGGCACAATTGGCACTGTTTGAATTGCTGGCAGGATTATTACCTGAGGATATTCCCGCTGGCAGCTTAAAGCCTTTTGTCACTGGCATTGCCACCAGCATAGTGATGCTCGCAGGCTTTGCCTTGCCGCCTTTAATAGCCTTGGGACGGATTGCGCCGCTGCGCGTGTTACGCCGTGATTTACTGCCTGTAGCGCCAGCCGCTTGGTTATTGTATGGCTGCGTCTTATTAGCTCTGGCGGCTTTAATGTGGCAGTTGAATCTGGATATACGCTTGACCAGCGCCTTGCTGGTTGGCGGCGGCAGCGCGGCTGTGGTGCTCGGTGCGGGGCTGTTTTTCGGCTTGAAAAGCTTACGTTTCTGGTTGGCTAAACGCAGCCTAGCGTGGCGCTTAAGCCTTGGTCACTTGCTGCGTTATCCGCTCAACAGCGTCGGTCAGATTATGGCCTTTGCTTTAATTTTATTATCCATGGCCTTGATTGCTTTACTGCGCAGCGAATTGCTGGATAACTGGCAAGCGCAACTGCCGCAGCAGGCTCCCAATCACTTTGCAATTAATATCTTGCCGGCTCAGCAAGGTGATTTTAGCGCAACGTTAAACAGCATCAGCAGCAATACAGCACCGCTCTACCCGGTTATTTTAGGGCGTCTTACCAAGATTAATGAGCAAGTCGCAACCGATTTAATTGATCCAGAAGCGCGCGTGATGCGCACTCTGCAGCGCGACCTTAATCTGACTTGGACGGATCAGCTCCCTAAAGACAATGAAGTCGTTGCAGGACAGTGGTGGCCAAGCAACGCTGTGGCTGCCGCAAGCGATGCGCCCTATCAAGTATCCGTCGAAAACGACTTAGCCAAAGAACTCGGCGTGACTGTTGGCGACCGCCTGACTTTTCATATCGGCGGCAGCGATTACCCTTCACAGATTGCCAGCCTGCGCACGGTTGACTGGAACAGCATGCAGCCGAACTTCTTTGTGATTTTCAATCCAGAGCAGATGAGTAACGCCGCGCACACCTATATGACCAGTTTTTATCTGCCGGAGCACGCGGAACAACAACGCATTGATTTAGCCAAAGCCTTTCCGAGCGTGAGCATTTTGCAAGTCGATGCAGTACTGCGTCAGCTGCGCGATATTCTTGCGCAAGTGACGTTAGCGATTGAACTGATTCTGTTGTTTGTCTTGGCGGCGGGCATTACCGTGCTGATCGCGGGCTTACACAGCACTCTGACCGAGCGAGTGCAGCAAGGTGCACTGATTCGCGCGCTGGGTGCATCACGTCAATTACTACTAGGCTCACAGCGCAATGAGTTCGCTTTAATCGGTGCCTGCAGCGGTGTATTGGCATGGTTAGGCTGCGAAATCAGCAGCCTCATGCTCTACCGCTTTGCCTTTGACTTAGCTTGGCAGCCGCACCCATGGTTGATTGTTCTGCCCATTCTGGGCGCGCTGTTGATTACCGCGGTTGGCCTGCTCGGCACACGCCAAGTCCTGCAGAGCAGTCCATTACAGATTTTACGCGGCAATTAACAGTACTGATGTGCTAGCTGTTTTAAAGTCGATCCAGCGGTGCTTTCTGCCCCTAAGGTCGACCACAGCCGCTTAGACCAGACAAATGCCAGCACCGCAATTGCCATCTAGCATTTCAAATACCTGATCATCAAGCATAATGCCTTACATTTTGTTACCATTGCGAAACAATACATAGCGCATGTCTTGCTGCTATACCCCTTTGGCCTGCCTTGAGAATACATTTATGCTGCGAAGTTTTTATATATTTGTTGCTGCTGCATTTTTATCGATGCCAGCTTTAGCCAGTGGTTCTGCTGAAGCGGTAAAACACTTAGATGCAACATCCACTCTAGCCGGTTACTTGGCAGTTTTTATCTTTGCGATTGCTTACATCATTGTCGTACTGGAAGAAAAACTGCAACTGCGTAAATCTAAGCCTGTGTTAATTGCTGCGGGTGTGATTTGGCTTCTAATTGGAATTGTCAGCACTGACCATGCAGCAACCAATGCAGCCTTTAGCGCCAACTTCCTCGATTTTACAGAGCTCATGCTGTTTTTGTTGGTGGCAATGACCTACATCAGTGCTATGGAGGAACGCCGCATATTTGAAGGCTTACGCGCATGGATGGTGAAAAAAGGCTTTGGTTATAAAACCTTATTTTGGTTGACGGGTATTTTAGCGTTCTTTATTTCGCCGGTCGCAGACAACTTAACCACCGCATTATTGATGTGTGCGGTGGTGCTTAAGGTGGCAGAAGGACAAAAACGTTTTATTGCCATGTGCTGTATCAACATTGTCGTGGCCGCTAACGCAGGGGGTGCCTTTAGCCCATTTGGCGATATCACCACGCTAATGGTCTGGCAAGCAGGCAAGGTTCAGTTCTTAGAGTTTTTTGATCTGTTCTTACCGGCGGTTGTTAACTTTGCTCTGCCTGCCCTGATCATGTCGTTCTTTATTCCAAAAGGAAAACCTGAAAGCGTCAATGAAGAAGTTGAACTCAAGCGTGGCGCGCGACGCATTATGGCGTTGTTCTTACTAACCATAATCACTGCTGTTTGTGGTCACCAGTTCTTAGGCTTACCACCTGTATTTGGCATGATGGTGGGTTTAGGTTACTTGCAACTCTTTGGCTACTTCCTGCGCATGAGCCTGCCTTCTTCTCTGGCAAAAAAACGCACAATTGCTGAAAAAGCACACGATGACCAACAGTTACGTTACTTAGGTAGCGTGGTACCTTTTGATATTTTCAAAAACGTTGCCCGTGCTGAGTGGGACACCTTATTGTTCTTCTACGGCGTGGTGATGTGCGTTGGTGGTTTGGGCTACTTAGGTTACCTACAGCTGGTCTCTGTTGTATTGTTTGACGGCCTCGGCGCTTCTTGGGCAGCCTTTGGCATTGGTGTGATTTCTGCGGTAGTGGATAACATTCCTGTGATGTTCGCAGTCCTAGAAATGAACCCAGCCATTAGTCATGGTCATTGGTTGCTGGTGACTTTAGCCGCCGGTGTGGGGGGTAGTTTGCTCTCAGTTGGTTCGGCCGCTGGTGTTGCACTGATGGGTGCGGCACGCGGTCACTACACCTTTATGAGCCATTTGCGTTGGACCCCAGTTATTTTCCTAGGCTATGTTGCCAGCATGCTGCTTCACCTCTGGTTAGGCGATATCTTGGGTGTGTTTGATATTTATAACTAATAGCAGCAAGCCAGTAAGCTCAGAAAGCGACCCGCTAATGGCGGGTTCGCTTGAGTGCCAAGCTCGATTCATCCCTGTCAGCACTGCAAGCAACTTGCATCTGTTTTATCTATCAGCAATAAATAAGACAACCCAACAATGTTACGCGCAACGCCAAACAGCTGAGCAGGTTACTGCTAGTCTTTGTTGTAGCTTTAAACTGACTCGATACTTTCAATGGATTTTTTCACACCCAGTGGATCGTCTATTTTTGAAAAAAACACATCACTAATGCCGCGCCCGGTAACTTTCACAGTACCAAAGCCAAAGATCCGACCTAAAACACCTTGATCTATTTCTACTGTTTCAATCGAACTCACTTTCATTTCTTCGGTTTTTCTAGAAACAATACCGCTTTTCCTGATGACTCTCTTGTTGGTTGAGCCTTGCTCTAAGCTTCTAAGTTTTAACCACTCCCAAAGCACTAACAGCAGGGTCAGTCCTATTGTGGGTATGGCTAAAATCAACCAAAAAAACATAGGGATCTTCGCCACCCAATGTAACTTATAAACCTCATGAATCTTTTCATCTTTTGATAGTGACTCTTCTATGTATGACATCCATGGTTCCTTTAATTGACTGAAAGCTGTCACGCTTTGCTCACCGAGGTGTTCGGGTACTGCAATCTATTGGCTAGCTGATTTACTTGGCGTGCAGCTGTATATTTCCACTTTCAATGGCGATGATTATTTGCTCAACGCTTTGATCATCAGGTCTATGACTTTTATAGCTTTCAAAGTTTTCTAAAGCCAATTCAGTATTATTTTGCATCAAGTGCGCCATACCCAACGCATAGTACGCATCGCTGTAACCAGACTTTGCTGAGCGCTCTAAATAGGGTAAGGCTTTGTCGCTTTGATTACTGCTGCCGAGAAAAGCACCGTATGCAAAATTAGCTGTTGGGTTATCAGGCTGCTGTTTTAGCAGGTTTTGAAAATCCCGATCAGCTTTTTGTGCCGCCCCAGGAACATCCAAATTATGACCAATACTGTTTAACAGGCTGGTTCGTTTTAACAACTCAGGCGACGCTTGCGGGGTATCGACCAAAGCATCCAACATCCCAGAGAGCGTTTTCACATCACGGGTTGCACGCTGCTTGTCACTTTCGTTAGCAAATTTTGGCGGATAGTTTTTTGCATGCAAGGATAAGTCATCAATAATTTGATCTAGATATTTTAAATCCAAACTGTGTTTTTTACCCGCACTGGTTTCAGTGACAACGAGTATTTTTATAGGGTCATAGACGCCATACTCTTGGGCAAAAGAAGATCTGGAAAACAACAAAAGTAGACTGAGAATGACAATGTTTGGCTTCATCTTGAATACCTAAAGTTTGAGTTATTACACGCCATGAAGTGGCATGGACACTCGGGGTTTGCGCAGCTATGAATCATTGCGAGCCAGCCATACGCACCCGTAAAAAGCGTGGACTGGCCAATAAGAAAAGCCAAACAGTCAGTACAAATGGCGAAGTTAGAGCCGGTATACCTAAAGGCTCAAGGGCCGCAGACAGCGCAGCAAACACCACAGCGGTCACCACCACAGCAAGTAATCCATAGACGATAGAGTTAGCATTGACCTCGAAGAATCCACGACTAAATACAATTGCTGTTAGCACACAGTTAAAGCCAAAAGCACCTGAACTAATCGCAGGTTCCGCAGCGCCCATCGCCCATGCAACCAATGCGCCGATCATAGAGCCGAATAACGCGGCAGCAAAGACAGCTCGCGAACTGATCAGTAAGCCAACAGCAAAGATAATGCCCGTGACCACGCTGCCCTGAAAAAAAACCTGAGCAATGCCGCTCAACACACCTTCGGTGAGAGTCGATGCCGTAACAATCCCCTCAACCGTTGCCGCCTTAGGCAGCCCTGCTGTGGGCAGGATGCCGGTTGACTGCAGTCGACCAAAACGTGCACAGGCCAAAATAAACAGTACTGTAGTAAAAACAAACGGAGCGGTCAGTACTGGAATGCGCCACTTGTCTAAAAAGGTCATCAGCGCCGACATCATCACCGTTGTGCACGCCGCAGCCAGCACAACATAGCCAAACACCAAGACACTTGGCTCAAGAAAATACAGCAATGCTATGGCAACCAGCGCACCGTTGAAGCCGAATAAGCCAGCGCGAACATCCATCCGCTCCGCGCCCAACAACATCACCGTTGCCGTACTGGCAATGGTGCCAAGCAGAACGGCCAAGCCTGAGAGCGTTGAACTGTAGAAAACCCCCAGCAAGAAAAGCAAACCCGTGTAGCTATTGTTCTGCAACATCACTTGGCCGATGCCACGCAGCACTGAGTCGAAGAAACTGAGCCATGACGGCGTCGCCAACTCGTCTGAGGTATCAAGCCCTGTAGCAGTCATTTTGGCCAAGAGCCCAGTGAACACAGTATGTGTAGATTTCATAAACATGCTCCATGCATCGAATTTGCTTGGCTGTGACAGATTTACCAGCGACAACAGCGCAGACTGCTCGATACTTTGTGTCTGTGCGATACAAACTGTCTTTGCTCAAGCTCAACAGTCAGATCGCTCTGGCTTAAGCGTTGCTTTTAACTCGACCGTGCTGCGCGTATAGCAATTTGATTGCAATATCATCTAGGTTAATGCCGAAATACTCTCGGCTAAGGCGAAATCTCTAATAGAAATGCCATTAACCTCATGGGTGATTAAAGCAATCTGCACTGTGTTGTACAGATTGCACCAGTCTGGATGGTGGTCGGCCTTTTCCGCCAACAGCGCAACCTTGCTCATAAAACCAAATGCGCTGACAAAATCAGCAAACGTGTACTCTTTATACAATTTACCCTCGTGAATACACCAAGCAGCAGCACAATTTTTATTCAGTGCTTGCAACGCAGTGTTGATGGCCGTTTGGCTGAGTCTTTCGATCATTTGAACCTCCAAAAATAACAGCTAAAGCGATCCGCAGTATCAACTAACCTTGCAACAAAAACCATCACGGCTCATGCAAAATCACACTGAGCAATACCTCAACCCAGCTGGGCCAATAAACTCTGCGCTGTGTGCAAGACGCTTGTCACCTAACCACTATCATGCTTCACGGCACAGGCTTGAGTTTCTGTTAAACACCAGAAGTAAAATAAATAATATTTTTACTACACATTTGTACTACCGCAATAAATGCTCAAGCCCCTATAATTTGCACCTCTACATCGCTAAAGAGCTTTACATGTTAAAAAAAATTGAACATTCGCTAGAAAAAACCATTTTTAAAAGTCGCTGGTTATTGGCGCCATTTTATTTAGGCTTAATTCTTAGTGTTATTTTATTATTTATAAAATTTGCCCAAGAGTTCTGGCACATGGCGACCCATGTGTTTCATGCCTCGGAAGCGGATGTCATTGTTGGGATCTTGGCACTGGTGGACATGTCGTTGGTCGGCAGTTTACTGCTGATGATCATCTTCAGCGGCTATGAAATATTTATCTCAAAAATAGACACTGGCGACCACAAAGACCGTCCTGATTGGATGGGTAAAGTTGACTTTTCTGGCCTTAAACTCAAAGTTATTGGTGCCATCGTTGCTATTTCCGCGATCGATCTGTTGAAATCCTTTATGGATATCCCCCGCGAGATGAGCGATGCCGATGCCAACAGTTTGCAATGGAAAGTCATTATCCACATGACATTTGTGGTATCCGGCGTGCTCTTTGCGGTCATGGATAAAGTCGCTGGCGATACTAAAAAGCACTAACACAGTTCCCAACTGCAGCTGAATCACTCAGGTTCTTTTGCGCTGCTTTGCGAACCCTTGCAGCGCACATCTAATCAGTCAGCCTCATCAATGGTGATTTGCCCTGCAGGCTCGAGGCTGTACTCGATACGAGTGATGTACCAATATTTGTCACCGCTTGGCGTTTTCACTAGTACGTCGTCATCCACTGTTTTACCCAAACAGGCTTTGGCCATGGGCGACTTCAGAGAAATATAATCTTTGTTGGCGAAAATCTCTTCGTCACCGACAATGCGAAACCGAACGATTTTACCGTCATCATTTTCAAGCTCGCACCACGCGCCAAAGTAGACCTTGCCTTCTTGTACGGGGCTGTACTCAACCATTTCTGCGACTTCAAACAGTTTGGTTAAGTGCCTGATTCTTCTGTCGATTTCGCGCAGCTTGCGCTTGTTGTATTGGTAATCTGCGTTTTCTGAGCGATCGCCGAGGCTGGCAGCCCAAGAGACTATTTCGGTGATTTCTGGTCGGTGTTTACGAACCAGGTACTCCAGTTCGTCTTTAAGTTTGGCGTAGCCTTCGGCGGTTAATAGTTTTCTAGTCATGGTAGATGCCTTTGTGCAGTGTGGCTCAACTTAATATAAACACTATTTTAGAATCGCAGGCATGGCCTGCTCCTACAGAAGCTTAAGTGAGCTTGGCTAAGACTCAAGCCGCGACAGAAGTTGCAGGTGTGGCCTGCTCATACAGAAGATGAGCAGGCGGATTTACATTGTGCTTAGTTCTTTTGATCAATCCGTAAAGGGTGTTTAACGCCCTCTTCTGTGGCATCAATCAAAATCGACTCGCTCGACCACTGTGCTTGCATCGCATCACCACTGCTGGAAACGCTGGCTTGCAGTTTTACCCGGCCAATGCTGGACAGCTTTAACTGTGGCAGCAAGGAGTCTTCATCTGTCAGCGCAATGCTCGCTGGCAGATCAGCCACGGTGAGGCGTTTGGCCGCGAGCGGCATTGGTGGACCACTTTCGGCGCGTGCAAAGACAAACACTGTATCTGTGCCTGAGGTCTGCTTGAGCATCTCATCACTGATGGTCACATCAATCAGCAGTTTGTAATCACTGACTGTCGCAGGTGCTGGCTCAGAAGCCGCTGTGTCCTGCGTAGCATTCGTCTCAGCGCTTGCCTGTGGCGTTTCAGCCAAGCTACTACGTGCACGTTCAATGCCGGCCTGAATCGCTTGATAGGATGGGTCTTGTGGATCAAGTGATTTAGACAGCTGCGTCCAAGCATCAATCGCATCTTGGAAACGCTTATCTTCAAAGGCGGCAATACCAAGCAAACCTAAGCTGGTTGCTTCATTAGGGTCTTGGCGTAACGCCTCATCCACCAACACTTGCAACTCATCACTCCACTGGTTGTCATTGGCGAAATACAACGCCTGCGCCCACTGACCTAATAAATCTGGTTGACGGCCGACCAATTCAATGGTTTTTTCATAGGCATTAGCTGCTTCTTTAGGACGCTTTTCGGACATGTAGGATCGGCCCAGGAAATACCAAGCATCCACTGATTCCGGCTGAAGACGCACAGTATCTTGCAAACGCTGAATCATCTCATCAATGGTTTTTGGCTGTTCCACCAAGCTCATAGTCAAGGCTACTTTTTCACTGGAACCCCAATGCATATACAAGCCTAAACCTGCTATGGGCACCAATAAAGCAGCAATGATAGGTAAAGCATTACCCAAATGAGCGCTTTGCTTAGGACGGCCCACATCCGTGTCGCTGAGCAGCTCGCGGGAGGCTTCAATGCGACCTTCAGCCAATTTCTCGGCAGATAGCGCACCACTGGTATGTTGTGCCTCTAACTCGGCAATATGCTCTTCGTACAACGCGATGTTCAGCGCCGTGCGGTCTTCCTCGGCTTGGTCTTTACGGCCACGCAATACGGGCAGTAGCAATAAAAGCAATGCCGCAACCAACAGCAGAACTGAGTAAATCCAAAACTGAGTCATAACGATCAAGAATCCTGCTTGTTGTGCTTAAGAATGTCTGACAATCGGCTGGTTTCATCGCTGGATAATTGATTATCCAGCGATTCCAAGCGTCCTGCACGACGGCGGCGCATGACAATCACACCGACCATCACAAAACCAATCGCAAGCAGTGCAAATGGACCGTACCAGAGAATGGCGGTGCTGCTATTGACAGGCGGATTGTAGCGAACAAAGTCACCATAGCGATCAACGAGAAACTCAATAATTTCATCGTTGCTTTCACCTTGTTCAAGTTTCTTAAAAATTTCCGCACGCATGTCCATGGCAATCGGTGCATCAGAATCAGCAATGTTTTGATTCTGGCATTTCGGGCAACGCAGTTCTTCGGTCAACACGCGATAACGATCGCGTTCCGCTTGGTCAGCAAAATCATAGGTATCAATCGCTGCCTGCGCGGAACTGAAACAAGCTAGAAGCAAGCCTGCGGCATAGATTAAACGTCTCATTCGTCTAATAACTCCTGATAAATAGGCGCAAGCTTTTCACGCCAAACGCGTTTATCTACAACTCCCACAAATTTATGGCGAATGATTCCGTGCTTATCAATCATGAAGGTTTCAGGTGCACCATATACGCCCAAATCCAAGCCTAAAGTGCCTTTAGGGTCACTGATATTGAGCTGATAAGGGTTAAGAAAATCCTTGAGCCAACGCTGCGCGTCAGTATTGTTATCCTTATAGTTCACCCCGTGAATCAGTACCCCTTGCTTGGCTAAATCATTGAGCACAGGATGCTCAACCTTGCATGAGACACACCAAGTTGCCCATACGTTAACTAAGGCAGGACGACCCAATAAATCGGCGCGAGTTATCACCACACTCGGATCACCCACTGAACCGGTTGAAAACTCAGGAAAAGGCTTACCAATTAAGGCCGATGGCAGCTCACGCGGATCATTGTTAATGCCAAACAACGCCATCGCAGCAAATAAGCCAACCCCAAACAGCACACCGAATACGGCGATTAAGCGCGTTTTAGACATCGACTGTTTTTCCTTGCTCATTGAGACCAATGGTTTCCTTTACTTTTTTGCTGACTTTCACCCGATAGCGACGATCCATCGCTGCTAACACCCCGCCTAAAGCAGTCAATAAGCCACCCAGCCAAATCCATCGGACAAACGGCTTGATATGTACTCGCACCGCCCAAGCACCATTCTCTAACGGCTCACCCAGCGCCACATAGAGGTCACGAGTAAAGCCTGGATCAATACCGGCTTCAGTCATAGGCATTTGTTGCACTGTATACAAACGCTTTTCAGGATGCAGACGAGCAATCTGGCGCTCACCCTCATACACCAACACACTGGCTTTATCCGAAGTGTAGTTTGGTCCTTCGTGGTGTTTGGCACCCTCGAAGATGAAACGATAGCCACCCAACTCCAGCACATCACCCGGCGCCATTTTCAAGTCACGCTCATCACTGTACTGGCTGGACAACACTACCCCGACAGCGCACACAACCATACCCAAATGACCCAATTGCATACCCCAATAACTGCGGGTCAGGCTGCGCATACCGCGCCATAAGCCTTTGTTGCGGGTTTTATCAAGGATATCGCGCGCACCGGCTAACAGCACCCAAGCACAGATAAAGAATAAGCCGAGCACAGCAACGTTAAAGTCACGGTACAACAGACTACCAACCCCAGCGAGTATCGCCGCAACCAGCAAAATCGGGCCCAACATTTTAATCAACCATTGGATCGGAGTGTTTTTCCAACGGCAAATCACGCCCACCCCCATCGCCAACATCAAGATGGCCATCAGCGGCACAAATAGCGCGTTAAAGTATGGTGGACCCACCGACAGCTTAGCCCCGGTTAACGAATCCAGAATCAATGGATACAAAGTTCCCAGCAGCACCATGGCCGTGGACACCACTAAGATAATGTTATTGATCAGAAGTAAGGTTTCGCGCGACCAAAAGCCAAAGCCGACTTTGCTTTTTACCACCGGCGCACGCAGCACAAACAAGGTTAAAGATGCACCCACAACCACCAGCAAGAACACCAAGATAAACACCCCGCGCTCAGGGTCAGCAGCAAAGGCGTGTACTGAGGTCAGTACGCCGGAACGCACTAAGAAAGTACCTAGCAAGCTCAAAGAAAAAGCAGCAATGGCCAACAATACTGTCCAGTTTTTAAATACACCGCGTTTTTCAGTCACAGCCAACGAGTGAATCAAGGCGGTACCAACCAACCATGGCATAAAGGAAGCATTTTCTACTGGATCCCAGAACCACCAGCCGCCCCAGCCTAACTCGTAGTAAGCCCACCAAGAACCCAACGCAATACCTATGCCTAAAAACGCCCACGCCACTAAGGTCCACGGACGTGACCAGCGCGCCCAAGCTGCATCCAGCTTACCGCCGAGCAATGCTGCGATAGCAAAAGCAAAGGCAACCGAGAAACCAACATAGCCCATGTACAGCATCGGCGGATGCACGACTAAACCGAAGTCTTGTAGCAACGGATTAAGGTCGCGACCGTCCATTGGCATTTGCGGCAATAAACGCTCAAACGGGTTGGAGGTCACAATCAAAAAGAGTAAGAAGCCGACACTGACCATACCCATCACGGATAGCACGCGCGCCAGCATTTCCTCGGGCAGTTGGCGAGAAAAAATCGCCACGGCAAAGGTCCAGCCGGACAAAATCAAGGCCCATAACAGTAAAGAACCTTCGTGTGCACCCCATACCGCACTGAACTTGTAGAACCAAGGCAACGCACTATTGGAGTTGGATGCCGTATACGCCACCGAGAAATCATCGGTGATAAATGACCAAGTTAAACAGCCGAAAGCAAAGAGTAAGAAGAGGAACTGCCCCCATGCAGCGGGCTGCCCCAAACTCATCCATTTGTGATCGCCACGCCATGCACCAATCAGCGGAAAAAATGACTGCACCGCAGCAAAACATAAGGCTAAGATCATCGCTAAATGACCCAGCTCCGGCACAAACAACGCCGCATTACTCATTTTTGTGCTTCCTTCTGACCATCTTCATAATGTTTCAGCATGCCGGTTTTTTCTAAGGCACTGCTGACTTCAGGCGGCATGTAGTTTTCATCATGCTTAGCCAACACTTCATCAGCAATCAATACGCCGTGCTCATTTAAGCGCCCCAAAGCCACAATACCCTGCCCTTCCCGGAACAAGTCGGGCAGGATGCCGCGGTATTGAATGCCCGTATCGGCATCACCATCCGTAACAATAAAATTCACCGTCAACGAATCTTCACTACGGGTCAGCGAGCCTTCTTTGACTAGGCCACCAGCACGAATACGCGCCCCCTGAGGTGCCTCGCCGTTAGCAATTTGAGTTGGGGTGTAAAATAAATTGATGTTTTGTTGTAAGGCGATTAAACCCAGGCCAACGGTTGCTGCCACTCCTAACAAAATGGCAACGATAATAATCAGACGTTTTTTACGAACCGGATTCACTGTTGAGCCTCCCGGCGCAAACGACGCGCCTCATTTTTCAAATAACGTTGACGGGCTAAGATGGGTAAAGCCACATTCAATAATAAGATTGCAAAACTGATGCCATAGGATGACCACACGTATACGCCGTGATTACCCATCGCTAAAAACTCAGAAAACGAAGCAAAACTCATGCGCTTCTCCCAATCTGCCGTGCCACTTCAGCTTGCGCCCAGCGTGTGCGCGACTCACGGCGCAACACTTCAATACGCATACGCATCAATAGCACCGCGGCGAAAAAACAATAAAAACCAATCGTCATGATTAACAGCGGCAACCACATTTCCATCGGCATCGCTGGCTTTTCCGTAATGGTAAACGTCGCAGGCTGGTGCAACGTGTTCCACCAGTCTACCGAGTACTTGATGATGGGAATATTAACAACACCAACAATCGCTAAAATAGCGCAAGCCTTGGCTGCGCTGTCGCGATTGGTGATGGCATGCCCTAAGGCAATAATTCCGAAATATAAAAACAGCAGAATCAACATCGCAGTCAGGCGCGCATCCCACACCCACCACGCGCCCCAAGTAGGCTTACCCCAAACGGCGCCAGTCAGCAGCGCAATCACAGTCATCCATGCACCAATCGGTGCGGCTTGCTGAACGGCCACATCAGCAATCTTCATTTTCCAGACTAAACCGACAATGCCGGCAATTGCCAGCGAGATATACGTCGATTGCGCTAAAAAAGCGGCAGGAACATGGATATAAATAATCCGAAAACTATTGCCCTGCTGGTAATCCGGCGGGGCAAAGGCTAAACCCAGCACTGCGCCAAGCAGAATTAGCAAAGCCGCACTGATACTCAACCACGGCAACCAGCGTCCGCTGATTTCGTAAAACCACTTTGGCGAGCCCAATTTGTGAAACCACGTCCAATTCATCGAGATACTCACATTAATCAATATCAACTACGACTTGCATGACAACCGTTGCGCTAATCTGCTCGAGTTCAATCACACAGCATTCAATTCAGTTTAGCCTTACTCACCTACACTGATGCGCAAACCTGCCGCAATGGCAAATGGTGCTAGGGTCAGCGTCAACATGGTAAGACTGGCCATCCATAGCAAATAACCTGCAGTTGGCAATCCTTGCAAAGCCGCTTGAATCACACCACTGCCTAAAATCAGCACAGGAATATATAGGGGTAAAATCAGCAATGCCAACAATATTCCACCGCGCTTTAAACCCACCGTCAGTGCAGCACCAACCGCCCCCAATAAACTTAAAACAGGCGTACCCAAGAGCAATGACAACAACAAGGTTGGAATACGGTCGCCAGGCATGCCCAGCATTAATGCTAACAAAGGCGACAACAGCACCAATGCCAACCCGCAATACAACCAATGCGCCAACACCTTAGCAAGAACCAGAACCACTAACGGGTGCGGCGAAACGACCCACTGCTCGAGCGAGCCATCTTCAAAATCACTGCGAAACAAACCATCCAATGATAACAACACCGCCAAGAGTGCGGCCACCCAAAGTAAGCCCGGTGATAAGGTTTGTAACAATTGCGATTCAGGCCCCACTGCCAACGGAAACAAAGCAATCACAATAGAAAAAAACACCAATGGATTGACCAGCTCGGCAGGCCGTCGGAACAACAACCGCGTCTCTCTTACAAGCAGCAGAGTAAAGACATTGCTCATAATCCGGTCTGTCCTAAATCAAGTTCTCGAAATGTTGCCGGGCGATCCTGTAAATGATGGTGCGTGGTAAATACCACCATACCGCCACGCTCGCAATGCTGCGCTAAATGGCGCTCTAACTGGGTGACTGCAGATTTATCTAAGGCCGTAAAAGGCTCATCCAGAATCCAAAGCGCAGGGGTTTCTAAGTACAACCGAGCCAAGGCAACACGCCGTTGTTGACCAGCAGATAATGTATGACAAGGCACATCTTCAAAACCTTGCAAGCCGATATCTGCCAATGCTTGGCAAATCTGCTCACGACTCGCACCTTGATGCAAAGCGGCCAACCAGTTGAGATTTTCTTCAGCGGTTAACAATCCTTTAATTCCCGCTGCGTGGCCCAGCCATAGCAAATTACTCGCCAGATCACTGCGTCGCTGATGAATACTCTGACCATGAATCAGAACATCTCCAGCAGTCGGACGCATCAAACCTGCCAGCAAACGCAATAAGCTGGTTTTGCCGCTACCATTGGGCCCGCTTACTTGCAGCATATCGCCAGGTTTTACAGCAACGTCTAAATGCTCAAAGAGCAGCCGCCAATCACGCTCACACGCCAAATCAACCGCTTTAAGATAAGCCTCTGTCACAAACAAGCCGCCTTTAGCAAAAGTTTCCAGTCAATTCCAGCAGAGCAGTTATACTGCCAAGCAGACGCTCTAAAGAGTCGCGATTATACACAGCTGCGCGAGTAGCGCGGCAGGCATTTACAATAGGTTGCAAACGAAATGGCCAGTGAAATCTCTTCAACCCGCCCTTCTGCGAGCATTCCAAACGCATCAAGACCAGCCATGCCAAGCAACAGCGATGTTCTGCAGCTGTTACAAGCCTTGCCGTCTCAACTCAAAGTGGGCGACTCGACCCAGGCTCAAGTCCTTGCTCTGCGCGAAGCTCAACAGGCTTTTCAGGTGTTATTGCGCTTATCGTTACCCAACGGCCAAACGCGCACCCTAGAAGCTCAAACGACCCAGCCTATCGCAGCGGGCAGCACCTTAACCGTCACAGCGCTGTCAGCGCAACAACTGGTATTTAACCTGCTCGCTAACGATAAAGCTGCCATTGCCAACCGTATTGATACCAACCTCCTGCCTCCCGGTACTTTATTACAAGGTAAAGTCACACAGGTCGAAGTCAATCCGCAAGGCGGCTTTAAAATTATCATCACGGTCAGCAACAACGCTCTTGCAGGGCAACAACTGCAACTCGACAGCGCAAAGTCGCTGCCCATCAACAGTTTATTGAATGCGCGCATTGATAGTGCCCAACAAATCACTTTTCAACCATTAAGCGTGCGTTTAGAGCCTCTGGCCATCAATCAAGAGCTGCAAACACAGTTTCGCCAACAGGGTTCTTTGCAGCAGCTGTTTCAAGGGCTTAATACTCTTTCACCAGGTAATCTTTCGCCAGAAACACAAAAGTTTATCCAGCAACTGCTGACCAGCATGCCCGAAGTGAGCCAACTCACAGATGCTAAAAAGCTCGCGCAAGTGTTGCTCAACAGTGGCGGCCAGCTGGAAAATCGTCTAGCAAACGGCGTTTTAGATAGTGCGCAGCAGGATATAAAAGCCAATTTATTACGCTTAATCGGCCAACTGCTACCCCTACTCCCCACAAGCAATGCAAGTCTAGCGGGTGCTCAAAGCGCATTATTGTCACAAGCACTGCCTAGCCTTATGCGCGAACAATTACTCAGCGGAGTAAAAGGACAGTTACGCGAACAAGCGTTACGTTTTCCATTGCCCAGCGGTTTACTGCAATCACTCGACAACCCTGATGATTTAGGTGCGATGCTGCGTTTAGCTGCCGCTGCCGTATCGCGTTTGCAAACCCACCAACTTGCGAGCCTTGGGCAAACACAGACCCATGCTGACGGCACTCAAGTGACTGTCTGGCAATTAGAAGTACCCGCGCGCGACCAGCACAACTTGGTTCCCATTCAGCTTAAATTTCAACACGAACAAGCAGCGCAGCAACAATCAGAGCAAGCAGTGACATCGGTCTGGAAAATTGATTTAAGCTTTGATTTAGAGCCGCTCGGACCTTTACACATTCAAGCCAGCTTGCAAGATGGCAGCATTTCCACTCAGCTTTGGGCACAACAAAGCGCGACAGTCGAGTTTATCGATCACGAGCTCAATCATTTACGCGATCGCTTACTGGCTATCGGTCTTAGTGTAAAAGATTTAACCTGCCACCAAGGTTCGCCACCACAAGGCGCTAAAACCGCCTTACAACAACGTTGGATTGATGACCTAGCATGAGCAAAGTTAACCCCAAGCAAGCTATTGCCCTCAAGTATGATGGCAGTCATGCGCCGAACCTGACGGCCAAAGGCAATGACGAGCTGGCCGAAGAGATTTTAAGAATTGCCCGTGAGCATGAAGTACCCATCTATGAGAACGCTGATTTAGTGCGTTTATTGGCACGTCTTGAGCTAGGTGACGCCATCCCCGAGGCTTTATATCAAACCGTTGCCGAAATCATTGCCTTTGCTTGGTATCTAAAAGGTAAAGCCCCTGCAGGTTTTTATACCCAGCAACAGGCTGAGCAGCCCCTGCGCTTAACCCAACAGCCTGCAACAGATAACGACTAAGCAAACACCCCAGCAAAAGGCTGATGCAACCGTGCTGAATAATACATCCCGGCAAAACACAACAGCGCAGCAACATAGGCCAGCCAGCGCAGGCCTAGCCTGTATTTCACCCTAAATGCTAATGCACCGAAGACCACATACAGCACCAACAACACCAGTTTCGCCTGCAACCAAGCTGCCGCAAGCGGTGCAAACCCTAAAATAATCAATAGCAGCAAAGCTGCGAGCAGCAAACCTGTATCAATCAGATAACTGAGGCGATTGATCATCTTTTGCAGCGGCGTCCCGCCCCCCGCCAGCAGCACCCAGATGCCACGCAGCACAAACAAGCTGCCGCTGAGTAGCGCCAAACCTATATGAATATTTTTAATCAGTAAATAATGCTCGGCCAACATACTACCTCCACTCTACTTTGCATCAACTTATAAGCCTTGCATGTCTTTTCTAGCACGCTGAGTGCGCTAAGCAAGACGACACTGCTGCAGTTGCAATTAAGAAGGCATAGTCTAGCCTTACAAGCGCTCTATCGGCTTGATTCAGAATAGAAGTATTAATGATTGGTCCAGAAACTAAAAACCCGCACAAGGCGGGTTTTTAGTGGTTTTCTCGTTCATGTCAAAACATGTAAAACCTTTAGATGGTGCGGACGGAGAGACTCGAACTCTCACACCTCGCGGCGCCAGAACCTAAATCTGGTGTGTCTACCAATTCCACCACGTCCGCGTTCAATCTAAGTACAAATCAGAATAATCTGTTTTGTAAAATATGGGGTGGACGATGGGTCTCGAACCCACGACACCGGGAATCACAATCCCGTGCTCTACCAACTGAGCTACGCCCACCATATTGCGTTGCGCATACTACATACAACTTACTACACTTACAAGCTTCGCCTTATGGCGCGCCCGGCAGGATTCGAACCTGCGACCACCCGCTTAGAAGGCGGGTGCTCTATCCGACTGAGCTACGGGCGCCTGGTGTCTGCACTCAAACTGAGTAACTGACTCAAGGCTCGATTACTGTTCAATTTGACTTGTTCAGTTTTCGTATCCAGCTTCAGGCTGTACTTGGTAAGCGGGGCGAATATTATATAGATCGCTCTATGCCGTCAACCACTATTTTCAAAAGAATCAATTAGATAGTGATAAAGCATAAAATACCCATCAGGCATCTTTGCCCGATGGCGCTGCTCATGCGAGAATGGCCACTATCTTTTTTTACTCTATGATTATGGCCAAACCACCCATGACAGCACAATTGATTGACGGCAAACAGATCGCCGCAGATATTCGAAAAAATATCGCCCAACAGGTACAAGACCGTCTGAATAAAGGTTTGCGTGCGCCCGGTTTAGCAGTGATTTTAGTTGGCAGTGATCCGGCCTCAGAAGTTTACGTGTCACACAAGCGCAAAGACTGCGAGCAGGTGGGTTTTCAATCACAGGCTTTCGATCTCGCGGAAACCACCACGCAGGCGCAATTGCTCGATCTGATTGATCAACTCAATAACGATGCAACGGTTGACGGTATTTTGGTGCAACTGCCACTACCTAAGCACTTAGACTCTTCTTTACTGCTGGAGCGCATCAGCCCCAGTAAAGATGTCGATGGTTTTCACCCCTACAATGTTGGCCGCTTAGCCCAGCGCATTCCGTTACTGCGTTCATGCACGCCAAAAGGCATTATGACTTTGCTCGAGCATACTGGCGTAGATTTACATGGCTTAGATGCGGTAATCGTTGGCGCATCCAATATTGTCGGTCGTCCAATGGCGCTGGAGTTATTGCTAGCAGGTTGCACCACAACCATCACCCATCGCTTCACCAAAGACCTCGAAAGCCATGTGCGTCGTGCTGATCTAGTCGTCGTTGCAGTGGGTATTCCTAACTTAGTTAAAGGCGAATGGATCAAGCCAGGCGCGATTGTGATCGACGTCGGTATCAACCGCCAAGACAACGGTCAATTGATTGGTGACGTCGGCTTTGACGAAGCGATTAAGCGCGCTGCCTGGATCACTCCAGTACCTGGTGGAGTTGGCCCAATGACCCGCGCCTGCTTACTGGAAAATACCTTACAAGCCTGTGAGCAAGCAGAACAATAAGCGCCACGCCGATTCATGCTTGCTGTGACAGCTCAAACCATCTTCTTATTAGTTCTAGGCTCTCGCTTTATTGATTTGATTTGCTAGCTTGCTAGCAAATCCATCCCGATGATCAAGGCTTTGGCTTTAAAAGAGCCATGCTACAGGCTTGCAAACAACACTAATGCTCAACAAGCAGCGTGCGGGTGCCGTGGCAAGCGCGCCAGGGATGGCGCAGCGCCCGAATCGAGGCAGGATGCCTCGCTGAGGGATTAACGGCACCCGCATGGTGCGCCATGCGAAGGTAATCCTAAATGCTTTTAGCTGCTGCTTTCTTAAAAAGCGCGGCGCATGCCGTGCTGCGCAATTGCTGTTTATCCGTCGATGAACCCATCCAGGGTTCAACTCCGGCGCTCCGCCATCCCTGGCTCACTCACCACAGCAACTGCGCAGCACTCATTGAGCAACGCGCCGTTAGCACCATTTGCGCAGGACTCTCCTAGCTTTGGATATTTTGAGTTTGAATGTGCGCATGGCAAAGAACACCGCATTTACGTTATAGCTGCTCTTTTATTTCTAAAAGACTAGCAAGACATTTCGATACCGAGCACTTCTCTCTCAACAGAGCCGTGCTACAGACTCGAAAGCAACATCAATGCTCAACAAGCAGCATGCGGGTGCCGTGGTCAGCGCGCCAAGGATGGCGCAGCGCCCGAATCGAGGCAGGAGGCCTCGCTGAGGGATAAACGGCACCTGCACACTGCGCCACACATAGATAACCCTAAATGCTTTTAGCTGCTGCCTTACTGAAGCATGAGGCACACCAAATAACACCTTCATGTGCCGCTTAGTAAGCAACGCAGAAAAACGCTATAAGCACTTCTTTAGCATGGTATTAATTTTCTGCGCGCGCGGATCCATCAATACGCTGGCACCAAGACTGTTGGTAATAAACGCCACACTGACCTCTCGTTCAGGGTCGGCACAGCCTAAAGTGCCACCGGCCCCCGGATGACCATACGTATGCGCACCCAGTGCATAGCTGGCCGGTAATTGATCCATTTGCTCAAGCATACAGCCCAAGCCAAAGCGGGTTTGCGTGAGCAAGGTTAAATCTGCACCTGCACTGTGCTCAGCCAGCATTTCTTTGAGCATCTCAGTGTCGAGTAATTGACCCTGCAGCAATCCCGTATAGAAACCCGCCAAACCGCGCGCGGTACTGTGCGCATTAGCGGCAGGTTGCTGCATCTGCCGCCATTCAAGCTTATTGGTACTGGTCAGCATCGAAGGCGGATTAGCAAAAGCCTTAGCAGTCATACCGCGCGAATCACTACCAACGGCTTTCATTAAACGCATTGAGGCAGCATCAGCAGACACACCCTTCATGCGCATCACATCGCCGACACGTAGCAACTCTTGCGCGCTCAGCCCAAGATACAGCTCCAACTGCAAAGGCTCGGCGATACGTTTAGCAATCGCCTCCCCTGGCTCACAACCATCGACACGACGAATCAACTCACCAACCAGCCATCCGTAAGTCATTGGTGCATAACCATGGGCACTACCCGGCGTCCACCATGGCGGAGTATTTTCTACCGCACTGACCATCTGTTGCCAATCAAACAAAGCTTCAGGCGCTAACGGCTCCAGTACAGCAGGCAAACCAGCTTGATGGCTCAAAACATGACGCAGAGTAATCAGTTGTTTACCTTGCTGGGCAAATTCTGGCCAGTACTCGGCGATCGGCGTATCCAACTGCAAGCGCCCTTCTGCCACTAACTGCAGCAACACCACAGCCGCGACCGGTTTACCGCTGGAGAAAATATTCACCAATGTATCGCGCTGCCATAACTGTTCGGCATGACGGTCAATCACCCCACCCCAGACATCAATCACAGTCTCACCGGCAACTTGCACGCACAAAGCGGCACCGCGTTGTTCTGGGTCTTGCAGAATCTGGCTAAATACATCAAGAACGTTAGAAAACGCGCTGTCGCTGCGACCATCAATATGCATACTGACCTCTTTATAACGCTAAAAACTTAATCAATTTCACGTCGAAACGGCGGCAATGAATTCAAAATCGCTTTGCCATAACGCTGCGTCACCAGACGTCGATCCAGCAAAGTAATACTGCCAATGTCTTGCTCATTACGCAGCAAACGACCACAAGCCTGAATCAAGCGCAAAGATGCATCCGGTACAGCAATTTCCATAAAAGGGTTACCGCCGCGTGCTTCAATCCACTCAGATAACGCTGCCTCGACCGGATCATCCGGCACGGCAAAAGGAATTTTGGCAATCACTACATGCTGGCAATAAGCGCCGGGCAAGTCGATGCCTTCAGCAAAACTAGCCAAGCCAAACAACACGCTGATCTGCTCTTTATCAATCTGCGCCTTATGCTTAGCCAAGGTTTCTTGACGCGATAAACCACCCTGCATCAACACGCGCTTGCGCCACTCAGCATCGACGCCAGAAAACACATCTTGCATTTGTCGGCGCGAAGAAAACAACACTAAACTGCCCTGCGCGCCTTCTAATATGCTCGGCAGTTCGCGAATAATCGCCTGCGTATGCGCATCAGCATCGCGCGGATCAGCTCGCAGGTCCGGTACTCTAAGCACGCTCGCCTCAGCATATTTAAAGGGGCTGGGCACCACGGCTTTTTTTGCATCGTAAGGCAAACCGGCGCGCATATTGAAACGATCAAACGTACCCAGCGCAGTTAAAGTGGCCGAGGTGACTAACGCGCCATGGGCAACATTCCATAAATGGCGGCGTAGCGTTTCTGCCGCCAAAATCGGACTGGCATTGACGTCAATATCAAAAGAGCCACCACTGTCAGCCAGTGACAACCAGCGCGCCATGGGTGGGCTTTTCTCCGGATCTTCAGCGGTAAAGGCAGTCCAGAGTTCTTGGTTATTTTGCGCGCGCGCCAATAAACTACCAAACAACGGATACCACTCTTCTGCCTGATGACTGGGCACACCTAAACCCGGCTCATCATCCATGGCTTTCTTTAATAACTCAGCGACGCGACTGAAAATATCGGTCAGTTTAGAAAACTCTTTTTTCAGCTCAATCCCCAGCTCAGCCATTTCACTGGGAATCACTCCACCGATAAAACGGTAACGCGGCTTTTCATAACTGTCGGGATCGCTGTTAGGACGAAATTCAGCCAACTGCTCGCAGAAGGTGAACATAAACTGCATTTGTGTACGCAGGCTTTTCGCCATGTCTGGTACCGCTTCAAGCAAGCGGCCAAACTCACCAGGCAATGGGTTTTGCGCAAGCAAACGGGTGAGATTCTTATCCACCTGCCCCAGCCAATCAGCGGTCGAACGCAAACGAGTGAAATGCGCAAAGTGACCGATCGCTTTATCAGGCAGATGATGGCCTTCATCGAAGACATAAATGGTTTCGCGCGGATCCGGCAGCACTGCGCCACCGCCTAGCGCTAAATCAGCCAAAACCATATCGTGATTGGTCACAATCACATCCACTTTGGTCATGCCTTCACGGGCTTTGTAAAAAGCACACTGCTGAAAGTTAGCGCAATGGCGACCGGTGCACTGGGTATGATCAGTAGTCACCCGCGACCAAGTAACATCTTCGAGAACCTGCGGCCAGCTATCACGATCACCGTCCCAGCGGTTGCTGGCGAGCTTAGTAATCATCTCGCTAAAGAGTTTTTCGCTCTCGCTATCCACATCAATATGGTAGCCGTCATCGGCAAACATCTGCGCAGTCGCCTGCTCTGCTTCACCATGCTGTGACAGTGCATCCAATTTAGATAAGCACAGGTAACGGCCACGGCCTTTGGCTAAGGCATAAGTGAAATGCAAACCACTGTTTTTAATGATATCGGGTAAATCTTTATCGACGATCTGCTCTTGCAGAGCGACGGTGGCTGTGGCGATCACCAAACGCTTACCCGCAGCACGCGCAGCAGGAATAGCGGCCAAACTGTAGGCTACAGTTTTACCGGTTCCCGTACCTGCTTCGATGGCGACTACGGCAGGCTCACCCGAGCGCTTACCCTCTTCATCGACGGCAATATTGCCTAAGACTTTCGCTACTTCAGCAATCATCAAGCGCTGACCATAACGCGCCTTGAGACCTTTCTTATCTAAAAAGCGTGTGTAAGCGCCTTGAATGGTATTTTTTAATTCATCGCTGAGCATGCTGCTTCCACTTAATCGAACTGTATATTTGTTCAGTGCCTATTAAAAACCTATAATAGCCTGCTTATACGTTTTGTGCTTTACGGATTACTTATGACCGCTGTAATTGCCTGCCCTTGCAACTCCAATCTTGATTATCAAAATTGCTGCGCACGCTACCATGCCGGGGCAACCGCCACGACTGCGCAAGCATTGATGCGCGCACGCTACAGCGCCTATGTCCAGCACAACATTGAATTTATCAAAGACACCAGCTTGCCGGCGCAGCAAGCACAGTTGGATATGGCCGCGATTGCCGACTGGAGTCAGAACAGCCACTGGTTAGGCTTAGAGGTGCTCGCTGAGCGCATCCATGCTGATCAACGGCATGCCACTGTCGAATTTATTGCACACTGGCAAGATGCCGAAGGTGTGCATCAACATCAGGAAATATCGTTATTTATCAGACCTGCCGAGCAATGGTATTTTTATGATCCTAATGTCCGGCTACGTGCAGAACGCAATGCACCCTGCCCGTGCGGCAGTCGTCTCAAGTTCAAAAAATGCTGCGCTGCCCACCTGTAAAAGTTGCCAGCGCAATGAGCACAGACTACTCGTCAGTTAATTTAATGTGCGAAACATCTGGCGCCACAATGGCTGCAGCACCCGGTAACTGCCCCATATCGCTACCCACCGGCGCGATAGACATACCAGAGAGATCTAAGTCAGGCGCAGGCTTCTCAGCTGGTGCAGGTTGCAAGTCATCCCCTAATGGCGCAATGCCAAAATCCGGTGCCTGCACATCTCGAAATGCCGCCATGTATTCATCACGTGGAGCAACCTGCAGCATCTTCTTCGAAGAGTCGGCGGCTGCACTCGGTGGCGCTAAGTAGGCATCAGAAGCCGCATCTTCTACAGGCAAGCCAGGAATAATTTCTTCAATCAAGGATGTTAGATCGCGCACTTCAAGTGCTGCCCCTGCGCGCTGGAAAGCCGCTTGATATTTAGCCGCAGCAGTTGCGTCGACACTCTGTTTGATCACCACACGCTGCCCAGAAAAAAGCCGTGTCAATAACACCGCATCCGCTTGAAATAAGCGTGCGATTGCTGCTTTGACTTGTTCGGGATCAGCACCAGGTAAAATTTCACCAGAAAAAGCAATTTCAAACTGTTGCATACTCAACCCCTATAAATTGACAATTTGCGCAGTAATCCAATTGATAAATGTTATCTAAACAGGCACTGTGCATGTCTTATTTACCACGACCAACATTTGCTTGATACACTGCCGTGAGAATTGGAGTTAATCAATGAGCTACTTGGCAACTACAAAAAAAACATCGGCATTCTTGGTTGTTTTAGCGCTATTAAGCTCTCTAAGCGGCTGCTCTACTTGGCTTAGCGGCGGCTTCAAAAAGCCCGACATACAACTGGTGGATGTCGAGTTGGTGCATGCTAAATTACTCGAGCAACAGTTTATCCTACATTTTCGTGTGGACAACCCAAACTCACAAAGTGTGCCGATGCGCAGTATTAATTACAGCATTTTTCTTAACGACACACCGCTTGCCAATGGCAGTAACAATCAGTGGCTAACCGTACCCGCTAATGGCCATCTGTACTTTAAAATCCCGGTGCATACCAACCTTTGGCGGCATATGAAAGTGATTGTACGTATGCTGGAAAAACCTGATCAGCCAATTCATTACGCCCTGCATGCCGATGTGAAAACCGGCCTTTTGTTCAGCAAAAAAATCAATATTCTTCGTCACGGTGATATCATTCCCGGCGACTATATTCGCGAGTAATTACTATGTCTTCTACAGAACAGGTTCACGGCCCTGACTGCCAACATGATGACCACCAGCACAGCCATGCACCCGCGCCACACGTGCACGGCCCGCATTGCGGCCACGCCCATCATGAACCGGTACGTAACCCACTGAAAGAAATTGGTCGTAATGATCCTTGCCCATGTGGCAGTGAGAAAAAATACAAAAAGTGCCACGGAGCTTAATGTGCAAACATTATCGAATGCTTGGTTGATTGCTGGCGCTGTTTGTATCATTGGATTAGCCGCTTATGCGGCTTTTCTATGGCGTCGCGTCGGGCAAGTAAAACAACAACGTGAGCAGCAACTGAGCTTACAAAAAAAACAACGTCAGGCCGATTTAGTGGTCTTGGCCAATGGTTTCTTAAGTGGACAGATGCCTTGGGCGGAAGGCTGCATTCGAATTAAGGTGATTTTAGACCACTACGATACCCAGCTTGCACTGCACAGCGATTATCAAGTATTGCAGAGCGTCTTTACCGTCACCGAGAAAATACCCACGCATGATGCTTGGCAAGCCCTGAGCAGTGCCGAAAAAAGACCTTTTCAACAACTGCTGGCTGAGCTTGAACTCAAGCACAAACAAGACTCAATTCGCGCAGTAAAACAGCTGCTCAATCATATGCACAGTTAATCTGCATCGCCTAATGCACCCGCTGTGTCTGCATGTAACAACTCTAAAGCAGCCCGCTCTTGCCATTGACCAGCAATTTCTGTTTTAACAGCCACACCCAGTTGCTTAAAGTCGCTGGCTTGTTTAATTAAATTGCCACGGCCATTGACCAGCTGATCACAAGCTTTACGGTAGGCTTCTTGCGCGCGTTCCAAACTGCTGCCAATGCCATCCATGCTGCCAAGAAAGATGCGTAATTTGTCATACACTTTACTGGCTCGATCAGCCAATTCAGCAGTGCTACGACTTTGCTCCTCAAAGCGCCAAAGCTGCCTCACGATGGTTAAGCTGGCCAATAAGGTACTTGGCGTAGCAATCAGAATGTTTTGCTCTATGGCGCGTAGCAACAAGCCCTCATCGGCCCGTACCGCATCTGCAAACGCCGATTCAATGGGCACAAACATCACCACCATATCGGGTGCATTCAAGCCTGGCAGCGCCGCGTAATCGCGCTCAGCCAACTCAAGCACGCGCGCGGAAAACGCACTGACATGCTCTCGCAGGGCCTGCGCGCGCAAGTTGTCATCTTCAGCATTCACGTAGCGCAGGTAGGCATTGAGCGAGACTTTGGCATCAATAATTAAATGCTTATTTTGCGGTAAGTAAATAATCGCATCCGGACGTTTACGCCCTTCGCTGGTGGTAAAGCTCACCTCGCGGGCAAAATCCACTCCGAGTTGTAAACCGGCGCGCTCTAACACATTTTCCAGAATCAGCTCGCCCCAATTACCTTGGGCTTTCTTCTGCCCACGCAAAGCCGAACTCAACTCATGGGCTTCTTGAGTAATTTGCTGATTAAGCTCTTTTAATTGCAATAATTGCTGCTGCAAAGACGCCTGCTGCTGCACATCTTTATGGTGAATGTCTTCAACTTTCTGGCGAAACCCATCAATCTGCTCACGAAAAGGCTTGAGCATGGCCTCTAAGGACTGCTGATTGGTCTGAGTCAGCGACTGGCCGCGTGCTTCAAAAATCTGTCCGGCTAACTGTTCAAACTCTAGTTTTAATTGCTCGCGACTGTCTTTGAGCAATTGCTGCTGCTCAAAGAAATGCTGCTCTTTTTGCGCAGTCAAACCTTGTAGTGACGCATATTCTTGCTGCAAGTTTTGCTGTGCTTGCTGCAATTCAAGATAGCGCGCCTGCTGCTCGCTCAGTGCTTTTTCACGCTGCAGCTGTTGCTCTTTCAGCTCTTGATAAGCGGCACGTGCAGCATCAGCAATCCCACGCAGCTGCACCAGCTGCTCCTGTGCCGCACGTTGCTCAACATGCAGTTGCTGATAATCAGCTTCACGCCGTTGCAACTGCGCATGCAGCTGATCGTGCTGGCTAGTGAGCACTTGTAAATCAATATCTTGCTCATGCAATTGTTGCTCTGCACTCAACAGTGCCGTTTGGCTGGCACTTAGCTGCTGTTGTAATTTTTGCCCACGGATAAACTGCAGCACAGCCACTGCCAAGACAACCATACCAAGCAAGAATGGCGCAGCGTATTGGTTTAAATCCTGCGCTATTAGGCCAAGCATAGAGGCTCGCTTACTGGGTCAGCTGCTGCATCGATCGCGACAGAGGCTTTGCGCGCGTCTTTAGCGGCTTGCACAAAGCACAGCATCCACTGTGCAATGATCTGACCATCGTGCGCATCCTGCAAGCTGTTACAGGCGGCCTGATACTCATCAGGACAATAAACAGCTTGGCGGATTTGCAGTAACTGCCTAGAAAAATCATGGGTAAACTCAGGATGCCCTTGAAAGCATAAAACCTGTTGCCCGATGATAAAAGCAGCGTTTTCACAGAATTCACTCTGTGCTAATAAAGTCGCACCAGCCGGTAAAGCGGTCACTTGATCACGGTGACTGATCAATAGCTGAAACTCATCAAGCGCCTCAGGCAACCACTGCGGCTTATAAGCTAAGCGGTAACGGTGCACACCAATGCCCCAGCCTTTATTAGAACGCTGTGTATCACCACCGAGCACCAATGCTAAGATTTGGTGGCCAAAGCAAATTCCCAGCAACACATCACCCTGCTGAAAACGCTCACGCAAGTAAGCGCGTAAAGTAACAATCCAAGGATCATTGGCAAAAGAGTCAGCTTTACTACCTGTGACTAAATACGCGTCAAACCGCTCGCTCTCTGCAGGGTATTCGCCTCGCACCACATTAAACACTTGGCATACGACGCTTGCATCTTGGCCAGCAAATAATTGCTTAAACATTTGGCCAAAGCCGATAAAGCTTTCTTGCATGGCTGGATGTAAATCATCCGACTCTAAAATACATACTCGTAAGGTCATTTACGCACCTCGAAAACACTGATCAAAAGCACAGTATAGAGCACCTTAGGTACAGCCTGCAGCTCTAAATCACACTGACTCAGGATCACTGAGCAAAGCGCCCATAACCAAAAAGCCGATTCAACTTTTCAGTCAAACCGGCTTTATTTCAGCAAACAAAACTTAAGCAGTACTTAAGCAATGGTGCATCTTAATCTTCACGATAGCGACGCAACTTAAGTGCTTTACCACCGACACGGGTATCTTTTAACTTGCCCAATAAACGCTCAAGACCTTCTTCTGGTAATTCAACCAAACTGAAGCTTTCGCGAATCTGAATACGACCAATTGCATCACGGGTCAAGCCACCTTCATTGAGGATCGCACCAAGCAAGTTGCGTGCAGCCACGCCATCACGGGTTCCCAGCGCAGTACGGCAACGTACTTTACCTTCGCTCAGCGCTAATGGCTCACGACGCTCACGAGGACCACTATCACGGCCGCTATCACGACCACCTTCACGTGACGAACGACTGCCACGATCGCCACGGTCATCACGACCACGCGGTGCAAGGACTGGCTGCTCACGCTCAACACCAGCAAGAGTAAAGGCTTGACCTTCAGTAGTTTTTGCCAGTAAAGCCAAGGCTAAATCTTCAGCGGTGCAATTAAGTTCAGTGGTCAGATGCGCTAATAACTCATGGTTTTTATTCTCTTTGTCTTTAACGCGCGGCGCTAAATCCTGAGTCAAACGACGAATACGTGCTTGTAGAATGACTTTAGCATCCGGCAATAAAATCTCAGCGACTTTCTGGCCTGTTACACGCTCAATTACCTGCAACATACGACGCTCACGCGGCGTCACTAACAACAACGCACGACCATCACGACCAGCACGACCGGTACGACCGATGCGGTGTACATAAGACTCGGGGTCATATGGCATATCGATGTTGAAAACGTGAGTAATACGCGGCACATCAAGACCACGTGCCGCAACGTCGGTTGCAATCACAATATTTAAACGGCCATCTTTTAATGAATCAATCACGCGCTCACGTTGGTTTTGCGCAATATCACCATTAAGTGCGGCAACTTTGTAGCCTTTAGCTTCCAGTGCTGCTGCGATATCTAAAGTGGCTTGCTTAGTGCGCACGAAACCAATCATGGCATCAAAGTCTTCAACTTCCAGTAAACGCAATACGGCGTTTACTTTTTGATCGGCATGCACCATCAGGTGCGCTTGTTCAATACGCGCAACGGTTTGCGTTTTGCTCGCAATTTTAACTTGCTGTGGATTGCGCAAATGTTTTTCTGCAATGCCACGAATCGATGCTGGCAAGGTAGCCGAGAACAATACGGTCTGGCGCTCATCAGGCATGGCATTGAAAATGACTTCTAAGTCATCCATAAAGCCGAGCTTTAACATCTCATCGGCTTCATCAAGAACTAAAAATTTAATGGTAGACAGTAAGCCACCGTTACGGCTGAGGTGGTCAACCAGACGACCTGGCGTTGCCACTATCACTTGTGCGCCATTACGAATAGCTTTCAGCTGTGGGCCCATCGGCGCACCACCGTAAATCGCAACAACGTTAACGCTAGACATCTGCGCAGCAAAGCTTTCAAAAGCAGTCGCAACTTGCAGGGCCAACTCGCGGGTCGGTGCTAATACCAACACCTGTGCTTCACGACGGGCTGCATCAATGCGCGACAAAATAGGTAAGGCAAATGCAGCGGTTTTACCGGTACCGGTTTGCGCCTGGCCGATCATATCGTGGCCAGCCATAATCAACGGAATCGATTTGGTCTGAATCGGTGATGGTTCTTCATAGCCGACTGCAGTAATAGCAGCAAGGACTGAAGGGTGTAGGCCAAGTGTAGAAAAATTACCAATTTCTGCAGTTGTGCCAACGTCTGGGGTAGTACTGATTTCTTGGGTCATGGTATGCCTCATGTGCATCCGCAAAGACCCATGAAAGCTGCACACGCCATGAAAGACCATAATGGTCGCCCTTTGGCAGCCTGTTTGCGAGTATTTGCGAGAACGCTGTTTAGAAAAAACGTCTAGGAGAGTCCTGTACAGGACAAGCAGTCGAAGCAGCGCTTCGGGATATTGCAGTAACCTTAACGAGGCCAGTAAGGCCGGCGCGTATTATAGGCCCTTTCTACTGATTTTGACTAGCACTTGTTAACTCAATCACATAGATAAAGTTAATTGACTTGTAAAACTACGCAATAGCTTACTAAACGGATCAATAAAGCTGATTTGCTTGGCCAGCAATTGCAGCGGACTTGCATAGTCTTCTTGGCCTGTCTCATTTTGCAGCTGCGGATACAGCGGATCATTGACAATCGGCGCACCCAAAGCAGCCAAGTGCACACGCAGTTGATGCTTACGCCCAGTCACCGGATATAAGCGATAGCGCCAAATAGCACCACACTGCTCTTCCACTTCAATCAGCGTATCACTATTGGCAACACCTGCTACTTCTTGCATACGGAAAAACTGTTCTGCAGATTCGAGGCGGCTACGATGCCGATACGGCCATTGCAGATCAGGCAATGCAGGAGCTAACGCCTGATAACACTTAAACACCTTACGCTCTCGAAATAAACCTTGATAGGCATTGCGACTGCCGGGGTTTAACGAAAACAACAATACCCCTGCGGTTAAACGGTCAAGGCGATGAATCGGCACAATATCTGGGTTATCTAAACGCTTCATCACTCGGCGCAAGACTGTTTCTTCGACGTAGCGTCCAGCGGGTAATGTCGCTAGAAAGTGCGGTTTATCCACCGCCAGTAGATGCTCATCTTGATACAAAATACTTTCCGTAAAAGGCACCACTACTTCCTCAGGCACTTCCCGAAAGTAATACAGCAAAGCACCTGGCCGATAGGCCGCAGTTGGCAGCACACAGCGCTGCTCGGCATCGAGAACTTTGCCACTGAGCATGCGCTGATACCAAATCTCTCGACCGATCGCCGCGAAGCGCTCGCTCAAAAAATCCAAGATTAAGGCATAAGGCTGATTAGGCAAGCGCACTTGGCTTGCACCAAGCAGATTAAAACGACTCATGCAGATTAATGCAGGGTATGCCCAGTTGCATCATCAGGATCGCTCTCATTGAGCGCCTCCTCTTCAGCCAAATGCCCCGCCGCTAATAAACCGGCATGAAACATTTCTTTGGCCACATCAATGTAGCGTGCTTTCAAAAAACCACGGGCTTCACTGGAGAAGGTCAGGGTGACTAAAGCGCCACCCTCTTCCGAACGGCGCAACACAATACGGCCGTCAGGTAACTCAACAATTTCCAAAAACGCACTGGACATAAACAACTCTTAACATTAAATAAAACAGAACAAGGCCGCTAAGCGGCCTTGCTGCATACTTAGATTACTTACTGACTTTGCGCTTATCGTCAACTTGCCACTTTTTACCATCGTAAAAAGCTTTCCAACCGCTGGGCTTGCCGTCAATTTCTGACTGCACATACTGTTCCTTGGTTTTACGGCTGTAGCGCACTACCGCAGGTAGACCATCAGGATCATGCTGAGGCGCGCTGAGCAAGTAGTGGTACTTAGGATCAAGTTCTGTTTTATGCGGCACCAACTCCAACACCAAAGGCGCACGGGTTTCACGCTTTTTCGGAAACTGGCTGGCCGCTAAAAACATACCCGAAGCACCATCACGTAGCACATAGGTATCATCAACATTAACACACTGCAGCTCTGGCATCGGCACCGGATCCATTTTTGGCGGTGCCGCTTCACCGCTGCGCAGCAGTTTGCGAGTGTTTTTACACTCTGTATTGATACAACCGAAATACTTACCAAAGCGGCCGGTTTTCAACTGCATTTCACTGCCGCACTTGTCACACTCAAGGCTTGGACCTTCATAGCCTTTAATGCGGAACTGCCCTTCCTCAAGCTCAAAACCACTGCAATCAGGATTATTACCGCAGACATGCAGCTTGTGTGTTTCATCCAGCAAATAAGCATCCATTGCTGTACCGCACTTAGTGCAACGTCGCTTGTGGCGTAACAATAATGACTCAGACTCACCTTCATCATCCGCCGCAATCTCATTGCCCGGCACCAGGTTCATAGTCGACTTGCAACGCTCTTTGGGTGGCAAAGTGTAACCTGAACAACCCAAGAACACCCCAGTCGATGCAGTACGAATCATCATCGGTCGCCCACACTCTTTGCAGGCAATATCCGTCATGGTTGGTGTGTTTTCACGCATGCCATTTTCTGCTGAATCCGCAGTTTCTAATTTTTTCTTAAAATCTTTATAAAACTCATCGAGCAACTGCTTCCACTGCAACTCGCCATGGGCAACGCTATCTAGACGCTCCTCCATCTGCGCAGTAAAGCCATAATCCATAAGGTTAGCGAAGCTCTCACCAAGGCGTTCAGTGACAATGTCGCCCATTTTTTCGGCATAGAAGCGACGATTTTGTAGCGCCACATAACCACGCTCTTGAATGGTCGAGATAATCGCTGCATAGGTGGAAGGACGACCAATACCTTGCTTCTCCAACTCTTTAACCAAACTGGCTTCGCTGTAACGTGCTGGCGGCTTAGTAAAGTGCTGCGAAGGATCGAGTTTCACCAGTTTTAACTCATCACCTTTATGCAGATCCGGCAGCACGGCATCTTCAGCGCCCTTACCTTGTTGCGGTTGCACGCGGGTGTAACCGTCAAACTTTAAGATACGGCCACGGGCACGCAACTCAAAACGATCCGCTTCCACGGTCAAAGTCGTGGCCATATATTCGGCTGCAGGCATTTGGCAGGCAACAAACTGACGCCAAATCAACTCATACAGACGCTCAGCGTCGCGCTCCATGCCTTTGAGCTGTGAGGTCTGAGTGCTTACATCAGAAGGACGAATCGCTTCGTGCGCTTCTTGTGCGCCTTCTTTACTACTATAAAAAATTGGCTTTTCTGGTAAATACTTCGCACCAAACTCTTGGTCAATAAAGCTGCGCACCATCTCGATAGCATCGCTAGAGATATTGGTTGAGTCGGTACGCATGTAAGTGATGTAACCCGCTTCATACAAACGCTGCGCCAACATCATGGTTTTCTTAACCCCAAAGCCCAAGCGAGTACTGGCCGCCTGCTGCAAAGTAGAGGTGATATAAGGCGCGCTTGGACGACTACTGGTTGGCTTGTCTTCGCGCTTAACCAAACGATAAGGCACTTTTTCCAATACAGCTAGTGCCGTATCGGTTTGCTCTTTGCTCACTGGGCGAAATGCTTGCCCCCCTTCACGCACCACTTCAAAACGGGTGTCGGCGTGCTTGGCATGCTGTAAGTCGGCATGCACCTGCCAGAACTCTTCAGGGACAAAGGCGCGAATTTCTTTTTCACGCTCAACCACCAATTTGACTGCCACGGACTGCACGCGTCCCGCAGAAAGACCGCGAGCCACTTTCTTCCACAGCAGCGGGGACACCATAAAGCCCACCACACGATCTAAAAATCGGCGGGCTTGCTGAGCGTTAACCTGATCGATATCCAGCTGACCTGGTTCGGCAAATGCACCTTTAATGGCTTTCTCGGTAATTTCGTTAAACACCACGCGCTTATAACGGCTGTCATCCCCACCAATGGCTTCGCGTAGGTGCCAAGCAATGGCTTCCCCTTCGCGGTCCAAGTCCGTTGCCAGATAGATGGTGTCGGCGTCTTTAGCAAGACGGCGCAACTCTTCGATGACTTTTTCTTTACCCGGCAGAATTTCGTAACGGGCCTTCCAATCATTCTCAGGATCAATCCCCATTCTGGCCACTAAAGTGCGCATGGCCTTTTCCTTGGGCGTCAAGGGCGTTGTCTCAGCTGATTTACTGCGTTTAGCTGGCTCTTTACCAGCAGCTGCAGAGCCGCTGGTCGGTAAATCACGAATATGACCCACACTCGACTTCACCACATACTCATTGCCTAAGTATTTGTTAATGGTTTTAGCCTTTGCGGGGGACTCTACGATAACCAGCGATTTGCTCATTGCTCAGAATATTCCTGAAATAAATAAAGTGATACGCCTGCACTAGCACTGCCAATATCACAAAAAAAATACGATAACTTTGATTACAGTGAGGCTATATATAGGTTGAAAGCGGCTTAGGTCAAGTTTTTGGTCAAATTGATCATGGTTTTATGATCAAGCAAATAGACTTTTTTCACTCTGTAGCAACGCAAAACGCGGCTGTAAAACACCCGCAACGGTAACCTGCTCGGTAAACATCGACAAGGGTCGCACCCACAAACCAAACCCGCCGTAGAGTGCCTGATACACCACCAATTGCTCTTCAGTTTCTGAATGCTTGGCAACCCCAACCACCCGATACTGTTGACCTTTATAGTGCTGATACAGCCCTGTTTGAATACTCATTACTGCCCCCCTAATAAAAAAGCCGAGGCACAAGGCCCCGGCTTTGGTATTCATCGCACGTTTACACGCGTTCGAATACTGTAGAGATACCCTGACCCAAACCAATACACATGGTTGCCAAGCCTAAAGTACCGCTGTTTTGCTTCATCACATTCAGCAAGGTGCCAGAGATTCGCGCACCAGAGCAACCGAATGGGTGACCCAGAGCAATCGCGCCACCATGCAAGTTAACCTTTTGCTCCATTTTATCAAGGAGTTTAAGGTCTTTCAGAACTGGCAATGCTTGTGCGGCAAAGGCTTCGTTGAGCTCAACGAAATCAATATCATCGATCGTCACGCCGGCACGCTTCAATGCTTTATGAGTTGCTGGTACAGGACCATAACCCATGATCGCTGGATCAACACCAGCAACCGCCATTGAACGAATAACAGCCATCGGCTCAATACCAAGATCTTTAGCACGTTGCGCAGACATTACGATCATGCAAGAAGCACCATCAGTAATTTGCGAAGACGTACCAGCAGTCACAGTTCCGCCTTTCGGGTTAAACGCTGGACGCAAGGCTGCTAAACTTTCCAATGTTGTCTCAGGACGAATGGTTTCGTCATAATCAAACACTTTCAAGAAACCGTCCGCATCGTAGCCTTCCATCGGGATAATTTCGTCTTTGAAATTACCTTCAACCGTGGCTTTATGCGCCAAACGATGCGAACGCTCACCGAATGCATCCTGGGCTTCACGGCTAATACCATGCATTTTACCCAGCATTTCAGCGGTTAAGCCCATCATACCAGAGGCTTTTGCTGCATATAATGACATGTGCGGGTTTGGATCAACACCGTGCATCATGCTGACGTGGCCCATGTGCTCAACACCACCAACCACAAACACATCACCGTTACCGGTTTGAATAGCTTGTACTGCAGTGTGCAAAGCGCTCATGGATGATCCACACAGACGGCTGACAGTTTGCCCTGCGCTGGTGTGTGGGATTTGTGTCATCAACGACGCCATGCGAGCAATGTTCCAGCCCTGCTCTAGGGTCTGATTCACACAACCCCAAATCACATCTTCAACTTCAGCTGGATTGATTTTGTCATTACGATTTAACAAACCAGTGATCAAATGTGCTGACATATTTTCAGCACGTGTGTTGCGGTGCATGCCACCTTTCGAACGGCCCATTGGCGTGCGTCCGAAATCGACAATCACTGCATCTCTTGGATTCAAGCTCATTTCTTTACTCCCGCTCTAATCTGTCCGCGATTAACCGAAAAAGGTTTGACCGTTTTTGGCCATTTCACGCAATTTCTCGGTCGGGTGATACAGCGCACCCAAGTCAGCGTATTTGTCTGCCAAAGCAACAAACTCAGCTACACCAATACTGTCGATGTAACGTAACGCGCCACCACGGAAAGGAGGAAAACCAATACCGTAAATCAAGCCCATATCTGCTTCTGCAGCGGTCTCAACGATACCGTCTTCCAGGCAACGTACAGTTTCCATGCACAATGGGATCATCATCCAATTGATGATGTCTTCATCGGTCACTTCACGTTTTTCGTAAACAATCGGCGCTAGAATCTCAGCAATTGCTTCATCAACGACTTTCTTTGGCTTGCCGCGCTTGTCAGTTTCATAGGCATAGAAACCTTTGCCATTCTTCTGACCTAAACGGTCTGCTTCATACAGCACATCAACCGCAGAACGACGATCATCTTTCATACGATCAGGGAAGCCGTCGGCCATTACATCACGACCATGGTGTCCGGTATCAATACCCACCACGTCCATCAAGTAAGCAGGGCCCATCGGCCAGCCGAATTTTTCCATGATTTTGTCAATGCGAACAAAATCAACACCGGCACTGACCAACTTAGCAAAACCACCAAAGTATGGGAACAGTACACGGTTAACCAAGAAACCAGGGCAGTCATTCACGACGATTGGGTTTTTACCCATTTTTTGCGCATAAGCCACAGTGGTTGCTACGGCTTCGTCAGATGAATGCTCACCACGGATCACTTCCACCAAAGGCATCATGTGCACTGGGTTAAAGAAGTGCATACCGACAAAGTTTTCCGGGCGCTTAAGCGCTTTGGCCAGTAAGTTGATTGAGATGGTTGAAGTGTTTGAAGCAATAATGGTGTTTTCACCCACGTGCTGCTCAACTTCAGCCAGCACTGCGTGCTTGACTTTTGGATTCTCAACAACCGCTTCAACTACGATATCAACATTACCAAAATCGCCATAGGACATAGTCGGACGAATTGCGTTTAATGCTTTGGCCATTGCTTCTGCTGTCATGCGCTTACGTTCAACACGCTTAACTAACAGTTTAGCTGCCTCATCCAAGCCGAGTTGAATACCCTCTTCACGGATATCCTTCATCAGGATTGGGGTGCCTTTCAGAGCAGATTGGAAAGCAATACCTCCGCCCATGATACCTGCACCTAGCACAGCAGAAAGTTTCACATCACGTGCAATTTTTTCGTGCGCTTTGGCTTTACGCTTGAGTGCTTGGTCGTTCAAGAACAGACCCACTAAGCTTTCTGCAACAGAAGTTTTTGCTAACTTAGCAAACCCTGTCGCTTCAATTTCCAGCGCTTTGTCACGACCATGATTAGCAGCTTTTTGAATGGTTTTAATCGCTTCAACTGGCGCTGGATAGTTAGGACCCGCCTTGCCAGCAACAAAACCTTTGGCCGTCTCAAAGCTCATCATTTGCTCGATGGCATTGAGTTTGATTTTTTCCAGCTTAGGCTGACGCTTGGCTTGGTAATCTAGCTCACCAGCAATGGCACGCTTAACTAGATCAACAGCAGCACAATGCAGCTTATCTGAGCTGACAACAGCATCAACAGCGCCAGCTTTTAAAGCTTCTTCAGCACGCGCTTCTTTACCTGCAGCAATCCACTCAATAGCATTATCGGCACCGATAACACGCGGCAAACGTACTGTTCCACCAAAACCTGGGTAGATGCCCAACTTAACTTCTGGCAGACCAATTTTTGCACTGTCAGCCATGACGCGGTAATCCGCAGCCAAGCACATTTCAAAACCACCACCTAAAGCGATGCCATTGATTGCGACCACAGTAGGTACATTCAGGTCTTCAAAATCATTAAAAATTTTGTTGACTTCAAGATTGCCTGCAACCAACTCTTCTTCAGACATTTTAAAGTTGTCAACAAACTCAGTAATGTCTGCACCAACGATAAATACATCTTTACCACTGGTTACAACCACGCCTTTAATAGCATTATCGGCTTTGATTGCATCAACTGCAGCGCGCAGTTCGGTAAGTGTAAGACGGTTAAACTTATTGACGGACTCGCTCTTGAGATCGAAATTTAATTCGACGATACCACTTTCAAGAGTCTTCACCGTGATGGCTTTACCTTCGTAAATCATCAACTGATCTCCACGATATGGAAGCTGAACAGTTACACCATGGCCACTGACAGCAATTAAACAATGTGCATAGCACGTTGCGTAGTACTTATCAGCATACTCGCCGACTCAACACTCAAGGAAACTGGTGCGGCCATGCCAATACGCATTTCATACGCCCGTTTGATTTGGGTGTGCACACATTCACGGAAATTTCTCTCTTTGTCAATTATAAGTCTCAAAGAAACATAGAGATTCTGTGTCAATTGGCCGCAACCCCTTGTTTTTCGTAGGCAAAATAAACAGCTCGATACTACCAATTAAATATACTTACGCTAGCAAAATGATTTTACACGTGAAGCAGTAGCCAAATCCTTACTGAAACGGTAAAGTCGAAAGCAAAGGGCCTGCATTGCTCTTAATAAAAACAATAAACAATTACGCAGTTTTGGAGTTTCCATCCATGAAGAATCGTGTCTACGCATTGTGCTTAAGCGTTCTACTTACACTCCCTCTACCCGCGCTTGCCGCTGCCCCTACAGCAGCCTCTGAACAGGCCACTGCTACAGTCTTAAATACTTTATTTTTTTTACGTTTAGAAACACAAAGAAGCATTGGCGGCTTTTATATGTTTAACAGTCAAGAGCAAGACCAACGCTATGCTAAACAAGCCCACGAGAATCTTGCTTTAGCAATTGAAAATCTAAACAAACTACCTACCCCTACCAGCACCCAAGCACAAGCTCTACAAACTCAATTAACAACTGATCTAAACACCTACAACGCTGAATTACGCCGCTTAATTACCGCACTGAAAGAACAAGGCTACACCGACTTACAACCTGTTGCTGACCTTGCCAACCTCAACAGCAGTATTTTGAAAACCAGCAAAGAGCTCGAAGAGCAACTCTTACAAGACAATCAATACAGCCTACCCAATCTAACCCTATTGGCTCGCGAACAAAGCTTATTAATGCAGAGTATTGCTGCGGACTATGCAGCGCGCAGCGCTTCAGTTGGTGCCTCATTCTTCGCCGATGGCGAAAAGCAGCCTCTCGACAAACTCAGTGAGATTTTTGCTAATAATCTTGCGAGCATGCAAAGTAATCCTAAAAACACCAGTGACACCAGCAAAGCACTGCGTACACTGCAAGTGAAGTGGAACTATATAGAAGGCTCACTCAAGAATTACAATGAAGATAGCGTACCCTTTGTGATTGACAAATATGCCCGCAGCATCACCCAAGCCCTTGAGCAGCTTGCCGCAGAGTACGCACTCTTAAATATTTAAGTTTGACATGGCCCTGCACATACAGGGCCATCGAGGAGGCCACCATGGCATATGCACACTTACTGATCGCGATAGATTTAACCGATGATTGCCATCTAGTTTTACAGCGCGCGCAAAAGCTTTGCCAAGCACTGGCTTGCCAAGTGACTTTAGTTCATGTTGTTGAACCACTGACTATGGCATTTGGTGGAGATGTGCCAATGGATGTATCGCTGCTCCAGCAGCAGCAAACCGAACAAGCGCAAAATAAACTCAATGTTCTCGCCAAACAGCACGAACTGCTTAGAAATAACAATTGCCACTTGCGTTACGGACAGCCTCGCCAAGAAATCCATCAGCTGGTTAGAGAGCAAGGCTGCGACTTGATTATTGTCGGCAGTCATGGCCGACATGGGCTGGCGTTATTACTCGGCTCTACCACCAATGATCTGTTATCGGGCGCGCCTTGTGATGTTTTGGCAGTGGACCTTAAAGATCACACAGACGATTAAAGCGCGCAGTACTCGATAAGCTAGGCTCAATCAGCTAACCACCATTGGTCGTATTTTTTGCAGTTGTGTTTCTAGAGAATAGGTCATGCTGGAAGCCATCGAAAAAAAACTTAAAAATGCTTTCAAATTGGTATCACCGGCGCATGCATCATGGATTCGATGCCAAAGCGCCTGGTTGACCAACTGCAATGCTTTAAAGTCTTCAGTTAAACCACTGAGCTCCCAATCCGGCGTTTTGCCGTCTCGCGCATTGAACAATTCACGCAGCAAATACATAGAAATGGTGCGCAGTGCAAACTCACTGCTACTGGCAAAAGGCAAATGATTATTGGCCATGGGCTTAAGTTGCGCCAAAATGGGACAGGCTGATGTTGCCATAATCACCCCCAATAAAGAGCGTAAGCCCTCTTCTAAGTTAACCATTTTACTGTACTCACGCTCTTGCGTGCGCACGTGCACCAACGCCTTCTTAAAGGCGGGCAAACCGCGAAAATCCTCTACCACCGTTTGCAGGTCTGCAGCGGCTGGGCAATGACTGTATTGTTCTTTACTTAAGGGGCAGTTACTGCATTTTTGATGCTCTAGACGAGTCCAGGCATGTAACTCTGTGCTCTGTGCTGTACTGAGCCGCTCACGCTCAAGCTCTATCTTATAATTAAACGTATGCTCATCATCCAGCGTAATACGATACTCTACAGCCACAGCGCCCCCTAAATATTAACTGTCTAATTCAGCCCAACGCTCGATTAATCCATCCAACTGCTGCTGTACTGCACTGATTTTCGCCAATACAGCTTCAGTATGCTCAGTTGCTTGTAGATAAAAACCAGCTTGTGATACTTGCTCATGCAATGCGGCAAGCTCTGCCTCTAAGCCATCGATTTGCCCAGGAATAGCATCAAGTTCGCGTTGCAATTTATAACTGAGCTTTTTTTTGGGCACTATGCCATCATTTTCGGGTTCTTGCAGTGACTGCTGATTTTTTTGCGTGGTTGTATGCGCTAGATCACTATTCCCTAAGCAATTGGTCACAGGCTCCTGCATTTCATTCTCGTCAGTCGCTCCGAGTAAACGAATACTGCCACCCTGACGAAGCCAGTCATCAAAGCCGCCGACATATTCACGCACTTTTCCAGAACCATCAAAAACTAAAGTGCTGGTCACTACGTTATCGAGGAAAGCACGGTCATGACTGACGATCAGTACAGTGCCTTTAAACTCCATCAAGACTTCTTCAAGCAGCTCTAAGGTTTCCACATCGAGGTCGTTGGTCGGCTCATCAAGCACCAGCAAGTTGGCTGGACGGGTAAACAACTTCGCCAACAATAAGCGTGCACGCTCACCACCTGATAACGCTTTAACTGGCGTACGCGCACGCTGCGGACTGAACAGGAAGTCGCCTAAGTAACTCAGCACATGCTTGCTCTGGCCATTAATCATAATGGTATCGCTGCCTTCACCGACGTTCTCGATCACAGTTTTTTCTGGGTCAAGTTGATGACGCAACTGATCAAAATAGGCAATTTCTAACTTAGTCCCCACTTCAATCGTACCTTTGGTCGGCTGCAAGTCACCGAGTAGCAACTTGAGCAAGGTGGTTTTACCACTACCGTTAGCACCAAGCAGACCAATACGGTCACCACGCTGCAAGACCATCGAGAAGTCTTTAATCAGCTCACGTCCACCTGGGTGCGCAAAACTGACTTTATTCACTACAATCACTTGCTTGCCAGATTTTTCAGCAGCACCAATGTTGATATTGGCAGCGCCTTGACGCTCACGACGCTGACTGCGCTCAACACGCAGCGCTTTAAGCTCACGTACGCGACCTTCGTTACGTGTACGGCGCGCTTTAATACCTTGACGAATCCACACTTCTTCTTGTGCCAGCTTCTTATCAAACAGCGCATTGGCGGTTTCTTCAGCAGCTAACTGTTGCTCTTTATGCACCAGGAAACTCGCATAGTCGCCGTTCCAGTCAATCAGATGACCGCGATCCAACTCTAAAATTCGGGTTGCTAAGTTTTGCAAAAATGCCCGGTCGTGGGTAATAAACAGCACAGCGCCTTGGAAATTTAACAGCGCATCTTCCAGCCAGGCAATCGCACCGATATCCAAGTGGTTGGTCGGCTCATCAAGTAATAACAAATCAGGCTCAGCAACTAACGCTTGCGCCAGCAGCACCCGACGACGCCAGCCACCTGACAGCTCGTTCATTTTCTTATCAGCGGGCAACTGCAAACGGCTTAAAGTACTGTCGACCAATTGCTGCAAACGCCAGCCATCACGTGCTTCCAGCTCTTGTTGCACGTGCATCATTTTATTTAAGTCTTCATCGGTTTGGATGTTTTGACTGATGTGGTTGAATTCAGCCAATAAAGCGCCAACCCCATCCAAGCCTTCGGCCACCACCTCAAAAATAGTTTTATCATCCGCCGCCGGCAACTCTTGCGGTAACTCACCAATTTTCAAACCCGGCGCACGCCATATTTCACCGGTGTCGGCTAAGCGTGAACCTTTCACCAAATGCATCATGCTTGACTTGCCCGTACCATTGCGGCCAATGATGCACACGCGCTCGCCGCGGGCAATTTGCCATGAGACCTCTTCCAATAGAGGTGTAGCGCCGTAAGCAAGTGATACTTGAGTTAATTTGAGCAAAGTCATGGTAGTTCTCCTAAAATCTGCGACGTATTGTACAGATTCGCACTGTGCTGCGTAGGATATCTGCATTTCACCCCAGTGACGGCTCTTTCGCCGTCGTACACAAGCAGATAAGCTATGCTGCCTTCGCCATTTAGACCTTCGTTTTCTGGCGCTTTACTGGGCATTTATTTTTGTAGGATTCTTCATGCGCAGTCGTTTTCTGTTAGCTCTAGCGTTATGCATTACACTTGCTCCATCTTTAGCTGCGGCCAGCGCAGCCTCACTTGCACAGCAACGCAGCCTGTATGATCAAGCTAAGCTAGCGCTGAGTAAGAATGATGCGTCGGTGTATTTAAATAATCGTGCAGTCCTGCGTCATTACCCACTAACACCTTACCTTGCTTACGATGAATTAACCTCGCGCTTGCGCAGCGCCAGTAATGATGAAGTGGAAAAGTTTCTACTTGAGCATGGCGATCTGCCGCAAATCAGCTGGATGAAACTGCGCTGGCTGCGTGTATTGAGCGAGCGCCAACAATGGCCATTATTTCTCAAGTATTACAGCCCCGAACTCAAGTTCACTGAACTGGACTGCCGCTTTGCTCAATACCAGTTGCAAAGTGGGCAAGCCGCCGCGGCTTTCGCCACGGCAGACAAACTCTGGCTCAGCGCGCAGTCACAGCCCAATGCGTGCGACCCACTGTTTGACAGCTGGCGAGCTGCTGGGCAAATGACCGAAGATAAAGTCTGGCAACGCTTAAAGCTTGCCACTGAGGCACGCAACTATGGCGTATCGGCCTATCTGATCAAGCTCTTAACCACGCGTCAGGCGCGCGGCCAACTACTGGTTGATGTCGCGCAAAAACCGGACAAGCTCAAGCAAACCCAACTATTTACCGCTACAGACCCACAAAGCGCTGAAGTCATTGCTTTGGGCCTGCGCAAGCTCGCCACGCAAGATTTAGATGCTAGCGTGCGCCTGCTCAAGCATTACGAAAAACAACTGGCATTTAGCGCCGAAGACCGGCTCAGCATCGCGCACGACCTTGGCTTGCGCCTAGCCAAGCGCTTTGATGCACAAGCCTTGCCGATTATGGAAAAATATGACCCGCAACTGCAAAACAGTAATTTAACTGAGTGGCGTGTGCGTTTGTTACTGCGTTTAGGACGCTGGGACGAAGCCTACCAGCTGACTGGAAAATTACCCGCAGAACTGGCTGGCACTAACCGTTGGAAATACTGGCAGGCACGCAGCCTGCAACTGGCACAACCCAACAGTCAGCAACCCTTAGTGCTCTATCAACCATTGGCACGTGAACGTGACTTTTATGGTTTTATGGCAGCCGATCGCACTGAGCAGCCCTATCACCTGCAACACCAAGCCTTAGCCCTGCAGCCCAAGACCATGCAAAAAGTTCGGAATGCCGCCGGCATGCAGCGCGCCTTAGAGTTTAAAGCCCGCGATGAAATGAGCGAAGCACATCGCGAGTGGTATCACCTGAGTAACTTTTTAAGTCGCGATGAATTGGTTGCACAAGCGCGTATTGCCTATGACATGGGTTGGTATTTCCCCGCCATTCGCACCATTAGCAAAGCTCAGTACTGGGATGATTTGGAAATACGTTTTCCGATGGCGCACCAAAGTAACTTTGTTGCAGAAGCTAAAAACCGCGGCTTACATTCCAGCTGGATGTTTGCGGTGACCCGCCAAGAAAGTGCTTTCATGATTCAGGCCAAATCCCATGTCGGCGCGATGGGTCTCATGCAATTGATGCCCGCCACCGCTAAAGAAACCGCGCAGCGCTATGGGATTGCCTTAGCCTCACCACAAAGCGCAGTGATTCCAGAGGTCAACATTCAGCTTGGCGCGGCTTATTTAAGCCAGGTATTAGGGCAGTTTAAAGGTAATCGCGTTCTCGCCTCAGCCGCTTACAACGCAGGGCCCGGCCGTGTACGCCAATGGCTGCGCGATGCCAAGCATTTGCCTTACGACGTTTGGGTCGAGAGCATTCCTTTTGATGAAACCCGCCTGTATGTGCAAAACGTTCTGACTTACTCAGTTATCTACGGCGAGAAACTCAAAGCCCCTATGCCATTGGTTGAGTGGCATGAACGCTTTTTCGATCAACAATAGCTTAAGCTAGAGCGCTGTTTAGCTGAAGTAATTAAAGGAAGCACTGATTAATTAGGTCATTGCGAGGAGCGAAGCGACGTGGCAATCGCTAACGTGTTGATACATAAAGCCAATTGGATTGCTTGGCTACGCTCGCAATGACATTTTTTGATTTATTCAGCATCTCCTAAACAGCGCTCTAGCGATATGAATTTGGCTGCGCAGTTATAGATTCTCATAACGGTTCATATCCAGCACACCGGCCTCACGCGGCTCGCGCTCACGTATATGCTCACTGAGATCATGAAAATAGTGCCAGAATTGCGGGTGGGTACGGCGCACCCCCCAATGCTCAATAACCTTACGAAAGCCAGACTCATCACTGACCATTTCTAACGTTCTAACAAAGGTAGGAATATCGGCCGCTGTTACATTAAACATAAAGTTAGGGTAGCTGCTGAGCACTTCTGGATACACAGTCAAAGTGTCTAAACCCGGCTGATAGCGCAGTGACTCAGCACTCATAAAGGCGACATTACTGTGTGCGCGGTTGCGCAAGATGCTGTACACCTCACGCGCACCATCAGCCATTTCAACACGCAACATGCTTGCCTCAGGTAAGTAATTGATTGCTTTAAAGCCTGCCGCTGGGCGGCCTGCTAAACGCGCCAGAGTCTGCTCCACAGCAGCGGCTTGCGCACTCAAACCTTCACGATGGCAGTAGGCACCCAGACAACGATTGATCGGATCAGGTCTGGCATTGATTGACTCAAATCGCTTTAAGGCGCGCTGAGCAAACACATGCAGGCTGTTACGCTTTGGTAAGCCCAGCGCACTCTTGGTGTCATCATCAATGTCGGTATAGTCCAACCACAGCTTGACCTTGCCGCTGCTTTGATACCAGTCATTTAATATATCTTCGCGCACAGCAGGTGGCATTAGACGTAAAAAATTTACTTCTGAACCATTACGAATCAAATCAAAATACAAGCGTGTTTGTGCTTGATGAGCCACATTACCAAAGACATCAAAGTTCACCACCAACTGATAGTAAGTACGTTCTAGCAAGGGGAAATCCATCAGCCACATGGTTTGTGGTATTTCACCAATTAAGCCTTTACGCACGGTAGCGCTGTCGTGCTGACGAAACACACTGAGCAGCGCTTGATCATTCCCCACCCAAATGTGCGACCAATCGGGCAATTCAGCATCACGATAGTGTTTGAGGCGAAGTTTTTCGTAAGCGTTACGCTTTTTCTTATAGCTGCGCCACAATCCTAATAAATTACTGATTTCATCAAACTGTCCTGGCATGGCCAACAGCGGTGTTGCCTGATCCTGATACACAGAATCAGTCAGATAAATATCATGCTGTGGATCTTGGAAAAACACCCAGAAATTATCGCGAATCACATCTGTGGCGATTTGCCCGCGACACACTGGCCCACGAATAAAGGTACGGACAAAATACTCAGAATCATCAAGCATAAATTGATAACGCGCCTGCGCTGGAATTGCAGCAAAGGTCGCAAATGGATTAGCGCGTGAAAAAGCACCATAGTCAGGCACTTTATCAGTGCTCCAGTTATCGCTCAGAAACAATGTTTTAACATGTTTGAGCTTGTCTGGACTCATGGCGTAGGTGATATGGGTTTTATGCACTAATACATCTGTTATTGGGACAAAGCGATAATACATTTTAAGCCCAGGCGTATCATTGGGGCGGCGCGAAGCAATTTGCTTGACCGCCTGACCGCTTGGCGTATAGGAACGCACGAGTCGAAAAAAATGCTGCTGATCGCCATCTTTAAAATGAATATGAGCAAGAAATAAGTGCTCATAAAGCCAGCGACTGACAATTGTTTCGCGCGCGCCCGGGGTATTTAAAAAGGCTTCCCAGTCATCAATTTGCTGCTGCTCGGCTGAGCTAGCACGCCAAGGCTGCCAATCAACCTGCGCGCCCTCTTCCAACCACTTTTTAATCTTAGCGTATTGCTCATCAGTCAAACCGGTTACGGCAAAAGGCATGCCGCTGTGTGGGTTTTTCTGCGCATAGCCGGCAAACTCAGCGGGTGCGGGGCACTCCTCTTTACGCGCCACTCCAAGAATTAAATCATCAGGTAAACGGCTGTTGGCGGCAAAGGGCTGCGCTTTTCCCAACTCAAGCATCGACGCCAATAAAGAAGCCTGTGGCTGACCCGGGCTGAGCACAGCAAAAAAACCTTTGTCGCGCCATTGCTGCGTGTATCGTGCATCAATAAATAAACGGGTGGTTTGCTGAGCCTTAGTACGCCCACCATTATAGACAGGCTGTTTATGCGCGCCTCGTTCGAGCCCTTCACCACTGCCCAGATTTAACTGGCAAGGCGAGTCATAACAGGCATGGCAAGCCACACATTTCTCAGTAAAAATTGGCTGAATATGCTCGCTGTATCCGGTCTCGGCAGCATGGCTCAAGAGACTTAGAAAAAAACTTACAACACCCAAATACAACGCTTTCATAATACGGCAAGCCATGATTTCAAATTTAAAGTTGCGAAATATATCAAGAAAGACCGCTCGACACTGACTAAATTGACTTAATAACCCAGCATATGGCTCCAATATGCCGATGTTTTGCTATGATTGCCGACTTTATTTGTACACAGCAATTAGGTAGATCTTCATGACCAACCATTTAGCACGTCAAAACGCCCTAAAAGAAGCATTACAGCAGCGCATTCTGGTGCTCGATGGCGGCATGGGTACAATGATCCAAAGCTATAAGTTCACGGAAGATGACTTTCGCGGCGAGCGCTTTGCCGATTGGCCACAAGACCTACAAGGCAATAACGATTTATTGATTTTGACTCAAGCCAAACTCATCCAAGAAATCGAAAAGGCTTACTTAGACGCGGGCGCGGACATTTTAGAAACCAACACCTTTAACTCAACTCAAGTCTCGCAAGCCGATTATGGCCTTGAAGCGATTGCTTATGAGTTGAACTTTGAAGGTGCGCGCATTGCCCGTGAAGTGGCCGATGCAAAAACCTTAGAAACGCCCAACAAACCACGCTTTGTTGCTGGGGTGCTCGGCCCAACCAGCCGTACCTGCTCGTTATCACCGGATGTGAACAACCCAGGCTTTCGTAACGTCACCTTTGATATTTTGGTGGAGAACTACAGCGAAGCCACGCGCGGCCTGATTAACGGCGGCGCTGACATTATTATGATCGAAACCATCTTCGATACGCTCAATGCCAAAGCGGCGATATTTGCTGTGGAAGGCGTATTTGAAGAACTCGGTGTAACCCTGCCAATCATGATTTCCGGCACCATCACCGATGCCTCTGGCCGCACTCTTTCAGGTCAAACCACTGAAGCGTTCTGGAACTCAATCCGTCACTGCAAACCTTTATCTGTGGGCTTAAACTGCGCTTTAGGGGCAAAAGAGTTGCGCCCTTATTTGCAAGAGCTTTCCGAAAAAGCCGATACTTTTGTGTCTGCGCATCCTAACGCCGGTTTACCCAACGCCTTCGCTGAATACGATGAAACCCCAGCCGAAACCGCAGCAATGATTGAAGAGTTTGCGGCCTCTGGTTTTTTAAATATTGTCGGTGGCTGCTGTGGTACCACGCCTGCGCACATCCGCGCCATTGCTGAGAAAGTAGCAAAGTACCCACCGCGCGTCATCCCTGACATTCCAAAAGCTTGTCGTTTATCGGGCTTAGAACCCTTCACCATTGACCGCAAGTCTTTGTTTGTGAATGTCGGTGAGCGCACCAATATCACCGGCTCGGCACGTTTTGCTCGTTTAATCCGTGAAGGCAACTTTACTGAAGCCTTGGCGGTTGCTCTACAACAAGTTGAATCAGGCGCGCAAGTTATTGATATCAACATGGATGAGGGCATGCTCGACTCAAAAGCGGCCATGGTCACCTTTCTCAACCTGATCGCCGGTGAGCCGGATATCTCGCGCGTACCGATTATGCTTGACTCATCGAAATGGGACATTATCGAAGCTGGCCTGAAATGCATTCAAGGTAAAGGCATCGTTAACTCCATCTCAATGAAAGAAGGCGTGGATGAGTTTATTAAGCACGCCAAACTCTGCCGCCGTTATGGTGCAGCCGTGGTAGTGATGGCCTTTGATGAACAAGGTCAAGCCGATACTGCAGCGCGTAAACAAGAAATCTGTGCGCGCTCCTACGACATTTTGGTCAACCACGTCGGCTTCTCGCCAGAAGATATTATTTTTGATGCCAATATCTTTGCCGTGGCCACTGGCATCGAAGAGCACAACAACTACGCCGTTGACTTTATCGAAGCCTGCGCCTGGATTCGCGATAACCTGCCATACGCCCTGACCTCGGGTGGTGTCTCCAACGTATCTTTTTCCTTCCGCGGAAATAACCCGGTGCGTGAAGCGATTCACTCAGTTTTTCTTTATCACGCCATTCAAAACGGCCTGAACATGGGGATTGTAAATGCTGGGCAGTTGGAAATTTACGACCAAATCCCTGCTGAATTACGGGAAAAAGTTGAAGATGTTATTCTTAACCGCCACCCAGGTGCGACTGAAGCGCTCCTTAATATTGCTGAAGATTACCGTGGTGATGGCTCGGTGAAAGAAGTTGAAACCGAAGAGTGGCGTAGCCTGCATGTTAACCAGCGCCTAGAGCATGCTTTGGTTAAAGGTATTACCCAGTGGATCGTGGAAGACACTGAAGAGTGCCGCCAGCAATTTGCTCGCCCGATTGAAGTGATTGAAGGACCCTTGATGTCCGGCATGAACATCGTTGGCGACCTGTTCGGCAGTGGTAAAATGTTCTTACCGCAAGTGGTTAAATCCGCCCGCGTAATGAAGCAAGCGGTTGCCCATCTAGTGCCCTTTATTGATGCTGAAAAAGGCGATAAACCTGAAGCCAAAGGCAAAGTTTTGATGGCTACGGTTAAAGGCGACGTGCATGATATTGGTAAAAACATTGTGGCCGTGGTGCTCGGTTGTAACGGCTACGACATTGTTGATTTAGGCGTGATGGTGCCCGCTGATAAAATCTTAAAAACCGCTATTGCGGAAAAATGCGACATCATTGGCTTGTCCGGATTAATCACCCCATCACTGGACGAAATGGTCAACGTTGCCAAAGAAATGCAGCGACAAAACTTTCATTTACCACTCATGATTGGTGGTGCCACCACCTCTAAAGCACACACCGCGGTTAAGATCGATCCGCATTACAGCAATGATGCAGTGGTCTATGTCACCGACGCATCCCGTGCTGTGGGTGTAGCGACCACCTTACTCTCGCCAGAATTAAAGCCTGAGTACACGCGCAAAATTCGCGAGGAATATGCACAAATGCGTGAACGTATTGCTGCGCGAACGGTGCGCACCAAATACCTCAGCTACGAACAAGCCTTGGCCAATAAGCCGCAATATGAATGGGCAGGCTATCACGCACCCAAGCCTAAGGTGGCAGGCACCCAGCGCCTCTACAACATTGATTTATCAGTACTGACTGAATACATCGACTGGACGCCGTTCTTTATTTCTTGGAATTTAGTTGGCAAATACCCGCGTATTTTCGAAGACGAAGTTGTGGGTGATGCAGCGCAAACTTTGTTCAACGAAGCTCAAGCCTTGCTTAAAAAAATGATTGATGAACAATTGATCGAAGCACGTGCGACCTTCGCCTTTTGGCCAGCCAATCAAGTCCAGCATGATGACATCGAACTGTATGACGATGCCGGCAAGCCAATCGCTATGCTGCACCATCTGCGTCAGCAAATTGAGAAAACTGACGGCAAACCGAGTATGTGCTTGGCTGACTTTGTTGCACCAAAAGACAGCGGCATTAGCGATTACATTGGTGGTTTTATTGTCACGGCCGGTATTGGCGTGGATGAGCTGGCCAAGTCTTACCAAGCAGCTGGCGATGACTACAATGCAATTATGGTGCAAGCACTGGCTGATCGTTTAGCCGAAGCTTGCGCCGAATGGTTGCACCAGCAAGTACGCACCAACTATTGGGGCTACGATACGGACGAAGAGCTGAGTAACGACGACTTGATTCGCGAGAAGTATAAAGGTATTCGTCCGGCGCCAGGCTACCCTGCTTGCCCTGATCACACCGAAAAAGGCACGCTATTTGAACTGCTTGACCCTAATAAAGATTTTGGCGTCGAGATGACCGAACACTATGCGATGTTCCCAACCGCAGCAGTCAGCGGCTGGTATTTTGCCCACCCCAATGCACAATACTTTGCGGTGGGTAAAATTGAAAAAGATCAGGTAGAAAGCTACGCCAAGCGTCGTAATAAAGATATGCAGTACACCGAACGCTGGCTCAGTCCTGCTCTGGCCTACGAGAACTAAGGGCAATAGCTGGGTGACTTAGCGGTCGCCCAGTTGTTACATGCAGGTCTTATCTTGCGGAAAAAACTCCGACATCCTTATATCAAAAAAGAATCATCTTATGATAAATAATTACTTTATTGCATAAGCAATGATTGCTAGTGTACGCATTATTCTGCATACCACGCCAGTTGCTTTCAGCACCTTGATACAGGGATCTCCATGTATATTTACGACAACTACGATCAACAAATCGTTGAAGATCGTGTACGCCAATTTCGCGATCAAACCCGCCGTTATTTTGCTGGCGAACTCACTGACGATGAGTACCTACCCTTACGCCTACAAAACGGTTTGTACATCCAACGCCATGCACCAATGCTGCGGATTGCCGTGCCTTACGGACTACTTGCAAGCAAACAGCTGCGCAAGCTGGCAGACATCACGCGTAAATACGACAAAGGCTATGCGCACATCACGACGCGCACCAACGTGCAACTGAACTGGCCTGCTCTAGAAAATGTACCGGATATTCTCGAAGAATTAGCCAGTGTACAAATGCACGCCATCCAAACCAGTGGAAACTGCATCCGCAACACCACTACTGATCAGTTCGCCGGTGTGGCACGTGATGAAAGCGTTGATCCGCGCCCATGGTGCGAAATTATACGCCAGTGGTCGACCTTCCACCCTGAGTTTGCCCGCTTACCGCGTAAGTTCAAAATCGCAGTCAATGGCTGCGCAAGTGATCGTGCCGCGATTGAGGTGCATGATATTGGCCTTGAAGCCTTGCATAATGATACCGGCGAGCTGGGCTTTCGCGTTTTAGTCGGTGGCGGTTTAGGCCGCACACCGATTGTCGGCAGTTGCATCAATGAGTTTCTTCCTTGGCCGCACCTACTGGGCTACTTAGAGTCCATTTTGCGTGTTTACAATCGCTATGGCCGTCGGGACAATAAATTTAAAGCACGGATTAAAATTCTCGTTAAAGCTCTCACCCCAGAAGTCTTTGCTGAGCGTGTTGCTGAAGAGTGGGCATATTTAAAAGACGGCCCTATCACCCTGACCGAAGCAGAAGTGCAACGTGTTTCCAAGCACTTCACTGACCCAGCTTATTTAGAGTTAAGCGATCAAGATCAAGAGCTGGCTGCTTTAGATGCAGAGCATCCAGGTTTTGCCCGCTGGCGCAGTCGCAACGTCGTTGCACATAAAAAGCCTGGTTATGCGGCCGTCACTTTATCGTTGAAAAAAACGGGGATTGCACCAGGCGATATTTCTGAGAAACAACTGGATAAAATTGCTGATCTAGCTGATCAATACAGTTTCTCGGAAGTACGCAATACCCATGAGCAAAACATGGTGCTGGCCGATGTTGAGCAGCGTAAACTTTTTGAACTTTGGGAAATTCTCCGCGAACACGGTTTCGCCACACCTAACATTGGCCTGCTCAGTGACATTATCTGCTGCCCAGGCGGCGATTTCTGTGCCCTTGCCAATGCCAAATCAATTCCAGTTGCAGAAGCCATTCAAGAGCGTTTTGACAACCTTGACTACCTGTTTGATATCGGTGATTTAGACCTCAATATTTCTGGCTGCATGAATGCTTGTGGCCATCACCACATTGGTCACATTGGTATTCTGGGCGTGGATAAGAAAGGCGAAGAGTTTTATCAAGTATCCCTTGGTGGTAGCAGTGGTCGTGAAGCCAGCTTAGGCAAAATCCTCGGCCCTTCTTTCGCTCAAGATGCGATGCCTGATGTCATCAGCAAACTGATTGATGTCTATATTGAACAGCGCACTGAAGAAGAACACTTTATTGATACATACAGACGCATTGGCATCGATAAATTTAAGGAGCGGGTGTATGCGAGCAATAATTAAGCATAATCAGGTTGTTGATGATCAATGGACGCTGCTTAGCGCTGAAGCGGATTTGGATGAAGCTCTGCGCACTGAGCAGGCGATTATTCCTTTTGCTCTTTGGCAAGCGCACAAAAGCCAACTGCGAGCAGTGAAACCTTTAGCTGTGTGGCTGGAGTCGAATCAAGCGGTAGAAGACTTAGCAGAAGACCTTACGCATTTTGCTGTGGTGGCATTGAACTTCCCAGTCTTCACTGATGGACGACACTTTAGTAGCGCACGCTTACTGCGCGAACGCTATGCGTACACTGGCGAGATCCGTGCGATTGGTGATGTTGCGCGCGATCAACTGTTTTTTATGCAGCGCTGTGGCTTTGACGCCTACGCAATCCGTGCTGACCGCTGCCCTGTCGATGCGCTGCAAAGTTTGAGCGACTTCTCTGTTACTTACCAAGCGGCATACGATCAAAGCTTACCGTTATACCGTCGCCGTACGGCCTAAATTTTAGACCCATCCAGAATACACGCCATGGACGGCTGTGTAGCGCAAAACTCAAGCAAACAACTTTGAACAATGCTTCTGCAGCGACTACTCGCTCGCACTGATCACTTTTTTGGCCGCACTCGACCAAGATCTATCTCTTACAGTGCAGTCAAAAAACGATCCTGCCATGAGAGTATCAGTGCAACGAATTTGCATACATTCTATAAGGCATAAAAAACCCCAGCGAGCTGGGGTTTTTTATGCCACAGGCTAATTACTTAGCTTGTGCTTCTACCGATGCTTCTACGCGACGGTTGATGGCACGACCTTCGCTGGTTGCGTTATCAGCAACTGGGCGGTCTTTACCGTAACCTACTGCGTTGACGCGATTTGCTTCTACGCCATACTGATTAACCAGAGTGTCACGTACTGCAGCAGCACGACGCTCAGACAGTTTCTGGTTGTAAGCCGCGTTACCGACTGAGTCAGTGTGACCTTCAACGGTTGTCGCTGTTTGTGGGTACTGTTTCATGAACTCAGCCAAGTTTTCGATATCGCTGTAGCTGTCTTGTTTAACGTCAGCTTTGTCAAAGTCAAACTTAACATCTAACTCAACGCGAACTGCTTCTGCGACTTCTTCAACTTCTTCGTAAACCACTGGTTCAACTGGAGCTGGCTCAGCAACTGGCGCTGCGACAGGCTTAGTGCTACCGCCGAAGTTCACACCAAAGCCAACACCAGCCATCCACTCAGCTTGGTTGTTGTCAAAGCCGTACATGCCATCAACGCTTGCTTTAGCAAATACGTTTTCAGTGAAGTAGTACTTAGCACCAGCACCAACGTTACCGAAAGTTGTGTGATCACGACCTGTACGTGGAGTCAAGTTGCTTAAGCTCTGGTGACCAACACCCGCAGATACGAAAGGACGTAAGCCTACACCTGGAGTACCGAAGTGGTAAGTTGCATCTAAAGAAGACAAGTTACCTTTAACATTTTTACGGCCACGTGCACCGAAATCCTGACGATCGTCAGAACGGATATCATGGTACTCACCGTAAGATAAACCTAATGAAACATCTTCAGTTAAGAAGTAGCTAACAGAACCACCAAAGAGGTTACCGTTGCTCATATCACGAACGCTATCAGTGAAGTAACGCTTAGCGAATGCTTCTGCCTCAACCGCACCTTGGCCTTGCGCAAATACGCCTAAGGAAGATGCAGCTAGCAGAGAACCAATGGCCAAACCCAAGGTGCTTTTAAGTTTCATGTAATAATTTCCTCTTGATTTTCTTTCATCGATCAAGCACGCCCAGTAAGTACTTGGCGCACCCTTAAACACTTAGTTATTTATTATAGGCGAAAAGTTCTCTCGTAGTCGATCAATTGCGCGTTTATAACGCATTTTTGTTGCACTTAACCCCAGATGCATGATGCTAGCTATATCTTGAAACTCGAGTTCTGCAACAAAACGCAGAATAATTATTTCACGATCAATCGGATTAACCCCTACTAACCAACGGTCTAAATCGTTGTTTTTTGTATTAATAGGCTCAGGCTCTACCTCTTCATCAACTGGATTAAGACTTAATGCATCAAATAAGCGGCGTTTGCGTCGATCTTTTCGATACTGTGTGGTGCATTCGTTATAGGTAATGCTATATAGCCAAGTTTTAAACTTAGACTTCCCTTCGAACTTTTTTAAGCCATACAAGACTTTAAGCATAATTTCTTGGCTAACATCATCAGCATCGCGCTCATTACCTAAATATCGCGCGCAAACACTGTACAAAGTGCGCTGATAGCGACGCATCAACTCTTCATAAGCACGCGTCACGTGAAATAGCTCATTTTTAGCGTGCTCTACAAGTTCCTCATCACTGAGCTCTTGTGGCACATAACGCTGATAAGGCACTTTTATGTCAGTCAAAACAAATCAAACCAACTATTTAAGAGAAATGCTACGGATAACGATATGCGCTATCGCCACTTTAACCTTGCTGAAAAACTTAGCGGCGTGTTACCTGCTGCTCAAGCAACACACGATTGGCAATATAAAACCATTCACCAGAATCGCTGACCAAAATCGTTTTTACCGTACCCATTTCTTCAATACGCCCTTCAACATCAGCGACTTTAACCTGCTGACCAATTTCGTAAAGTTCACGAACATAAATGCCAGCAATAATCTGACTGGCGATACCTTTGCTGGCAAGTCCCAGAGCTAAAGCACCGGCCAAGCCGACGCTCAAGAGTACGATAGCGACCACATGGTTCAATAATTCAGCTTTAATTTCTAACTGGCCAATTGCTACCGAGATACTGATGATAATCACCATACTCTGCGCAACACGTCCTAAACCGGCGGCATATTCAAGTCTAACGCCTTCGGCAGCCCCTTTGACCATGCTGTTTAGCAACTGCGCCAGCAATATACCAGCCAACAACACCAAGGCTGCGGCAAACATTTTAGGTACATACAAAGCCAACACATCTAAAGTGGCTGAAACACGCTCAAGCCCTAAAGACTCGGCTGCAGAAATTAAAAAAATCAGCAACACAAACCAATAAACAATTTTACCAATCAGCGTCGAAACTTGCGCTTTAACGCCAATGCGGGCTAACAACTTATTCAGCCCTGTGCCGCTCATTAAGCGATCTAAGCCGACTTTGGCCAAGAGCTTGGATAACAAAGTATCCAGCAACTTAGCCACTAAAAAGCCTAAAATAACTAAAATTAAGGCGCCGAATAAATTAGGGATGAAATTAGCTATCTTCAACCACAAACCACTCATGGCACCAACTAAGTTTTGTGTCCAAGAATCAAGTTGCATATTTAGTCAGCCTTTTTTGCAATATCTTTCGCAGATAATGTTGATACAGGTTTAATGTGTTCAGAACCATTATTTAAAGCAATCAGCACTGTCTCTAAAGCCCGTCCAAATAAGCCAAACAACGCACCGGCTCCGACTTGGCGATTCGCTTTCTTTAATACTCTCTCAAGTGAGGCATCATTATTGACATGTGCCTGCTCAGATTTAAGCATTTCGCGCAGTGACTGTTCAAAAGGGTCCTGCATCAGGATCAACCTCAATTTATAAAATGTGAGCAACTCAATGAGTTACTTTGCTGTACCCATTATACCCAGCGCAACCAGCGGAAGAACAGCCACTGACCAAACGCCAATATTGCCAGCAACACACAAGAGAGCAAGAAGCCATAGGGCTGTTCCGAACCTGGAATGCCGCCCACGTTAATCCCAAGCAAACCCGTTACAAACGTCATTGGCAAGAAAAAGCCAGTAATGATAGCTAACAAATACATGGTACGATTCATCGTTTCGTTGCGGCGGCGATGTTCAGTTTCAAGAACAAAACCAATGCGTTCGCGAGTTAACTCTAACTCTTCCAGATGCAGAGTTAAGCTATTATTCAGCTCATTCCAATACATTGCGTCATCGCTCAAAAACCAAGATTCTTGAGTGCGGGTAAAGGCGGCAAACACTTCCCTTTGTGGTGCTAAAAATCGACGCAAATTGGCTGCACGGCGACGGCTCTTTAACATAGATAAGGGGTCAGATACATAGCGCTCATCGGCGTCCACTCGCGCTTCTTCTTGGTCTATCCGATCAGCTAACTCGCTGACAATATCTTCAACCCGATCGGTAATACTTTGCGCGAAATACAGCAACAATTCTGATGCACTCTTAGGCCCCAGCCCTCGACTAAAGGCTGTAATCAGCTCATCTGTCACTTGCACGGGGCGCTGACGTAAAGAATACACATACTGGGCATTAGCAAAGATGCGCAATGAGATCATATCTTCAGGATCAGCCTGAGAATTAAGATTGATTGCACGTAAAAACAACAACAACTCTTGATTGGCTAAGCGCAATAATCGTGGCCGCGTACTTTCTTCAAGTAACACATCGCATGCAAACTCACTTAAGCCACTTTGCTCACGCAACCACAGTTCGGTACGTGAATGACTGCGCTCCAAATGCAGCCATAAGGTTTGCTGCTCGGTAAGCTGTAGCTGTCCCAACTGAGCATACGTAATGGCTTGCGCACCACCTGCGCCATCAAGGATAAAAGCATGCAGCAGACCTTGGCTTAATCGATCAGAATGCTGCATCTCTGTAGTCACCAATAGATTCCTATTAATCCGGCATACTTAATGCAGTAGGCGAAACAATTATGCCGTTGTTGTCAGCATAAACAAACTCACCGGGGCGAAAGGTCACTCCAGCAAAAGTGACGGCCACGTTCAAATCGCCAATATCACGTTTATCGGTTTTCATTGGATGACTGGCCAATGCTTGGATGCCCAAATTGGTTTGCGCTAACACATCAACATCACGCACACAGCCATACACAATAATACCTTCCCAACCGTTCTGCGCCGCTTTTTCTGCCAGCATATCGCCTAATAACGCGCGGCGTAATGAGCCACCACCATCCACCACCATCACCTTGCCCTTACCGGGTTGGGCAACCTGCGCTTTCACCACCGAATTATCTTCGTGGCATTTAACTGTAACAATTTCGCCACCAAATGAGTCACGCCCACCGAAGTTGGCAAACATAGGCTCTACCACGTCTACATCTGGGTAAGCATCACATAGGTCTGGGGTTACATACTGCATGGTGGTTTCCTTGTGCAATTTACAAAATGTATAAACAACGTGCAGTTTAGCGCAATTCACTGACAACGATAAGGGCCAGCAGCTTGAGTGACACTGTTTAGCTGGGCAGGTTCGCTAAGAGAAAACGCCCTGCACAGCCATGCGACAGGGCGGTTAGCAAGTACGCTGATCACAAATGGAATAACAACTCGCTGGATAAACCATTATTTTCAAGCATGACTCGCAAGCGAGCTAAGGCATCGACTTGAATTTGTCGCACCCGCTCACGGGTTAACCCCATCGCTTCGCCAATTTCCTGGAGCGTCTGACAATCATGCCCCTGCATACCAAATCGTCTGATCACCACCTCACGCTGACGAGCATTCAGTGCGGCCACCCACTGCTCAATGCTCAAAGCTAAATCATCGCGTTGAATGAAATCACTTGGATCGCTGTTATTTTCATCCTCAAGCATATCCAATAAATTAAGATCAGAGTGATGTGAACTCGCGGCATCAAGGGATAATGCATGCTCATTGAATTCAATCATTTGCTGGACATACGCAACCGGCTTATTGATATGGCGGGCAATGCTTTCAATACTAGGCAACTCACTGCCTTGCTGGGTGAGCTCTCGCACCGCTTTTAAATAAGCATTCAACTCTTTAGCCACATGTACCGGCAGTCGCACAGTACGCGAAGTGTTCATAATTCCGCGCTCAATGGCCTGGCGAATCCACCATGTTGCATAGGTTGAGAAACGAAAGCCGCGCTCAGGATCAAACTTTTCAACGGCTCGAATCAGGCCCAAGTTACCCTCTTCGATTAAATCCAGTAATGCTAAGCCACGGTTTTGATAACGCTTGGCAATGCTGACAACCAACCGTAAATTAGACTCGATCATGCACTTACGCGCTTCGCCATTACCCTCAACAGCTTTACGTGCATAAGCCACTTCTTGCTCAGCCGTCAGTAAGGGCGGAAGACCAATGGAGTCAAGATACATTTGCGTCGCATCTAACGAGCGCGGTAGAACTGAAGCGGTTATATTTTTTTGCCGTGACTGCGACCTAGTCGATTTACACAGCGCATCATCTACAAAGCAAGCATCTTCCTTGTCTGTCTGCTCTATTTCATCCATGTTTTCTGCATCAAGAATATACTTTAGGGCCAAATCCATTCGTGTCATTTCTGATTATCCTATTCCATATTAGACAATACTCTGCAACGTACGATTAACGCACCTGCAAACACATAATCTACTGGCCTTGATAGGATCAGTCAGTTACTGCTTTGGTAAGTACTGCAAGGGGTCAACGGGTTTACCTTGACGTCGGATTTCAAAGTGAACCTTAACCCGATCGGTACCTGTGGAACCCATTTCTGCAATTTGCTGCCCAGCCTTCACTTTTTGACCTTCATTGACCAGCAGTCGCCGGTTGTGTCCATAAGCACTGATAAAGGTGTCATTATGTTTAATAATCACCAGTTCTCCGTAGCCTCTAAGACCACTACCTGCATACACCACGCTACCATCAGCGGTTGCAATAATAGGCTGACCGAGCTTACCTGCAATATCAATACCTTTATTCAAACTGGTGTTTGAAGAATACAAACCCACCAGCGTGCCGGTCGCAGGCCAGAGCCATTTACCTTGCGCACTGGTAGAAACAGCCACTGAAGTTTGTTGCGAAACTGTGACGCGCTGCTCTTGCTTAGGCACTGCTACAGGCTTAGCTGGCGCAGCTGTAACAGTTTTCTTAGCCGCTGTAGGCACTGCTGCTTTCGCGACAACTGTGGCACGGGGTGCATTAGAGAAATGAATTCGTTGCCCAGGCACAATGGTATAAGGCGCAGGAATGCCATTGCGTGCAGCTAAAGTTTTCCAGTCCCAGCCAAAGCGAAAGGCAATCGAATACAAGGTGTCACCACGTTGCACAATGTATTGGCCACTGCTGACAGGGTTCACTTGACGCTGCTTGACTCCGTGACTGCGGTCGACAACAGGCGTTTGACCTGAATTACCTGCACAACCCGCCAGCACGCTGCTTAATAGCAGCAACAACCAAGAACTTGTCGTTATATTCAGGCTTAATGACCTGTATTGAACTGGTTTCAAACCACACTCCTTGAGTATTTGACGCTGCACTGTTGTTTTTTATCGACGAGCATAACGCTCAAGCCCCAGCACAATGACCACAGCGAAGATTGCTAATATTGCGGCAGGCATTAACTGCGCATCCACTTGAAACATATCAGCAAAGTGCCAAGGAGAAAGATTGTCCTGCAACACTGGCACTTCCACACCATGACTGTCAGTTCGCCAACTGAGGGTCTGCTTCCATGGCCATACTTTATTTAACGAGCCAAACATAATACCAGTCAATAACGCTAGGGTTAAATCTCTAAAGCGTTGCAAAGCGGCTTGTAGAATACGCGCAAAAGCAAGCAAACCAAACAAGCAGCCGCCAGCAAACACCAGCAGAACACTGAACTGCAGCTGTTTCACCGCCAGTAAAATCGTTGGGTAAAGCCCCATCAGCACCAAAATAAAACTGCCAGAAATACCCGGCAAAATCATCGCACAAATGGCAATAGCCCCAGCCACAAATAAGCTTAGCGGGTCATGCCCCCAAGCTATTGGTGCAGCCACTGTAATCCACCAAGCAAAGCCTGCACCTACAGTAAAAGCCAACCAGCGACTTAGATGCCAGCGCTGAATATCACGAGCGACTAAGTAGCACGAAACCAAAATCAAACCAAAGAAAAAAGACCACAAGGCGATCGGCTGTGTCTCTAACAGCCAAGTAATTAAGCGTGCGAGACTAAATACGCTAAACAAAATTCCAGTAAACAAAATCAATAAAAAATTAGCATTGGCCAATTGCCAAGCGTTTTTTATTTGCCCTTTGAGAAGGAGCAAGCTGGCTTCTGGAATGCGTGACAAAGCACCTAATAACTCATCATAAATCCCAGTAATAAAAGCGACGGTGCCGCCCGAAACGCCCGGCACAACATCCGCAGCACCCATGGCCATGCCTTTCAAAAACAATAAAAGCCGACCCTTCATGTTAAGGTTCCACTGAGTAAAGGCACGAATCGCGCACCCTCTAAAGCATGCCTGACAAAGCCCTGCTCTTCGCGGATGATCAATAACAACTGCTGATCATTGCTCTCGCCAACCGGGATGACTAACCTGCCGCCAATCGCCAACTGATCCAATAGCGCTTGTGGCACCTCGCTAGCACCAGCGGTGACAATAATACCGTTATAAGGCGCCAAAGCATTCCAGCCATCCCAGCCATCACCCCAGCGATACACCACGTTACGTAAGTTCAGTTCAGCCAACTGTTCTTTAGCGCGCTCTTGCAAGGATTGAATACGCTCAACTGAAAAAACTCGCTCGACCAATTGCGCCAACACCGCTGTTTGGTAACCTGAGCCTGTGCCAATTTCTAAAACCTTATCTAACGGCCCATCGGCTAACAAAAGTTCAGTCATGCGCCCCACCATATAGGGCTGAGAAATCGTTTGATTATTACCGATGGGAAGTGCGGTATCCTCATAGGCTCGATGAGACAACGCTTCATCAACAAACAGGTGGCGCGGTGTGCGACGAATCACTTCTAAAACTTGAGGATTACTCAGTCCTTCGTCATACAAGCGTTGAATCAAGCGTTCGCGGGTGCGTTGCGAGGTCATGCCAATCCCGCCGCGCAGTATTTTATCCTGCTGAAAACTCACAGCACTCCCTCCAACCACTGCTTAACGTCACCCATCTCTGGATGAAAGGTACGATCCAGTTGCAACGGCGTAATTGATACATAGCCTTGCGCCACGGCGTGAAAATCTGTGCCTTCAGCCCCGTCTTCCACCTCGCCCGCAGCGGCTAACCAATAACATTCTTTACCTCGCGGATTGACCGTACGCACCGGCGCTGCAGCGCGTGCACGATGACCAAGACGCGTCAGCTTAATGCCTTTGATTTGCTCAAGCGGCAAGTCTGGCACATTTACATTAAATACCGTGCGCGGCGCTAAGGATAACTGGCTGTGCGATTCAATCAAACGTCGAGCAAACCAAGCCGCGCTGGCTAAATTATGCGGCTGACGTGACAACAAAGAAAAGGCAAAAGACGGCAACTGCAAAAAGCGTCCTTCTAGTGCTGCTGCCACCGTCCCCGAATAGAGCACATCATCGCCCAGATTGGCGCCTAAATTAATGCCCGCCACCACCATATCCATAGGATCTGGCAACAGACCATTAAGCCCTAAATGCACGCAATCTGTGGGCGTGCCATTTAAACTGATATAGCCATTACTGAGTATCTGTGGATGCAAAGGGCGATCCAAGGTCAATGAACTGCTAGCACCACTACGGTCTTGATCAGGAGCGATAATCGAGCACTTAGCATAGTCACGCAGCGCTGCATGTAGAGCTGACAAACCTGGCGCATTCACACCATCATCATTAGCAATTAAAATTCGCACGCATGCACCTCAGCTACCGATAAAAGATCCACTAATTCACGTAGCACCACAGTCGCAAAACAGCCGGGGGGCAAAATAAACTGCAGCTGCAAGCAGTTTTCAGTTGGGAAATTCCAGGTTAAATCACGCACGGGCAAACGCAAAATGCGTCGTTCCTGCTGCAGATTCGCACGCTCCAGCCAAGTACACAATTGTGCTAGCGTTGTTGCCACGTGCTGTTCATCGTGCAAGGTTTGCGCCTGACTGGCTAGTTCGCCCTCTCCCCATAACGGACCAGTGGGGTGCACATCAAGCTCAGCTAAGCGCGGGTCATTGCACTCGTCAGGCCCAGCAATAAAGAAACTGCGACTGGCGGTAAAGGCCAACACATCACCCACTTGCGCGGTATTCCAAGTCGAACGCTGCACGCGCTGGGCTAAGACACGATTAAACAACGCACTGCGCCCAGTGGATAATAAGCGTGAGCGTAAGTTGCGCTGCACCGGCAGTTCGTTGCGTTGCGCATACTCAAGGGCGCCCAACAAGTTATTACCGTTTTCGCCAAAACGCTGCAAACCAAAGTAATTTGGCACGCCATGCGCTGCAATGGTTTGTAGACGCTTTTGCAGGGCGGCATGATCAGCTTTTAGATCAGTCAAGCGAATGGTAAAACCATTGGCCGAGTGCGCACCGCGTTGCAGTTTACGGCTATGACGCTGGATATCTAAAATACGTAAATCTTCACCTTCAGCCGCGCTCAGCTGTGGATCGCTTTTACCTGGCAAATGAATGCTAAACCACTGTCGAGTTAAGGCTTGGCGATCTTTTAAGCCGGCATAGCTGATGTGTCGTAGCGACACACCGGCTGCTTTAGCCAAACGGCGTGCAGCTTCTTCAGTATTTAATAGACGTTTTTCCACCCATAGCCACAGGTGTTCACCGCTGCCAGACAAGGGAATATCCAAGACCTCGTCCACTTGAAAATCTTCAGCGCAGGCTTTTAGTTGTGCAGTACCGCAGGCCCCACCCCAAGCTAAAGGGCCAAGCAACTCTAAACTATTCATTGTTTAACCAACACCACCACAGCATGCGCCGCGATACCTTCTTCACGCCCGACAAAGCCTAAGCCTTCGGTGGTGGTCGCTTTAACATTGACTTGATCCACAGCGATATTGAGATCGGCGGCAATATTTTCACGCATCGCCACGATGTGCGGCGCCATTTTCGGCGCTTGCGCTAAAACAGTACTGTCAACATTACCCACTGACCAGCCTGCTTGCTCGAGCAAAACAACAACCTTGCGTAACAGCTGCCGACTATCCGCACCCTTATAGGCCGGATCAGTATCAGGAAAGTGCTGACCAATATCGCCTAAGGCGGCAGCGCCTAATAAAGCATCAGTCAGCGCATGCAATAAGACATCGCCATCAGAGTGCGCTACAAAACTTTTATTGTGTGCAATCTGCACACCGCCCAAAGTAATAAAACTTCCTCTCTGAAAGCGGTGTACATCATAGCCATGACCTATACGCATGCTGTTACCTAGCTATTAAAAACAGGCGCCATTCTACACATATTCAGCATTGTTGGCCTGAAGCGCCTGTAAATCATTACAGCATTATGCCGAACAGAGAGCTCGCGCATGAAACCGCAAGTGCTCATCAATAAAGCTGGCAATAAAGTAATAGCTATGATCATAGCCCGGCTGCATCCGCAATGTGAGTGGATAATCTGCACGCTCGGCGGCATCTTGCAAGGCTGCTGGCTTAAGCTGCTCGGCTAAAAAACTATCCGCCTCACCTTGATCAATCAGCATTGGCAGTTGCTGAGTTGCTTGCGCCATTAACGCACTGGCATCCCACTCCATCCAATTTTCACGCTGAGTACCGAGGTAGTTGGAGAAGGCTTTCTCACCCCAAGGACACTGGGCTGGCTGACAAATCGGCGCAAAAGCTGAAACCGATTGATAACGTTGCGGCTCACGCAAAGCAGCAATTAAGGCGCCATGACCACCCATCGAATGACCACTGATGCTGCGCTTATCCGAGACAGGCAAATGCTGTTCAACTAAAGCAGGCAGCTCATTCACCACGTAATCATACATACGGTAATGTTGAGCCCATGGTTCTTGCGTGGCATTGATATAAAAACCTGCACCCAAACCAAAGTCCCAAGCGCCTTCTGGATCATCCGCAACACCTTCACCACGCGGACTGGTATCTGGCGCAACGATAATTAAACCAAGCTCTGCAGCAGCTTTCAGTGCTCCGGCTTTTTGCATAAAGTTTTCATCGGTGCAGGTTAATCCGGACAGCCAATACAATACTGGCAAAGGCTTACCCAAATCAGCCTGCGGCGGTAGATACACGGCAAATTGCATACTGCAATTAAGTACACTGGACTGATGCTGATAACGCAAATGTTGGCCGCCAAAAACTTTATTAGCTGACAATTGTTGTAACGACATCATTACCTCCAAAGACATGGATCAGGACAAACAAACCTAACTGCCTGCCCTAATTCATGTGGTTGTTGATTAAAAATGAATAACGCTACGAATACTCTTACCTTCGTGCATCAAATCAAATGCTTTATTAATATCTTCTAAACCCATGGTGTGAGTAATAAAGGTATCCAAGGGAATCTCACCACTTTGCGCTTTTTCGACATAGCCTGGTAATTCAGTGCGGCCTTTGACTCCACCGAAGGCACTGCCACGCCAGACACGTCCAGTCACTAACTGAAACGGACGGGTACTGATTTCTTGTCCAGCACCCGCGACACCAATAATCACTGACTCACCCCAGCCTTTGTGGCAGCACTCAAGTGCAGCACGCATCAACTGTACATTGCCGACACATTCAAAGGAGTAATCGACGCCGCCATCGGTCATCTCGACGATCACATCTTGGATAGGTTTGTCAAAATCTTTAGGATTAACGCAATCGGTTGCACCGAGTTCACGGGCAATATCAAACTTACTTGGGTTAATATCAACGGCAATAATACGGCTGGCTTTGGCCATTTTCGCGCCAATAATCGCCGCCAAACCAATTCCGCCCAGGCCAAAAATCGCTACCGTTGCACCCTCTTCCACTTTAGCGGTATTGAGCACAGCACCAATACCTGTCGTTACGCCACAACCCAACAAGCAGATTTTCTCTAGTGGTGCATCTTTTGGTACTTTAGCCAGCGATACTTCAGCTACAACGCTGTACTCAGAAAACGTTGAAGTACCCATGTAATGATAAATCGGCTCACCCTTATAGGAAAACCGCGTTGTACCATCTGGCATCAAACCTTTACCTTGCGTCTCACGCACGGACTGGCACAGGTTGGTTTTACCTGAAGTGCAAAACTTACAAGTACGGCACTCGGCGGTATACAGCGGAATCACGTGATCGCCGACAGCCAGTGAAGTGACACCTTCGCCAATCGCCTCAACAATACCGCCACCTTCATGGCCTAAAATAACTGGAAAAATGCCTTCAGGATCATCACCGGACAAAGTAAAGGCATCCGTATGGCACACGCCACTGGCCACAATACGTACCAGCACTTCACCGGCTTGTGGCGGAGCGACATCCACTTCAACAATCTGTAATGGCTGACCTGGACCAAATGCCACTGCGGCACGAGACTTAATCATGGTGTTCTCCAAAGTTAATAGATGGCCTAGCATAGCAGATGACACGGATTAGATAGACCAGCGCATAGATTTAACCGACAACTCAGCGAACTGGAAAAAATCTGTGTATGCTCGATTCTATATTTCCTATTGAGATCGAGTATCAGCTATGTCTAATACACGAGTGAAAGGCTCTAACCAGAAGCGCAGTACACCTGCAGCGCAACAGACCAGTGCATCTCTAGATGCTCAAATCGCTCAGTTTTTAGATAGCGGTGGTGCGATTGAAGTGATTCCACGGGGTGTCAGCGGTCAAGTTTTTACCCCTGTCAAAAAAGCTTAGCCCTTCGCGTAAGCAGCCCACCTTATAAACAACATCGAAGCTATATCAACTGCTGCGTTCAAAACGCCCGCCAGAGCGCAGCAAATAGCCCGAGCCGTCTTCGCATAAAAACGCTTCGCGCGGCATGATTGACAAGACATCCGTCCCGCCCTGCAATGCATAGGCTTTAAAGCCCAATTGTGTCAGTAAAAAAACTGCATTTTGACTGCGCTTACCGTTATCGCAATAGCATAAATAGGTTTTGTTTTTATCTAGTAAGCGCGCCTTTAACCGCAAGAGATCCAGCGGCATATTAAGCGCTTGCGCCGCGTGTCCGCGCTCATACTCATCTAAACGCCGCACATCCAACCATTGCGCGCCTTGAGCTAATAATGGGCCAAGCTGGGCAAAGGAAATTTCTTGGATAACCGGCGCTTTAAGTAATTCGACAAAGTCCGCACGCTCCAAATACAGGACATGACTGTCTTCGAGCAGGGTCACGGTCGCATTGCGCGGAGCATCACTGAGCAAGGCTTCCTCACCAAAACACGCTCCCATGGCTAATTCAGCTAAAACAACTGAATGTCCATCATAGTTTTGGCTGACCTCGGCTGTGCCTGTACGCAAGAAATAGCAGCGATCACCACGCCCGCCTTCTTCCAGCACCGCACTGCCTTGTGGCAAATCAAGCGGATGTAGGCGCTTGAGCATTTCACGAATATTGACTGCTGGAACTCTTGAAAACAGCGGATTGTCCAACAGAGCCGATAACCACTCCATGTCTTCGCCTTCAGCTTCAAGCTCCAATAATAAATCTTGAGAGGCTTGGCGCCAGGTCAGCAAACCCGCTAAATAATTACGATCAATTAGCACCACACTGCAATCAGTGGCCGCCAGCAAGCTATAGGGCTCTGATGTATTGGCAGGTAGCGCATGCCGACTCTCTTCACTACCGGCTTCAATATAAAGCTCAACACCGCTCTCTGCACGATAAAAAACATCACCCGAGACTAAAAAACAGGTTTTTTGCATGCTTTGCGACACACACACAATGGTTTGCCCAGCTAAAAAATGCTGAATGATTAGCTGTGGTTTTAGATCTGTATACTGCTGAGCAGACAACGTATTTAAAGACGTAAAACTATTCAATTGCAGCGGGTTTAGATAACTGCGCATGCGTATCCATACTCTTATCAAAAAATAACAAAGCTATCAGGGCAAGCCTTTAGCCTCACGAACTGTATTTTTTATGCTTCGAACATCGATCCGAATCACCTGCTATAAAGCTTCCTGGGACAGTTTCACGCCCCAAAGGTAAACCACAGGGTGTGTCGCCATCTAACATGGCAGTACAGATTGGATCCTCGTAATGAGCCAGCCAATCAACATAATGTTCTTCAGTCACCGCGCACTTTTTAGCAACATATTGCATCCTGTGTTGCAGATAAAATGTGACATCCTGCAGCGGTATAGTGATATGCCCCACACCAGGGTGACAAGCGACAAATACCACACCAGCGCGACTTAAGCGCTCTAAAACCTGCTCGCTACTTTGCCCCGCCTGTTTTTGCAGCTGTTGCTCAAGTTGCACATTCAAGGCTTGCTGCTCGATCAACTGCTGTTTAAGTTGTGTACAGTGTTGTTGCTGCAGAGCGAGTTCATTCTGCTGTTGCAAACGCAACTTGGTTAATTGAGCTTCATATTGTGTATCTAATGCACTGATGCGTAAGCGTTGCTGTTTAATAATTTGCGCAGCTTTTTGCCGTTGCTCTTGATCTCTTTCACGCTCAAGCGCGACCACGCTCGCATCCATTTGCAAAGCAGATTCCCAGCGTTCTTCAGCGGCCACCTTAAGGCGCTCAGTGGCAATAAAGGGCTCGTGTGACTCCTCAGCGAGTAAACCTAAACTGTTGGACCTCACAGCATCGCGCACCATTAAAAGATGATTATTTTTTGGAGATAATTCAGGGTCCCACAAATGCATTTGGTGCCAAGGCACTGAGGCTTGACTGCGGCAGGCTAAGCGAATCGGTCCAGCCCCCAAATCAGGACCACGCCCAGCACGCTCGGCCAGTTGACGCAAAGGGATATTCCAACTGCGATCGGCTGCGCCTTGCTCATCAAAATCAATATAAAAAAACACCAAAGAGCGTACTAATAAGCGAGGATTAATTAACACATAAACCGCAGGCACTTGCTGATCGATATACTCTGGCATATTTACCATGCCATCCAATACCGCCTCAAACTCTGGATAAAGCATTTGCTTAGAGATTTTTTGATCCGTGAAAAACATCACGGCCTCAACCATCTGTGGTTTAGTTTGTAAACGCATGACTTCTCTCAAATTAAATGCAAGCAAAGCGCATAGACCACGCACTGCAGACTCAAGTTCACTATAACAAAACTTGACTCAAGCACTGTGATCTTGTTGGCAGGCATTTAAGCGAGTCAGCCCAAGGCAGAGCATTTCGCTAAGGCGATAATTATTCCGTGAACACGTTACGCCTTTACAGATAATTGTGTTTCTAAGAAGACTAGATCCTCAGGACGGGTTATCTTCAGATTACTGGCGCGACCTTCAATAACCCTAGGGGCAGAACCGGCCCATTCCATCGCAGATGACTCATCCGTTACCGCCACTTCTGCGTGCAGCGCAGCAGCGAGCGCACGCTGCAATGGGCCAAGCTTAAACATTTGTGGGGTTAAGGCTTGCCAGATCACGCTGCGATCAATGGTTTTCACCACTCGCCCACTGGCATCAATCTGTTTCAATGTGTCGCGTGCAGGCACGGCTAACAAGCCACCCACCGGATCATCGGCCAAGCAGCTCAACAAGCGATCGAGGTCATCACGCTCAAGTAAAGGGCGTGCAGCATCATGTACCAACACCCAATCCTCAGCTTGAGCGCCTCGTTTGTGCAGTGCGACCAAGGCGCTAAGCACTGAGTCAGCACGCTCAGCGCCACCAACAACAGGGTGCAGCAAGGGATGTTCAGCGACCTCAAGCTGCGACCACCAACTGTCATGCTCAGCCAACGCAATAACAATTCCGCGCAGGCTTGGATGCTCTAAAAAACAGCTCAATGTGAGCTCAAGAATTGTTTTTCCCGCGACAGTCAAATATTGCTTTGGGCATTGTGCCTGCATACGACTGCCAATCCCTGCTGCCGGGATCACCAGCCAAAAAGACGGCGTTATCATTCTGCCAGCAGGAAGAGCGTTTCCCCTTCCTTGACCATACCCAGCTCATAACGGGCACGTTCTTCAACGGTTTCCATACCTTTTTTCAGCTCCATGACCTCCGCGTCCATCACCCGATTACGCTCCAGCAAGCGCTCATTCTCCGCTTTTTGCTCAGCAATCTGCTGTTTAAGCTGCACACCCTGCGCGATCCCACCATCCCCCAGCCAAAGACGGTACTGTAACCCGAGAAGCAACACGAGCAGTACAATCAGCAGCCAGTAGGGTTCTTTCTTCATAGTGGTCTTCCAGAGAAAAGGGCAGCTGAGATGGCTGCCCTTTGAACATCACAGCAACTGTGACATGCATCAGTCAGTTACGCATCAGCCGCGAAGCTCTGCGCGTCCGCGATAAGGTGCTTGAGCGCCTAATTGCTCTTCAATGCGCAGCAGCTGATTGTACTTTGCCACACGATCCGAGCGGCACAATGAACCGGTCTTAATTTGTCCAGCCGCCGTGCCCACCGCTAAATCAGCAATAGTTGAATCTTCTGTCTCACCACTGCGGTGTGAAATAATCGCCGTGAAGCCAGCCGCTTTGGCCATTTGAATCGCTTCCAGGGTTTCCGTCAAGCTGCCAATCTGGTTGAATTTAATTAAAATCGAGTTGGCTGTTTGCGTATCAATCCCTTGCTGCAAAATTTTGGTATTGGTGACAAATAAATCATCACCAACCAACTGGATCTTTTCACCAATTTTATCAGTCAAGATTTTCCAGCCAGCCCAGTCTGACTCATCCATACCATCTTCGATAGAAATAATTGGGAAGCGCTCAGTTAGACCTGCGAGGTAATCAGCAAAACCTTGCGCAGCAAACTTTTTACCTTCGCCCGCTAGATCGTACTGACCCTCCTTATAGAACTCACTAGCCGCGCAATCAAGCGCCAAAGTAACATCTGTCCCAAGCGTGTAACCAGCATTCGCAACAGCCTCAGCAATGGCTGCAAGCGCGTCTTCGTTAGAGGCAAGATTTGGCGCAAAACCACCTTCATCGCCAACCGAAGTGCTTAAACCACGATCCTGCAAAACAGCTTTGAGGTGATGGAAAATTTCCGCACCCATACGCAGCGCGTCAGAGAAGGTTTTCGCACCAACTGGCTGCACCATGAATTCTTGGATATCCACGTTATTATCCGCATGCTCGCCACCGTTGATAATATTCATCATAGGTACCGGCATGGAATACAGGCCTGGCGTGCCATTGAGTTCAGCAATGTGCGCATACAAAGGCATGCCTTTGGCTTGAGCCGCAGCTTTCGCAGCAGCCAATGACACCGCTAAAATAGCATTGGCACCCAATGAGGCTTTGTTTTCAGTGCCATCTAGGGCAATCATGGCGCGGTCAAGCGCTTGCTGATCAGTGGCATCTTTACCTAGTAAAAGGTCACGGATAGGACCATTGATGTTGGCTACAGCCTTGAGAACACCTTTACCTAAATAACGGTTTTTATCGCCATCGCGCAATTCCAACGCTTCACGCGAACCTGTTGATGCTCCGGAAGGAGCACACGCACTACCGATGATGCCGTTTTCTAAAATAACATCGGCTTCTACGGTAGGGTTACCACGGGAATCTAAGACTTCACGACCTTTGATGTCGATAATTTTTGCCATTGTTCTGCACGCTCCGTTCTGTATTGGGTCAAAGCTAAAACGAAAGAATCGCCTTAAGCTGTTTCAATGGTGGGGAAACTTTTAATCAAATCATCTAACTGCTTAAGCTGGGTTAAAAACGGCTCAAGCTTATCTAAACGCAACGCACAAGGGCCATCGCACTTGGCATTATCAGGATCTGGGTGTGCCTCTAAAAACAGTCCCGCCAAGCCTTGACTCATCCCTGCTTTCGCCAGCTCAGTCACCTGCGCACGACGACCGCCGGCTGAATCCGCGCGGCCACCTGGGGTTTGCAGTGAGTGAGTGACATCAAAAAACACGGGGTACTCAAACTCTTTCATAATGCCAAAGCCGAGCATATCCACTACAAGGTTATTGTAGCCAAACGCCGATCCGCGCTCACAAAGAATCAGCTGATCATTGCCCGCTTCTTGACACTTAGTGAGGATATGTCTCATTTCATGCGGTGCGAGAAACTGTGCTTTTTTGATATTAATCACCGCGTTGGTTTTAGCCATAGCGACAACCAAATCAGTTTGGCGCGATAAAAACGCCGGCAACTGCAGGATGTCACAGACTTCAGCCACTGGCTGCGCTTGATAAGGCTCATGCACATCGGTAATCACCGGCACATTAAAGGTGCGTTTGATTTCTTCAAACACCTTCAGACCTTCATCGATACCTGGGCCGCGGAAAGAATTGATCGACGAGCGATTGGCCTTATCAAAGCTGGCTTTAAACACATAAGGAATCCCTAACTTTTCAGTCACGCGCACATATTCTTCACAGGCGCGCATGGCTAAATCACGGGATTCAATGACATTAATGCCGCCAAACAAGACAAAGGGCTTGTCATTGGCAATTTCAATATCGGCGACACGAATGATTTTCTGACTCATGCTTTACCTGCTTTATAGGCGAGTGCTGCTTCAACAAAACCTTTAAACAGCGGGTGACCATCACGCGGCGTTGAAGTGAACTCTGGGTGGAATTGGCATGCGACAAACCAAGGATGATCTGCAACTTCGACCACTTCAACCAGTGCGCCATCTTCAGAACGTCCGGATACTTTTAAGCCTGCTTCGATCAGCTGTGGCAACAACTGGTTATTCACTTCATAGCGATGACGGTGACGCTCAACAATGGAGTCTTTGCCGTAGCTTGCATGCACTAAAGTGCCCGGCATTAATTGGCACTCTTGTGCACCAAGGCGCATGGTACCGCCAATATCTGCATCTTCTGTGCGCAGCTCAACACTGCCATCTGCATCTTGCCACTCAGAAATCAGCCCCACTACCGGGTGCTCGCTGTGCTTGTCAAACTCTGTGGAGTTAGCATCTGTCCAACCCAGTACATTGCGTGCAAATTCAATGACTGCAACCTGCATACCGAGGCAAATACCAAGGTAAGGAATATTGTTTTCACGTGCGTACTGCACCGCTTTGATCTTACCTTCCACACCACGCAAACCAAAGCCACCCGGCACTAATACTGCATCCACACCTTCGAGCACCTCAGTGCCTTGATTCTCAAGGTCCTCGGAGTCGATATACAGCATTTTCACTCGAGTTTGCGTTTCAATACCAGCATGACTCATCGCCTCAATCAGCGATTTATAGGCATCCAGTAACTCCATGTACTTACCAACCATGGCGATCGTTACTTCTTGCTTAGGGTGAAGCTTGGCATCAATCACTCGATCCCACTCAGCCAGATCAGCGCCATCGCATTCTAAACCGAAACGCTCCACCACGAAGTCATCAAGGCCTTGACTGTGCAAAATCCCAGGAATTTTATAAATGGTATCCACGTCATGCAAGCTGACGACAGCACGTTCTTCAACGTTAGTAAATAAGGCAATTTTACGGCGTGATGCCACATCCACTGGGCGATCTGAACGGCACACCAACACATCAGGCTGCAAACCAATCGAGCGTAATTCTTTGACCGAGTGCTGTGTCGGCTTGGTTTTTGTCTCTCCAGCCGTGGCGATATACGGCACTAAGGTTAAGTGCATCAGCATGGCACGCTTGGCACCGACTTCCACACGCAACTGACGAATGGCTTCAAGGAACGGTTGGGATTCGATATCACCGACAGTACCGCCGATCTCAACCATGGCGATGTCAGCATCACCCGCGCCTTTAATAATACGGCGCTTGATTTCATCTGTGATGTGCGGAATGACCTGGATGGTTGCACCTAAGTAGTCGCCACGGCGCTCGCGACGCAAGACTTCTTCATACACACGACCGGTGGTGAAGTTGTTATTTTGCGTCATAGTGGTGCGCACAAAGCGCTCGTAGTGGCCTAAATCAAGGTCCGTTTCCGCTCCGTCGTGCGTCACAAAGACTTCACCGTGCTGAAACGGACTCATGGTGCCCGGATCGACGTTGATGTACGGATCAAGTTTTAGCAGGGTGACTTTTAAGCCACGCGCCTCAAGAATAGCGGCCAATGAAGCTGAGGCAATACCTTTCCCCAATGAAGAAACAACACCGCCTGTGACGAAGATGTAGCGCGTCATAAATAACCCTGGATTCTGCGTTTAGGCGGCAAACCGCCGAAGATAAGCATTGAAAGCTGTGCTTGATAATTTGCAATTAAAAGCAAGCGCTACAGGAGCAATGAAGCACCTGCACTAATCAACTAATAGACGGGAGAATAGTCTACGCGAAAGCTGTTTATGACTCAAACCAAGAAACCACTAAAAAACAGCTTTTCTAGGTTTAATTATCCAAGACTGTACATCAATCAAACAATCCCTGCTCACTGGCGCGCATTCACATCTATTTCGCAACGAACTGATTCTCGTCAACAAGCTGCCAATCAATTGTGACCTTGCTGAGTGAGGGGCGATTTAAATGTGTCAGATTAGCAATCGCCACCAGCTGATCCTGCTGAAAAACCAGCGGCAGACGCCCCCGCAAAAAGGCAGGTATCCCCTCTTCTTGCAGAAGACGTTTTACATCACGATGGCCGCGACCGGCAATCAATAGACGCTCAGTGCCCTGTCGATAGCTAATCTGTAGCGGTGCATGCAACTCACCGCTAACGATTAAAAAGCCATTGTGAGCTAACTGATAACGTCCAGCGCAAGCAATGGTTAAACTCAGCGCAGGCGGCTCATCTAAATAGTCTTGCGGCAACCAATACACAGTATTTTGACTGCGCAGCAGCGCGCCTTGCTGCAAACGCCAGAGTGGCTTGGCCGCACTTTTGGCGTCACGCAATGTCTGCCAACTTTGCCAATGGGCACTGTCAGGCGGCAAAGTAAAAGCGGCCAGCCAGTAACGTAAGAGATTTTTCTGCCGAGCCAAGGACAAGTCACGCACAACAGTTAAATCGAGGCTAGGTAAATGCAGCCAAGCTAAAGAGGCTTGCGGTTGAGCATGCTTTAGATCCAATTCAGCCAGCTCATCTAACAGGTGCTGCGCTTCTTGCATATGCTGCGCGCTACGTTGCAAGGTGCTTCGCAAAGCCGGCCATCGGGTTTGTAGGCGTGGAATAATTTGCTGACGTAAATAATTACGGGCAAAGCCATCGCTGGCATTCGAGGGGTCTTCAATCCATTGCAAACCCTGCTGCTGTGCATAGCTTTGCAATTGCTGACGACTAAGACCTAACAACGGTCGCAGCAAGTACCCAACGCGCAAAGCACGCTGCGCTGGAATACCCCGCAAACCTGAGACGCCAGCCCCACGTAACAGACGAAACAAAACAGTTTCTGCTTGATCATCCAAATGCTGCGCCATCAGCAACACCTCGTCACTGTGCAAATGCTCAGCAAAGGCTGCATAACGCGCCTCACGCGCCGCTCGCTCAACACTGGCAGTCTGCGCAACATTGACCTCAATCACGCTTAACGGCATCTGCAGTTCGGCACACACCCGCTGACAATGTGCTGGCCAAGCCTGTGCTGCCTCTTGCAAGCCATGCTGAATATAAATTGCCCGCAACTGAGGCAAGCGATGCTGTTTGGCCAGACGTGCAATCGCATGCAACAGTACTGTCGAATCCATGCCACCGGAAAAAGCGATGCAAAACGAAGATTTATCGCGCCAAGGCAACAGTTTATCTAGGATATATTTTTCAATGTCTAACATAAGAAACAGCCACAAGAACAGGGCTGCAAGGCGCACCCAAGTAAAGACTTAGAGTACGCCAGTGCTGCAAGCAGTGGTAATTAAACGATACCAAAACCCATCAACTTCTCGTAACGACGCGCCAGCAATTCGTCGGTATCCAAGGTCAACAGCTCATCCAATTGTGCCGTCAAGGTTTCACGAATCGACGCAACGGTTGTTTTAAGATCGCGATGCGCGCCGCCAAGCGGCTCAGCAATCACGTGATCAACAATTTTCAAACCCTGTAAACGCTCTGCCGTAATACCCATTGCCTCAGCTGCATCAGCTGCTTTGTCTGCAGTTTTCCAGAGAATCGATGCACAGCCTTCAGGGGAAATCACCGCATAGGTTGCATATTGCAACATGTTCAAACGGTCGCACACACCAATGGCTAATGCGCCACCGGAACCGCCCTCACCAATGACCGTTGAGATAATTGGTGTTTTCAAACGCGACATCACCCGCAAGTTCCAAGCAATGGCTTCACTTTGGCCGCGCTCTTCAGCGTCAATCCCAGGGTAAGCACCGGGAGTGTCAATGAAAGTCAAAATTGGCATTTTAAAGCGCTCTGCCATTTCCATTAATCGACAAGCTTTGCGATAGCCTTCAGGGCGCGGCATACCAAAGTTACGTCGTACTTTTTCGCGTACTTCACGGCCTTTTTGATGACCGATCACCATCACTGGCTTATCATTAAAGCGAGCAATACCGCCAACCAACGCGGCATCATCGGAGAAGTGACGGTCGCCGTGCAGCTCCTCAAACTCAGTAAATAAATGCTCAATATAATCCAGCGTGTAAGGACGCTGCGGGTGACGCGCCATGCGGGCAATTTGCCAGCTGGTTAAGTTGGCAAAAATGCTTTTAGTCTGCGCGTTACTTTTTTCTTGTAGACGCGCAACTTCTTCACCAATGTTTAAGTCGTTGTCATTACCTACCAAACGTAACTCTTCAATTTTCGCCTGAAGATCGGCAATGGGCTGTTCAAAATCCAAAAAACTAGGGTTCATCAGGGGCATCCATTTTTTGTTACGGCGGTTAGGCCGTGTTGCAATGTTTAAAATTTACGCGAAAGTAACAACGTAAATCACCAAATTCTGTATGGGCCGAGCCTGTTGGCTGACCATCACACATGTCGATGTGTTAACGATAGTGTAAAAAGACGTTATCTTTACCAAACAGGTCACGTAACGCCTGAATCAAGTCATCTGTGGGCTCTATTTTCCACTGCTCAGAAAACTCCAACAAAGCTGTGGCGCTGGCACTGCTGTACTGCACTGTCAGTGGACACGCACCTTTATATTGCAATAGTAATGCTTTTAAGCGCGCAAGACTGTCACGACTTAAGTCTGTCACAGACACATTCATGCGTAAACTTTGCGCCAAACTGGTACGCGCTTCCTCTAACCCCATCACACGTTTAGCACGCAAACGCAGACCGCCGGAAAAATCATCATGACTGACTTCGCCTTCAACAATCACTAAAGCATCGGTTTGCAGTAAGGCTTGCGCTTGATTAAAGGCTTCAGCAAACAGCGATGCTTCAATACGCGCGGAGCGATCATCAAGGGTAATAAAACCCATCTTGTCGCCCTTTTTATTGCGCATCACGCGCAAGTTAACCATTAAACCAGCCACTGTCTGGGTGTCTCGGGCAGGTCGTAAATCAATAATACGCTGGCGCGCAAAACGTCTGACTTCACCTTCATATTCATCGATCGGGTGGCCAGTCAGATACAAACCTAAGGTTTCTTTCTCGCCTTTCAAGCGTTCTTTTAAGGTCAACTCACGCGCGTTGCGATACTGCGCATACAGATCCACTTCTGCCTCAGCAAACATCTCGCCAAACAGATCCATGTGGCCACTTTCACGGTTGCGTGCAGCTTGATCAGCGGTCTGAATGGCTTCTTCCATCGCTGCCAGCAATACGGCGCGGTTGCGATCAATACCCGCTTGATACTCATCAAGTTGATCAGAAAAGTATGGACCCAGGCGATCCAATGCACCGCTGCGCACCAAGGCATCCAGCGTGCGCTTATTAATACGTTTTAAATCCATGCGCGCACAGAAGTCGAACAAATCGGTAAACGGCCGCTCACCGCGTGCGGCAACAATAGCTTCAACCGGGCCCTCACCGACCCCTTTAATCGCGCCAAGACCGTAAACCACATGGCCTTCAGAGTTAACAGTGAACTTGTATTCAGACTGATTCACATCTGGTGCCATAATGCGCAATTTCATGCTGCGGCATTCTTCAACCAGGATGACGACTTTGTCGGTGTTATCCATATCAGCAGATAACACGGCGGCCATAAACTGTGGCGGATAATGCTGCTTTAACCAAGCCGTCTGATAAGACACCAAACCATAAGCCGCCGAGTGCGACTTGTTAAAACCATAACCTGCGAACTTCTCTACCAGGTCAAAAATATTACCCGACAAGTGCGGATCAATACCATTGGCGGTACAACCATCAACAAAACCACCGCGCTGTCTCGCCATTTCTTCAGGCTGTTTTTTACCCATGGCACGACGCAGCATATCGGCTTGCCCCAAGGAGTAACCAGCCATCACCTGAGCAATTTGCATGACCTGTTCTTGGTACAAAATAATCCCGTAGGTGGGCGCCAGAACTGGCTTCAAGCCTTCATATTGATAATCAGAGTGTGGGTAAGCCAGCTCCGCACGGCCATGCTTACGGTTGATAAAGTCATCAACCATGCCCGATTGCAATGGACCCGGACGGAACAAGGCCACCAGAGCGATAAGGTCTTCCAAACAGTCGGGCTTAAGCTTTTTAATCAGCTCTTTCATGCCGCGCGACTCAAGCTGGAACACCGCTGTGGTTTCTGCGCGTTGCAACATTTGATAGGTTGGCTTGTCGTCCAGCGCAATAAAGTCGATATCCAGCGGCGGCTCACCCAGCTTGGCACGGTCGCGGTTAATGTTTTCTAGCGCCCATTTAATAATGGTCAGAGTACGCAGACCCAAAAAGTCAAACTTCACCAGCCCGGCTGCTTCCACATCATCTTTATCAAATTGGGTAACAAGGCCAGCGCCTTCTTCATCACAGGAAATAGGCGAAAAGTCAGTCAATTTGGTCGGTGCGATCACCACACCACCGGCGTGTTTACCCGTGCCCCGAGTGATACCTTCAAGCTTGAGCGCCATCGCCCAAATTTCTGCAGCCTCTTCATCGGCCGCCAGAAAGTCGCGTAACGCCTCTTCTGCTTCGAACGCTTTACCAAGCGTCATGCCGACTTCAAACGGGATCATCTTCGACAGTCGATCGGCTAAACCGTAAGCTTTGCCTTGCACGCGCGCAACATCACGCACCACCGCCTTTGCCGCCATGGTACCAAAAGTAATAATCTGACTAACCGCGGTACGTCCGTAGGTGTTGGCCACATATTCAATCACCCGATCACGGCCATCCATGCAGAAGTCGACGTCAAAGTCAGGCATGGACACCCGCTCAGGGTTAAGAAAGCGTTCAAACAGCAAGTCATACAGCAGCGGATCAAGGTTGGTAATGTGCAGCACATAAGCCACCAGACTGCCGGCCCCCGATCCACGGCCAGGCCCGACCGGCACACCGTTATTTTTCGCCCAACGGATAAAATCCATTACGATCAAAAAATAACCGGGAAAGCCCATCTGAATAATAATATCCAGCTCAAAGTTCAAGCGATCATCATAAACCTTGCGCTTGGCAGCATAATCAGGAGTATCTTTGGGCAAAGTCACTGACAGGCGCTCTTCTAGCCCTGCAAATGACACATGGCGCAAATACTCATCAATGGTCATGCCTTCGGGCACAGGAAAGTCTGGCAAAAAGTGTGTGCCCAATTGCACTTCAATATTGCAACGCTTGGCAATCTCAACGCTATTGCGCAAAGCCTCTGGAATATCAGCAAACAACTCAGCCATTTCAGCAGGCGTTTTTAAGTATTGCTGTTCTGAATAAATGCGCGGACGACGTGGATCATCTAACGTGCGGCCTTCGCCGATACAGACACGGGTTTCATGTGCAGCAAAATCATCTTGCTCTAAGAAACGCACATCGTTGGTGGCCACCACTGCTACACCTGACTCGGCCGCCAAAGCAACCGCGGCATGGACATGCTCTTCATCATTCGGCCGCTGCGTGCGCTGCAGCTCTAAATAAAAGCGATCGCCAAACACAGCCTGCCATTCCGTCAGTAGCGCAGCTGCTTTAGCTGTATCACCGGCCAGCAGGGCCAAGCCAATCTCGCCATCTTTTGCCCCAGACAGCGCAATCAAACCTGTAGCAGCCTGCTTGACCCAATCGCGTTGCAAGATAGCCAAGCCATTGTGTTGGCCATCAGTAAAACCGAGGGAAATCAGCTCGGTTAGATTGCGATAACCTTGCGGCGTCATTACCAGCAAGGTCATCCGCGTCAGCGGGCCATCTTCTTCAGCGCTAGCGAGCCAAATATCAGCACCACAAATTGGCTTCACCCCGCCTTTTTGCGCGGCCGTATAAAACTTCACCAGCGAACTCATATTGCTCTGATCGGTGACAGCCACAGCAGGCATACCGGCTTCACTGACTGCTTTAATCAAGGGCTTGATGCGCACCAAGCCATCCACCAATGAAAATTCGCTGTGCACACGCAAATGAACAAATGAAGCCGACATTAAGCAACCTTTCTCAACAAATAAAGAGCGATCCAATACCGCTGTAGCGGTGACTGACTACTGAGTTAAACGCTGCAACGCTTCGCGGTATTTATCCGCCGTTTTTTGCGCAACATCCGCTGGAATGGCAGGCGCTGGCGGCTCTTTGTTCCAACCGCTGCTCTCTAACCAATCACGCACAAATTGCTTATCAAAGCTCGGCGGGTTAGTGCCGACCTGATAGCTGTCGGCTGGCCAAAAACGACTGGAGTCTGGCGTTAATGCCTCATCCATCAGAGTCAAAGTACCGTCATTGTCTAAACCAAATTCAAATTTGGTATCGGCGATGATAATACCGCGCGTAGCGGCGTACTCAACCGCTGCTTGGTACAGCGCTAATGATGCATCGCGTACTTGCTTGGCTAAATCTTCACCAATAATCGCAGCGCACTGAGCAAAGCTAATGTTTTCATCGTGGTCGCCCACTTCAGCTTTAGTTGACGGGGTGAAAATAGGCTCTGGCAACTGCTGCGCTTCTTGCAAGCCTGCTGGTAATTGAATACCGCAAACCGTGCCACTGCGCTGATATTCTTTCCAGCCTGAACCGACTAAGTAGCCGCGCACAATGGCTTCAACCGCAACCGGCTTGAGGCGTTTGGCTACCACGGCACGACCTTCAACTAAGGGCAGCTCTTGAGGACTGACTACATCGCTGACCTGATCACCGGTAAAATGGTTTGGAATAATGTGCTCAAGCTTGTTAAACCAAAAGTTAGAAATCTCTGTGAGAATCTTGCCCTTGTCTGGAATGGGCTGCTGCAAAATCACATCGAATGCAGACAGACGATCGCTAGCGACCATCAGCATGCGCTGATCATCAACTTCATAGAGGTCACGAACTTTGCCTGAATAGAGTTTTTTGAGGCTAAGTGAAGGCTGCTGACTCATTGCAAAAATCCTATAGTTAGAAACGCAGCAGGCGAAATCATCGTTTCGCCTGCTGGTGAATTGAATAGCCTGAAACTAGTCTAAATTGCTACGCAACTGCTCTAAAACGCGCAAGCTGACATCGGCAGGCGCTAAAGTCTCTAAGTCACGCTCAACGCTGACGAACACTTGCTGGTTAATTGCCGTCAAACGCACGATATAGCGCTCTTTGCTGACTGTTTCAGCCGCTTTCTTTTTAGAACTAAATAAACGCTTAAAGAAACCTGGCTCTTCTTTCTTCGCGCCTTCAGCCAAATCAATGTAGTAAACACCGGTGCTGCGGTTGAGGTCATCAACGCGAATATCTGCGGCGCTCAAAGCACGACCGACACTCGACCACGCACGATCAAAGCTGGCATCCAAGCGCAACACCTTAGTGTTGTTACCGCCATCAATTAAGCTCACCCGCTTAGGCGTGTCGTAGGTTTTGCTGGCCAACAAAGAGACCGAATCACCTTTTTCCGTACGCTGAGCTAAGTACACATTGAGCTCTTCCAGCAAGACAGCTGCGCTACTGTTTGTAACAGCGCTGTCTGACCAAGGCGCTTCCACTTGACTGCTGGCATTGCGCTGGGCTTGATCAATAAAGATCTCACTGCTGTTGCGCTGCACACCCGGCTCAATGCGGACACGGAAACGCGTTTGCAAGTCATTCGGTGCACTGCCCCATACCTGTCGGACTAAACTTGGATTAAACTCACTGGGAGCTTGCCACTGTGAAGTGAACTCACCCAAATGTGGTCGCTCCTCAGCAATTTTCAAACCATTGGCTTCAAAAAACTGCTGGGCAACCGGCCACACTTGCGCAGGAATACGCTGGGCAACCACCCAGCTCAACGCTCCACTTTTTTGCACACTGAAATCGCCTGCTAATGCGCTGGCCGGTAAAGGCAGCGGACGCGGCACTTTGTACTCAGCAGCAGGTGCTGCAGAAGTAATACGGTGCGGAATCGGTAGTAATGGATCAAGGCGCTTGGCTTGTGCGCCTTCAGGTAACTGAATGGCTGGCGTTGGACGTGCCTCTAAATAGTCACTGCCACGGTCACGAAAATAGCCATCTTTACCCATCAACCATCCACAGCCAGTCATGCTGCTTGCAGTCACTGCTAATACACATATTCCAGCGAATCGCTTCATGCGTTTTAAAACCTCAGATTAATTCAAAATGCCGGACTGACGCATGGCCTGGCGTAAAGTGTCGTGGTATTGCTCGCTGAACCAAGTCAGCGGTAAACGAATGCCTTGCTCAATTAAGCCCATCTGTTGCAATGCCCATTTCACTGGGATTGGATTGGCTTCTAAAAATAAGTTCTCATGCAGTGGCATTAAACGGTCATTGAGTGCTTTTGCCCCCGCCGCATCACCGGCCATCGCCAACTGACACAGTTCATGCATTGCACGCGGCGCAATATTGGCTGTCACTGAAATATTGCCCTTTCCACCGGCCAGCATCAACTGATAGGCCGTGGCATCATCACCGGAATACACATAAAAGTCGCTAGGAACACGGGTGATAATATCCTTGCCACGCTCAATATTACCGGTCGCTTCTTTAATACCAACGATATTCGGCACAGCAGACAGGCGCACAACCGTATCGGCCAACATATCGCAAACCGTGCGACCCGGCACGTTATACAAAATCTGCGGAATCGCTACGGCTTCAGCAATATGTTTAAAATGCTGATACAGGCCTTCTTGGGTTGGCTTGTTGTAATACGGAGTTACCAATAAACATGCATCCGCACCAACACTCTTTGCATTGCGGGTTAATTCGACCGCCTCACGTGTGCAGTTGGCCCCTGTACCAGCAATCACAGGAATGCGTCCTTTGACTTGATCGACCACGCGACGAATCACTTCAACGTGCTCTTCAACACTCAAAGTTGCCGACTCACCTGAGGTGCCCACAACAACTAATGCATCAGTACCTTCTTGCAAGTGAAAATCAACAAGCCTTGACAAGGCTTGCCAATCAAGTGCGCCGTGCGCATCCATGGGCGTAACTATTGCGACCATACTGCCCGAAATCATGCAACCGCTCCTGCCAAAATAGAATAGAAATATAAGAGATCAGTAATGTTACTGATGCCTTTCGCCTTGCACAAGCACTGCTCGCGTCTTTGCCATTCCACTTGTCGTCGCTTTTCGTTACCCTAGTGCTCTTAGAGGCGTAAAATACGCTAAAACCCTATCCAGGAATGCTGAATGTCTGTCCTACCGCTACGTGAACAATACTTATTAATCAGCGCCATGGGGCGTGACCCACTCGAGCTGACCAATATCATTTGCCGCGCTTGCCAAGAAAACCGCTGCTCGGTAATCAGCAGCCGCTTAACTCGCCATGGTCAATACAGTGTATTAATTGTTCAAGCGGGCGGTTCATGGGATGCTTTAGCACGCCTAGAAAGCAGTTTAGCCTCATTAGCCAAGCGCCACGATCTACAGCTGACCCATACCCGTAGCGAAGATGAAGAAGAGCGCCCGCAGGCACTGCCTTATATTGTGTATGTCAGCGCCTTGTATCGCCCTGATATTCTCGCAGAACTCTGCCAATTCTTTACTGACCACCAGATTGGCTTAGTAAATATCATTTACGATACGTACCAAGCGCCACAAACCGACACCACCATGCTCAACGCCACGATTACCGTGACTTTATTAGCAAGTACGCAAATCAATTGGCTTCGCGATCAGTTTCTCGACTTTGCGGATGCGCTCAATTTAGATGCGTTAATCGAGCCTTGGCGCCCACAAACACCTTAAGCATGAGGAATACCGATGCTGAACCAACCCATTGAGAACTTCACAGCTCAAGCTACTGGCGACAAAACTGTGCAACTCACGGACTGCGCAGGGAAAAATGTGGTGCTGTATTTTTACCCGAAAGACAACACCCCAGGCTGCACTACTGAAAGCCAAGATTTCCGAGACTTACATGAGCAATTTGCGGCAGCAAACACCCTTGTGTTTGGTGTTTCCCGCGACAGTATGCGTAGCCATGAAAACTTTAAAGCCAAGCACGACTTTCCTTTTGAGTTAATCAGTGATCCTGATGAAAGCCTGTGCAAACAGTTTGATGTGATCAAACTGAAAAAACTCTATGGCAAAGAGCACCTTGGCATTGAGCGCAGCACGTTCTTAATTGATGGCGCAAGCGTTTTGCGTAGTGAGTGGCGCAAGGTCAAAGTTGCCGGGCACGCTGCTGAAGTATTGAACGCCGCGCAAGCTTTGTCAGCGCACCAAAGCAATCAACAGTCTTTACGCAACCAATAGGTAAACACAGCCTGCTCAACTGCTTCATCCAGTAGGCTGTGACCGGCCAAGCGCGCAAAGGAACGAAAATCACGCTGTGATCCTGCATCCGTCGCCAGCACTTTTAATACCGCACCCACCGGCATGCTATTGAGCGCCAACTTAGCCTTTAACAACGGCATCGGACAGGCTAAACCTTGCGCATCCACTTCCACATCATGATGTTGCTCTATTTTACTCATTCACGCACATCCTCTTTAAAGAATGCTTCAGCATCCCCATAGTCTAATTAAATTAGTGCAATGTCCATTGCTGGCCTTGCTCAGAAATTGCATGCATTGTAGCGTATACCACCGTTGTTTCTGTAAAGAGAGCGCCATGCCGTTTTTCCGTCCCGTTCTACTCGTCTTGGCCTGTCTGTTGGCACAACCTGCTTTGGCCAACGATTTGCCTTCACTTGGTGATTCCAGCTCTGCGATTGTCTCTCCCGAGCAAGAGCACCAACTGGGACGTGCTTGGTTGAGTATTTTGCGCGGTCAGGTGCGCCAGCTTGAAGACCCATTACTGAAAGACTATGTGGAAAGCAGCGTCTACCGCTTGGCAGAAAACAGCCAACTCAATGATCGGCGTCTTGAGTTTATATTACTGGCCAGCCCTCAGTTAAACGCCTTTGCTGCACCCGGTGGCATTATCGGAGTCAATGGCGGTTTATTTTTACATGCACAAACTGAAGCAGAATACGCATCAGTCATGGCACACGAGTTAGCCCACTTATCACAACGTCACTTTGCCCGCGGGTTGGAAGCACAAAAACGCATGCAGGTTCCGTTAATGGCAGCCATGTTAGCCGGTGTGGTGGCCGCCGCCGCAGGTGCTGGCGATCTAGGTATGGCAGCAATTGCCTCCAGCCAAGCTGCTGCAATCCAAGAGCAACGTCGATTTTCCCGGCAAAATGAGCAAGAAGCCGATCGCATTGGCCTCATCAACTTATCCAAAGCTGGTTTTGACCCGCACGCTATGCCGAGCATGTTTGAGCGCTTGATGCGCCAATACCGTTACGATCGTATGCCACCTGAGTTTTTACTGACACACCCTGTTTCTGAATCACGGATTGCTGATACGCGTAACCGCGCAGAGCAATACAATGATGGCAAAGGCGTGGTTGACAGCCTGTATTACCAACTGATCCGTGCGCGTTTACAGCTGACGTTTGAGGATACTTCAGGTTTAGCTCTGAAGCGCTTTCGCAGCCTTTTGGCGGATAACCCAAACCTCGAGGAAGCCCGTTACGGACTGGTGCTCGCACTTATTCGTGGTAATCAACTGGCAGAAGCACGTAGCAATTTAGATGTGTTATTGAAGAAAAGCTCGAACAGCATTATTTACAATCTCGCAGCGGTCGATTTAGAACTCAGTAGCAATCAATTTGCCCAAGCCAGTCAGCGGGTAGAAGGTTTACTGGAACGTTACCCAAATAACTTTCCGTTACAAAGCGCCAAATATGAAATCCAACTCAAACAAAATGACATTGCTGGCGCTGAAAAAACTATCAATTTTTTATTAAAACAACGTCCCAATGACCCTGATATCTGGTTTGAAGTTGCTGAGGTGCGCGGGCTCTCCAATAACATTATTGGTTTGCATGAAGCACGTGCGGAGTTTTTCTCGCGGGTGGGTGATTACACCCAAGCCATTGAGCAACTGGATTACGCAAAGCGCCGCGCCAGCAACAACTACCCACTGGCTGCACGCATCGATGCCCGCCAACAAGTGCTGATTCAAGAAGAAGAAGCGATTAAAAATATGCTGCGTTAAATGCTAACGGCTTATTAGGGCAATTCAGACATCCCGTAGGAGCAGGCCATGCCCGCGTTTTTACAGCACACCACGTATAAGCGGGCCATGCCCGCGATTTTAGTTTCACAAAATGCACAGACCGCCAGAAAACCGCTAAAGATTACCGCTGCAATCATCGTGGGCATGGCCCACTCCTACAGTATTTACTACAACCCAGCCTTGCTAGCAAAGGGCTGACCTGCTCGTAGCTAGTTATTAACGCTTGCCGGTCAAGGAGCCAAGAAGACCACGAACAATCTGTCGACTGATCTGATTGACGGCCTGACGCAAGGTGCTTTTATACACTTGCCCGGCGATACCACCCAAAACATCAGCCACGCCACCAGTGGCGCTGTTTGCCGCAGCCTTTTTCGACTGAGCCACAGGCACCTCTGCTGCAGTTTGTGCCTGTTGTTCAGCACGTTCTGCAAGCATCTCATACGCCGAAATACGATCAAATGCCTTTTCGTAATAGCCGAGTAAAGGCGAGCGACTGACCAAGTTGGCACGCTCGACATCATCTAAAGGCCCTACGCGTGATTGTGGTGGTGCTATCGCGACGCGCTGCACCATTGCTGGCGTACCTTTCGCCTCCAAACCACCGTACAGGGCTTCGCCAATGCCTAACTCAGTTAACACTTTTAAGGTATCAATCGCAGGGTTGGGTCGAAAACCATCCGCCACGGCTCTTAACGACTTTTGTTCTTTAGCCGTAAAAGCACGCAAACCATGCTGAATACGCAGGCCTAACTGCGCCAGCACGGCATCGGGCAAGTCAGCCGGTGACTGAGTGACGAAAAACACCCCCACGCCTTTCGAACGAATCAAGCGCACCACCTGTTCTAAGCGGTCGCGCAAGGCTTGCGGCGTACCTTTAAACAGCAAGTGCGCCTCATCAAAAAACAACGCTAAGATAGGTTTATCAGCATCACCACGCTCAGGTAACTGCTCAAACAACTCAGCCAGCAACCAGAGTAAAAATGTTGCATAGACGCGCGGCGCTTGATGCACTAAGCGGCTGGCATCGAGCATATGAATGCGTCCACGACCATCACGATCAACGCGTAAAATGTCTTCCAGTTGCAGCGCTGGCTCGCCAAACAGCATCTCACCGCCCTGCTGCTCGAGCATCGACAGTTTGCGCTGCAAAGCATTGGCCGATTGCGCTGTATATAAAGCCCGATCATCACCGAGCGCGTCAGGTTGATCGCGCAAATGGTTGAGCATCGCTTTTAAGTCTTTTAAATCAAGCAGCAGCAAGCCTTCACGATCCGCCACTTGAAACGCCAGATATAAAATAGCTTGTTGACTGTCAGTCAACTCCAATAAGTTGCCAAGTAACAAAGGCCCCATATCGCTGATCGTGGTGCGCAGTGGATGCCCTGTTTCGCCGTACACATCCCACATCGAGACGGGATAAGCTTGCGGCGTATGTGCAAGCCACGGCATTGCAGCAATGCGCTCGGCAATTTTGCCTTTAGGCTCACCTGCCGCAGCAATACCACAGAAATCCCCTTTAATATCGGCAGCAAACACAGGCACACCGGCATCACTGAAGGCTTCCGCCAAACGTTGCATGGTGACTGTTTTACCGGTACCGGTGGCGCCAGCAATCAAGCCATGCCGGTTAGCAAAACGTAAGAGATGGCCAATCGGCAAACCTTGCTCATCGGCCCCTAGCAATAATTGGTCAGCTTGCGTCATGTGTGAGTTCTCCAGTGAGGCATACAAACGGCAGTGCAGATGCTGCGCACGTTTAAAGCGTTATTTTTTATTCTTTAACTGAGGATTGTGCTCGGCCAACAGTTGCTGGCGCAACGCTTGGGCAGCAGAAAAATCAGCACCTTGCTGCTCAGTTAACGCATCCGGGTCAAAACGGCTCAAACAGCCCTCGCCCACTCGGGCTAACGGCTGCACAGTGGCTTTAAGGATTGGTTGCTGCTCATCATCTTCGCTACTCATGCCCAGCTAAACCCTCTGTTCTGCTCAGTTACAACTCAAAATGCAGCGCCCGCTATATAGACGCCTTAGAGTGCAGACTAATTAATCAAAGACTACGGTTTTATTATCATGAATCAACACACGGTCTTCTAAGTGATAACGCAAGCCACGCGCCAGCGCTATTTTTTCTACATCTTTACCGTTGCGCACCATATCTTCAATGCTGTCGCGATGACTGACGCGCACCACGTCTTGCTCAATAATTGGCCCTGCATCTAAATCCTGAGTGACATAGTGACAGGTTGCACCAATCAGCTTAACCCCACGTAAAGCCGCCTGATGGTAAGGTTTAGCACCGATAAAAGAAGGCAGGAAACTGTGATGAATATTGATCACTCGACCGTGGTACTTCTCACATAAATCAGGCGGCAAAATCTGCATATAGCGGGCCAACACCACACAATCGGCTTCATGCTCATCAATCAAGCGACTGACTTCAGCAAACGCTGACTCCTTGTCTTGTGGGTCAACAGGCACGTGATAAAACGGAATACCGTGCCATTCGACCATGCTGCGTAAATCATCATGATTGGCAATCACGCAAGGGATCTCACAGTCCAGCTCATTGCGGTGCCAACGGTGCAGTAAATCTGCCAAGCAATGGGATTCGCGACTGGCCATCAATACCACACGTTTTTTAACGTTGGAGTCGGTGACTTGCCAAGTCATGGAAAACTCATTGGCAATCGGCGTGAAGGCTTGCTTAAAACCGTCCAAATCAAAAGGTAAGGATTCAGCACGAATTTCATGGCGCATAAAAAACCAGCCACTGTGCTCATCAGAGTGATGACTGGCTTGGTGAATCCAACCATTATAGGTCGCTAAAAAATTACTCACCTTGGCAACAATTCCGACGCGATCCGGGCAAGCAATAATAAGGCGAAACGTGTGCATGCAAAACTCCACAAAGCTAGAAATGTAATAAATAAAGGAATGCGCGCTATTCTACCGCTCCCAGCCTGCCGCGTCAGCAAACGAATGGCCTCAAAAATCCGATATCGACGGAGAAAACAGCACCTATTGAATCGATTTCTCTAATTAGGCCGAATTACAGTTTCTTCAAACTAGTATTACAGGCACAGTTAAAAAGAATCTTTGCTAAATACTAATAATCCTATATTAGATATTGCGCATATAGCTTTAAACATCTAGAAATAGCTACTAAACCCAACATATATTTATGATTTATATTCTTTACATAAGCATTAGATACGCCTATCATTCAACACATATTAAGGTATCTCAAATGAGCACATTGCTATTATTGAGAAACTTGGAGTTTTATAGAGTTTCACTGGATCACTGGTGACTTACGGACACGCTCGACAATCCTTAATCTACATATAAACATTTACCAGAGGATTACCCATGTCATTGATTAATGAGTTTCGCGAAACTAAAGAACGTATTAAAGAACTTGAAGAGCGTCTTGCCAGCCTGTCACAAGACAGCAAGTTAAAGAAAGAACTCGAATTCGAAGAAAAATTACGCGTTTTGATGAGCGAATATAGCAAATCTCTTCGCGATATTACTTTGATTCTTGATCCACAAGCAGCACGTGGCGTAACTAAGACAACGAGCACACGTACACGCAGCCCACGCAAAATGAAGCAATACAACAACCCACACACTGGCGAAGTCATCGAAACTAAAGGCGGCAACCACAAAGTTCTAAAAGAGTGGAAAGCCAAGTGGGGCAGCGACACTGTTGAGTCTTGGGTAACTTTGCTCGACTAAAACCTTGTTAAGCTCAAATAGAGTACGATCCTGCTTTTATAATAGGATAAATAAAAAGCCCTACACACTTTGTTTGTAGGGCTTTTTAAATGAAGGCAACAACTGTCTTTCAATAAACCAATTATGGCAACTGATAGCGTTGCTGCAATACCTGCACATGACTGCGCCATGCCTGTACAGCAGGATGTGCTTGCTCTGCTGCGCTCAGCTGTGCGTACGCTGCCAAATAGTCACTGATTGTTAGCGGCGCCCCCAACTGCTCTCCACTTAAACGCGCGCGACAAAAAGCTGTCCATTGTTGCTGTTCAGCGCCGCTCAGAGAATCTGGGTAATGACGCGCACGGTATCTAAACAGTAATTCAAGCAAACGGGCATCATCAAATGGCCAGCGCTCAGGCTGTAACTGCTCGGGCTCGGCTAAACGCAGCTTATTGCTCAACTGGCGGTCGCGCGGGCTTAAAAAACCACTGTACAGTTGCTGCTCAACATCTTGCTCGGCAAACTCGCGTGTCTCTTGATAGACCTCGTCAAGTTTATCTTGCCAGTTCGCACGGCTATCACGGAGCAACTGATAATGCCGCTGCAGCAAGTCATGATCAAAGGCCAAACGCTGAGTATCTTCATCGCGCAAGACACTTAACGGTGCGATCACTGGGCTTTTATTGATATGAATAAGTTTGAGCCCCACCGGCACTTCACCCTCAGCTAAATCGCTATGACGGGTATACAGGCGTGACTTCAAGGTTTGCGCATCACACTCCAGCAAAGGTGTTACATCGGCATGCAAATCGTAAACGATTAAAGCGTTGCGGTTGGTTGGGTGCCATGCCAAAGGTAAGACGGGCGCTAAACAGTGACGTTCCACGGAAAACTTACTTGAGACATGCAGCAGCGGCTGCATCAAACGAATACGCGCCTGCACTGCATCTTTACGGCGCAGCCCATATAAATAGTCAAACAGCTTAGGCTGGCGGTCACGCAATAAACGTGCAACAGCAATGGTGGCGCGCACATCGGCTAACGCATCGTGGGCATGGCCGTGCTCAATCTGATTGGCTTCAGTAAAGCGTTCAAGCTTAAAGCTGACTCGCCCTTCATGCTCAGGCCAGTTAATTCCCTGCGGACGTAACGCCCAAGTGCAACGCAACACATCAATCAAATCCCAGCGACTGTTGCCGCCCTGCCATTCGCGCGCATAGGGATCATAAAAATTGCGATACAAAGTGGCGCGGGTCATCTCATCGTCAAAGCGTAGATTATTAAAGCCTGCGGTACAGGTTTGCGGCACCATTAACTGCTCATGCAAACGCTCAATGAAGTCAATCTCACTTAAACCCTGTTCTTGCAAAGTCTGCGGCATAATACCGGTAACTAAACTGGATATCGGATGCGGCAAAATATCATCCGACAACTTGCAATATATATTGAGCGGCTCACCGATTTCCTCAAGCTGCTCATTTGTGCGTATCCCAGCCACCTGAATAGCACGATCAATGTGCGCTTGAATACCGGTGGTTTCAAAGTCATACCAAAAAATACTGGCAGTCACTGCTTAAGCCTCTTTTATTCTGAAATATGTTTTAAAGCTTCTCTATAACCCACACTTCTGTAGCATCAGGCTTGCAGACCAATCATTGAATGGGTAGTGTTCCGCCTATGTTTTAGCTGTCGTTTTAAGCTCGACACATAAGAACAATCTGTGTTTACTAACAACTACTATAGTCATTAAACCGCACAATGCTTGTTTAGTTTTCTTATTTCTGCACCTGCATTTTATACTATGATCCTTTATCACTTTTCCTGACTGGCCTATTTTGAACGCAAATTTAACCTGCGCGCCTTCAGCACCCTGCGCTCTTCTAGACACCCAAGTCTATTTAGAGACGCCTGAAGGTATTGACCTACCTTTACGTCCTGCTGGATTACCGGTGCGCTTTTTGGCCTTTACCATTGATGCTTTGATTCGTGGTGTGATTCTTATTTTAACCGGTATGGCTTGGCTGTATATGGGCAAGCTGGGCGCTGGACTGGCATCGATTAGCACCTTTTTATTGCTGTGGTGGTACATGGTGTTTTTTGAGGTACTCAATCAAGGTCGCTCACCAGGCAAGCAACTGATGGGTTTGCAGGTCATTCACAGTGACGGCACACCAGTTGGCTGGCCAGCCTCGCTGACCCGCAATCTGCTGCGCTTTGTCGACTTATTACCCTTCGCCTATTGTCTGGGCATCCTCAGCATGATCAACAGTTCGCGCTTCCAACGTTTAGGCGATTTAGCCGCTGGCACTTTAGTGGTGTATCAAGCTCAGGCACCGCAGCGCGGCGCACTCCCAGAAGTGCCAGCCCGCCCTGCATCCGTGCTATTAACCCTTGATGAGCAACGCGCGCTACTCGACTTTGCCGAGCGCCACCAGCAACTTTCCAGCCAGCGTCAAGAAGAACTGGCCACAATTATTGCACCGACTTTACATATTGCGCCAAGCCAAGCAGTGCCGGGTGTGCACGCGATCGCGCGGTCAATTTTGGGACAAGTATGAAGCAAAAGGACTTTGAACAACTGCACCAAGGCAAATGGCAAGCTTTCGCTGAGAACGTGCAAGCACTGCGTAAGGGTCAGCCGCAGCTACAAGCGGTGCAACATTTTGCCCAAGACTATCGCGGGATTTGTCAGCACTTAGCTCTAGCTAAGCAGCGCGGTTACAGCTACCCGCTGATTGAAGAACTGCAGCAACTGGCACTGCAAGGGCATCAACAGTTTTATCGCCACAAAAGCCCAGCACTGCAACAATTAATCGGCTTTGTGCTGGTTGGTTTTCCCGCAACAGTGCGTGCGCAATGGCGCAGCGTGGCAGTGGCCAGCGCATTATTTTTTGGCAGCTTAGCCTTAATGGCGCTGCTCACGGTGTGGTTTCCAGATTTGATTTATAGCCTGATAAGTGCCAATCAAGTGGCCAGCATGGAAAGCATGTATGACCCAGCCAATCGCATCATTGGCCCAATGAGCGCACGTGATCATCAAGATGACTGGGTGATGTTTGGTTTTTATATTATGAATAATATCGGGATTGCCTTTCAAACCTTTGCCAGTGGTTTATTGTTTGGTCTCGGCAGTCTATTTTTCTTGTTATTTAATGGCTTACATATTGGTGCGGTGGCTGGACATCTCACGCGCATCGGTTACCACGAAACATTTTGGCCTTTTGTCATAGGTCACGGTGCCTTTGAACTAACGGCCATTGTGCTGGCCGGTGCTGCGGGTTTAAAACTGGGCTCGGCGCTGATTGCGCCTGGACGTTTAACTCGCGCGAATGCTTTACGTGATGCGGCAAGGATCAGTATTCGCCTGCTCGGCGGCGCTATTCTTTTCTTATTCATCGCAGCCTTTATTGAAGCCTACTGGTCATCCAGCAGCAGCTTATCCGTAACCACTAAAGTTACTGTCGGCACAGCACTCTGGGCGCTGGTGGTGTTTTATTTAAGCTATTCAGGACGAGGTCGCTATGCACCTCAGTAAAGCTCAAGCAGTGCTGCGCCCGCGTACTACCTGGGAAGCAATGGATCTTGGCATCCTCTTGGCGCGCCGTCATGCAGGATTACTGATGGGCACTTGGGCACTTGTCACCCTACCCTTGTTTGCCCTGCTCACTCTTTTGTTTTGGCAGCAGCCAACCGCAGTCGCATTGATTATTTGGTGGTTAAAGCCTGCCTTGGAACGCTTACCGCTGCATATTTTATCGCGCGCGCTGTTTGCCGATAAGCTTGGTGTCGTAGAAAGTTTAAAAGCGTTTCCAAAGCTACTTAAGCCACAGTTACTGGCCAGTTTGACGTGGCGGCGCTTGAGTTTAACTCGCAGTTTCAATATGCCTGTACAGCAACTGGAAGGCCTGACAGGCGATGCCCGCCAACAGCGTTTAGTCACCCTTGGCAAACACTACACGCGCGCACCAACGTGGCTGACGGTGATTGGTTTGCATATTGAAATGGCACTCTGGCTCGGTATGTTGGTATTGCTCTATTTATTGATCCCCGCGCAACTCCAAACCGATTGGAGCTGGCAAAAACTGCTGGAAAGCACCCAGTATGATTGGCTCTGGGCCGAGCATTTAAGCAATGCGTTGTATGTACTGGCACTGGTGATTTGGGAGCCCATTTATGTTGCTTGCGGCTTTACCCTTTACCTGAACCGACGCACTGAATTGGAGGCGTGGGATGTTGAACTGGTCTTTCGTAATCTTGCGCGGCGTTTGCAGCGCGGCGCAGTTGTATTATTAGTAGTCGGCTGCTGCCTGCTGCCATTAGCAGAACCGACATGGGCGCAACCAATTCAAGAGTACTCTTACGAGCACGACTTGGATGAGTTAGGGCCAACAGATCCAAGATTGCTAAAACAAATGCTCAATAGCGAACAAGCGCAGCAGAGTATTCATCAACTCTTGGCACAGCCACCCTTTAAGAATCACCAAGTCATCCAGAACTGGCGCTTTGGTGAGCCTAGTGGAGCACAGTCTAAAAAAGAGCCCTCGTTTAAGCTGCCTACTTGGCTAGAAAGCCTACTGGAAAGCGCCTCTTTTATTGTGCAAGTTCTGCTCTGGAGCGGCTTTATTTTAATCAGCGCTTTTCTACTGTGGCGCTACCGTGAGTGGTTACGTACCTTCAGTCAAAAATGGTTGCCCAATAGACAACCCCAGCGCACACCGCTGCAAACCTTATTTGGCCTTGAAGTCAGTAACGACAGTCTTGCTAAGGATTGGTTGGTACAAGCAGAAAAGCTCTGGCCCAGCGACCCACGCGGAGCATTAAGTTTACTCTATCGCGGCTTACTCAATCATCTGTTAGATGAGCACGCTTTACCTTTAACCGATGCGCATACTGAAGGTGAAGTATTGGTGATGGCCCGACACCTTGGCCTACCGCTGCAACGTTACAGCACACAACTGACCCTGCACTGGCAAAACCTCGCTTGGGGTCACCGTTTACCGGCACACGCACAATTTATGGCCCTGTGTGAGCAATGGCAACAGTTACAAAGCGAGGCGCATGCAGATGATTAAAAACATTCTGCAACGCTATCTACTGGTTATTATTACCGCTGTCGTGCTGATTGCGCTGGGCGTTTGGCTCAGTCAAAAAATCACTTTTTATGAGGAGCGTATTGATCTCGGGCCAAGCCCAGAAGCGCGCAGCAATCCTTATTTAGCCATGCAGTATTTTTTGCGTGAGCAAGGCATTAACGTCTTCAGCGCCGATAGTTTAGTGACGGCCATGGGCGCACCTGCCGAGCAGCGCACGTTAATTATCCTAAGCAATGATGCCAGCCTGATCGACAGCCAACAAACAGTCTTACTGAACTGGGTCACGCAAGGGGGGCATCTCATCATTAGCGCTCAGCATGAGAAAGTCGAACAGGATGCCAAGTCTTTGCTGAACAGCTTAGGTATTAAGAAACAACTCAGCAGTCAGTTAGACGAAGAAGCACCGACTGAAGAGCCAGCGCTCTCGGACGACACGCACTCTAGCGCATCGGCAGCAGCACCCTACCGCGCCATCGCCAACGACGTTGCGTTGCCCAACACCCTGACTCGCTTATATCTAGAAAACGAGCAATCACCGGCGTACCTTGAGCTGGACAGCCGCTACCATTTATTCGACAGCGATAATCGCGCCCATGCGTGGGCCAACAGCCAAGCAGCGACTCACTTACTGCAACTGACCCACGGCCAAGGCTTAGTCACGGTAGTGACTGATTTCCGTCTGTGGCAGCAAAAGAACATTGATGCTTACGATCATGCTTGGCTGCTCTGGTATTTAAGCCAAGACAGCGAAGTGGCGCTGTTTAACCCGCCTCAGCAACAAGGTTTATTCAACCTACTGTGGCAGTACTTTGCTCTTGCCTGCGTGCTGCTGATTGTTTTACTGCTACTCGGTGCTTGGGCAAGTGCTTTACGTTTTGGTCCGCAGCTCACCCCACACAACTATTCGCGACGCCAACTGACTGAGCACTTACATGCCGCCGCATTGTTTAACCTGCGCTATAACGGCCAGCGCAGCCTACTGATTGCTTTACAGAAAGACATTCAACAACGTGCCCAGCAGCGCTATGCCAACTTTTCCCGTTTAGCGGTCAGTGAGCAATGGCAAGTTTTGCAGCAATTAAGCCGACAACCGATGGCATTGATTGCACACAGCATGCGCCCGCCCTTCGCTAAAAAACTCTCTGCCCAGGCCTTTACCCAACAGGTCAAACGCCTGCAACAATTAAGGAATGCACTATGAGCCAAAGTCCTTCTGATTTTGAAATGAGCCTCGACGATGCTGCTGTCGGCGCCACTGAAGCCAGCGCAATACAGCCGCCGCAGATCAACCCCAGTGCGGCTTCGCCAGCGCCTAGCGCAATGGAGAAAATGGAGCAGCAACGTCAGCGCGCCAGCCGTTTACTGCAAGCACTACGTGCTGAATTAGAAAAAGCTTTGATTGGCCAAAGTGCCGTGATTGAAGGCGTACTGTGCAGCTTAATTGCTTCAGGGCATGTGCTCATTGAGGGTGTTCCTGGCTTAGGTAAAACCTTGCTGGTACGCGCCTTGGCGCAATGCTTTGCCGGACACTTTAACCGCATCCAATTCACCCCGGATTTGATGCCCAGCGATATCACCGGACACGCCATCTACGATCTGCAAAGCGAGCAATTTAAATTACGCAAGGGTCCTGCCTTTACTAACCTGCTGCTTGCCGATGAAATCAACCGTGCCCCAGCTAAAACCCAAGCCGCTTTACTGGAGGTCATGCAAGAACGCAGCATCACCCTCGAAGGCCGTTCCTTAGAAGTGCCGCAACCCTTTATGGTGCTGGCGACGCAGAACCCGATTGAACAAGAAGGCACCTACCCGCTGCCTGAAGCCGAACTGGACCGTTTTATGGTCAAGTTGCACATGAGCTACCCAGAAGAATGCCACGAACAACAGCTGGTACGTGAAGTGACGCGCTCTGCCCGTGCCGACATGCTCGACAGCACACCACTGCGTACGCTGTTGCATGCGCGTGATCTGCAGGCGATGCAAAAAATCGCCAGCGCTATTGCTGTGGATGACAGTGTACTCAATTACGCCGTACGCTTAGTGCGGATGACCCGACAATGGCCAGGTTTAACCAGTGGCGCAGGCCCGCGTGCTTCAATTGATTTAATCCGCTACGCCCGTGCTGCAGCGCTACTCAATGGCAATGCGTTTGTCACCCCTGATGATGTCAAACGTAGCGCCTTGAATGTGCTGCGTCATCGTGTGCATTTATCTGCAGAACTGGAAATTGAAGGTTTGCAGGTTGAGCACGTTTTACAACAACTTCTTGATCAAGTACCTGTGCCGCGCTTATGAGGATTACACCTTCAGCTTGGCTACTGCGCAGTGTCGGCAGCCTTTTATTACTGGCAATCATCTCAGGCACAGCGCATGCCTTAGCTTGGTCTGTGCCAGCGCTGCTCGACAGCCTGCTGATCGCAGCCTCGTTGTGCTTATTGGTATTCGCCATCTTTGATGCGTGGCGTGTGCAGCAACAGCCATCGCCACAACTGCAGCGCGAAGTGGCCAGCGGTGTATCCTTGCAACACAGTTATAAGGTGACCTTACGCTTTAGCCATAGCGGCTCAAGCGCAATGACTGTGCAGTATTTCGATCATACTCCCGACAGCTTTGCCTGCACGTCACTGCCCTACTCGGTGCGACTCAAAGCCAACTGCGTCAGTCAAACAGACTATACCATCAAGCCACTGCGCCGCGGTGCCTTTCAGATTCCAGGCTGTAGCATCAGATTGCCAAGTCCCATGCGGCTCTGGTCAACGCAGCGCTTTTTAGCGCTGCCGAGTTTGCTGCGGGTCTATCCAGACTTCACACGTATTCAAAGCGGCCAATTACAAGCCACTGAACACTGGCTCAAACAACTGGGCGTACAACAACAGCAACGCCGCGGCACGGGCATGGAGTTTCATCAGTTACGCGAGTTTCGCGAAGGCGATAATTTCAAACACATTGACTGGAAAGCCACTGCACGTCAGCGCATCCCCATTGCTCGTGAGTTTCAAGACGAACGCGACCAACAGATTATTTTTCTCCTCGATTGCGGACGGCATATGCGCAGTCAAGACAGCGCACTGAGTCACCTCGACCATGCCTTAAATGCTTGTTTATTGCTGGCGCATACCGCACTACGTCAAGGTGATGCAGTGGGCGTACAAACCTTTGCTGGGACTGAGCGGCATCTCAAACCCGGCAAAGGCCGCACGCAGATGAGCGCCTTACTCAACACCCTTTACGATATTCATCCCAGCCAAAGCAGCGCCGACTACAGTGCAGCCGTTGAGCAATTGCTACACAAACAAAAACGTCGAGCGCTGGTGATCGTCATCAGCAACATCGCCGATGAAGCCGACAGCGACTTACTGGTGGCAATGCAGCGTTTGAAAAAGAAACACCGCACCTTGCTGGTCAGTTTACGCGAAGAAGTGCTCGATGATCTGCGCCAGCAACCCGCTGACAACTTGCAACAAGCACAACTCTACTGTGCCGGTATCGAATACCTCAATGCCCGCCAGCGCCATCAGCAAAAACTCTCCAGCCAAGGCATTCATTTACTCGATGCGCGCCCCAGTCAATTGACCGCACAACTGGTCAGTCATTATTTGGCGATTAAAAAAGCTGGCCAATACTAAAGGTTTAATGAGCAAGCCATTAAAAACCTTTAAAAGCCTCTAGCATGCTAGCTAGACAGTCGCGCACAAAAGCCAAGAAAACTCGCTATACTTGATCTGGGACGTTTCTATAGGCCTGTAATTAGGCTAGTCTTAAACAATCCGAGCAGCCTTGAAATTGGCCGCTAAAAATCTATTGTATGCTTATCGATTAAGGAGCTTCGCCATGCAATTGAATCAGCTTTTAGTGGTTATTGATCCAACCTCTAAGGATTCACAACCATCACTGGAGCGCGCGGCGTGGGTGGCCAAGCGTTCTCAATCAGCCGTTGAACTGCTGATCTGCGAATACAACTCAGCCCTTGATGGTGGCTTCTTCTTTGATGGCCCAGCGCAGCAAAAAGCCCGTGAATCACTGCTCAATAATCTCAGTATCTGGCTAGAAAAATTAGCCCAGCCCCTGCGTGACGACGGCCTGACGGTCACAACTGAAGTGCGCTGGGGCAAACCCTTGCACAGCATGGTGTTACAACGCATTGATGAGCTAAAACCTGATTTAGTTTTCCGCAATGCCACCACTCACAGCTTGCTGCAGCGCCTATTTTTCAATAACACCTCTTGGCAGTTGATTCGCCAATGCCCAGTACCCTTATGGTTAGTGCGCAAAGGTGAATGGAAAGCCGAACGTATTTGCGCCGCGCTTGACCCTGTGCACAGCGCCGATACTGAAGCGGTACTTGATCACTTGTTAGTTGAGTCGACCGCTCATATGGCGAAAACCTTGGGCATGCAAGCCGACTACATGCACAGCTATGCACCACTGCCACGCACCATGGTATTCGACTCTGAGTTAGTTGCCGCTTACGATCAATACGTTGAACGCAGCGCCAAACAACACCGTGATGCCTTTGAAAAACTGATGGTCAATTACCCCGTAGAAAAAGCCAACCGCCACTTGCTCGAAGGTTTTCCAGAAGAAAGCATTCCTGCTTTTGTTCAGGAGCGCGGTATCGATTTATTGGTGATGGGAGCGGTGTCCCGTGGCAACTTAGAAAACGCTTTAATCGGTAACACAGCTGAGCGAGTTCTCGAAGCGGTACAAACTGACTTACTTGTTATCAAACCGCCACGTCCTGCGCAGTAAACTTTAAGCGTGTGCTGCTGGATACAACAAAGGCAGCACGTTTTTACCAGCCTCGCCATTTAGCTCCCTGCACAGGAAATTCAAGCATGTCTTTGCGTCGTACTAAAATCGTTGCCACCATTGGTCCAGCCAGCAGCTCACCAGAAGTGCTTGAGCAGTTGATTCTGGCCGGTATGGATGTGGCTCGCTTAAACTTTTCTCACGGCAATGCTGATGAGCACCGCGCCCGCGCAGTACTGATTCGTGAAATCGCCACGCGCCTCAATTGCCATGTTGCACTGCTGGGCGACTTACAAGGGCCAAAAATCCGTATCGCACGCTTTACTGACAAAAAAATTGAATTACAAGCTGGTGATCCATTTTGCTTCTCGATTACCCATCCCCGTGATGCCGGTAATCAGCACGTGGTGTGCATTGATTACCCTGACTTGGTCACTGACTGCAGAGTTGGCGATGAACTGCTCTTAGATGACGGTCGCATCGTTATGCAAGTCGAGCGTGTTTCTGCGGATGCCCTGCATTGCCTAGTATTGGTCGGCGGGCCATTATCGGATCACAAAGGCATCAACCGTCGTGGCGGTGGCTTAACCGCGCCAGCACTGACTGAAAAAGACAAGCAAGATATTCGTTTAGCGGCTGAGTTAGATCTGGATTATTTAGCCGTTTCTTTCCCACGGGATGCTGCCGACATGCATCTGGCTCGACGTTTATGTCAAGAAGCGCAGTGCAACTCCTGGCTAGTGGCAAAAATTGAACGCGCTGAAGCGGTAATGAACGATGAAGCCCTCGATGGTTTGATCAGCGCCAGCGATGCAGTGATGGTCGCGCGTGGTGACTTAGCGGTAGAAATTGGTGATGCGGAACTGGTCGGCATTCAAAAGAAAATCATCGCTGCCGCACGCAAGCAAAATAAAGCAGTGATTACTGCAACGCAAATGATGGAATCCATGATCCACAGCCCCATGCCAACGCGCGCAGAAGTATCCGATGTAGCTAACGCCGCTTTGGACTACACCGATGCAGTGATGCTCTCGGCAGAAACCGCAGCGGGTGAATACCCCGTGCAAGCGGTCGCGGCGATGGCGCGGGTGTGCTTGGGCGCAGAAAAAAACCCCATTATGCGTCGCTCTGGTCACCGCATTGGCCAACAATTTGAGCGTTGGGATGAAAGTATCGCCTTAGCGGCTATGTACACCGCCAATCACTTTCCTGGGGTTAAAGCAATTATCGCCCTGACTGAAAGCGGTTACACGCCCTTAGTGATGTCGCGCATTCGCTCACCAATGCCCATTTACGCCTTTACCTCTTCACCTCAAACTCAAGCACGGGTGGCGCTGTTTCGCGGTGTCTACACCATACCTTTTGACCCCAGTGCAATTGCTAACAGCACTGTCAGTCAAGCAGCGGTGGAAGAACTGGTAAAACGTGGCATTGTTGCAACAGGTGACTGGGTCATCCTCACCAAAGGCGACAGCTATCACACGGTCGGCGGCACCAACACTATGAAACTGCTGCATGTCGGGCATATTTTATCGTAATCGTTCGACAGATCGATCTGGCCTTTCTAAATTAAGCAACACAGGCTATTGCAAGCGCCTGTGTTGCTTTAATCCAATTTACTGAGCAATGCCAAGTGCCTGCAGCATCTGCTGCAACTCAGTCGTAGGCTGATTAACCCGCACCTGTAGATCAGGGATCTCACGGCGTACTGGATAGTTTTTGCGCACTTGATCAAAGGCGGCACGACGCGTCAGTGCGTCACCCTGCAGACTTAAACGAAAGGCAGCATCATCACTGCGTGGATCATAGACCGCGCGACAGATGACGCGCAGCGCCTCCTCAACTGGGGTATGCGCCGCAAGCTCTATGGCTAATACGCTTTGTGCTGGAAACTCAATCGCAGCGCTATCGGCCAAGGCAAAGTGCTGGCAAAACGCTTGATAAATTTGACGGGTACCACGAATTTTACCGTCGAGGCTGTAACCGGCAATATGTGCAGTGGCAATATCGCAACGCTGCGCCAATCCAGCATCCACCAGTGGCTCACCTTCCCAAACATCCAGTGCCACACGCACATCATGACGTTGCGTTAAAAGCTGCTTTAACGCCTGATTATCCACCACAGCGCCGCGACTGGCATTGATCAACCAACTGCCCTGCTGCAAGCTGTGCAACTGCTCAGCCGCCAGCAAATGAAAGGTTGGATGCTCGCCCTGTTGAGTTAACGGCGTATGCAGGCTGATCACATCGCAGCGTTCCAGGACAGTGGCCAAATCAACATAATCACCGCCTTCAGCCTGCTGCCGCGGTGGATCACAGACTAAAACCTGCCAGCCCAAACCACGTAATACCTGGACCAAGCGCTGCCCCACCTGCCCTGCACCGACCACGCCGTAACAGCGCTTAGACAGATCGACAGCATCGCGCTCAGCCAGCGCCAGTAAAGTACCGAGCACATAATCCACCACACCACGGGCATTACAACCGGGTGCACTGGCCCAGCCAATCCCTTGCTCAGTCAAATACTGCAGATCCAAATGATCGGTACCAATGGTACAGGTGCCGACAAACTTAACCTGTGAGCCTGCCAGTAACGCTGGGTCGACTTGCGTGACCGAGCGCACCAACAAGACCTCGGCATCGGCCAACACGGCACGGTCTAAACTGCGGCCGGCAACGCAGCGCAATTGCCCATGACGGGCAAACACCTCAAGCATAGGAATGTTCTCATCAGCCAGTATCCGCACCTGTGAATCCTCTTTTGCGTTTTAGTCTTAAACTGTTAGGCGGCTGTCACACATAATGGTAGCTACCTAACGATCATCACAATAGCGTAAACTATACGCGCTGCCAGCGTGTTTAACACTACTGCCCAAGCATCACTCTGCCCAACACCTTATGCTGTATAGGCTTTATTTCAGGCTATTTTGTATGTCTACTGTTTCTCGCTACCAACGTGTCACCATCGAATGGCGTGCCCTGCTCAAACTGGCGATACCTATCATTATTGGTCAGCTAGCCAATACCGCAATGGGCTTTGTCGATACGGTAATGGCAGGCCGTGTCAGCCCCAATGATCTTGCTGCAGTCGCTCTAGGCAACTCGGTTTGGGTGCCTATTTTTCTGCTGATGAGCGGTATTTTAATCGCCACCACCGCTAAGGTATCGCATGCTTTCGGTCGCGGTGCTGAGTTGGAAACCGGTTATTTAGTTCGTCAAGCTTTGTGGCTGGGCTTTGCTCTGGGCTGCGGGCTTGGCGTACTGCTCTGGAATGCACAGCCATTGATGGAGTTGATGGGGGTTGATCCGATTCTGATTACCCCGGCAATGGGCTATTTGCGCGCGGTGGCCTGTGGTTTCCCCGCTGTCGCTGTGTACTTGGTTTTTCGCTGTTATAGCGATGCGCTGGGTTTAACCCGCCCCAGTATGGTCATTGGTATTTTAGGATTGCTGTTAAACATTCCGCTTAACTACATTTTCATTAATGGCCACTTAGGCCTGCCAGCCATGGGTGGCGTTGGCTGTGGCTGGGCCACAGCACTGGTCATGGTGTTTATGATGATTGCCATGTTGGTCTGGGTACACTGGGCACCGCAGTATAAATTCAGTCAGATATTTGTGCGTTTTCAATGGCCAGAATGGTCTGCACAAAAAAGCTTATTGGCACTGGGCTTACCTATTGGTATTTCCATTTTTGCCGAAGCCAGTTTGTTTTCAGTGATCGCGCTGTTGATTGGTGGCTTAGGCGCCAATGTGGTCGCCGGCCACCAAATTGCGCTGAATTTTAGTTCCTTAGTCTTTATGATTCCCTACTCGCTGGCAATGGCGACCACCGTACGGGTTGGCCAAGCGCTGGGCGCCAACCGCCCGCGCGATGCACGCTTTTCTGCTGGTGTAGCCATGGCGACGGGGTTAATCTGCGCCTGTGTATCAGCCAGTTACATGTTTTTATTGCGCGAACAGATTGCGCGAATTTATACCGCCGATGCAGCAGTGTTAGCCGTTGCCACGTCATTGATTATTTATTCAGCTATTTTCCAGTTCTCTGATGCCATTCAAGTGACAGCCGCTGGTGCCTTGCGCGGCTATCAAGACACGCGCATCACCATGCTCATCACTTTATTTTCCTACTGGGGCGTCGGCTTGCCGATCGGCTACCTACTCGGACTGTCGGATAAGTTCGGCCTAGCGCAAGGTCCTGCAGGCTTGTGGCAAGGTTTGATTGTCGGTCTCAGCTGCGCAGCGGTCATGCTGGGCATACGCTTGCATAAAATCGCGCGCAGACATAATTACGCTGCTGTCTAACTCACGCTCAACGGCGCCAAGCGAGATGAGTTAACTCAATTCACCCTGTATTGCTTCAAGCGCAAAACAGGGTAAAAAAAATCAATCTGCGCTGTAAAATACCTATTTCGCCAGCCCTAAACTCTGTGCCAAATCGCGCAAAGCTATAGCGCATGGGGCTTTGCAAAAACAATCCACAAAGCCTGTGGATAACTCTGTGAGTAAGGTGCTTATAAAGTCGTTTGGTAGCCACAATACGGGGCTTTGCTACAAACTGATGATTTTTTCACCAAAACTATAAACTATTTAAAATCAACAACTTACAAAGTCAAGAAGTAAATAACCGACAGTTCATAGAGTAAGTGGACGCATTTCACAAAACACTTGTATGAATGTGCACAACTTCTCAAACGACTATCAAACACCTAACAAATATCAAGAGCAAAAAGGCAGATTTTTTCAATTATTTTGCGCAATCTTGGGTTGACAAATGCCCAGGCACTGGCCAACCCAGAGGATTGCCTTTAACGCGCCTGCACTTGCAATACTTCAGGAGTGTCCGAGTAGGCTTGCCATTCAGGACGGTACATCGACTCCACTTGCGCCGGCGGTACCACATAGCGCCCTGGGGTCACCGCGCGCGCTAAATACAACAGATGCTTCACTTCCCGCGCAGGAATAGCCAGCGCAGCCACATAGCGGTCATCACGGTACTCTTGATGGACAATATCGACATTTTGCATGGCTTCCTGCCAATCACGTAAAGCACTGCTGGCTTGCGTTAAACTGGCTGAGCTTTGCGCAAGGTTTTGATTTTCCAGTTCTAAACCGGCCGGCAGCAAGTCCACCACTAAAGCATCTGGCACAGTCTCTGTCGCACGTACTGCCAAGTGCACCACGACTAAATCACCACTGCGCAACTTATTCATATTTAACAGCTGGCCTTTAGTATCCAAGTACTGACGCTCAATACTTAATACACGACCACCGGCTGCCGGTGCTTGGCTTGGGTAACCACTGAACTGTAAACGCTGGTACAGGTCCTTGCTGCTTGAGGTCGCAAGATTCAGGCCGGCACGCAATTGCTGCTCATCCAAGAGTTGCAGGCTGTGATCGGCCGACAATGAAATGCTTTGCGCAGCCGACTGCAACTCTGCTTGCCAGCTGCTATCAGCCGTGCGCAACTGCGCCCGCGCCGCCATAAACAGCGCATTGCGCTCTTGTGTCGATAACCATCTACGGGTGTTTAGGCTGTCTGCCAAAGCAAACATACGCTTAACCTGCTCAGACTCAGCTAAATCATACTCTTGCAGCAAGGCTAAAATTTGCGCCTGATCACGCAATTCACTGCCGTAATCCGCCATATACAGCTCATCGCTGCGCTGTACATTTAAACCTGCATGCAAAGCTTGCTCAGCTTTTGGCGCGTCGCCCATCCACTGTAACGCTAAGGCCAAATGCACTAAAGACAAGCCCGAACGCGCATCCTGACGACGCTCAAACAGACTGCGTAAAGCGCCCAAAGGCGCATTTTTGTCGCGCGCCAAAACAAAGCCTGCATAGGCTTGTACCGCAAAGCGGGTGCTTTCTGGCGCTTGCGTGTAATCACTGTCAATTAAGTAGCCTTCCTGCAGATAACGTAACAAACGCTCTTGCGCAGATTTCAACGCAGCTGGCGGCACGGCATAGCCTTGCTCGCGGGCACGCAATAAAAAGTCAGTGACATAAACTGTCGGCCAATACTGCTCGGAGCCTTCTGCATTCCACATGGCAAAACTGCCGTTGTAGCGCTGCATCGCTAATAAGCGCTCAATGCCTAACTCAATTTGCTGACGGCGATGCTCTGGCGTATCGCTGCTAACCCGTACACCATCAAGTTGCGCATCATTGATGTACAAGGATGCCAGCAAGCCACTGGTGGTTTGCTCTGAACAGCCATAAGGATAGGCATCTAAGGCGCGCAGATGCTCAGCAATATTGAGCGGTGGACGGCTCGACACACTAAGCAGCGCTTCCAGACCACCGCGCTGATAGCCCGCTAAAGCTTCGGGCGGCAACTGCCACGCTTGCTCAGCGTTGATCACCGCTTGATAACTGCGATTTTGCGCAGGATAGGCTGGGCGTACACCAAGGGTCCAACTGCGGGTTAACGGCGCTAAGCTTTCATCAGGCAACTGCATACCATCCACCTGCAGGCGCAATTCACCAACGCCATAACCTGGTAAGGCACTGATCGGCAGATCAAGAATTTTGCGCTCTTTGGCCGCCAACTTCACTTGCAGAGTCTCAGCGCCATTGGCGATAGCCAGCAAACCATTGCTACTCAGTTGCACTGCAACGTTCTGCGCCTGATCCGTCAGATTGTGTAAGTCCAATGCCACTTGACTGTGATCGCCACCGGCTAAAAAGCGCGGCGCCGACAACTCCGCCACCAAAGGTGCGGCCACCTCAATAGGTTGCTCAGCCATACCAAACTGATTATCTGTCCACGCTTGCGCGGTTAAACGTAAACGGCCATTAAAGTCGGGGATAGCCAAAGTGATTTCTGCTTCACCTTGCGCATCCAGGGTCACCGCCTGACTTTGCAGCGCGACAATATTCACATTGGTTTGCGGGCGCTTACCGCCAGCAGCTAAATCCGCATCCCCACCAAACAGCATGCGGGCTAAACGACCATGACCTGCTTCAATCAATTGTCCATACACATCAAACTGATCAACGCTGTAGCCTTTGCGGGCAAAAAACTCGGCAAAAGGATCCGGCGCAGCAAAGTTGGTGATGTTTAAAATGCCCACATCCACCGCCGACAACAGCACCTGCACCGGCTGCCCAGCAGGTTGTCCATCAGCCGCTTGCGCTTTGAGTTTTACCGTCAAAGGTTGACCCGGACGCATCCGCTCTGGCGCTTGCAAGGTCAGCGCTAACTGCCGATCTGTGCGCTGCAAAGGTAAATGCAGTAAGCCCACGGCACGTTTGGGGGTAATTTGCGCTTGACGTTCACCGGGGCGCACCACCAGTGCACTGATGTATAAATCATGGCGCAACCAATCGGCAGCAATAGGGATATCAACCGTAGCGCCTTCTTTCGGCACATTCAGTGGCTGCCACCAGAGCGGTCCTGCGGCTGACTCAACCAATAAATAACCACTACCCGCCGCCGGGGCATTGATGGTGACGCGCGCGGTCTCGCCATTGACGTAAGCCGGTTTATCCAGCGCCAACTTGACCTGATCAGGGCGCACAGCGCCACCTGAGGCGTTATCTTGCTGCGCGTAACCGGCCCAAAAGCCCAAGCTACTGACCATTTTAGTGCGTGGGTCTTCAACCTCAACACGGTAAGGTCCCCACTGCACTGGGAAGCTGACCTTGGCAGCTGCCCCTTCTTCGATATTGATCGTTTGCTCACTGACCGTCAGCAGTTTTTTATTGTAGTGATTGCTCCAACCACTGCTATCAGAATAATTCCAATAGTAATCACGGCGCTCGCGAATCAAACGCACCTTCAGTTGCTCAGCAGCCAGTTTCTCACCTTGTGCATTGGTCAGCACCAGTTCAAATTCTGGCTGACTCTCGGCATCCACTTCTTCACCTTGGAAAATGCCACGAATGCCCGGCAACTCAGGCGCTGGCCACACCGCTTGCACAACACGACGGGTGACTGGACGGCCGGCGGACTCCAAAATACTGGCCTGTACAATCAAATTCAGCGGCGACTTGCTCTCTGGCCATTGGCTGTCAACTTTGATCTGGGCGTGACCCTCTGCATCGAGGACCAGTTCATCCAAATCAATTTCTTGTTTAAGCGCTTCATCATCGCTAACCACGCCAAACTGAAAGCCTGGCAAGCTGCTGACCGCTTCGCGCAAAGGCCGTACATACAGCTGACCGGTGATGCGATTACCCGCCGCCGGTGCGCCATACAAATAACGACCCTCCACCGCCACTTGCAATGCAGCTTGCGGTTTAATCGGTGCAGACTCGGCGTGTAACTCAAGAGCCAGACGTTCAGGCAAGAAGTCTTCGACTAAAATGTCGTAGACCTGCTTAATACCACCGCCTAAGTCGAGCAATAACTGCCAACGACCGGTCGGCGCATTGGCACCAATCGGCAGCTGGTATTGATACAAACCTTTGTCATCCGCCTGCCAGACAAACTCACGACTGATTTGTTGGTCAGGACGGCGCACTTCAACTTTAATCGGTTGCGCCGTGACCTGCTGGCCGTCGGCATCACGCAACAAACCATTGAGCAGAACAGTTTCACCGGGACGGTAGAGATCACGTGGACCAAACACAAAAAACTGCAACGCCTGCCCGGCAGGCCCGGCAATAGCAAACTCAGCCAAATCTAGACTGGCACTGTTTAACTGTAAAAAGCTGGTGTGCTGGCCATGCTGAGCGAGCAACAGATTGGCTTTATCGGTAATCGGCAACTGCGCATGGCCTTGCTTATCGGTTTTAGCCGAGGCTAAGACTTGCCCTTTCTTATCTAAAACTTGCAGTTCAATGGCTTCCAAGGGCAAGCCATTGGAAAGGGCTTGGGCAAACACATCCAATTGCTGCTGAAAACGGTGTGCAGACACAGCAATATCACTGACCGAAAATACTGTGGCCGGCTGGGAATAATTATAGCTACCGGCCTCGCGCATCACCGCAAGATAAACACCCGCCTCGTTCAGCGCTTTAATCGGTTTAATCGGCAATTGCAGCGTTTCACGGGTATTGAGTGCAGGCTTTAACTCAAAGCGCGCCGTGTGCGCAAGCTCGGCTAAGCTCAGTAATTCTTGCGCCTGCCACAACTCCAAACTTTGATTGCGTCCCCACCGTGCTAAAAACTCAGGCAAGGCCGCGGGTTTAATGCGGAAAAACTCAACATCCACATGCTCAACATTGAGCGCCAGCACCGGCAAGCCTTGGCTGAACTCAGCCGGCAATAACGAGCCGCGACTGGCAAAACCCACAGAGGGTTGCAAATCTCGGGTTGTTAGTTTGGCACTGAAATCTTGGCTTAGCTGGGTCTGGTTAAAGGCGAGCAAGCCCTTATCAACACTGATGATTAGGTTGCGCTGCGGTGGGATATGGCGCAGGCGTAACTCTAATAAGTCCTCACTCAATTCCCAAGCCCCATCGAGCTTGCCATTTTTGCTGTCCACTGCATGGATTTTTTGGGCAAAGTTTTGTCCTTCTTGCAGTGGCACAGAGAAGGTTAAGCTCAAGACGCTCGCGCCATTTTCTTCCAGCTCAGACAGATCTAACACCTGCAGTGCTTGATCTTTATACTGCTGCACTAAGACGGCGGGATCTTTCACTGCTGCGGAGATGGTAGTTTGAGCGCTGTTGGCGACTGACGGCGCTGCTTGAGTGTTCTTTTGCTCACCTGAATCACAGGCGGCCAGTATTAAAACCATCAGCATGCCGAGAAGTCCATTGCGCCACATAAGCTGCTCCAACCTAAAAAGTAATAATCAGCCGCTACTATAAACGACAGCGTGCCACCGCGCCCATGCATCGAGTCGTCAAAGCGCAAAGAAACATAGACAACCAAACAGTTATGCACACAGCCTGTGGATAACTGTGTGCATAATATGTAAACCAACCACGCACCCCCCTCTAGTCTTACCTCTAGGTGTGCTGACTGTTTTTTGAATAAATAAAATTATCAATTTAATTCAATAACTTACGCACACATACTGTTGAACAATGCTGTCCTTCAGCCCGCCAATCGAGAGGCACAGAACTTTTTTAAAATGTGCACAAGTATTCACTGGCCGGCCTTGGCAGTAAGTTCTTATTGAAAGACTGATAGAGCTTGCTAGAATGCGCCAATGATCTGAAAAGGCATCCTATGAAACGATTTAATTTACGCCATGAAATTTTATTGCAGCTGGTCGAGTCAGCCCAAGACGGTATTGTTGTGGCTGAAAAAGAGGGTGATGACACCATTTTGGTCTACGTCAACCCTGCTTTTGAACGCTTAACTGGCTATAGCGCCGATGAGATTTTGTATCAAGACTGCCGTTTTTTGCAGGGCGATGACACTGATGTGACGACAGTAAATGTGATTCGCCAAGCGATTAACGATCAATCACCCGTGCGAACCGTGCTCAAAAATTACCGTAAAGATGGCGCAGTATTTTGGAACGAACTGAGCGTAACGCCTTTTTATGATGAGCTTGATCAAATCACCTACTACATCGGTATTCAAAAAGATGTCACCGCCCATGTTGAGCTGGCCTTAGAATTAGAAGCCGCGCGCGAAACCATTCAGCAATTACAACGCCAGCTGGCACACCCCTCATAAGCTCAGTGGGGCAAACCACTGCGACCACTCCCGCAGCTCACAGTTAACACTCGGCGGTTGGCGCACAGCGCCTTTCTCATCACCGAACACCCAAGTGCGCATCAAAGCGTACTTGGCAAAGCAGGCACTCCACTGTTCGATTTCCCTTGCATGCAGATCAACCACCACCACTGCCTGTAGCGACAAGGGACGCGCCAGAGTAAACAACTGCTCAAGCGTGACAGTGTTACCCAACGTAATGGCGTGATAGCCCTGTTCAAAACAAAACAGCGTGACTAACGCAGCCAAATACTCTGGTGTTTGCTCGGCGCTATAAATCACCACACGTTTGCTAGGCACAATGACTTGACTGTACAGACTGTGCAAACGCACCTGCACACGGCGCATCACACACGTGTGCCAATAGGCTAACCACACAGCGCTGTGTTCGTGCGCCTGTAAAGACGTATCGATCTGCGCCAGCAATGTCCGCAAGGCATCTAAACTGTAATCAGCAAATAAGCGATCCAATAACCGCTCCAGCGCGGGCGCTTGCATCTGCATAACAGCAAGGCACACTTTCTCAACCAAGGCATCTTGACTGCTCGCACAGGCCGCTGTTGTGGCGCTGAGTAGCTGACGTGACGGCGCATCACTGATAACCGCTTGGATACGGCTAATCGGGATACCCTCGTCCATCAGGCGCAATGTTTCATGCAGAAAATTAATGTGCTCTTGGGTATACAAGCGATGCCCAGACTCAGTGCGCACCGGCTCAATCAGGTTGTAACGACGCTCCCAAGCACGCAGGGTAATGGGATTTACCCCAGTCAAGCGCGCCACTTCGCGGATCGGGTACAGTGCGTTTTGGTCGATTGCATCGCTCATGGGGCATCACACTCAGTCAGTTTTAAATAATCAAACATGTACACAACTTATGCAGGCAACGATTGTACCGATCTGTACTCCGCTTGGCGATGACTGCATCAACTAAGGCTTGAGCCCACTGAGCAAATCACGTTTAAGGCCTTCGACTAACGGCCGATCACCCAGCCAGATCCCGAAATACAGCGCTTTAAAGCCCGGCGTTGTAATCTGCACCAAGGTTTTGCCATTGAGTCGCAGGCCTGTACCTTGTCCAGGCTGATACTCCAACTGATAACAATCGCCTTGCTGAACCGGTTGATAGGCGGCATGTAAGCGTTGCACCGCCTGCTCTAACTCAAGCGGCAATGATTCCGGCAAACTCACTTGCGCACCCTTAATAAAGTTGTCCACCGTCAACGCACGGGCATAGCACAGCTCAAGCCGCGCGGGAGTGTCATCGGCTAACACCTGTTTTCGACTGATATTCGCGTCAGTAAAAAAGGCAGCAGTATAAACTTTAAAAAAGCCCCAACGCGCCACCCCTTCACCGACTTGGGTCAAGTCAGCGCTGGCAGCTGTGCTGAGCGCTAACAGAATAAAGCAGCACAGAATCCTCACGGCTGTGCCTTGCTAAAAAACAATGTCACCTCACCCACCTTAAAGCCCCACTTGCTGACTTCGGCGCGATTGAGCATGACGCCGTCAGACTGCAAGAACATCCAATCATCAAATTTGACGTGGATACTGCTGTCTTGGTACGGCAAATCTAAAGTGTAGCGCCAGCTGAACACCGAGCCAGCGCTGTGGCCCACGGCTTCACCGATCACATCGCCAGCAGTACCGCTGTAGAGGTTATCGGCGAGGCGCTTGATCAGCCAAACGCGCTGCTCATGCTCACCATCGTCATAAACAAAACGCTCATCGAGGGTCAGCACGTCATTATTGACTGTGCCTGTAATGGCGACTTTAAAGCGGCGCTTGACCACGCCGGAACGGTCTTGAAACTGGCCATAGGCTTGCGTCTCACCGCTAAAGTATGTAAACAAATCCAGTTTTGGCTGGGTGTGCGCATAATCTTGCACCTTTGGGCCGCTGCAACCCCCAAGCAGTAAGAGCGTCGCAAGGCTGAGCAAAACGTTGCGTAAGTTCATTGTGCATGCTCCAAAGTCAATTGCACCACGTCAGTCGAGTGGCTTTCAAAACCGACACGGCAATAATCAAGGTAATAACGCCAGATCCGCTGAAAACGCTGGTCATAACCCATCTTTAATAACTCTTCACTGTGTGCAGAAAAATCTTGGTGCCAGAGCTTTAAAGTGCGCGCGTAATCTTGGCCAAATGACAGTTGGTTACTGATAGTAAAGCCATGCTCCTGCGCCAGCGCCTGTAACTGCTGCTGAGAAGGCAATAAGCCACCGGGGAAAATAAACATCTGGATAAAATCAACATCATTTTGATAACGCTCCGCGCGCGCATCTTCAATGGTGATAACCTGCAGTACTGCTTTGCCGCCTTGTTTGAGTAAGCGTTTGAGCTGGGTAAAATAGTCATGCCAATACTCTTTACCCACCGCCTCAAACATCTCAATGCTGACGATATGATCAAACTGTCCTTGTTGATGACGGTAATCCATTAACTGCAGTTGCGCCTGCTCTGTTAAACCTTGGCGCTGCATGCGTTGTTGGGCAAACGCCAATTGTTCAGTCGACAAGGTAATTCCTGTCAGATTGCAGCCTTGCTGGGCAGCGCGCTCAGCAAAACCACCCCAGCCACAACCGATCTCCAGTAAGTGATCGCCTTCCTGCCAATCCAACTCATCAAGAATGCGCTGGTATTTATTCACCTGTGCCTGCGCCAAACTTTGCTCAGGCTGAGTGAACAAAGCACTCGAGTAGCTCATGGTTTGATCCAGCCAGAGCTGATAAAAATCATTGCCCAGATCATAGTGCGCACTGATATTGTCACGACTGTTTTCAATCGAATTGTGATTGGCGCGATGACGTTTTAAATAACGCTGATAAAACCAATTAAAACCTAAACGTATATCATTGAGGGCATCTTGATTGGCCGCGCCCAAGGTCAGTAGGCTATGCAAGCAAGGCGTATCAATCAGTTGATCGGCATAGGCTTTGGCAAACCCTAACTCACCCTGACTGCTTAACAACCAAAAAAACTTCAGCGGTTGATGAATAATTAACTCAGCATGATTGCCTAAGTGATTACCGATAAAGCATCGCTCTTGCTCACCAATGCTCACAGTTAAAGAGCCATACTGCAGACGATCAAATGGTAAATGCCCGAGCAACCAAGCCGCCAGTTTTGGCGCGCGAAATGAGCCGAATAACCAGCTGTGTGTACGCGTTAACATAATGTCATCTCCGAATGGCTGTATTGCACAGCTTCTAAATGCTTAGGGGTGCGGTGAAACGTGCCGCCTTTAAGGACGATTTTTAACGCCCACCAGTGAATCAAAGCGATGACTTTAAGCATGCTTAAAGGGGCAAAACCGACCTGTTTAATTAAGTGGCGATCAGTCAAATCCAAAGCGCGACCGGCTTCACTGGCACTAAAAAACTCAACGTCATCGCGTGTTTCACGAATACTGGTAAAGACCTTGTCCGCCGGTGCGCCAAAGCGAAAATGGTAGCGGGCATCCATCTCAATAAAAGGTGAAACATGAAAGATTTTCTCTGCTTGCGCCTGAATGATTTTCTCGTTGCCACCCGCCAGTTTGAGCACATAGTGATGCCACTGGCCAAAGGTGTTACTGACCTCACCAATAATGGCGATCAGCTGGTTACTGGCATCGTAGGCATACCACATCGACAACGGATTAAAGCTGTAGCCGAGCACGCGCGGATAACAGATCAACTCTGCCCGCGCCGGACGTTCGATACCGTACTGCGCTAGAAAACCATCCAGCCATTGCCGCCACGGCGTACCATCACGAGCACCATGGTCTTTGTAATTGAGGCTGACTAAATTAAAACGATTAAGGCTCAACCAGCGTAACTGCTGCGTTTCTCGCTCAATGCAATCCAAATCCACTTTGATGCTGAAAGTGCGATAGGCAAAGCGGTACTCCACTGGCTTTTTACGCGCATGCGCCACTTGGCCGACATAGAGTTGCGATGTCATAGCGCCTCCCAGGGCAAATTCAACTGCCACAATTTGGCTAAATGTGCGGCGCTGGCCAAACCATCTTCATGAAAGCCGTAACCGGTATAAGCACCCGCAAACCAGCAGCTTTTCAGCCCTTGGATACTCGGCAGCTGCGCTTGCGCCTCTATGGCTTGCGGATCAAACACCGGGTGCTGGTAATCAATGGTTTTCAGCACCGAATCGGCACGGGGTTCAACAATGGGATTGAGGGTGACAAAAATATTTTCTGTCGTTGCCAGCGGCTGTAGAGCATTCATCCAATAGGTCACAGCCACTGCGCGCTGAGCTTGATAGTTTTTACCACTAAGGTAGTTCCATGAAGCCCAAGCCAGCTCTTTGTTGGGCATTTGCGCAGGGTCGGTGTGCAACCAAGCGCGGTTGTGCTGATAGGTGAAATTGCGTAACAAATCGAATGTTGGATCATTGAGCAAGGCATAGGCTTCATCGGCATGACAGGCAAATACCACATGATCGAACACATGGCTTTGTCCATCACTGCTGCGCAGCGAGACTGTCTGCCCAACTGTGTCAGCCAGCGCTACCTCAGTCACGCCATGCTGACAAACAGCAAAGCGGTTCAGGGCGACGATTTTGTCTAAATAGCTACGCGCGCCATTGATCACGGTACGCCACTGCGGACGATCGTTAATATTTAACAGACCATGATTGGCAAAAAACTGCAAAAAACTCTGCGCTGGAAACTGCAGCATGGTTTCGGTTGGGCAGGACCAAATGGCTGCCGCCATTGGTAATAAGTAATCTTGCTGCATGCTCTGACCAAAACCGTTTTCAGCCAAGTAATCTCCGAGGGTGAAATGCTTGGGCAAGCCCTGGGCAAGATCAGCTTTGGCCAGCTTATTAAAACGTAAAATATCAGCAATCATGCGCCAATGCCGCGGTGAGAATGTATTTTTGCGTTGAGCAAACAAGGTGTTCAGGTTGTTACCAGCGTACTCCAAACGACCCTGATCAATCGATACAGCAAAACTCATATCAGTGGGATGAGTGGCTACATCTAAGTGAGCAAACATGGCTTTGAGCAAAGGATAGTTGGGCTCGTTGTAAACAATAAAGCCTGTATCCACTGGAATTTGCTCGCCACTGGCTAAGGTTATATCCAGGGTATTGGTATGCCCGCCCAGTGTTGGGTTTTTCTCAAACAGAGTGACCTCATGCTTCTGGCTGAGAAACCATGCACTGCTGATGCCGCTGATGCCGCTGCCAATCACGGCCACTTTGTATCTTTTCTCAGAGTCGAACATTTTTCTGACACCTTGCGTATATTTGCTATATATTAGTTATACACAACCTATACGCACTTGTACAAGATGGCAGTATGAAAAAAAATAAACAGCAACAAAAAATTTGGCTGGTTGGCGCCTCACAAGGCATTGGTTTAGAGCTGGTAAAAATCTGGCTTGAGCAAGGCCATTACGTACTGGCTTCTGCCCGCCAAGCCGAGCAATCAAAGGATTTAGCCCTACTCAAACAGCTCTACGGTGAGCAGTTGCACTGCTTAAATGTGGATGTCAGTGATGCGCAAGACTGTGCTATTCAAGCGCAACAGGCTTGGGCCACGCTCGAAGGTTTAGACATGTGGTTTTACAACGTCGGTGCCTACCAGCCGATGACCTCTGAGCAATGGGATTGGTCAGCCTTTGTACAGATGAATTAAAGCAATTATTTAGGTGCAGTGGCTTTAATGCTACCTTTGCAAAAACTATTCAAAGCACAAGGTCATGGCCGTTGGATCTGGAATGCCAGCCTCGCGGCATATTTCGGTCTGCCCTACGGTGGCGGCTATTCAGCGCCGAAAGCCGCTCTAGTGAATCTAGCTGAGGCTTTGCAGCCTGAACTTGCCGTGCAGAACATCGACTTACAAATTATCAATCACGGCTTTGTCCGCACCCGCTTAACCGAGAAAAATGAATTTGCTATGCCCGGTCTATTAGAGCCCATCGAGGCTGCACGACAGATCGCTCATACCTTAGATCGCAGCACAGCGTTTGAAATACGCTTTCCATGGCGTTTACGCATAGTACTGAGTCTATTCAAATGGATGCCCTACTCGTGGTCATTGGCACTGACCCGCAAAATGTTAAGGAGTTAAACAATGCTGATCACTGCTCAGGTTTTAGAAAACTATAAGCAACTGTTTGAAAATCTTAGCCAGCAATCCGTAGAGGAGGATTTTTTGCAGGTGTTTAGTAGCGATGTGTACTTTAAAGACCCATTCAACGCTGTGCATGGTTTAGCCAAAATGCAAACTATTTTCCGTCATATGTTCAGCACGCTACACGAACCAAAGTTTCGTATTTTAGACCTTGCCAGCAGCCACAACAGTGGCTTTTTGGAATGGCAGTTTACCTTTAAACTCAAAGCCAATGCCGAGCAGCAACTGATTAAAGGGGTCAGCAAAATTGCAATCAATGAGCAGGGAAAAGTATGTAGCCACATTGATTACTGGGATACCGGTGAATATGTCTATCTTAAAGTCCCTTTGCTGAAAAGCATCATTGCTCTGATTAATAAGCGTTTGAGCAGCTCATGAACAGCCGCTCAGCTTTTAGCCAGCCACTGATTTACGGATTCGCATCTTGGCCGCTGGCGATGCTGGGTATTCCTTTGTATGTGTATTTGCCAAGCTATTACCATCAACTGGGTCTTGAACTGGCAGTGATTGGTAGCATGCTGCTGTTGGCACGAATCAGTGATGTGATCTCCGACCCCTTGGTGGGTTTACTCTGTGATCAGACCTCGCAGCGCGGCCGTTACGGGCTGATGCTTTTGGGTTGGGCGCTGCTGCTGCTTGGCTTATGGCAATTGTTGCTGCCTGTGCAAGTCAGCGCTGTACGCCTGTTAATCTGGGCGATGTGGGTGTATCTGGCCTGGACTTTAATCATGATCCCCTATCAGGTCTTAAGCGCCGAAGTCAGTCAGCACGCCCATGTAAAAACCTACTACACCGCCAGCCGCGAGGGCTTTGCCGTCATTGGGGTGATCACCGCATTGGTGCTGCCTTTTGTGCTGGATGACAGTCAGGATTATCAACAGCTGTTTCGTCTGCTGTATCCCCTGGTCAGCATCAGCCTAACCTTAGGTTTAGCTGTATTGATCTGGCGCTTACGGCTACTGCAGCCTGCCATGCAAGTCGATAAAAAACCCATACTTAATCTGCAAGCCTGGCATTTGATTTGCACAGATCAACGCAGTCGCAGATTATTGCCCGCTTACCTCCTCAATAGTTTAGCCAACGCCTTGCCGGCCACTTTATTTTTATTTTTTGTCGAGCATTACTTACAACTCAACTCATACGTGGGCCTATTGCTGCTGGGTTTTTTCCTCAGTGGTCTCTTGGCTTTACCGCTGTGGGTGCGTTTAGCCAAAAGATTCGGCAAATACAGCGCCTGGCGCCTCTCAATGCTCAGCGCCTGCATCAGCTTTATTTGGGTGTTTAGCTTAGCGCCGGGCAGTCTCTGGGGCTTTGCTCTGATTTGCTTATTCTCAGGCCAAAGTGTCGCCGCCGATGTAGCGCTGCCCGCCTCCATTCAAGCCGATATTGCGCAGGATTTAAGCAGCAAAAACGGCAACATGAGCGGTGTGCTGTTTGCCGTGTGGGGCATGCTGACTAAGTTAGCTTTAGCTTTAGCGGTGGGTCTGGCGTTGCCGACACTCGGCTGGCTTGGCTGGGAACAACAGAGTCCGACGAGTTTGCAAGGATTGCTTTGGCTGTACGCCGGCGCTCCCGTGGCACTTAAACTGATTGCCCTGTATTGGCTGCGCCGCGCAGATACGCTGGCAGATTAATTAATCTCACAACTGCTGGAGTTGCGACGTCGCCATTTCACCCAAAGGTTATAGGTAAAATTACCGATCTGACTTATTCCCGGCAGGCTGAGCAGGGCTACAGTTTTGCGCAGACCCGCGGCATGCCAGTACGCCAAAGTCGCGTTGAAACCAATGTGCATGGCTTGGCCGTCAAAATAATGAATCCGGGTGAGCATGTCTTCAAGGCTATAGCCCGGCGGCAGCTGAAAATCTGGTGCACTGATATCGACTAGCTGCACCTGTGGCTCTAAGCGCGCACGCAAATGTTCGATTTCTCTGCGGCAAAGTCCGCATGACGCATCGTAGTAAAGCTTGGCTTGGTGAGTTGTCATACTGATTCCTTAACACATACAAATAAACAGACGCACAGTATCTGTCTAATATTTGTATAAGAAAAGCCCCATTTCAAGCTATTAATCGATATTGCTACTTTGCTTTGCCAAAGCCCAAAAAAAGCCTGTGCGCGCCGTACTTCGAGGTAGGTGTTAACCCGTCGATGAACCCATCTAGGGTTCAACTCCGGCGCTCGTCATCCCTGACTCGCTCACCACACCCACCCCGAAGCACGCGTTGATCATTTGCAGGGTTGGCGCTACTGCAACAAGCCTGTGCGTGCCGCACTTCGGGGCAGGTGTTCATCCGTCGATGAACCCACCCAGGGTTCAACTCCGGCGCTCGTCATCCCTGACTCGCTCACCACACCCACCCCGAAGCACGCGTTGATCATTTGCAGGGTTTGCACCAGTGCAGTTCCAATAAGCTGTGCAGATTTTCACGTACAGCAGACCAACAGAACTGAATAAAACCTCGCAGAGTATTGGCTTTAAAAGAGCCGGACTGCACGTCCGCACACAACATCAGTGATCAATGAGTACCTTGTTGGTGTCGCGACAAGCGGAGCCAAGGATGGCGCAGTCCCGAATCGGATCAGGATGATCCGTTGAGGGAACAGCGATAGCAACAAGGTACGGCATGCGCACAACGTCCTTGCTACTTTGCTTTGCTAAAGCCCAAAAAAGCCTGTGCGTACCGTACTTCGAGGTAGGTGTTCATCCGTCGATGAACCCATCCAGGGTTCAACTCCGGCGCTCGTCATCCTTGACTCGCTCCCCACACCCACCCCAAAGCACCCGTTGATCATTTGCAGGGTTTGCCCTACTGCAGTTCCAATCAGCTGTGCAGATTTGACTTGTTGCAGAGCAACAGAGCTGAATAAAACCTCGCAGAGTGTTGGCTTTAAAAGAGCCGTACTGCGCGTCCGCACACAACATCACTGATCAATGAGTATCTTGTTGGTGTCGCGATCAGCGCAGCCAGGGATGGCGTAGCCCCGAATCGGGTCAGGATGACCCGTTGAGAGAAAAGCGATACCAACAAGGTACGGCATGCGCACATTTTTCTGAGTGCTTTAAAAGAGTCCCACTACACACCCGCACACAACATCACTGATCAACGAGTATCTTGCTGGTGTCGCGATCAGCGGAGCCAGGGATGGCGCAGCCCCGAATCGGGTCAGGATGACCCGCTGAGGGAAAAGCGATACCAACAAGGTACGGCATGCGCATATTGTCCTGAGTGCTTTAAAAGATTCGCACAAGAAACAGGCAGACAACATCACTAATCAATGAGTATCTACAACAAAAATCGGCCCGTGTAACCTATGAATAGACAATCAACAAGCCATAACAAAACAGGCGCAGTCTCGGAAAAGATCTGCGCCTGTTGGTGGTTCAGCAAATGATACTTACCACATTAAATCATCAGGAATCTGATAGGCGGCATAAGGATCATCATCGCTGGCGGCTTCGCTAACCACATTAAGCAAGACAATACGCTGCGCATCACGCTCTTGGACTTTCAGCGCAGCTTCACGGGGAATAATTTCGTAGCCACCACCGTGCTTGACAATGGCTAAACTGCCGCTGCTGAGCTTGTTGCGGATCATGTCATTGACCGCAATGCGCTTCACTTTTTTATGATCAACAAAGTTGTAATAGTCTTCGCTGTTGAGTTTCGGCAAACGTGCATTTTCAATCAATTGGCGAATCTGCGCGACTTGCGCTTTACGTTCAGCTTTTTCTTGCTGTTCACGATTGAGCGCTTGGTCGCGCTGCTGCTTCTCAACCATGGCTTTGAGCGCTGCTTGACGTTGCGTTTCATCGACTTCAACCGCGCCTTTCTTCTCAAGGCGATGCTGTCTTTTTTGATCTTTAGTGGCTTGCTTAACTTGTTTCTCGTTGACCAGCCCCGCTTTAAGCATCTGATCGCGTAAAGATAAACTCATGAGATTCTAAACCCGTCTTCTATCATTTAAAAAACACAACACACCAAACCAAGCGATTATTTTGCTGGGCTTAGCGCTTGCTTAGCTAAGTTCCACATGGCGTCTAACTGCGCCTCTGTGCAATCACTCAGAGCAACACCCTGCTGCCGAGCCTGCTGCTCAACAGCCTGTAAACGTTCGGAAAACTTAATATTGGCGGCGCGCAGTGCAGTTTCTGGATTCACTTTAAGATGCCGTGCGACATTTACCGTAGCAAATAACAAGTCACCCAGCTCCTCGCTGATTGCAGCCTGATCACCGCTGACCAAGGCTTCACGTACTTCTTGCAACTCTTCAGCCACTTTAGCCAATACTGGCGGCACACTGCTCCAATCAAAACCAACACTGGAGGCGCGTTTTTGAATCTTTAGTGCACGGCTCAGCGCCGGCATATTCAAGGGAATATCCGCCAAAACACTAACCGCTTGCTCAGGCTCTGCCTGCTCGGCACGTTCTTGCTGTTTGATTTCTTCCCAGCGCTGTTTAACCTGCTCGCTGTTGACCGCTGATGTTTGCCTTGCCGCATATAACTGGCCATCGGCAAACACATGCGGATGACGGCGCACCAGCTTCTCAGTAATGCTGTGCACCACGGTAGAAAAATCAAACATCTGCTGCTCTTGACCGAGCTGACTGTAATACACCACCTGAAACAGCAAATCACCCAACTCACTGGGCAGATGAGCAAAATCCTCGCGTTCAATAGCATCGGCCACTTCGTAGGCTTCTTCCAGCGTGTGCGGGACAATACTGGCAAAATCCTGTTGCAGATCCCACGGACAGCCGCCCTCAGGATCGCGTAAGCGCGCCATCAAATAGAGCAAATCAGACAACTGATAGCGATTGGCAACACTCATTGTTCTGCCTCAACAGTACCCTCTAGCTCCTGAAACTGAGTGGCATGCAAACGACTGTAATAGCCATTTTGCGCCAGCAACTCTTGGTGATTGCCGCGCTCAACAATGCGCCCCTGATCCATCACTAAAATCAGATCAGCTTTTTCAATAGTGGATAAGCGGTGCGCAATCACTAAAGTGGTGCGCCCTTGCACAGCATGGTCTAACGCCGCCTGAATATGACGCTCAGACTCAGTATCTAAAGCAGAAGTTGCCTCATCGAGAATCAATAATGGCGCGTTTTTCAATAACGCTCGGGCAATCGCCAGACGCTGACGCTGTCCACCAGACAACAGCACACCGTTTTCGCCAACAATGGTGTCATAGCCTTGCGGCATACGCTCAATAAACTCGGCGGCATAGGCGGCTTCTGCGGCGGCTTTAATCTCATCCATCGAGGCATCGGCAAGATCGCCATAGGCAATATTTTTCGCCACTGTGTCATTAAACAAAGACACCTGTTGAGTCACCAAAGCCATGTGGCGGCGTAAATTGGCTAAGCTAAAGTCTTGTATGTCAGTGCCATCAAGCAAAATCTGACCGTGCTGATGCTCATAAAAACGCGGAATTAAATTTGCCAAAGTTGACTTACCACTGCCCGAACGCCCCACCAGAGCGACCATTTGACCTTTTTCAGCGGTAAAACTGATGTTCTCTAGCACGGGTTTTTCGGTATTGGGATAAGTAAAGGTCAAATCACGCACGTCTAATTGACCACTAACCTGCGCCAACTCTAGCGTCCCTGAATCATTTTCTGGCTCTTCATCGAGCTGTTCAAAAATGCTTTCCGCACCAGCCACACCCTTTTGAATGGTCGAACTGACCTCTGACAACTGCCGAATAGGCTTAGGGAGTAAGCCAGCCAAAGTAATATACGCCACCAGATCACCCGCCGAAGACTCACCGCGCAGTAACAGGACTAAAAACAATAACACCGACATCGCAGAGTAAATCACCAACTGCAAAGATGGCGTATACACCGCATTGGTTTTGATCATACGCAATTGCTTGTCCGTATTACTGGTACTGGAGTGTAAAAACCGCTTTTGCTCGTAGCGCTCACCACCAAAACTGCGCACCACGCGATAATTCTGAATGGTCTCTGAGGCGACATGGGTCACGTCACCCATCGCCACCTGAATTTTCTTGCTTTGTTTGCGAAATTTTTTGCTGGTACTGCTAACCATTAACGCAATCACCGGCAAGATCGCCACCATCACCAAGGTCAACTTCCAGTTCATCCACAGCAAAGTGCCAAACAAAAACACCACGGTCATGCCTTCGCGCACTATTACTTTTACTGCGTCGGTGGCAGCGCCAGTCACCATAGTGACGTTGTAGGTAATACGAGAAATTAAGTGTCCAGAGTTGTGGTTATCAAAATAACGATTAGGCAAAGTCAGTAAGTTATTAAACAACTGCACGCGCAAGTCGTGGACTAAACCTAACGAGACTTTAGCCAGATAAAAGTTACCTAGAAATGAACCAATCCCCTGCCATAGAGCAATGACCACAATCAATAAGGGTACCGCTTGCAGCATGCGCACATCGGCCAGCCAAGGTACATTAGGAAACAGCACCGCATCAGGGTTGGCTAAGCCATCAACAAAATACTTCAGCACATAACCGAGCATCGGTGAGGTTGAAGCAAAGATCAGAAAGCCGACAATACTAATGATAAACATGCCGATGTAGGGTTTGATGTAACCCAGCAGGCGGAAATAAATTTGCACGCCCGTGAGACGTGGGTCCTGCTGCTGTTGTGTACTCATGAATTTCAAATCTCAATATTGGACAAGCAATCTTAACACGTGCTAGAGGGCTTCAACGGCTGCCAGTCCAGTGCTTCTTTTAAAAAAGGAATGGTCAATTTACGCTGCGCTTGTAAAGAGGCGCGATCCAGCTGTTCCAGGGTGTCAAATAACACGGTCATGCTGCGCTCAGAACGGGATAAAATAAAACGCCCAACATCATCAGGGAGCTGCAAGCCGCGGCGTGAAGCTCGCAGCTGTAAGGCGCGCAACTTATCATCATCACTGAGCTCATGCAGTTGAAAGACCAAGGCCAAGCTTAAACGTGATTGCAAGTCCGGCAAGAAAATCGGTAGTTCACGCGGTGCGGCATCCGCAGTAATTAATAGTTGCTTACCAGCATCACGCAGACGATTAAAGGCATGAAATAACGCCTCCTCCCAATGCGCTTGACCCACCACCGCTTGAATATCATCCAAGCACAGCAGATCACAGTCCTCAACATTGTCGAGCAAGTGAGGCCCATAATCGGCAGTCTCGGTCAACGGCACATACAGAGCGCGACCACCGCGCTCCTCAACTCGCAAACACGCCGCTTGCAGCAAATGACTGCGACCAACCCCAGCACGCCCCCAAATATAGAGGACACCGTCCATCCACTGGTCTTCAGCTTCACAGGCATGTTCGACATAACCCAGAGCAACCGCATTGGCACCCGGATAATAGTTGGCAAAGGTTGCATCATCACGCAGACGCATACCTAAGGATAATTGCGTAGGTTTCATGGCGACTCATTTATCGACTGTGCACAGGTATTGGCCTGCTCAGTTGCACTAAGACTGGCGGACTCGCAGCTTGCGCTCGACTGTCCATACATATCTGATTCTTTGTATAGCTGATGCACATTTCTCAGTAACACCATAATCACTGCTGCCACCGGGAGCGCCAGCAAAACACCGGTAAAGCCAAACAACTGGCCACCGGCTAAAATTGCAAAAATAACCGCCACTGGATGTAAACCAATGCGGTCGCCAACCAGTAAAGGCGTGAGCAGCATGCCTTCAAGCATTTGCCCAAGGCTAAACACCGCAACAATGCCCAGCAAAGGATAAGGATCAAGGCCGAACTGAAACAGGCCGGCAACCAATGCAGCGCTTATCCCGACCGCAAAACCCATATAGGGTACGAGACTGGCTAACCCTGCCAGCAAGCCAATTAGCAGCCCCAACTCCAAGCCCAAGCTCATTAAGCCAACCGCATAGACAACACCCAATGCGAGCATCACCAGCAATTGACCACGCATAAAAGCGCCAAGCACCTCGTGACATTCACCAATCAACTGCACCACCAACCTTTCATTTTTACGGGGCAATAAGCGCCGCAACTTTGCCACTAAAGCATCCCAATCGCGCAGCAGATAAAAAGTCACCACCGGAATCAACAGCAGATTGGCCAACCAGCTTAAAAAAGCCAAGCTTGAAGCCGTCACCTGGCTCAGCAGCAGTTGAGCAATATCTGTGGTTTTGCCCATGTTCTCACTGAACATCTGTTTGATACTGTCCAAACCACTGACGCTGGTATTAATCCCAAATTGCGTTTGCAGCCATGGCAAAGCGCTGTGCTGTACCCAGTCAATCAGCTGCGGAGTCAAGCCATACAGGCTGACCAATTGCCGCCCAATCATGGGAATCAACACCAACAGCAAGATCAGTAACATCAAGCTGAGCAAGACAAAAACGATCACCACACCCCACGTGCGCGAGATTTTGTAGCGCTCTAAGGTATCAACCAAGGGATCGCCCATATAGGCCAATAAAACACTGACTAAAAAAGGCGATAAAATCGGCAACAACTTATACAAGGTCAGCAGCACAAGGCCTAATAATCCAATCCACAACCAACCTGTAATATTCTTTGCCATCAATTCAGTCTCAATCATTACCAGGTGAAGTACAACAAGGGTTCGCTGCTCGGAGCTGCTTGTGCAGGCAAAGTGGCGCTTACTCTATCAGCAGTCGGCTGCTCTTGGCTGAGCTCAGGCAAGGGCATTTCAGTTAAGTGGGCCAAGGCCAACTGCGCTCGCAATTGCTCACCGGTGCTGCGCACCTGCCACTGTGCATAGTCTTGAGTAACCTCTTCAAGCTGTGCGGCAAAGGGTTCAAGGAGGCGCTCAACCAAGACAAAACGATCTAGATCCACTGCAGCAACCCGCACTCTAAAGGTTTCGCCCTGACCGGGCTTGATCGCAAAACGCTCAGCCAAGCGTTGATTGACTTGTGCAAAAACCTGTTGCGCTAGTGCCGCGGGCGAATCAGCACGGACCTGCCCTTGTTGACGTTCGTCACCCAGCCAAAGCTGCCATTGTGCTTGTAAGTCTTGCTGATGCACACTTAATACGGCATCGGCATTGTAGCGTTGAGCAGCTTGACGTATCGCTTGCGCATCATTCTGGCTCAGCGTATCTGCACTGGCCAACAACTGCTCATCTAAGTCGCCCAAAGGTAAGCGCGCGGGCACACCGTAATACTGCGCAGCACGCTGTACTTGCGGCGCTAACCCTTGGCCGTCACTGATCAGGCGTATGCCATGCTCATCATCCAGCAGCCACCAGGTCAAAACCAAAGGTCGGTTGCTGCCCCACAGGGGTAACTGAGCTGCACGCAAAGCAGATTGCACACTTTGCGGATCGAAGTTAACGATTAGCGTATTACCATCATAGCCGTAACGGCTGATCAACGACTGTGGATCGGCTTGGTACGTCGCCAAGGCGGCTGATTGTGCAGCATTTTCTTGCCCTGTTAAGCGCTGGACTAAGGTTGCGAAGGCTTGCTGCAAACCCGCATCACGCACTTCACTTTCTTGACTGACCAACTCTTCGCGCACTTGATACAGCCCAACCACAGGCTCAGCATGGGCCATGACTGTTGCGAAGGACATCAGTACAGCAGCAAAGCCACTAAAAAATCGCATGTTTATTCTCTCTAACGGTTAAACCAAGCAAAGCGCCTACCTTAAACAGACCGCGCTATCACAGCAACTGCTTCTTGTTCAGATCGATGCAGCGGCGACCAGCAGCACGAGCAGCGCACCACAAAGCACAGTCGTGTATTTAAAAACCACGTCGCGTAACAATAGACCGCAGCATTTGCCAACGGTTGACCAGTAACGCAAAAAAGATCATCACACAGCCCAAGAGCTGCAAGGTTGCTAGTGTTTCACCAAACCATAAGGCAGCAAACAAAGCCACCCAAATCGGTTCTAGAATCAGCATCACCGCGCCACTAGTTTGCGTGGTTAAACTCTGCGCATAGGTCTGCAGCCAAAAACGGGTCGCGGTCCCTAAAATAGCACTGGCAAACAGCCAGAAAAACACATCAAAGGTCCACTGCACATCTTGAGCCTGCGTCGACTCAAACAACAACGAGCACAACAGTGTCACCAAGCCGACCGAAGTTAAAGCAATGATCGTTAACGCTAGAGGGTCAACAGCTGTCATAGCAGCCGCTGCTTGTCGAGATGAAGCACGCCGCATCGTAATGGTCGCCGCGCGGGTATTTAAAGTGAAGAACACGGCGAGGGCAATTGCTGCAACTAAGTAATACAACTGGCCGGCACTAACCGCAAAACCATGCGCCAGTGACAGCATTACCATGCCCAACAATGCGACTGGGATTGCTAACCAAGTGCTGCGCGGTACGGGTTCGGCAAAAAACACGCGCGCCACAATCGGCACTATCAGCACACCTAAGCTGGTTAAGAAAGCGCCCTCACCCATGCTTTCGCTGTGCGCAAGGCCCAGCACCCAAAACAGCATGCCAAGACCAAACACCAAACCCACTCTAGCGCTGCGCAGAATGTGCTCGCGGGTTAATTGGCGCAGTTGCCGACGGCCCAAACAGGCTAGAAAAGCCGCCGCCAATAAAAAACGCAAGCCCATGAATAATAGAGGCGGCATTAAGGCGATGGCTTCCTTAGAGAACATCCAACTGATTGCCGCAACCAATGTCACCATAATTAACAGCAGATCGGATTGAGTCGCCCGTTGCATCGTATCTGCTCTCTGGTTATTGAGATGACAAAAAAGCATACACCACTAAGAGCGATGCGGCCGTGCTAAAAACTCATGGGATTGCATTTCCAACAAACGACTTAAGGTACGCTGAAACTCAAACTGTAAGCGGTTGCCCACATACAAGTCTTTAAGCGGCACTTGTGCTGAAATAATCAGCTTAATGCTGCGGTCATAAAACTCATCGACCAAGTTAATAAAGCGTCTGGCAATGTCTTCATTGCGCGCATCCATTTGCTCGACATTGGACAAAATCACGGCACTATAAATTTTACCCAGCTCAATGTAGTCATTCTGACTGCGCGGACCGTCGCACAAAGCACGGAAATCAAACCATGCCACATCATTGCTAATTTTACGTGCCACGATGGTGCGGTTCTCAACAGTTAACGGCTCATTTTCAAGAATCTTACAATTACCTAATAGCAAGCTACGAAAGCTCTTTTCCAGCGCCTGCTCGACTTCATCGCTTAACGGATAATGGTACAGCTCAGCTTGTTCCAAGGCGCGCAGACGGTAATCAATACCACTGTCAACGTTGACCACTTCAGTGTGCTGCTTTAACAACGCAATGGCAGGTAAAAAGCGCGCGCGCTGCAAGCCGTCTTTGTATAAGCCGTCAGGGACAATATTCGAAGTAGCCACTAGGCTCACGCCGTTTTTAAACAACTCTTCCAATAAACCAGCAAGAATCATGGCATCGGTAATATCAGAGACAAAAAACTCATCAAAGCAGATAACCCGCGCTTCTTTAGCAAAACGCTGAGCCACGATCACTAGAGGATTCTTCTCACCATCAAGGGTACGTAACTCTTCATGCACACGCTTCATAAAGCGGTGGAAGTGGGTACGCATCTTCTGCTCGAACGGCAAAGCATCAAAAAAGGTGTCAACCAAATAGGTTTTACCGCGACCCACGCCACCCCAGAAATACAAACCTTTAATCGGCTGAGTTGATTTCTTGCCCAGCAAGCGACCCAACAGCCCACTGCTTGGGGTGTCTGCCACTAAGTCATCATAAAGACGCTGCAAATGGCGCACGGCATTTTCTTGTGCAGCATCGCGGAAAAAGTCGGCGCGCTGTAAATCATGTTGATAGCGTTCAAGTGGTGTCATGAGAAGTGTCGACCCGACAAATAAAACGGGGCAACACTTTAACTACGCCATCTACAATTGGCAATCATCCTGACGATATTTAAAGCGCTAGCCAGCGCGGCGCAGCAGCCAAAAACCACAGATCGCGCATATCAATGCCGGCAGCAGTACCGCCACGATAGGGGCAAAGCCAAACACTAAACTGGCTGGACCCAGCAGGTCTTGGGCAATCCGAAAGACAAAGCCCACCACCACACCAGTAAACACGCGCTGCCCCAAAGTCACCGAACGCAAAGGGCCAAACACAAAGGAAATCGCCATCAAGACCAAGGCTGCAGTGACCAGCGGTTGCAACACTTTGACCCAAAACGCCAGCCAGTAACGATTGGCGTTTAAACCCTGCTCTTTTAAGTAATTTGCATAGCGCCACAAGCCGGTAATCGGCAAATTATCCGGCTCCATCACCACCGTACTTAATAGTTGCGGACTGATCTCAACATCCCAACGTTCACTAATTGCTTGAGCAGTTGAAGTGCTGCGTGCCTGTAAGTCGGTATAAACAATGTCTTCAAGCAACCAATAGCCGTCTTGATAAAGCGCTTGCTGGGCAAAACTGGAACGCAGCAGGCGCTGCTCATCATCAAACACATAACGCGTGACTCCGGTCAGCTTCCCTCCCGGCTGCACCGCATTGATATGAATGTACTCATCACCTTGACGGTGCCACATGCCGTGCTTAGAACTTTGCGCCTTACCTACCGACTGGGCTAAAGAGCGATTGGCTTGCGCCATACTTGAGGTCCAAGGTGCCAAATACTCACCTACTAATATACCCAGCAGCATCAGCACCAGCATGGGCTTCATCACCGCCCAAACAATCCGCCGAATTGACACGCCAGCAGCGCGAATAATGGTTAACTCACTGTGACTGGCTAAGCTACCCAAACCAACCAAGCAACCAATCAAAGCCGCCATCGGCAACATATCGTACACACGTTGTGGCGCGGTTAAACCGACATAACTGGCAGCACCCCAGAGAGTGTAAGCACCTTCAACATCATTGAGTTCATCAATGAAAGCAAATAACAACGCCAACCCTGTGATGACGCCCAGTACCGCGACAATCGCCAAAAAAACCGTACTACCAATGTAGCGATCCAGTCTACGCATGCTGCGTCTCCTTATTTGCACGCCACTGCGCGACAGCTAACTGGATGGCCTGCCAATACACCAGCACAATACCAATCAATAAAAATAAAGCATGTACCGGCCATAAGCCCAGCTCGATGGGAATATTGCCTTTATCCAAAGCACTGCGCGCCGCCACCAGCAAAGACAAGTAAGCCATGTACAAAAGAATGGCGGGCAATAATTTTAAGAAACGTCCTTGGCGTGGATTGACTCGCGCCAGTGGTACGGCAATTAAGGTGACAATCAAAACTAAGATCGGAAAAGACAAGCGCCACTGCAATTCAGATTGCATTCTCGGGTGATGATTGCGCAACAATTCGCCTGTTGTCATGGTTTCACGCTCACCAACTTTGACTTCCACAGAAGGTTTGGGCAATAAAACACCGTAAGTATCGTAATGAATCACTCGATAATCGGCCTCCCCTGGCGTGCCGTCATAGCGGTAACCATCTTGCAAAATCAGATAACGACTGCCATCTTCCTGAATTTCTTGGCGACCGGTTTTTGCCACCAAGACAGTAATGGCACTTTCTTTATCAGCCGAGGACCGCTCTTCACGCTTTTCTGAAATGAACACGTTATGTAACTCATCGCGATCACTGGACAACTCTTGCGTATAGGTCACTCGCGAACCATCACGCATCGACTGAAAACGCCCTGGCACTAAGGTATCAAACTCGGTTAAAGCATCCTGTGCATTGAGAATCTGCGCAACATTTTGCACGCCTTGCGGAGTCAACACAAAACTTAACCACGCACAGAGCAAGGCAACTAACGCTGCAGGCACTAAGGTGTAAGACAACAAACGCTGTTCGCTCATACCAGTGGCAGACAATACGGTCATTTCACTATCGAGGTACAAACGCCCATAAGCCAGCAAAATCCCAAGAAACAGCCCCAAAGGCAAAATCAACTGTAAAAAACCGGGAATACGATACGCCATGATCATCAGCAATACGCCTGGATCAAGTACCCCTTGCGCAGCTTGCGCTAAGTACTTAATAAAACGACCGCTCATAATAATGACCAGTAACACTGCACTGACCGCACTAAAAGCCAGCAATACTTCCCGAGAAAGATAACGAAAAACTATCAAGTAAACGCTCCGAGCTTGTCAAAACCGCCTATCGCGGCCCACACTAGTCACACCAATTATGGCAGTGTACCTACACGCCGATGCAAACGAACAGTATTATCCTGCATCTATCTATCTTTGTCTTGAGGATCATTGAGTATGGACTTTTTAGTCAAATCCAGTTCAGTTGAAACACTTAAAACCAGCGCACTTGTATTAACTGTTAACGAACAACTGCAGCTCGACAGTCAAGGCCAACTCATCGACAAATTATCAGGCGGCGCAATCAGTGCGCACCTTAAAGCCGGTGACATCCAAGGCAAACTCGGACAAACCTTATTACTGCACAGCTTACCTAGCCTCAGCACCCAACGCGTGTTATTGGTGGGCACCGGTAAAGAAGCTGAACTATCAGACCGTGCGACACGCAAATTGATCACTGCGGTATTGAATGTTTTTAAAAACCTATCAATTAAAGATGCCGCGTTAGGCTTTACTGAGCTGCGCATCAAGGATCGTGATGCTTATGCCAGCGCCCGTTTAATCGCTGAATGCTTGGTCGATGGCCTGTATGTGTTTGATCAGTTCAAAAGTGAAAAAGCGCCAAGCGTAACGCTTAAAAAAATCACTTTTGTTTGCAATAAAGAGCAACAGAAAAAAGTTAGCACTGCCTGCGAGCACGGTAAAGCAATTGCTTCAGGCATGGCTTTTACTCGCGACCTTGGCAATATGCCACCCAATATTTGTCATCCACGCTACCTTGCCGAGCAAGCCAAGCAACTGGCCAAGTCAAGCAAAAAACTCAGCGTTGAGGTACTCGAAGAGAAAGAATTGAAAGCCCTCGGCGCTGGTGCATTACTGGCCGTAGCACAAGGCAGCGACCAGCCGCCGCGCATGATTATCATGAACTACCAAGGTGCTGATAAATCACAGCAGCCTTATGTGCTGGTGGGTAAAGGGATTACCTTTGACTCAGGCGGCATCAGCCTCAAGCCAGGTCTTGGCATGGACGAGATGAAATATGACATGGGCGGCGCAGCCAGTGTGCTGGGTACATTTAAAACCTTGCTGGAACTGGATCTACCGATCAACGTGATTGGCGTATTGACTTGCGCAGAAAACATGCCGAGCGGTGGCGCGACGCGTCCTGGTGATATCGTCACCACCATGAGCGGCCAGACTGTTGAGATTCTTAACACAGACGCTGAAGGCCGTTTAGTCCTCTGCGATGCATTGACTTACGTAAAACGCTTTAACCCACAATCAGTGATCAACGTGGCCACTCTAACCGGCGCTTGCATCGTCGCCCTCGGTAGCAACACCAGCGGCCTGATGGGTAACAATCCAGAACTGGTTGCCAGCTTGCTCAGCGCCGGAAAACAAGCCAGTGATGTCGCATGGGAGTTGCCATTGTTCGATGACTACCAAGAGCAACTCGACAGCCCCTTTGCCGATATCGCTAACATTGGTGGCCCTAAAGCCGGCAGCATTACCGCAGGTTGCTTCTTGTCTCGCTTCACCAAAGACTACCCATGGGCGCACCTGGATATTGCCGGCACAGCATGGATCAGCGGCGGCAAAGATAAAGGTGCGACCGGTCGTCCAGTACCTTTGTTAAGCCAATACTTACTGGATCGCGCGCAGTGAAAGTAGAGTTTTACGTATTACCGACCACACAAACGGCGGACCGCTTAAATGCGGCCTGCCGTTTGGCACATAAAGCCTGGCGTGCAGGCTTTATGACATTTATCCGTTGCAGCGACGCAGCGCAGCAGACAGAGCTGGATGCACTGCTCTGGACGTTTCGCAAACCAAGCTTTATCCCGCACGAACTGCACAGCGAGAACGCAAGCGCACCTGTGGTTATTGGCCTCAATGAGCAGCCTCATGTTCGCGAGGCGGTGCTGATTAACTTACACCAAGATATTTCAACGCATCTTGACTGTTTTATTCGAGTGATTGAAATCGTCAACCAAGAACCTGAACTGCTACAGATCTGTCGGCAAAACTTTGTGCGCTACCGAGAGCTCGGCTATCAGCCTGCCCGTGTCGAACTCTAACTCGCTGCAGAAACACCCGCGTTAAACAGCTAAGCTGATTATTTATCCAAACTTAGGCCTATTTCTAGCAAGTTTAATCCTCACTTTATGCTCCGATGATGGCCGCTCGGCCTGAAGCCTGATAAAATCGCACAATTAATCGTATTTTTCGCATACTTCGCAAAGGCCCCATTCATGAGCAGCAATAAAACTTCTATAAGCTACAAGGACGCAGGTGTTGATATCGACGCAGGTGAAGCACTGGTTGAGCGCATTAAAGGCGTCGCCAAACGCACCGCACGCCCTGAAGTGCTGGGTGGCCTTGGTGGATTTGGAGCTTTATGCGAAATTCCAGAAGGCTATCGCCAACCGGTTTTAGTCTCTGGCACCGATGGTGTCGGCACTAAATTGCGTTTAGCCATTGACCTGAACAAACATGAAAAAATCGGTATTGACCTGGTGGCCATGTGCGTTAACGATTTAATCGTCAGCGGCGCAGAGCCATTGTTCTTCCTCGACTACTACGCCACCGGCAAACTCAATGTCGATATCGCAGCGCAAGTGGTGACGGGTATTGGCGAAGGTTGTGAGCAAGCCGGTTGCGCCTTGGTCGGTGGTGAAACCGCTGAAATGCCAGGCATGTACAGCGGCGAAGATTATGACTTGGCAGGCTTTTGTGTTGGCGTCGTGGAAAAATCTGAAATCATCGACGGCACGACAGTGACAGCCGGTGACGTGCTGATCGCCCTGCCTTCTTCAGGACCACACTCCAACGGTTACTCTTTGATTCGTAAAATCATTGAAGTGGCACAGGTTGATATCCAGACCACAGAGTTAAATGGTCAAGCGCTCAGCGATTTACTGATGGCACCAACCCGTATTTACGTGAAGCCTTTGCTCAAGTTGATCAAAGAAACGGGCGCGGTTAAAGCCATGTCACACATCACCGGTGGTGGTTTATTAGAAAACATCCCCCGTGTGCTGCCAGCCAACTCGCAAGCAGTGATTGATGTAGCGAGCTGGACACGTCCGGCAGTATTTGACTGGCTACAAGAGCAAGGCAACGTCGAAGAAGTTGAAATGCACCGCGTGCTGAACTGCGGCGTGGGCATGGTGATTTGCGTGGCCGCTGAGCAACAAGCCAGGGTGCTTGAGCACTTGCAGGCCAATGGTGAGAAGCCATGGGTGATTGGTCACATCCAAACCGCTGGCGACAAGGCTGAGCGTATTGTTCTGAACAACTTAAAAAGCCATTAATGAGCGACTCTAAAATCTGCAATATCGTTGTCCTGATCTCCGGATCAGGCAGCAACCTACAAGCCATTATTGATGATTTAGCCGGCCACCCTAACGCACGCATCTGTGCGGTTGTGAGTAACCGTGCCGATGCATATGGGTTGGTTCGCGCACAAAAAGTCGGCATCGCCCAGCATGTGCTCAATCATAAAGATTTTGCTGATCGTTTAGCCTTTGATACAGCACTGATGCAAGTGATCGATCAGCATCAACCTGACCTAGTAGTGTTAGCTGGTTTTATGCGCATTCTGACCCCAGAGTTTACTCGTCACTATGCCCAGCGTTTACTCAATATCCACCCATCGTTGCTACCCAAACACAAAGGCTTAAATACCCATCAACGCGCACTTGAGGCGGGTGATAGCGAGCACGGTTGCAGCGTGCACTTTGTCACCGAGGAACTCGATGGCGGCCCAGTAGTCATACAAGCAGCACTGCCGATCCAGGCATATGACAGCGCAGAGCAGTTAGCCGAAAAAGTCCATGCCCTTGAACACAAAATTTACCCGCTCGCCGTACGCTGGTTTGCCGAGCAACGCTTACAACTCAATCAGCAAGGTGCAGTACTGGACGGCCAACCTTTAGCCAGCTCTGGCTTTCAGTTTCAATCTTAGGAGACTCCACTATGCGTCGTGCTCTATGTTTGTTTTTAGCCGCACTCAGCCTGCCCGTCAGTCTGATGGCTACCGAGTTGCAACCTTTCTCGGCCAGTTACACTGCTGACTGGAAGCAACTGCCTTTTAGCGGCAAAGCGGAACGTAGCCTGCAAGCTCAAGATGATGGTACCTGGAAGCTGGATTTCTCTGCTTCAATGCTGGTGGCCGGCCTTAGTGAAACCAGTTGGTTAACCATCCACAATGGTGACGTTCAACCACAAAAATACCGTTATTCGCGCAACGGCATGGGCAAAGCAAAAAAGATCAAGCATGACTTTGACTGGAGCACGCAAGTGGTCACCGGCAGTGATCGCGGCACGCCAGTTAAACTGACACTGATCCAAGGCGTACAAGACAAATCGTCCTATCAACTGGCTTTACAGCGTGACATTGCTAAAGGCGAAACCAGCATGTCATATCAGGTGCTTGATGGTGACGAACTGGATACCTATGATTTCCGTGTCCTTGGCGAAGAAAGTGTCGAGACAAAAGTGGGCACAGTCGATGCGGTAAAAGTAGAACGCGTACGTGACCCAACACAAAGCAAGCGTAAAACTATTCTATGGTTTGCTAAAGACTGGGATTACTTATTGGTGCGTCTGCAACAAGTAGAAAAAGACGGCAAGGAATACCAGATCATCCTAGAAAGCGGCAGCGTCAACAATAAAGAGGTTAAAGGCCGTAGCTAAGCCTCTGCGCGTACCTTGCTCTGGGTGCGCGCAACTCACAGCTTGACCAATATCAATACACTTTATATTTAAATATAGTATAATTTTAAATATCAGCAAACATCTTCCGTTTGCTATATTTTTGAGGGTTATTGAGCATGGCTATGAAAACCTTACGTGCCACGGGTCACATGGGCGCTGGCATGACCATTGAAATTATGTGCGGTGAACACAAGGTCTACATGGATCAACCTAAAAATGCAGGCGGCGCAGATTTAGGGCCAGCGCCACCAGAGCTGATTCTCGCTGCTTATGCAGGATGTGTTGGCAGTATTGGTCGCATTATCGCTTTCCAAGAAAAAATCACCCTACGCGGCATGACCTTTGCTGTTGAAGCGGATTACGATCCGGACTGCCTACTGGGCCGTGAAACCAGCGCCCGCGCCGGCTTTCAAGAAGTGCGTTTGCATGTAAAAATTGATGCCGACCTTGATGATCAAGCAAAACATGAGTTTCTAGAAAAAATCGAAAAACGCTGCCCGATTGCCGATAACTTGATTAACCCAACCAAGTTGGTTGCCGTATTGGACGCATAAATCCATAGTCATAGCAGTAATAGCAAGACATAAAAAAACCGCGAATCAATCGCGGTTTTTTTATTGGTCTAAGCGTAAGTTTAGCTGCTCAATTCAACTAACAACTTATTCAAACGCTGTACGTAAGCGGCTGGGTCTTTCAAGCTATCACCGGCAGCCAAGGCAGCCTGATCAAACAAGATCCTCGACAGGTCTTCAAAGCGCTGCTCATTGCTCTCAGCATCCAGCTTCTCAACCAAGCTGTGCGCCGGGTTAATTTCAAACACAGGTTTCGACTCAGGCACTTTCTGACCACTGGCTTCTAGAATTTGGCGCATTTGCAAACCAAGGTCCTGCTCACCGATTGCCAAGATCGCTGGCGAGTCAGTCAGACGGTGTGAAACACGCACATCAGCCACCTGATCACCCAAAACAGTTTTCAAACGAGTGACTAACGCTTCTTTGCTCTTGGCCACTTCATCTTGCGCTTGTTTGTCTTCCTCGCTATCCAACGCACCAAGATCAAGATCACCACGGGCTACATCAACAAAACTTTTGCCATCAAAGTCAGTTAAGTAGCTCATCAACCACTCATCAATGCGATCCGTCAGCAGCAGCACTTCAATGCCTTTCTTACGGAACACTTCAAGGTGCGGACTGTTTTTAACCTGCGCGTAGCTTTCGCCGGTCAGGTAGTAAATCTTGTCCTGGCCTTCTTTCATGCGTGCAATGTAATCACTCAGCGCCACGACCTGCTCATCATTACCGCTCTGAGTTGAAGCAAAGCGCAATAGACCGGCAATTTTCTCTTTGTTAGCGAAATCTTCCGCTGGGCCTTCTTTAAGCACTTGACCAAAGGCTTCCCAGAACTTTTTATAATCATCTGGGTTGTTCTTGGCCATTTTCTCCAACATATCCAGCACACGCTTGGTCAGCGCAGATTTCATACTGTCGATGACCGGATCTTTTTGCAGGATTTCACGGGAAACGTTCAGCGATAAATCGTTGGAGTCGACGATACCCTTAGTAAAGCGCAGGTATAAGGGTAAAAACTCATCCGCTTGATCCATGATAAACACGCGCTGCACATACAGCTTTAAGCCACGCGGTGCTTCACGCTGGTATAAATCAAAAGGCGCACGGGTCGGTACATAGAGGAGCGAGGTGTACTCAAGCTTGCCTTCAACCTTGTTATGACTCCAGGCCAGCGGGTTCTCAAAGTCGTGCGACACATGCTTATAAAACTCTTGGTACTCTTCATCTTTAATTTCAGTGCGCGGACGCGTCCACAACGCGCTAGCACGGTTAACCACTTCCCACTCAACTGCCGCGTCAGCTTCTTTCTCTTCGCCAGAGGCTTCTTTGGGCAGTTCAATCGGTAAAGCAACATGGTCAGAGTATTTCTTGATGATGTTGCGCAAACGCCAACCATCAGCAAACTCGCTTTCTTCTTTTTTCAGATGCAAAACGATACGGCTGCCGCGCTCGGCTTTTTCAATCTTCGACAGATCAAACTCGCCCTCGCCTTGCGAGCTCCACAGCACGCCTTCAGATGCCGGTGCGCCAGCACGACGGGTAAAGACCTCAACTTTTTCAGCAACAATAAAGGCTGAGTAAAAGCCCACACCAAACTGACCAATCAGCTGTGAGTCTTTTTTCGCATCGCCGGATAAGTTTTTGAAGAACTCAGCTGTACCCGACTTAGCAATGGTACCCAGATGATTGATCACATCATCACGGCTCATACCGATAGCGTTGTCTTCGATAGTTAAGGTGTTGGCTTCTTTATCAAAACTGATACGGATTTTAAGCTCAGCATCACCTTCCAATAACTCAGGCGCAGACAAGGCTTCAAAACGCAGTTTATCGGCCGCATCAGAGGCGTTAGAAATCAACTCGCGTAGAAAAATTTCTTTATTCGAATACAGCGAGTGAATCATTAAATGCAGCAGTTGTTTGACTTCGGTTTGAAAACCTAGCGTTTCTTTTTGTGCTTCAACAGCCATCTTCATTAACTCCATATCAACTAAACATGCCACGCAACAGGCGCGATGCAATGGATATGGGGATCGAAGTTAAAAAAACAATAGTCCATTACAGCTTAGCTTAGCAGCTCATCGGCAGCTTGCTGTTAAGGCTCGAGTAAAGTAATGCGTTCGATCTCTGCAGGCAACACATTAAAACTAACAGTACCTGGACCTTTCAGTTCACGGCTGATGCTCAGAGCGCCCTGTGCATCCAAGCCCATAAAGCGCCCTTTAATTTGATTGCCTTGAATGGTTTCCAGGTGCATTTGTAAATACTGATACTGGGTAGGATTGATCAATAAGCGCTGCAAAGAAAAACGTACACGGCGGTCAACCCGCCCCTCGGATTTTATGGCTTGCCTCACCTGCTCAGTAGTCAGGGCGAGCATATTGGCTGACGCACTCTGCGCAGCACGTTCAGGGTACTGATCGCCCTGCACTGTCCAGCCGGAGTCGGCTGATTTAATCAAGCGTACTGAGATGGGCTGCAACTCACCATCCAGATAGGCTGTAACATCCAAATCAAGTGGCGTACTAAAAGCTTTTGGTGTAACCAAAGACTGCAGCACTGCATCCTGATTAAAGCGTCGTTCAAGGTAGTCCTGCACCACATATTCAAGAGTAGCAACATCATCATAACGGCGATCCGGCGTACCATTGAGGTAATGTAAACGATCGCTAAGCAACTCGATCTCGCCACTCATTGAGGTGTTAAATTGCGGCGGCAAAACCAGATGAAAATCACCTGTAAGTCGATTGGGGGCTTGATGCTGTAAATCCAAATGCAAAGTGTAGCCTCGAGCAATCCGCCGTGCCTCAGGTAGACCTTGCTCAGGTAGTAACCACATGATTTCAATCTCAGGCAGTTTGCCCGTATCTTGAGGCAATACATCTAAACGCAATCCGTGTTGTGCCACCTTGGTATGACTGGGCAAAACAATCCGTAATTCACGCTGGGCAAAAAAGTCTTTACCTTCTCGCAGCAGCAATACTCCCTCAATTAATTCGCCGTGCTCTGGCCGAAATGGCTGACCATGCAGCTCACCATGCAAATCAATCTGTGTGCTGTGTTGGGCTTGCTGCTCACCCTGCAGCCAACTCAGGTTTAGTAAGGCCTCAACCCGCGCAGCATCTAGCATCGCCAACTGTGCAAAACCAGCCACCAGCGGAATACAACCCACCGCCATAAACACCACCGCTTTTCGGGCAACACTCCAGCAACGCACAACAAAGAGCAATAAAATCGGTGGCAGCAGACTGCCCACACCCCATAACAGGCTGACGCCAAACGCCAAGACAATCAGCCATAACACACCTAAAAAAAACCACAACATGCCGCCGATTATCAATAAGGCTGCCATTCATCTACCCTTCAGATCAATTAAAACCAGCGCATAGACCTGTTTAACGCAGAGTTTAAGCGTTTAAAGGACGTCAACCATCGCGCAACACATGCCTTGCAAGCATACCCACTATTTTCCTTCTTCTTGAAAAATTTAAGTCAGCTAGGCTACAGAACGTGAAGCAGTTCCAATGCTCTAGTTTATTGTCGCAAAGACTGTGCAATACTAAAGCGGTATTTATCTAAATACGTCACACCAAAACCCATATGGAGATTTATTATGCAAAAGCCTTTCATCACTGCTGTTCTACTCGCTGCCACTTTAGGTTTAGCTGCTTGCGATAGCGAACCACAGGATAAACTGGACTCTGCTAAAGAATCTTTATCTGATGCAGCACAATCAGTTAAAGAGGCTGCTAAAGAAACCAAAAAAGCGGTTGAGCAAAAGTCTGAACAATTGACTGAGGCCAGTGCAGCAGCCACAGAAGAAGTCAAAGAAAAAATCGTAGAAGAAGTTGAGATTGTCAAAGAGCACGCAGCAGAAGCACAAGAGCAGTTAGACGAAATTCTTGAAGAAAGCGAGCACGCTAAAGCAGAAGCAAAAGCGGATGAAGCAACCCAGCCTGAATAATCAGCTCTACACTCGCTAAAAACAGCCCACGCTTTGGTCATTAAATGAGCTGCGTGGGCTTATTGATTGATGCGTTTCATGTCCGTGATGCGCTTCCGAGTCATAACTCAAAAGCATTAGAACATCATACCGCTGCTTGGCTTTACATGGCGCGCATTGCCACGACACACAATGCAAAACCTATACAAAACAGTTGACTTGTATAACTATAGATATATTCTTACAAGCATCTTCTACATCCTGTAAAGCATTACTATGAGCAGTTCAAATAAGCTAATCAAAGTCGGTATCAGCGCCTGTTTACTGGGTGCACCGGTACGTTTTAATGGTGGCCACAAACAGTCCCATCTGTGCAAGGACGTGTTGAGCCAATACTTTAGCTATGTTCCTGTGTGCCCCGAGCAAGCCATTGGCTTGGGTACACCACGTGAGCCAATCCGTTTAGTCGGTGAAACCAGTAACCCACGGGCCGTGGGCACAGTCAACACAGCGCTTGATGTCACCGATGCATTAACCGTATACGGGCAACATACAGCAGCCGAACTGACTGACCTATGTGGCTTTATCCTGATGCAAAAATCACCCTCCTGCGGCATGGAGCGTGTCAAGGTCTATCAATACAGTGGGCATACTGCTGAGCACGGCGGGGTTGGTTTATTTGCTGCGGCTTTAATGCTCGCACAACCCAACCTACCGGTCGAAGAAGATGGTCGCTTAAATGATCCAGTGCTACGGGAAAACTTTATTACTCGGGTGTTTGCCTATGCCGAGTGGCAACAACTGTTAAGTAGCGGTTTAACGCGCAAGAAGCTCTACGATTTCCATGCCCGTTATAAATATCAACTGATGGCCAACAGCCCTGCTGACTGCTCGGCACTAGGCCGTTTACTGGCCAGCAACCATCAACTACGTCTAGGTATTTTAGCAACCCAGTACTTCAGCAAATTTATGTCAGCATTGAAAAAAATTGCCAACCGCGGCACCCATACCAATGTGTTACAGCACATCAGTGGTTACATTAAGCGCTCCCTGCCAGCAGATGAACGTCAGGAATTACAAACACTGATCAGCCAATACCGCAGCGGTATTGTGCCGTTAATTGTGCCGCTAACCCTGCTCAAGCATCACTTTAAACGGCATCCTGATCGCTATATTGCGGAGCAAGTCTATCTGCAGCCGCACCCAGAGAATCTCAGCTTGCGGAACGCCATATGACCACCACTCAGCCAATGCAACACACCCCACCACGGCAACTGTTATGGCTGCGTAACGATTTACGCATACAGGACAATTCAGCCCTAGCCGCCGCATTACAGGCGGGGCCAACTGTGGCGGTTTTCCTGCTCAGTCCAGCACAATGGCGGGCCCACGCTGATGCGCCGTGCAAAGTGGATTTTTGGCTACGTAATCTTGTTGAGCTACAAAACAATCTAGCCGCACTGAATGTGCCGCTATTGATCCACCATGCCGATGATTGGCAACAGGTGCCTGAAGTGCTTGCCGAGCTTTGTTTGCAATTGAATATCAGTGCCGTACACGTCAACACGGAATACGGTATCCATGAAAGTCAGCGTGATCTCACAGCCGGGGCTCTTCTGGTTGACCAAGGTGTGTTATTTCATAACCACTTTGACCAACTGCTGTTTAAGCCCGGCAGCGTGCTGACGCAAAACGGCACCTATTTCAAAGTGTTTAGCCAGTTCAAAAAAGTCTGCTACCAGCGCTTATATGATGATTTACCAAAGTTAGTCGCCACACCTAAAGCGCAAGCGGCCATGGATATCCCAAGCGATGCGATACCGAGTGCTGTAGCCGGTTTTGCAGCGACCGAGCCGAGTGTACAAGCACTCTGGCCCGCCGGCGAACAGGCTGCGCAGCAACGTTTAGAAAAATTTTCTAAACATGCCATTGATGGCTATTTAGATCAACGCGACATCCCCGCACTGCCTGGCACCAGTCAGTTGTCCGCTTACTTAGCCAGTGGTGTCATCTCGGTGCGCCAATGTTTGCATGCTGCACTTACAGCCAACCAAGGTGAGTTTGATTCTGGCAAACCCGGCGTGGTGACTTGGATTAACGAACTGCTTTGGCGCGAGTTTTATAAACATATTTTAGTTGGCTACCCAAAAGTATCGCGCAACTGTGCCTTTAAACCTGAGACTGAATTTTTAGCTTGGCGTCATGCACCTAAAGACTTACTGGCCTGGCAGCAAGGCAAGACTGGCTTTCCAATTATTGATGCCGCAATGCGCCAATTACTGGCCACTGGCTGGATGCATAATCGTTTGCGCATGATTGTGGCAATGTTTTTAACTAAAAATTTATTGATTGACTGGCGCGAAGGCGAGCGCTTTTTTATGCAGCATTTAATCGATGGTGACTTAGCCGCCAATAATGGTGGCTGGCAATGGAGCGCTTCGACCGGCACTGACGCGGTGCCGTATTTTCGTATTTTTAATCCGGTCAGCCAATCGCAAAGATTTGACTCTAAAGGCACATTTATTCGGCAGTGGATTCCAGAACTCAAACATCTGAGCGATAAAGAAATCCATCAACCAAAACATCTGACCGGCTTGTTTGGTACTGCAGATTATCCCAAACCTATTGTTGATTTACCTGCCAGTCGTCAGCGCGCTTTAAATGCCTTTAAAGACTTGCCAAACCTCAGCTAACCGAGCCGGCTAGCCTGCATCAACCCAGCTTAATGCAGGCTAATTTGTCTGCCGCCTATTTAGTGCTACTCAGCCGCGGTCTGATCCTTTGCGCAGTAGCGATCAAATACTGCCAAGCTCAACATCACCACTATGGCCGGCATCAACCAGCCCATTTGTTGCTCGGCTAATGGCAGCTGATTAAATAACTCAGGCACCCAAGCTGAAAAACCTGCGGTGACCAAACCGTCTATCACGCCAAACACCAAGGTCACCAACATAGTGCCGCGAAACACCAGCTTAGGTGAGCGCCAGCAGCAATCCAGCAAACTCAAGACCACCAACACAATCGCCAACGGATACAAACCCGTCAACACAGGAATTGAGACTTTAATCAGCTGATCTAAACCTTGGTTCGACACCACCCAACTGAATAAAGCAAAAAAGATCACCACATATTTGTAAGCGATATTTAGACGCTCACTAAAAAACTCGCCACAAGCCACCAGTAAGCCCACCGCAGTGGTCAAACAGGCTAAACCTATCACTACCGCCAGCAATAGATTACCGATAGGGCCAAACACATGCTGCACATACAGCGCCAACACTTGCCCGCCATTTTGCGCCTCACTGGCAATCTCTTGGCTGGTTGCGCCCAGATAAAACAGCGACAAATACACCGCCGACAGCCCTACTGCTGCAATCAAACCTGCATAGATCGAGTAACGCGTGATTAAACGCTCAGCTTGCACACCTTTACTGCGCAGTGCACTAGCAATCACCACACCAAAGGCTAAAGCACCCAGCGCATCCATGGTCAGATAACCATGTAAAAAACCTTGTAAGAACGCTTTCTGTTGATACAAGGCCAGCGCCTCGCCAACAGCACCTGCAGGTTTAAAAAAAGCAGCACCACCAAGAATCGCTAAAGCCAGCAATAGCACCGGCGTAATCAAGCTCCCAATACGATCAATAATCTTATTGGGGGTGATGGATAAGTACAAAACCAAGGCAAAATAGGCCGAGGAATATAGCAGCAACCCCAAACTGCTGTTGCCAAAGAAAGGCACCACACCAATTTCGTAAGACACTACCGCGGTGCGCGGCGTGGCAAAAAACGGTCCAATCGCCAAATACACGGCCACTGCCAGCACAGTACCTGCAGCCTTGCCCAGAGGCTCGGTCAACGCGGTTAAACCACCACCAACACGCGCCAAAGCAACAACAGTCAACAGCGGCAAACCAACCCCAGTCAGCAAAAAACCGATGGCAGCGCGCCACACTGAAGCACCCGCCTGCAAACCTGACTCAGCAGGAAAAATAATATTGCCCGCACCTAAAAACAGGGCAAAGGTCATAAAGCCCAAGGCAAATACATCACGTCGACTAAAGTGGACTGATGTCGCTGGAGAGGTATTCATGAAGGTCCTTTAGCTTAAGCGTCAAATTAGGCGCACAAGTCTAAAGCACTGGCGACAATGTACAAAGGCTTTCGTCTACACAAGTGCTGCTTAGTTATTTTTAGACAAGAACAAACGCGCTTTATGTCGATCATCAGCACAACAGACAAAGCATGTGCAGCTGTAAGCTATTAAAATATTTTGCGCTTAAAAAAAGCCACCGCAAAGGGTGGCTTTTAAAACGGCTTAGAAGTTATTTATGCTTCCAGCCAGTGATCTCAGCTAACGCAGTACCAATGTCTGCTAGTGAGCGTACGGTTTTAACTCCAGCGTCTTCAAGGGCTGCGAATTTCTCATCCGCAGTACCTTTACCACCAGAGATAATCGCGCCAGCATGGCCCATGCGCTTACCTGGAGGTGCAGTAACACCAGCAATATAGGAAACAACAGGCTTAGTCACGTGCGCTTTAATAAAGGAAGCCGCTTCCTCTTCAGCACTACCGCCAATCTCGCCGATCATCACAATCGCTTCTGTTTTTGGATCTGCTTGAAACAGCTTTAAGATATCAATAAAGCTTGAACCAGGAATGGGGTCACCACCAATACCCACGCAGGTTGACTGACCAAAACCTGCATCAGTGGTCTGTTTGACCGCTTCATAGGTCAAAGTGCCTGAACGTGAAACAATCCCCACTTTGCCCGGCATGTGGATAAAGCCTGGCTGAATACCAATTTTGCACTCGCCAGGAGTAATCACGCCTGGGCAGTTCGGACCGATCAAACGCACGCCAAGCTCATCACATTTAATTTTCACGTCGAGCATGTCTAAAGTCGGAATGCCTTCGGTAATACAAACAATCAGTTTGATTCCAGCAAAAGCCGCTTCCAAGATCGAATCTTTACAAAATGGCGCTGGCACATAGATCACAGAAGCATCAGCACCGGTAGCCTGCACTGCTTCCAGTACTGTATTGAACACGGGCAAACCAAGGTGCGTAGTACCGCCCTTGCCTGGCGTCACACCGCCGACCATCTGCGTGCCATAGGCAATCGCTTGCTCGGAGTGAAAGGTGCCTTGTGCACCAGTGAAGCCCTGACAAATAACTTTAGTGTCTTTATTAATTAAAATACTCATGCTTGCTCCCCCCGAGCGGCTTCAACAACACGAATAGCAGCGTCACTTAAGCTGGTCGCAGCAATAATATTAAGGCCACTGTCAGCCAATACTTTGCTACCTAGCGCCGCGTTGTTACCTTCTAAACGCACGACTACAGGGACTTTAACGCCCACTTCTTTCACTGCACCAATCACGCCTTCAGCGATCATGTCACAACGGACAATGCCACCAAAAATATTGATCAAAACAGCTTTTACATTGCTGTCAGAAAGAATGATTTTAAAGGCTTCAGAAACGCGCTCTTTAGTTGCGCCACCGCCCACATCAAGGAAGTTAGCTGGCTTGCCACCATGGTGATTCACAATATCCATGGTACCCATGGCTAGGCCAGCACCGTTGACCATGCAACCAATGTCACCATCAAGGGCAACATAGTTCAGTTCAAACTGTGCAGCATGCGCTTCACGTGGATCATCTTGACCAGGATCTTGCATGGCACGCAGCTTCGGCTGACGGTACAGAGCATTACTATCAATAGTGATTTTTGCATCGAGGCAATGCAGGTTGCCATCGTTTTTGATCACTAATGGATTCACTTCAAGTAAAGCCACATCATGTTCTACAAATAGCTTGGCTAAACCTAAAAAGATTTTAGTGAACTGCTTAACTTGATCGTCTGCTAAGCCTAAACCATAGGCTAAGAAACGGCCTTGAAATGGCTGCGCACCAATGGCGGGATCAATTGTCACTTGGAGGATTTTTTCTGGCGTCTCATGGGCGACTTTTTCAATATCAACACCGCCTTCTGTCGAGGCCATGAACACCATGCGGCGCGAGGCGCGATCAACCACCGCGCCTAAATACAATTCTTTAGAAAAGTCAGTGCAGGCTTCAACCAAAATGCGACTGACCGGTTGGCCGTTGGCATCGGTTTGATAGGTCACTAAACGCTTACCTAACCACTGCGCGGCAAAATCTTGCGCATCGTCAGCAGTGCTGACTAATTTAACGCCACCGGCTTTACCACGTCCGCCCGCATGCACTTGCGTTTTTACTACCCAACGCTCACCACCAATGTCGTGGCAAGCCTGCGCTGCAGCTTCCGCTGTTTCCACGGCAAAGCCTGAAGAAACCGGTAAGCCATATTCAGCAAACAGCTGTTTCGCTTGATATTCATGAAGATTCATACTGTCCTACCATTGAGTTCAGATTATGCGTAATACGCCGTGTACAGAATGTAACGGCTGTTTTGGCTGTTTGTATGCCAGCCCACCAAGCACCAACCTAAGTTAGTTCCCCTGCCTGGCCTGAAACGAATACCGCCCCTAAAAAGGGGCGGTAAATCGATCAACGTTTTTTGCGGTTAGCAATATGAATTGCTTCGCCATTGACAGCCAATGCTGCTTCATGCAGCGCTTCTGATAAGGTTGGGTGTGAGAACACCATCAAACCTAAATCTTCCGCACTGGTGCCGAACTCCATCGCAATTGCACCCTGTTGCACTAACTCTGCAGCGCTTGGGCCAATTACGTGAACACCTAAAACACGATCTGTGCTTGCATCGGCAATAATTTTTACAAAACCTGCGGTGTCATTGGCAGCCATCGCGCGGCCACTGGCTGCGAATGGGAATACACCAACATTGACAGCAACACCGTCACCTTTCAATTGCTGCTCAGTTTTACCAACGCTAGCAATTTCAGGGTGGGTGTAGATAACGCCTGGAATCAGATCGTAGTTCACTTGGTTTTTCTTACCAGCAATACGCTCTGCCACCATGATGCCTTCTTCTGAAGCTTTATGCGCCAGCATCGGGCCACGCACCACGTCACCAATTGCGTAAACGCCTGGTACGCTGGTCGCACAGATGTCATCAACGTAGATAAAACCACGCTCATCCAAGGTGACGCCACTATCAACGGCTAACAAGTTAGTCGTAACAGGGCGACGGCCAACAGACACAATTAACTTATCAAAAGTCATTTGCTGCTCGCCTTTGGCATCGGTAAAGCTCACGGTCACTTCGCCGTTTTTCACTTCAGAACCGGTTAAGCGTGCACCTAAACGAATATCTAAACCTTGCTTGCTGAAGATTTTCAGGGCTTCTTTAGCTACTTGATCATCCATTGCCGGCAAGAATTTATCTTGTGCTTCGATCACTGTAACTTCAGCGCCTAAACGGCCCCAAACAGAACCCAACTCAAGACCAATCACACCTGCACCAATTACGCCAAGGCGTTTTGGTACCGCTTGAAACTCCAACGCGCCAGTTGAATCGACGATAACATCTTGGTCTACTGGTGCTGGTGGAATATCAATCGGCTGTGAACCGGCTGCGATAATGACGTTTTCAGCTTCGTAGACAGTGACAGTGCCGTCTGCTGCGGTCACTTCAACTTGCTTATTGGCCAGTAACTTACCGTGACCTTCAATGCTGGTAACGCCATTGGCTTTAAACAAGCCAGCAATACCGCCAGTCAAGTTTTTAACAATGGTGCTTTTACGCGCAATCATTGCCGGAACATCCATGGTGACGTCTGTAACGCCAATACCGTGTATTGCAAAGCCTTCTTTGGCTTCGTGGTATTTCCATGCACTGTCCAACAACGCTTTAGATGGAATGCAACCAACATTCAAGCAGGTGCCACCTAATGCCATTTTGCCGTCTTTGTCTTGGTATTTTTCAATACAGGCTGTTTTCATGCCCAATTGCGCTGCTTTGATTGCGGCAACGTAGCCACCAGGGCCTGCACCAATGACAATTACATCAAATTTCTGACTCATGAGTTTTCCTCGATATGTGGCATAAGGGCCACGCACTACCGCCGCTTATAAGATAAGCAGCGGCAGGAATTATCAGATATCCAACAGCAAACGTGCTGGGTCTTCTAACAAGTTCTTCATGGTGACAAGGAAAGTCACAGCTTCTTTGCCATCAATTAAACGGTGGTCATAGGATAATGCTAAATACATCATCGGTAAAATCACTACCTGACCATCAACAGCCATTGGTCGCTCTTGGATTTTATGCATACCCAAGATTGCTGTTTGTGGAGGGTTAACGATTGGCGTAGAGAGTAACGAACCAAACACACCACCGTTAGAAATGGTGAAGGTACCACCGGTCATTTCTTCTAAAGTCAACTTGCCGTCTTTAGCCTTGCGGCCGTAGGTGTTAATACCGCCTTCAATTTCGGCAAGGCTCATAAACTCAGCATTACGCAGTACAGGTACAACTAAACCACGGTCGCTCGATACTGCCACACCAATGTCTTGGTAGCCGTGGTAAACGATATCGTTACCATCGATCGAGGCGTTGACACCTGGTTGACGCTTGAGTGCTTCAACAGCCGCTTTAACAAAGAATGACATGAAACCTAAACGTACACCGTTATGAGTCTTTTCAAACAAGTCTTTGTACTTGCTGCGCAGATCCATAATAGGCTTCATATTGACTTCGTTGAACGTGGTCAACATCGCCATTGAAGATTGCGCTTCAACCAAACGCTCAGCCACTTTGCTGCGTAAGCGAGTCATGGGTACGCGCTTCTCAACGCGATCGCCTGCTGCAAACAATGGCGCATCAGCCGCAGGTGCAGCAGCTTTTGCTACTGCAGCTGGCTTATTGGCAACAGCAGCAACCGCATCTTCTTTAGTGACGCGTCCGTCTTTACCTGTGCCTTGAATCGATGCTGGATTGATCGCATTTTCATCAGCAATTTTGCGTGCAGCAGGTGACAAAATAGCCTCACCCGTTGCCACTGGCGCGGCAGCACTTGCAGCTTGTGCCACTGCAGCTGGAGCAGCCGCAGGTGCAGCTGCAACAGCATCTGTATCCAAACGACCTAATAGTTCTGCGCTTAATACTGTGTCGCCTTCGTTAGCAATGATTTCTGTTAGCACGCCATCAGCTTCTGCTAAAACTTCCATCACAACTTTGTCAGTTTCGATATCAACAATCAGCTCATCACGCTTAACTGCATCACCAACTTGTTTGTGCCAAGTTGCAACGGTGCCATCAGCGACCGACTCGGGAAATGCTGGGGCTTTAATTTCGATAGCCATAATAATGTGATCCTATAAATTCGGTTGTTACTTAAAAGTCGTATTGCTTATCAATGCGGCTTTCTCGCTGATTTAAACGCTAAAAGCATCTTGCAACAGTTGCTCTTGCTGCTCGGCATGCATCGATGCGTAACCACAAGCGGGCGACGCTGAAGCAACTCGACCTGCATACTGCAACTCTAAGGTTGGCTTGCAAGCTATTGCGACACGGCGCATGTGGTGCTGACTGCAATACCACGCGCCTTGGTTCATTGGCTCTTCTTGACACCAAACGACACGCTCAAGGTTCTTGTACTTTGCAAGCTCCTCAGTCAAGTCATCCTCAGGGAATGGGTACAGCTGTTCAATACGCACAATGACAGTATTGTCCAGGCCTTCGTCACGACGCTTTTCTAACAAGTCGTAGTAAACCTTGCCGCTACACATGATCACACGTTCAACTTTATCCGCATCCAGCACATCGATTTCACCGATCACATTCTGGAAAGTACCGTCGGCCAAGTCTTCTAAGGTTGAAACAGCCAACTTATGACGCAGTAAAGACTTCGGTGTTAACGCGATCAATGGCTTACGCAGCGGACGAATCGCTTGACGACGCAGCATGTGATAAACCTGCGCTGGCGTAGTCGGCACACAAACTTGCACGTTGTGCTCAGCGCACAATTGCAAGTAGCGCTCTAGACGCGCCGATGAGTGCTCAGGTCCTTGACCTTCATAACCATGCGGCAACAACATAGTTAGACCAGATAGACGGCCCCACTTAGTTTCACCACTGGTAATAAATTGGTCAATTACCACCTGCGCACCGTTGGCAAAGTCACCAAATTGAGCTTCCCAAATTACCAACGCATTGGGCATGGTGCTGGCATAACCGTATTCGAATGCTAAAACTGCCTCCTCAGAAAGGAATGAGTCATACATATCAAAACGCGGCTGGCCTTTGTAAAGATTTTGCAGGCCTAAATAAGTGTCACCATTTTTTTGGTTATGCAGAACTGCATGGCGATGCGAGAACGTGCCACGACCAACATCTTGGCCGGTGAAACGAATCGGATAGCCTTCAAATAACAAAGTGGCATACGCGGTTGTTTCAGCGAAGCCCCAGTTAATTGGTAAAGCACCCGCTGCCATTTTCTGACGGTCTTCAAGAATCTTCGACACTTGACGCTGAACGACAAACCCATCTGGTGTTTCTTGCAGCTTGAGCGCTAACTCTTGCAGCGTTTTCAAATCAAAGCGGGTGTCGTAATGTGGAGTCCACTTATGACCTAGATATGGGCGCCAGTCAACAAACAGCTCTTTGTTAGGCTCTTTAACCAAACTTTGTACTACGTGCAGGCCATTGTCTAATGCAGTGCGGTATTCATCGCTTAACGCTTGCACTTGCTCAACCGTTTGTACGCCGTCTTTCACCAATGAGTCAGCATAGAGCTCACGCGTTGTGCGCTGCTTGCTAATCAGTTGATACATCAGTGGTTGCGTACCGCTTGGCTCATCCGCTTCGTTGTGACCGCGACGACGGTAGCAGACTAAGTCAATCACCACGTCACGCTTAAATTGCATACGGTAGTCAACCGCAAGCTGTGTCACAAATAACACTGCTTCTGGATCATCACCATTGACGTGTAAAATTGGCGCTTGAATCATTTTTGCAACATCGGTTGCATATTCAGTTGAGCGCGTATCCTCAGGTTTACTGGTGGTAAAACCTACTTGATTATTGATCACAATACGGATCGTGCCACCGGTTTTAAAACCACGGGTTTGCGACATTTGGAAAGTTTCCATAACCACACCCTGACCTGCAAACGCAGAGTCACCGTGGATGGTCACAGGAATCACTTTGTCGCCCTCTGGGTCATTGCGACGGTCTTGACGTGCGCGCACAGAACCTTCCACCACAGGAGAAACAATCTCAAGGTGCGATGGGTTAAAGCTCAGCGCCAAGTGCACTTCGCCACCTGGAGTCATCACGTTAGATGAGAAACCTTGGTGATATTTCACGTCACCTGAGGCTAAGCCTTCAACGCGCTTACCATCAAACTCATCAAACAAATCGCGAGGATTTTTACCATAGGTATTGACTAGAACGTTGAGACGTCCACGGTGCGCCATACCTACCACAATTTCTTTCGCGCCGTAGGCACCGGTACGCTGAATAATCTCATCCATTAACGGAATAAGACTTTCGCCACCTTCAAGGCCAAAGCGCTTGGTACCTGGGTACTTGGTGCCTAAATATTTCTCGAGGCCTTCACCGGCAGTTAAACGCTCAAGAATATGCGTTCGTACTTCAGGAGAAAAGCCTGGACGACTGCGTACACTTTCCAGTCGTTGCTGGAACCAGCGACGCTGCTCTGAATCAACAATGTGAGTAAACTCAGCACCGATAGTGCGGCAATAAGTATCTTGTAAAGATTGTTGAATCTCGCGTAGCGTTGCTTCTTCTTTACCGATATTTAAATCACCGGTACGGAAGACGCTATCAAGATCGGAATCAGTCAAACCGTAGTGATGTACGGTTAAGTCAGCCTGCATTGGCCGTACCCACAAACCGAGCGGATCAAGCTGCGATGCTTGATGGCCACGCATCCGGTAAGCTTGGATGAGTCGAAGCACTTCAACTTGCTTTTTCTCATGCTCAGTACTGATGCTGCCAGCAGACACTGGTTGAGCTCGTCTTTGGTTTTTCGCCAATAAGACAAATTGATCACGAACAGTCGAGTGCGAAACGTCAGTACTCAAACCACCATCGGCAGGTAGTTTTTGGAAATAAGTACGCCACTCTTCCGATACGGAGTTCGGATCGTGCAGGTAGAGTTCATATAGCTCTTCCACATAGGCAGCATTTCCACCGGATAGGTGGGCGCTGCTCCACATGCGCTGCATTACGCTTTCTTGCATGCTAGGTCACCCTTGATAAGGGGGACGCTACCGGCATGGAAACTTAACGGCTTTAAGTCATAAACAGCGACTTAGGTAAAGCCACTCAGATTCCCGCAGATAGTCCGGGCACCAGCCCGGATGCCCCTGCTGGTCGTCAATTGCGTTTTGAAAAAAAGCCTTGTAAGCAATTTTTCGTTTAAAGCCAGTCGCATGAAGGTACTCACGTGACTGGCTCAATGATTTACGGCAGATAACTGCAGTAAATTAAGTACCGCTTTGTAGCAACATGCTGCGAATATGACCAATCGCCCGAGTAGGGTTGAGGCCTTTCGGGCACACATTGACACAGTTCATAATATTGTGGCAACGGAACACGCTGAACGGATCATCAAGACGCGATAAGCGCTCTTCTGTCTTGGTATCGCGTGTATCTGCCAAGAAACGATAGGCTTGCAGTAAGGCTGCAGGGCCTAAGAACTTGTCAGGGTTCCACCAGAACGATGGGCAACCGGTTGAGCAGCAGGCGCACAAAATACATTCGTACAAACCATCTAATTTTTCACGATCAGCTGGCGACTGCAAGCGCTCCATACCCGGTGTTGGGGTATCGTTCTGCAAGTACGGCTGCACTTTCTCATACTGCTTATAGAAAATGCTCATATCAACCGCGAGGTCGCGAATAACTGGCAAACCAGGTAATGGACGCACTACCAATTTGCCATTTTTAACCACACTCGACAGTGGCGTGATGCAAGCTAAGCCGTTTTTACCCGAGATGTTCATACCATCCGATCCGCACACGCCTTCACGGCATGAACGACGGTAAGATAAGCTTTCATCCTGTTCTTTAATCAGAGCTAGAGCGTCCAGCACCATCATGTCTTTGCCGTCAATGGTTACATTGAAGTCTTGCATGAAGGGTGCAGAGTTCACCTCTGGATTGTAGCGGTAAACACTTACTTGCAATATTTTAGGCAACGTCATCGTGATAACCCTTAATATTTACGTTCTTGAGGTTTAAAATGCTCAATTTCTGTTGGACTCAGCGCTGACGAAATCGAGAAGTTTACTGAGCGTTTGCCAACACGTTTTTCCCCTGGGAAATACATGCTATGGCATAACCAGTTTTCGTCATCACGACTTTCGTAGTCTTCACGCGCATGCGCACCACGTGACTCAGTGCGAGCCTCGGCCGCAATTGCAGTTGCTTCAGCCACTTCAAACAAGTTTTGCAACTCAAGGGCTTCAATACGTGCAGTATTGAAAGCATTGCTCTTGTCTTTAATTTTCACGTTTTCTACGCGCTCACGCATTTGCGCCAGCTCGGCAATACCTTTTTGCATGTATTCACCAGTACGGAATACACCAAAGTAGTTCTGCATGCAGTTCTGTAGCTCTTTACGCAGCGGAGCAACATCTTCACCCGTAGTGCGCTCATTCAAGGCAGACAAGCGTGCCATTGAGCCTTCAATATCACTTTCACTTGCCGCGCGCGTATCAACACCTTCACGCAAGCTCTTTTCAAGGTGAATACCTGCTGAACGACCGAAGACAACCAAGTCAAGCAGTGAGTTACCGCCCAGACGATTAGCACCGTGTACAGATACCGAACTGACTTCACCAACGGCGAACAAACCTTCAACGATGTGATCAACACCATTGGCATCCTGCGCAATTGCTTGACCATGAATGTTAGTGGCGATACCACCCATCATGTAGTGGCAAGTTGGTACAACAGGAATCGGCGCAACCACTGGATCAACGTGAGCAAAGGTAATTGACAGCTCACAAATACCAGGCAGGCGGCTGTGCAGAACCTCTTCACCGAGGTGGTCAAGTTTCAGCAGTACGTGATCGCCATTCGGACCACAGCCGTTACCAGCAAGAATCTCTTTAACCATTGAGCGTGCGACAACGTCACGGCCAGCAAGGTCTTTAGCATTGGGCGCATAACGCTCCATGAAACGCTCGCCATGCTTATTGATTAAGTAGCCGCCTTCACCACGGCAACCTTCAGTTACCAAGGTACCCGCGCCAGCAATACCGGTCGGGTGGAACTGCCACATTTCCATATCTTGCACTGGCACGCCAGCACGCAACGCCATACCAACACCGTCACCAGTGTTAATCAGTGCGTTAGTGGTTGAGGCATAAATACGACCTGCACCACCAGTTGCTAAAACAACCGCTTTAGAACGGATATGAACAACTTCACCGGTCTCAATACAAATTGCAACAACACCAACAATCGCGCCATCTTGGTTTTTAACCAAGTCAACTGCGTACCACTCATTCAAGAATGATGTGCCGTGCTTTAAATTTGCTTGATACAAAGTATGTAACAAGGCGTGACCTGTACGGTCAGCAGCAGCACAAGTACGAGCAGCTTGACCACCCTTACCGTAGTCTTTCGACTGCCCACCGAATGGACGCTGATAAATACGACCGGTCTCAGTACGTGAGAACGGCAAGCCCATGTGCTCTAACTCGTAGACCGCTTCAGGGCCGACTGAACACATATATTCAATAGCGTCTTGGTCACCGATATAGTCGGAACCTTTGACGGTATCGTACATGTGCCAGCGCCAATCATCATTCGGGTCATCTGATGCAATTGCACAAGTGATACCACCTTGCGCAGAAACAGTGTGCGAGCGCGTAGGAAACACTTTAGTCACTACGGCTGTTTTATGCCCACCTTGTGCTAGCTGCAGTGACGCACGCATACCTGCGCCGCCGCCACCAACAATAATGGCATCATAAGAAATGGTACGAATACTGGCCATGAATCAATTTCCCCACAATATCTGTATGCCCCAAACGAACAGCACGAACATAACCATGCCGCACAGCGCTTGAACTAAAAATCGTACACCTGTAGCCCAGCTACCCAGAGTCATCGGCGTTAGGTAGTCAGTTGTAATGGTCCAAAGGCCAATCCAAGCGTGAGCGCCCAGAGCAACCAGACTCATCAAACTAAAGATACGCATCCAGCTATTAGCAAACAGACCATGCCACTGGGCATAACTCATGTCTGGATTGGCAATTGCATAGCCCAAAAGAAATAAGGCGTAAGCTGCCAATACTACAGCGGAGACTCGCTGCGCCATCCAGTCAAACAGACCAGATCGAGAGAAGTTAGTTACGTTAGTTACCATATCCAGACTCCCATCAATACGATCAGCACTGCTGAAATAATAAAGACTAATTGAGCACCTAACTTTCCGCCTTCCAGCGTTTCACCGATACCTAAGTCCATAATTAAATGGCGGATACCAGCTGTTAAGTGGTACATCAGTCCAGAGAGAAGACCCCACACAACAAATTTGGCCAGCGGACTGGTCAAGCACTCTTTAACCTCAGCAAACCCTTGCTCTGATGCAAGTGATTTATCGAGTCCATATAGCAGCACAGCAATACCTAAAAACAGGATAACACCTGTAATTCTGTGCAAAATGGAAGAGATTGCAGTGAGTGGGAGTTTTATAGTCCTAAGATCTAGGTTTACAGGTCGTTGGCTATTCACGGCGTATTCACACTTAGAGAGCCCTAAACTGCAGGGCGAGTTGTCGGGAAGGCACTTACAAGAAGTACCCGTCACCATCGGAGTGACGACCGCCAGCTTATAGGCAAAAGCCACTGCCGGTCAGCTACTGAGTATAGTGTAAAAAACACCATAAAGACAACGTCAAAGCATTCGCCTAAATGCGCATTGCCAGCCTTTGACAAAAGGCGTAAATATCTGTACGTGAAAAATTTGTCGCGAGATAAATCGTCTACGAGTTATACCCCCTAGCAGGTTATACTCAAGTACAGTACAAATTGACATTCGGGTTTATCTCACTATTATATCGCGGGCCCTGCGTGGGGGGCCGTGATGATTCCAAGCATAACTAGGAGGCCACAATGGCTGACAAAAAAGCGCAGCTAATCATCGAGGGCTCAGCCCCCGTAGATCTGCCTGTTCTGACCGGTACTATTGGTCCTGATGCAATTGATGTACGCGACCTTATTTCAAGCGGTTATTTCACTTACGACCCTGGTTTCATGTCGACTGCGGCATGTGAGTCAAAAATCACCTACATTGATGGTGACAAAGGTATTTTATTACACCGTGGCTATCCTATTGAGCAGCTAGCAGCTAAGTCAGACTACTTAGAGACCTGCTACTTATTGCTCAATGGTGAACTGCCTGATGCCGCTCAAAAACAAAAATTTGTTGAGACCATTAGCAAGCACACTATGGTTAATGAGCAACTGAAGTCTTTCTTAAACGGCTTCCGTCGTGACGCTCACCCAATGGCAATAATGTGCGGAATTGTGGGTGCACTGTCTGCTTTTTATCACGATTCTTTGGACAACAATAATCCAAAGCACCGCGAAATTTCTGCGCACCGCCTGATTGCTAAAATGCCAACCATCGCGGCTATGGCATACAAGTATTCCATCGGCCAACCCATCATGTATCCACGCAACGAGCTCTGCTACGCCGAGAACTTCTTGCATATGATGTTTAACACCCCAGCAGAAACTAAACGCTTCAGCCCTGCTCTGGTAAAAGCTATGGATCGCATCTTTATTTTACATGCTGACCATGAGCAAAATGCTTCAACCTCAACCGTACGCCTTGCCGGCTCTACTGGTGCTAACCCATTTGCATGCATTGCCTCAGGTATTGCCGCTCTTTGGGGGCCTGCACACGGTGGTGCTAACGAAGCCGTATTGACCATGCTAGATGAAATTGGCGATGCATCAAACATTGAGAAGTTTATTGCCAAAGCAAAAGACAAAAATGACCCATTCAAACTAATGGGCTTTGGTCACCGCGTTTACAAAAACTTCGACCCGCGCGCGCAAGTGATGAAACAAACCTGCGACGAAGTACTGGCAGAGCTGGGCGTCAACGATCCTAAGCTTGATCTAGCGATGAAACTCGAAGAGTACGCATTAAACGATCCATACTTTAAGGAACGCAACCTCTATCCAAACGTTGATTTCTACTCAGGTATTATTCTGAAGGCAATCGGTATTCCAACCAGCATGTTTACTGTGATATTTGCTATGTCACGGACTGTTGGCTGGATCTCTCACTGGACCGAGATGCTGTCTGGCCCATACAAAATCAGCCGCCCACGTCAGCTGTACACCGGCTATGACAAACGCGACTACTCGCCGTTAGACAAGCGTTAATGCTGATCTAGTTGCAAAAAAGGCTGCCCAGTAATGAGCAGCCTTTTTTTATAGCGCCAGAAAAGTTTAAACCAGCTCACTCGTTTCTGCAGTTGCACCCTCTAGCCATCCAATCAACTGAATAGCCTCGGCTTGGCTACTGCCACAGACACTGACTTCAGCTTGAAACGCAGCACAAAATGCAGGCCGCTCAGGCAAGCCAAATAACTTGCATAAGTTATCGTCACTTAAATTCAAACAGCGCTCACCCGCTTTCTTACCCTGCGGCATATTTGGCATTGGTGTATGGATAGAAGGCGCAATACAACAAGCACCGCAGCCCATTCGGCAATTCATTAAAAAAGCCCTCGAACACTGACTAGACGAGCCACACGCATGTAAACTCCAATGATCATGTATTTTTTAATCGGGCAATGAGACTAGATGTATCCCAACGCGCACCACCCATTATTTCAACTTCAGCATAAAACTGATCAACCAAGGCAGTCACAGGCAATGATGCGCCATTACGCCGCGCTTCATCGAAGACAATGGCAAAATCTTTACGCATCCACTCGACAGCAAAACCAAAATCAAACTCACCTGCCAACATCGTTTGGTAACGGTTGTCTAATTGCCATGACTGTGCCGCACCTTGACCAATCACCTGCATGGCAGCCTCAGCATCTAAACCTGCACGCTGCGCGAAGTGTAAAGCCTCAGCCAAGCCTTGCAACAAGCCACCCACGCATATTTGGTTAACCATCTTGGTCAGTTGACCGCTCCCGACTTCACCCATTAAGCGCTGCATACGCGCATAACTTTGCAGAATCGGTGCCACCCGTCCATACACCTCTGCCGAACCGCCCAACATGATGGTCAGCGCAGCATTTTGTGCACCGAGCTGTCCACCGGAGACCGGCGCATCCAAAAATGCAAAGCCACCTCGTTGCGCCTCATCAGCTAATTGTCGTGCCACCTGCGCCGACGCTGTAGTGTGATCGACAAAGACGCTACCAGAAGACATCCCGGCAAATGCACCTCTATGGCCAAGCGTGACCGCACGCAAATCATTATCATCACCGACACAGCACATCACAAACTCAGCCGCCGCAGCCGCTTGCGCCGGGGTCTGTGCCATACGACCTGCATACTCTTGCAACCACTTCTGCGCGGTCGCAGCGGTGCGATTATACACAGTGACATCGTGACCATGGCGCGACAAATGCCCCGCCATTGGATAACCCATAGCCCCTAAACCAATAAACGCGACACGCGCCATAGCAAACCTTCCTGTTCTATTCAATTACGAATAACCTTTGCAGCCATCAACCCTTTACGACTTCAACAAGGACTATAAAAGCACTGATAAAGCAGTGACGGCTCTTACGCACAAGGTTATGCTAACCATCTTTTTAACTTCGAGAACCTGTTATGCTCACCGTCAACCAATACTTTAATGGCACAGTAAAATCTATCAGCTTCACCTCTAGCACAGGCCCTGCCAGTGTCGGCGTGATGACAGCTGGCGAATATACTTTTAGTACGAGCAGCGCTGAAGTGATGCATATTATCAGTGGTAGCGCTGCGGTAAAACTCAGCGACAACAGCGACTGGCAAACGGTAGCTGCAGGTGAGCAATTCAGCGTAGGCGCAAATAGCCGCTTTTTAATTAAACTCAGCGGCGATACCGCTTATTTATGTGAGTACCGCTAAGTCTCTACGACCCACTACATAGCAACACATCCGCCCTACTCGCAACTTTGGTTACTTTGGAATAAAAATGAACTTATCGAACATTGATCTGAATTTATTCATTGTTTTTGACGCCATTTACACCGAAGGCAACTTGACCCGTGCAGGGCAGATTCTCGGCATCACCCAACCTGCTACATCAAATGCATTAGCCAGGTTACGCGATACTTTTAACGACCCTCTCTTTGTCCGAACCGCGCATGGCATGCTGCCCACGCCACTGGCGCAAAACATCATCACTCCAGTGCGTAGCGCACTCAAATTATTGCGCGGATCAGTGCATGACAGCCGCGTCTTTAACCCTAACAGCGCCAATAAAACCTTTCGCCTAAGCATGACCGATCTGCTCGAAGACACATTATTGCCTGCTACCTTTCAGCGCTTACACAAACTTGCTCCCAACGTGCGTATAGAAAGTTTACTGGCACGCCGCCGCGAAACAGCGAAAGAGCTCGCTGCGGGCCATTTAGACTTTGCCATTGACATTCCACTCAATAGTGATCCTCAGCTTATGCACAGCAAACTACTGGAAGATCGCTACGTCTATGCTATGCGCAAAGATCATCCATTAGCGCATCACAAAAAAATCACTCTTGAGCAGTATCTGGCTGCTCAACATATTCACATATCATCACGCCGCAGCGGTTTAGGACCTGTCGATTTAGCGCTGGGCAAGATGGGCTTGCAACGCAATATTGTTTTACGCTCACAGCATTATTTAATGGCACATACGGTGCTACAAAACACCGACCTCACCATCACCGCACCAGCACGCTTTGTTGCTCACTATAATTTACACAGCGTGGAACTGCCGATTACCGGCATCGCACCCATCGAAAGTCATTTGTTTTGGCACAGCAGTGCTGATCAAGACCCAGCCAACCGCTGGATGCGCGAACAATTACTGCAAGTGGCGCAGCAGATCAGTAGAACTCCAGCAATCTAGAGCAACATCACAACAAATACAGCGATTTATACGAGCAGCACATTGCGCAAAAAACCGATAACCCGTTGCGCACTGCGCGCCATGTAGTGCTCATGAGTAAAGCCACTACGCTTGAGTGGATTAAGATCATGATCAGCAAAAGCTAACCACTCAAACTCAATGACTGTCGACAGCTGATACTGCTGCACAATAGCTTTAGCACCCAATGCATCACGCTCCCCCTGCACTATCAGTGTCGGCGTGCGCAAATCTGCGAGGTGCTCAATACGCGGACGATCAACTTTGCCAGCAGGGTAAAACGGGTAGCCAAAACACAGCAAAGCATCCACCGACAACTCATCGGCTAACATACTGGCCATACGCCCACCCATCGACTTACCTGCAATGACCAATGGACCTGCGACTTTAGCGCGCACCTCGGCATACACCTTACGCCAAGTTTCTAACAACAGCTCTGTTTGATTGGGCGGCCGGCGCACACCATCTAGCCTACGCTGCGCCATATAGGGAAACTCAAAACGCACCACACTAACCCCTAAAGCCTGTAAACGCTCACTCATATCCTGCATAAACGCACTGTCCATCGGCGCTCCAGCACCATGTGCGAAAATCAGTGTGCAGCAAGACTGTTCAGCATCATCAAACAAGATCATCGTCACACCTCAATAATATACTTAAATGCAAACTCTTCAGCCATTGACCTTTATCAATACTAACACTAGGGCCTTTCGTCATTCTTTCATCTGACAACAGTCGCCTGACAGTCCATTAGGTGTGCTGATTATCTGCCCAAAAATAGAATGGAAACTTTCAAATATGAACACGACAACGAGTTCCGCCTACAATTACAAGGTGGTTCGCCAGTTTGCCATCATGACGGTGGTATGGGGCATCGTTGGGATGGCGGTCGGCATCCTGATTGCTGCTCAACTGGTGTGGCCTGAACTAAACTTTGACTTGCCTTGGACCTCATATGGTCGCTTGCGCCCACTGCACACTAACGCCGTAATTTTTGCTTTCGGTGGTTGCGCACTGTTTGCAACGTCCTACTATGCCGTACAACGCACCTGTCAAACGCAACTCTTTGCGCCAAAACTAGCGGCTTTCACCTTCTGGGGCTGGCAGTTAGTTATTTTGTTGGCGGCAATCAGTTTACCACTGGGCTTTACTTCGTCCAAAGAGTACGCCGAGCTGGAATGGCCGATTGATATTCTGATCGCCATTGTCTGGGTCAGCTATGCAATTGTCTTCTTTGGCACGCTGGTGAAGCGTAACGTTAAACATATTTATGTGGGCAATTGGTTCTTTGGTGCATTTATTTTGACCGTAGCCATGCTGCATATTGTCAACAATATGGAAGTGCCGGTTACCTTGACCAAATCCTACTCCATGTATGCCGGCGCAACCGATGCCATGGTCCAGTGGTGGTACGGTCACAACGCGGTAGGTTTTTTCTTGACCGCAGGCTTCTTGGGCATGATGTATTACTTTGTTCCTAAGCAAGCAGAACGCCCTGTTTACTCTTACCGCTTATCTATCGTGCACTTTTGGGCATTGATCGCAGTATACATCTGGGCAGGTCCACATCACTTGCACTACACCGCTCTGCCAGACTGGGCACAGTCACTCGGCATGGTGATGTCTTTGATTCTATTAGCGCCTTCATGGGGCGGAATGATCAACGGCATGATGACGCTATCAGGTGCTTGGCACAAACTGCGTAGCGATCCCATCTTACGTTTCTTAGTGGTATCACTAGCGTTCTACGGCATGTCGACCTTTGAAGGTCCGATGATGTCAATTAAAACCGTTAACGCTTTGTCACATTACACTGACTGGACCATTGGTCACGTACACGCAGGTGCTCTGGGCTGGGTAGCGATGGTTTCGATCGGTTCGCTGTATCACATGATTCCACGTTTGTTCGGTCTCAAGCAGATGTATAGCATCAGCTTAATTAACACGCACTTCTGGTTATCCACCATTGGTACCGTGCTGTATATCGCCTCTTTGTGGGTCAACGGTATTGCTCAAGGCCTGATGTGGCGTGCAATTAATGACGACGGCACTTTAACCTACTCATTCTCTGAGGCGCTGAATGTCAGTCATCCAGGCTTCATTGTGCGCTTAATCGGTGGCTCAATCTTCTTCTTAGGCATGTTATTGATGGCTTGGAACGTTTGGAAAACCATTGCTCAAGCAAAACCTGCAGAGACTGCAGCAGCTGCACGCTTTTCCGTGGAAGGAGCACACTAATGAAAAGTCATGAGAAATTAGAAAAAAATGTTGGCCTGCTCGCGCTCTTTATGGTTTTAGCTGTGAGTATTGGCGGCTTGGTACAAATTGTACCGCTGTTTTTCCAAGACATGGTCAACGAACCGGTAGAGGGCTTAAAGCCTTATACCGCACTGCAACTGGAAGGTCGTGACATCTATATTCGTGAAGGCTGCGTACAGTGCCACTCACAGATGATTCGCCCATTCCGCGCTGAAACCGAGCGTTATGGTCACTACTCCGTGGCTGGTGAAAGCGTGTACGACCATCCATTTTTATGGGGCTCTAAGCGCACTGGGCCAGACTTAGCCCGCGTAGGAGGCCGTTACTCCGATGATTGGCACCGCGCCCACTTGTATAACCCGCGCAACGTTGTCCCAGAGTCGAAAATGCCATCCTACCCTTGGTTAGTGGAAAACACCCTAAGCGGTAAAGACACAGTGGCGAAAATGAAGGCTCTGAGCTGGTTAGGCGTGCCTTACACAGCAGAGGATGTAAAAGGCGCCGTTGCCGCAGTTGAGGGTAAAACCGAAATGGATGCTCTAGTGGCGTACTTACAAGTGCTCGGCACTTCCATCAAGAATAAACGGTAATCTTGATGGATATCGGCACATTACGTGGTTTAGGCACACTTATAATTTTCGTGGCTTTTCTTGGCCTCGTGTTTTGGGCATACAGCAGTAAGCGTAAAGACAGTTTCGCCGAGGCAGCACTACTGCCCTTCAGTGACGAAACCAACAACTCTGCCGCTGTACAGAATTTCTCTAGGAGCACTGACCAATGACCTCATTCTGGAGTTGGTATATTACGTTACTCACCTCTGGCACTTTGCTAGCGCTGACGTGGCTGATTTTTGCAACACGTAAAGGACAGCGTCCGGATACCACGGACCAAACCATGGGTCACACCTTCGATGGCATTCAGGAGTATGACAATCCTTTACCACGCTGGTGGTTTATGTTGTTTGTTGGCACTTTATTGTTTGCTGTCGTCTATCTCATCCTCTACCCAGGCATGGGCAACTGGAAAGGTGTATTACCCGGCTACGAAGATGGCTGGACAGCCAGCAAGCAATGGGAGCGTGAAATGGATAAAGCCGATGAAAAATACGGCCCTATTTTCGCTAAATACGCAGCCATGAGCATTGAAAATGTCGCACAAGACCCGCAGGCACTAAAAATGGGCTCGCGCCTTTTTGCAAACTATTGCTCAATTTGCCACGGCTCTGATGCAAAAGGCGCAGTGGGTTTCCCTAACCTTGCCGATCAACATTGGCGCTGGGGTGGCGATGCTGCAGCAATCCAAACCAGCATTCTGCATGGCCGTAACGGTGTAATGCCAGCCTGGGGTGCAATCATTGGCGAAGATGGCGTAAGAAACGTTGCTGCCTATGTGCGTAAAGATCTGGCCGGTTTGAAGCTCGCTGAAGATAGCGCAGCGGATACCGCAGCGGGCAAGCAAATCTACGCTGCCAACTGCTCTGCATGTCACGGCGCCAACGGTGAAGGTATGGCGATGCTTGGTTCACCCAGCCTAACCGAAAGTGCCGGCTGGATTTACGGCTCAAGCTTAACCCAATTGCAACAAACCATTCGCAATGGCCGTAACGGCGTAATGCCTGCGCAAGAGCAGTACTTAGGTAAAGATAAAGTACACATCTTAGCGGCCTATGTGTACAGCTTATCCAATAGCAAGAAGTAACAGCGTTACTGCGTGCTGGCGGTAAGTTTCAGCTTGTCGCCAGCTTTATTTCAACAGAAATGACCAAGATCAAGGCGCTGCGACATTAAGGCACACAGTATATACAGTCGCATTACTTTGCTAATGTGTTAATTCAAAGGCTATTTGCGCTAAGATAGGAACCTCGTCAACAAGTTAATCGCACACTAACTTCAGATAACAGCATTTTGCGTTGATGTATTGATACACAAAAGAGCTATTTGTCGTTTTATTCACCATTGCTCAGCCCCCTGAAAAGACGTGCTGATTGCAATGACATTGTGCTTTGCCCATACTTGTCGGCGATTTAATTCCGAACAATCCATTACCCGTGGAAGTCTTAGCATGAGCACAGCAATCCAAGAGAATGCTTATAACTACAAGGTTGTACGCCAGTTCGTCATTATGACGGTAGTCTGGGGTATCGTAGGTATGAGTATCGGCGTCCTAATTGCAGCCCAATTAGTCTGGCCAGAACTGAACTTTAACCTCCCATGGACCAGCTTCGGCAGGCTCCGTCCTTTACACACCAACGCAGTTATTTTTGCCTTTGGGGGTAGCGCACTGTTTGCTACCTCTTACTACGTAGTGCAGCGTACTTCGCAAGCGCGTCTGTTTTCCGACAGTTTAGCTGCGTTTACTTTCTGGGGCTGGCAGCTAGTGATCTTACTCGCTGCAATCACCCTGCCACTGGGTTACACCACTACTAAAGAATACGCAGAGCTAGAGTGGCCTATCGCCATTTTACTGGCTGTTGTATGGGTGGCTTATGCTGTGGTGTTCTTTGGTACTATCGTCAAGCGTAAAACATCACACATTTATGTCGGCAACTGGTTCTTCGGCGCCTTCATTTTAGTGACAGCGATGCTGCATATTGTTAACCACATGTCGATTCCAGTCACTTGGTTCAAGTCTTACTCACTTTACTCAGGCGCAACTGACGCCATGGTGCAATGGTGGTACGGACACAACGCTGTGGGCTTCTTCTTAACCACAGGTTTCTTGGGTATGATGTACTACTTCGTACCTAAGCAAGCAGGTCGCCCGATCTACTCGTACCGCTTATCGATCGTGCACTTCTGGGCGTTAATCACTGTGTACATCTGGGCGGGCCCGCACCACTTGCATTACACAGCGCTGCCTGATTGGGCACAATCACTGGGTATGGCAATGTCCTTGATTCTATTGGCTCCATCTTGGGGTGGCATGATCAACGGTATGATGACCTTGTCAGGTGCTTGGCACAAACTACGCACCGACCCTATCTTGCGCTTCTTGGTTGTATCCCTTGCTTTCTACGGTATGTCGACCTTTGAAGGCCCAATGATGGCGATTAAAACCGTTAACGCCTTATCACACTACACTGACTGGACTGTTGGCCACGTACACGCTGGTGCGCTTGGCTGGGTCGCAATGGTGACCATTGGTTCACTGTACCACTTGATTCCACGTCTATTTGGTCGTGAGCAAATGCACAGTGTTGCGCTGATTAACACCCACTTCTGGTTGGCTACAATCGGTACCGTGTTATACATCGCTTCAATGTGGGTCAACGGTATTATGCAGGGCCTGATGTGGCGTGCGATTAACCAAGACGGCACCCTAACCTACTCATTCGTAGAAGCGTTAGAAGCAGGTCACTATGGTTTCTTAGTCCGTATGATCGGCGGCGTATTCTTCCTCACGGGTATGCTTTTCATGGCATACAACACATGGCGCACAGTGCGCGCAGCAGATACTGAAAAAGCCCATGCCGCTGCACGCTTTACTGTTGGAGAGGCACACTAATGAAACAGCATGAACGCGTTGAAAAAAACGTCGGTTTACTCGCGCTCTTTATGGTGATTGCAGTAAGTATTGGTGGTCTTGTACAAATCGTTCCATTGTTCTTCCAAGACATGGTCAACGAGCCTGTGGATGGCCTCAAACCTTACACAGCACTGCAATTGGAAGGTCGTGACATCTATATTCGTGAAGGCTGCGTACAATGCCACTCACAGATGATCCGTCCTTTCCGTGCTGAAACTGAGCGTTATGGTCACTACTCTGTGGCGGGTGAAAGCGTATATGAGCACCCATTCTTGTGGGGTTCAAAGCGTACTGGTCCTGATCTAGCTCGCGTAGGCGGCCGTTATTCAGACGACTGGCACCGCGCCCACCTGTACAACCCACGCAACGTTGTGCCTGAATCTAAAATGCCTGCTTACCCTTGGTTAGTAGAAAACAAATTAGATGGCAAAGACACCGTGGCTAAAATTGAAGCCATGCGCTGGTTAGGTGTGCCTTATACCGATGAAGATATCAGCGGTGCAGTAGCAGCAGTTAAGGGCAAGACTGAAATGGAGGCTCTAGTAGCCTACCTGCAGGTTCTTGGTACATACATTAAGAATAAACGGTAAGACTCATGGATATCGGAACTCTTCGCGGCTTAGGCACAGCGCTCATTTTCATAGCTTTTATCGGCCTAGTTTTTTGGGCTTATAACAGCAAGCGTAAATCCAGCTTTGATGAAGCTGCAAACTTGCCCTTCGCTGACGAAGAGCCGTCTTCTAACGAGCCGAAAACAGACACATCCAGGAGCAATAACCAATGACTTCTTTCTGGAGTTGGTACGTCGTCATCCTTACGACAGGTACTTTACTGGCACTCGCATGGTTGATTTTTGCCACGCGTAAAGGCCAGCGCAGTGATACCACTGATCAAACAGTAGGTCACATTTACGATGGCATTGAAGAATATGACAATCCGCTACCACGCTGGTGGTTTATGCTGTTTGTCGGCACCATTATCTTCGCTGTCGGCTATCTTGTTCTGTACCCAGGCATGGGCAACTGGAAAGGTATTTTGCCGGGCTACGAGGGTGGCTGGACTTCTTCTAAACAGTATGAGCGCGAAATCACCAAGGCCGATGAAAAATACGGCCCGATCTTCGCAAAATACGCAGCCCTGCCGATTGAAGAGGTTGCCAAAGATGATGCCGCGCTAAAAATGGGCGGCCGCCTCTTTGCTTCTCACTGTGCTGTTTGCCACGGTTCTGATGCTAAAGGCGCACACGGCTTCCCTAATCTGACTGACAATGATTGGATTTGGGGGGGCGACCCTGAAACCATCAAGTTGACCATTATGAAAGGCCGTAATGCGGCAATGCCAGGCTGGGAAGCAGCTCTTGGCAATGATGGCATTAAAAACGTTGCAGGCTTCGTACGCAGCTTGTCGAGCTTGAAAAACCCTGAAGGCTTAGACCTTGAGGCAGGTCAAAAGTCCTTCAATACAATGTGCGTAGCATGTCATGGACCGGAAGGGAAAGGTAACCCAATGCTTGGCGCACCTAACTTAACGGATAAAACGTGGTTGTACGGATCAAGCTTTGCTCAAGTCCAACAAACACTTCGCCATGGCCGTAACGGGCAAATGCCCGCTCAAGAAGATTTCTTGGGTAATGACAAGGTTCACTTATTATCTGCATATGTATACAGCCTGTCACACGGTGAAAAAGATCAGTAATATCACCTGCGACATGTTGTCACTCTCTGCTGAAACTTCAGCAGGCGTACCATAGAAAGCAGTTATAAGCTTATTCCGGCCGGTTATTAACTGGCCGGATATTTTAAAAACCGCAGTGGTACAAACTGATGAATGACCAAATACCTGTAAAAAACGTGACACCTAAATCCAGCAGCGTTGATCTTTACGCTAAACGTGAAGCGATTTATACGCGCGCATTCACCGGCCTCTTCCGTAATATCCGTATTGTTGCTGGATTATTTCTGTTTGCTGCCTTCCTTGGTACTGTATGGCTGCAATGGGGCGACCGCCAAGCAGTATGGTGGAACCTGCCCGAACGAAAATTCTACGTCTTTGGCGCCACCTTTTGGCCACAAGACTTCATGCTCTTGTCTTGGCTTTTAATTATCTGCGCTTTTGGCTTGTTTTTTATTACCGTATTTGCTGGACGTGTTTGGTGTGGCTATACCTGCCCACAAAGTGTCTGGACATGGGTGTTTATGTGGTGCGAAAAAATCACTGAAGGTGACCGTAATGCTCGCATGAAACTCGATAAAGCGCCGATGTCGGCGAATAAATTCTTACGCAAAACCGCTAAGCATATCCTCTGGATCAGTATTGGTTTTGCTACTGGCTTTACTTTTGTCGGTTACTTCACCCCAATTCGTGAGTTGGGCATGGACCTCATTACGGGCAATGCCGATGGTTGGGCGTATTTTTGGGTGGGCTTTTTCACCCTACTCACCTACCTCAACGCCGGCTGGTTACGTGAGCAAGTATGCATCCACATGTGCCCTTACTCGCGCTTCCAAAGCGTGATGTTTGACAAAGATACCCTAATTGTTTCTTACGACCCTGAACGCGGCGAAAAGCGTGGGCCTCGCAAGAAAGGCAGTGATTACAAAGCACAGGGCTTGGGCGACTGTATTGATTGCAAACTTTGCGTGCATGTCTGCCCGACCGGTATTGATATTCGTGATGGCTTACAGATTGCTTGTATCGGTTGTGCAGCCTGTATTGATGCCTGTGACGATGTGATGCTGAAAGTCGGCTATGCAAAAGGCTTAATCAGCTACACTACCGAGCACAACTTATCAGGTCAAAAGACTAAACTGATTCGCCCACGCTTAATCGGTTACGCGGCTGCACTGTTGATCATGAGCAGCCTGTTCGGCTATACCGTTTTCAACCGTACCCTAGTTGAACTCAATGTCCTGAAAGACCGCACGCCATACCGTGAAAACCAAGAAGGTCGGATAGAAAACGTTTACACCTTAAAGATCATGAATAAAGATCAAAAAGATCATGTCTATATGATCGAGGCAACAGGTCTTAACGGCTTAACCCTTGAAGGCAAACGTCACATTCCTGCGGCAGCTGGGGAAATTCTATCCATTCCTGTATCCGTTTCGATGGATCCTGAAGATATCCCTTCAAGCACCAATCTGATCGAGTTCAGTGTTATTTCTGAAGACGACAATAGCATCCACAGAACCGCTGAAAGCCGATTCCTCGGCCCAACCATTCGTTAATTAAAGGACATCTCATGCAGCCCGAAGACAATGTTTTACCCTGGTATAAAGAGTTTTGGCCTTGGTTCATCATTGGTATGCTCAGTTTCTCTGTGGTACTCGGGCTGTCTTTACTGACGATCTCCATCCGTAATGCCGACAGCTTAGTCGTGGATAACTACTATGATGCCGGCAAAGGCATTAACACCTCTCTGGAGCGGGAAAAACTAGCTGAACAATTAGAAATGGCTGGCGTACTGACCCTTGATACTAAGCTTGGTCAAGTCGAACTGATTTTATCAGGGCAAAGCAGACCGCAACACTTGGTGCTCAATTTAATCTCACCTACGCAACCAGAACGCGATCGTCGCATTGTTCTGCAACCTATTGATTCTGACGTCTACCGCGGCTTACTTGAGGAAGAACTGCAAGGCCGCCGCTTCGTTGAAGTACTTGGCGAAGAACAAGATGAGCAGTGGCGTTTATTTGAAGAAGAAACCCTTATCAGCGGCGAACCTACTGTTCTAGGCGACTGATATTGATCACCTTGATACACAGTTGCAATCCACTGATTGCGACGTGATTTACAGAGAGCTGACAGACATGGCTGCTCCTTTAGAGTGTTATCACTGCGGCTTGCCGGTTCTAACCGGCGACGCCTTCAGCGCAGTGGTCTTAGAAAAACCCCGTGTATTCTGCTGTCCCGGCTGTCAAGCCGTGACGCAAGCAATCATCGCCGGCGGTTTAGAAAGTTACTATCAGCACCGCAGCGAACCTTCAGCCAACCCGGAAAGTTTACCCGGCGTATTGCCCGACGAGTTATTGCTGCTCGATCGTGAAGATATTCAAAAACCTTTTGTCAGCACCACCGGCAGCATCAGTGAAACCAAACTACTCATCGAAGGCATCACCTGTGCAGCTTGCGGCTGGCTGATTGAAAAACACTTAAAAACACTGGCAGGAGTGATCGATGTATCACTCAATCTCAGCAACCACCGCTTAAGTCTGCGCTGGGATACCGAACAGTTAGCGTTATCTGAATTACTCAAAACCATCCGCCAGATCGGCTATGCCGCACACCCATGGCAACCAGATGCTGTCAGTGAGCGCATGCAAACAGATAACCGCCGAGCGTTGCGTAAACTCGGCGTCGCGGGTTTGCTCTGGATGCAGGTGATGATGGCGTCCATGGCCACCTGGCCAGAGTTCAATCTTGACCTCTCAGAAGGGATGGATGGCTTGCTGCGTTGGACCAGCTTAATTTTAACCACGCCAATTGTCTTTTATTGCAGCAGCGAGTTTTTCACTGGTGCCCTGCGTGATGTGCGCACCCGTCATCTGACTATGGATGTCTCGGTTTCTTTGGCTATCGCGGGTGCTTACGCAGCGGGGGTGTGGTCAACATTTACCGGTCAAGGCGATTTGTATTTTGATGCTGCTGGCATGTTTGCATTATTTCTTTTATCTGGCCGCTATTTAGAACGGCGCGCGCGCGAACGCACCGCAGCAGCCACCACGCAATTGGTCAACTTGCTACCTGCTTCCTGTTTGCGCTTAACGACAGAAGGTCTGCAGGAGCGAATCTTACTCAGCGAACTGTCCTTGGGCGAGCATCTATTAGTTCCACCCGGCAGTCTTATCCCAGCAGACGGCTGTATTCTAAGCGGGCATTCAAGCGTTGATGAGTCCTTACTTACCGGCGAATACTTACCTTTAAGAAAAGTACCGGGTGACGCAGTGGTTGCTGGTACCTTAAACGTTGAAGGACCGCTAACTATCGAAGTGTTAGCGCTTGGCGAACAGACCCGACTCTCGGCCATCGTGCGCTTACTTGAGCGTGCGCAAAATCTAAAACCTCGATTGGCAGAACTGGCCGATAAAGTCGCCCAATGGTTTTTGATCAGCGTGCTATTAATTGCTGCAATAGTAGGCTGCATCTGGTGGTACTACGATCCTTCACGGGCTTTTTGGATTGTTCTGTCCTTATTGGTTGCCACTTGCCCCTGTGCACTATCACTGGCCACGCCCACTGCTCTGACGGCAGCCACCGGCACACTGCACAAACTTGGTTTATTGGTGACTAAAAGCCATGTTCTAGAAAGCCTGCATCAAGTAGATACAGTGATCTTTGATAAAACCGGTACCTTAACCGAAGGCAAGCTCAGCTTAAAAAGCATCCAAACCTGCGCCGCGCTTAATCAGCAACAATGTTTAGAATTAGCGGCAGCCTTAGAAAGCCACTCGGAACACCCAATCGCCCGCGCTTTTGGACGAACGGTGATGGTTGCCAATGCGGTCAGCAGTATTCCCGGCCTAGGCTTAGAAGGCTTGGTGGAAGGGCGCAAACTGCGCATAGGTCGCCCTGACTATGTCAGCCAGCTGGGCAACTATCCTACGCCCAGCATGCCGAGTGAGCAAGGCCAATGGCTACTGCTCGGCGATACTCAGCAAGCCTTAGCTTGGTTCGCTCTCGATGATCAGTTGCGCCCAGACGCCCCAGCATTGCTGCAAGCCTGCCGTACGCGCGGTTGGCAGGTCTTACTGCTGTCCGGCGACAGCTCACCGATGGTGCAACAAATCGCCCTACAATTGGGCATTGATGATGCTCGTGGCGGTCTCACTCCCGATGATAAATTGGCAGTGTTAAACACCCTGCACACGCAAGGTCGTCACGTCTTAATGCTCGGTGACGGCGTCAATGACGTGCCAGTATTGGCTGCAGCGGATATCAGTATTGCGATGGGCAGCGCCACTGACTTAGCCAAAACCAGTGCCGATGCAATTCTCTTATCCAACCGGTTAGACAGTTTGGTTAGCGCACTTGGTATCGCTAAACATACGCGTAAAATTATTATAGAAAACCTCGCTTGGGCAACCCTGTACAATGGACTCATAATTCCTTTTGCAGCGATCGGTTGGGTAACCCCTGGCTGGGCAGCACTTGGAATGTCAGTTAGCTCGCTTTTAGTGGTGCTCAATGCACTACGCCTCACTCGCTTACGCGGATGAGTTTGCTTAGTTAAAGAGAAGACTGTTATGGCTGCTTTATATGTAATGATTCCCGTAGCAATGATCATTGTTGCTCTTGCCATCAAATTATTTTTTTGGGCTGTTGATAATGGTCAATATGAAGACCTCGACAGCCCTGCGCATAGCATTTTGTTTGATGATGAAGATCCTATGCACAAAGCCGGCGTAAAAAACCAGCAGGCACAAAATACCGATTCACAGAGTAAAGATCAGCACCATGGCTGATTTAATACCTTTACTGGCCTCAGCCTTTATCCTGGGTTTATTAGGTGCGGGACACTGCTTAGGGATGTGTGGCGGCCTCATGGGTGCACTCACCATGGGTATTCCAGTCGCGCAACATAAGCATCGCTTGCGCATTATTCTGGGCTATAACTTAGGCCGCGTTAGCAGTTATGCAATCGCTGGTTTTTTGTTTGGCTTATTTGGCTGGGCGGTAGAACAAACACCCGCAGCCCAGGCATTACGAATCTTGGCCGCACTTTTATTGATCAGCCTGGGCTTATACTTGGCAGGCTGGTGGCATGGCTTAACTCGGATTGAAAAGCTTGGCGGCTACCTGTGGAAACACATCCAACCATTAGCCAGCCGCCTCTTGCCGGTAAAAGGTCCGCTGCATGCTGTAGCGCTGGGTATGTTGTGGGGTTGGTTGCCCTGCGGGCTAGTCTATAGCACGCTGTTTTGGACCGCCAGTCAAGGTGATGCCAGCACCAGTGCGCTGTTAATGTTTACTTTTGGCTTAGGCACTTGGCCAGTGCTGTTAGCGTCAGGACTGGCGGCAGAACAGGTGACAGCTTTCTTACGCAAAAAAAACGTGCGCTATGCTGCTGGCCTATTGGTTATTTTGTATGGTCTATGGACGCTACCCGGCCCCCATCAACATTGGTTGATGGGGCATTAAGAAGATTTGGCCCAGGCAGAAATACGCTTGATACAGATCAAGAGGCATCCTACAAACGCCACCTATACTCGCTTCAATTGCTAGCGATCTGGGGTTTTTTTGTCATGCCTAACATTAAAGGCTGGAACTCAACATTATTTAATCTTTATCATCGCCTTGATAAACAGTACAGCACATACCCTGCCGTTGAGCATTTCCAAGAAAACATCAGCGCTTTCGAGCGTTTCAGTGCGCTGCGCGACAGCCGTAAGGCACAACGTCCTCTAGCGTTGAGCGTCAATATTCCTTTTTGCGCCAACGCATGTTACTACTGCACAGCAAAAAACATAGTGACAAAAGACCGCAGCCGCGCCAATCAGTACTTACAATGTCTAGAACAAGAAATTCACAGTGTAGCTCAGCACATTGCGGGTGGTCAGCGCATCGATGAGTTGCATGTTGGTGGAGGCACACCCACTTTTTTAAATCCAGGCGAATTACGACAGTTAATGAAGTGTTTGCAAGACAACTTTAATATCGTCAGCAACAACTTCACACACTACAGCATTGATATAGATCCGAGAGAAACCGACTGGTCGACCATGGGCGTACTGCGCGATATAGGTTTTAATCGAGTCAACATTGAAGTGCAAGGACTCGACCCCAAAGTACAACGGGCCATCAACCGCTTACAAACCATTGAGCAAACCCAAGCAATTGTTGAAGCTGCTCGGACCCTACAGTTTCGCACGGTCAGCATCAGCCTAATTTATGGTTTACCTCAGCAAACGCCGCGCTCCTTTGCCCAGGCCGTGCTCGATGTGCTGCAGCTCACGCCCGATAGAATCAGTTTGCAAGGCTATCAACACCAACCGGATAAGCACCCCATTCAGCAGCGCATTAATGCCAGCGAGCTGCCATCCAACTCTGAAATAGAAGTGATACTCAGTCAAGCCGTGCAACAGCTTGAAGAAGCTGGCTATCGTTATATTGGCATGGGTAACTTTGCTCTACCTGACGATGATTTTGCATCGGCCCAAGAAGATGGCACTTTGCAGCATGGCATTCAGGGCTACAGCACCCACGTCAACGGCGACACCATTGGCTTTGGTGTTTCAGCCATCAGTCAACTCGGCGGACTCTACTACCATAACAGCCATGATTTAAATGACTACCAAACGGCCTGTCGCAATAAGCAACTGCCACCTGCTCTAGGGCTGCACTGCACTAAAAGCGATCAAATCCATCTCGCAGTCATTGACGGGCTCACCTGCCAGTTTGCCATTGATTGCCGTGCGATAGAGCAGCGTTTCGCCATAGATTTTAAACAGTACTTTGTGAGTCAATGGCCGCAACTGGAAAGCATGCAAACACAGGGCTTACTTAAGATAAATGAGCATAGCATCCAGATGACCACAGAGGGTCGTCTGTATACCTTAGCCGTTTGCCAAGTGTTTGATCTCTACTTTAAAAAACAAACCAATAAGGTTAAACGGCCTCTAAACCATGTTATGTGATGCAAACGCTATCAGCTTAGACAGCAGCAAATCGCTATCAACCGTATAAGCCCAGCCAATATCTAGCACGATGCGTAACGAACAGGCTGGCAGCTTCCTGTTCTCTAGGGTAATCTTAGACAACTACTTTGATTCGTCCCCTCGCTTAGGAAATACGGCATGGCAGAAATAATCAGTACGCGCAATCCTCATCAAGCGCATTGCAAAGACTGCAGCTTAGCCACACTTTGTTTGCCTTTATCGTTAGACATGCAAGATCTTGATGCTCTCGATAACATTGTTAAACGCAGTCGTCCGCTCAAAAAAGGTGATTTTCTATTTCGTCAGGGCGATACTTTTTCGTCCGTTTATGCCGTGCGTTCTGGCAGCCTAAAAACCTTCAGTGTCACAGACAATGGCGAAGAACAAATTACGGGTTTTCATTTACCTAGCGAATTTGTTGGTTTGTCTGGCATGGACACCGAGCTGTACCCCGTTTCTGCAATTGCCTTAGAAACCACTTCGATTTGTGAAATACCTTTCGACCGTTTAGATGAGCTTAGCGCCAGCTTGCCACAACTGCGTCGTCAGCTCATGCGCATTATGAGCCGTGAAATTCGCGACGATCAGCAAATGATGATGCTGCTATCGAAAAAAACCGCCGATGAGCGTATCGCGACCTTTTTAGTCAATTTATCTGCACGTTTTCGTGCGCGCGGCTATTCACCACAGCAATTCCGTCTTGCTATGTCGCGCAATGAAATTGGTAACTACTTAGGTCTAGCAGTCGAAACTGTTTCGAGAGTGTTTACTCGCTTCCAACAAAATGGCCTGCTGGCTGCGGAAGGTAAAGAAATCAATCTGATCAATCTGATTGAAATCTGTGCATTAGCAGGCGGCAATTTAGAGAACTGACCTGTTTGCTTAAGACGAGGCTCAAAGTATGATTTTTGACGAATTTGTAATTAAATCCTTAATCCGCCCTATTCCTGACTTTCCCAAGAAAGGTGTTATTTTTCGGGATATCACCCCACTGTTTCAATCTCCGCGCGCCATGCGCATGGTGATTGATAGTTTAGTTCAGCGTTATGTAGAAAGTGACTTCACCCATGTTGGCGCCATTGAATCACGCGGTTTTTTATTAGGCTCAACCATTGCTTACGAGCTCAATAAACCTCTAGTGCTGTTTCGTAAACAAGGTAAATTGCCAGCTGATGTGCTTAGCGAGCCCTACGACACTGAATACGAGCAGTCGACCTTAGAGATTCATGCCGACAGTCTGTGCGAAGGTGATAAGGTCTTGTTAATTGATGACATCATCGCCAGTGGTGGAACTTTTGTTGCTGCTGCACGCTTAATACGCAGAATGGGTGCCAGTGTCTACGAAGTCGCCGCCATCATTGATTTGCCTGAGCTGCAAGGGTCACAGTTAATGCAAGATATTGGTGTGCCGACTTTCACTTTAACCGCCTTTACCCTAAACGAACATTGATCCTGAAACAGCCCGCTCTAGCCAAATCAAGCGGGCTGATTGATACCACCCCTCCAGCTAATCGCTGCTTATTTTTTCTGCCCTAAGTGACTCTCTGCGAAAAGTGCAACCTGCGACAATGGGTCACCGCCACTTTCTTGTCATATATCAATTTAAAAATGCCATACTACAAATGCTTTATGCGTTTATAGAGTGTTTGCTGTGCCATTGAGAATCCACAATCGCAACCTCTTGCCTCAGGTGGCTGTTTGTTTCAGCTTACCTTTATCGAACCTTGTAACAGTTCCACTTACTCCAGAGGAGTATGCGCAATGATTTCGGAAACCTTAATCAATCTGTCACGCTTTCAATTTGCGATGACAGCCATGTATCACTTTATCTTTGTCCCGCTGACCATTGGTCTCGCTTTCTTGCTAGCGATCATGGAATCGGTCTACGTCTTAACTGGTAAACAAGTCTACAAAGACATGGTGCTGTTCTGGGGTAAACTGTTTGGCATCAACTTTGCCATTGGAGTTGCTACCGGTCTCACCATGGAGTTCCAGTTTGGCACCAACTGGTCCTATTACAGCCACTATGTTGGCGATGTCTTTGGTGCACCTTTAGCTATTGAAGGTTTAATGGCCTTCTTCTTAGAATCAACCTTTATTGGTTTATTTTTCTTTGGCTGGGAACGTCTGAGCAAGCGTCAGCACTTGGCGGTTACTTGGCTGGTTGCGCTTGGTTCTAACTTATCGGCGCTGTGGATTCTGGTGGCTAATGGCTGGATGCAAAACCCCGTTGGCGCTGAGTTCAACTATGAAACCATGCGCATGGAAGTCACTGATTTTGCTGCCTTGATTTTCAACCCAGTTGCTCAAGTTAAATTTGTCCACACCGTTGCTGCAGGTTATGTAACCGGTTCGATTTTTGTTCTGGCCATCTCGAGCTGGTACTTGTTAAACAAACGTGACTTAGGCTTTGCCCGCCGCTCTTTTGCCATTGCATCTGCCTTTGGGTTGGCGTCAATTCTCTCAGTAATTATTCTAGGGGATGAATCCGGCTACGAGATTGGTGACGTACAAAAAACCAAACTTGCTGCAATCGAAGCTGAATGGCACACCGAGCCTGCCCCAGCGGCATTTACGCTAATTGGCTTGCCCAATATGGACACGCAGAACACTGATTATGCGATTAAGATTCCTTACGCGATGGGCATCATTGCCACACGTTCACTCGACACCCAAGTAACGGGACTGAAAGATTTAATTGCACAACATGAAGTACGCATCCGTAGTGGCATGCTGGCCTATCAGCGTTTGCAAGTTTTGCGTGCTGGGGATCGCTCTGCTGAAAATATAGCGTTATTCGATGAGGTCAAACATGATCTTGGTTATGGCCTATTACTGAAAAGATATACCGACAATATTGCAGAGGCCAGCGAAGAGCAGATCAAACTCGCTGCAGCCGATACCATACCGCACGTACCCAGTCTGTTTTGGGCGTTCCGCTTAATGGTTGGCGCCGGTTTCTTAATGCTGCTGCTGTTTGTTTTAGCCTTTTGGGCATCCACCAAACACAAGCAAGAACATAAGCCTTGGCTACTCCGGTTTGCCTTATGGAGTTTGCCGTTGCCGTGGCTAGGTGTGCAAACCGGCTGGTATGTTGCTGAAATGGGTCGCCAGCCTTGGTCTATTGGCGAAGTACTGCCTACATTCTTATCTGCCTCATCGCTGTCTACAGCCGATGTATTGGGCTCGATCATTACCATTGCAGCGATTTATACCGTACTCATTATCATTGAAATGTACTTGATGGTTCGTTTTGCTCGACAGGGACCCAGTTGTTTGCACACTGGTCGTTACCACTTCGAACAAAACACAACTAAACACGCATAAGGAGTGACGAAATGTTTGATTACGAAACTCTAAAAATCATCTGGTGGGTACTGGTTGGCGTCTTACTCATTGGTTTTACCTTAACCGATGGCTTTGACTTAGGCACAGTTATTTTGCTGCCATTTATTGGTAAAACTGACAGCGAACGTCGTGTGCTAATTAACACCATTGCTCCCCACTGGGATGGTAATCAAGTCTGGCTTGTCACCGCCGCCGGCGCACTCTTTGCTGCTTGGCCGGTCGTGTATGCAGCATCTTTTTCTGGCTTTTACTGGGCGATGTTGCTAGTCCTCTTTGCGTTATTCACCCGTCCGATCGGTTTTGATTACCGCAGTAAACTGGACAATCCCAACTGGCGTTCACGCTGGGACTGGACACTCTGCGTGGGAAGTTTTGTACCCTCGTTAATATTCGGTGTAGCGTTCGGCAATCTGTTCCTCGGTGTCCCCTTTATGCTGGATGACAGCATGCGCATGACGTATACCGGTAACTTCTGGGGGCTGCTCAATCCCTTTGGCATTCTGGCAGGCTTAGTCAGTGTGGCCATGCTGACCACCCATGGTGCTACTTGGTTAATGATGCGCACTGACGCGCAACTCTTGAGGCGCGCACGCACAGCCACACAGCTGTTTACTATGGTTTACCTGATTACTTTTATCGGTGCAGGTTTGTGGTTATGGTTAGGTATTCAAGGCTACAGCGTCACCTCAGTGATTGATTTTAATGGCGCCATTGACCCTCTAAGCAAAACCGTTGAATTAAATAACCCGGGCTGGATGGCCAACTACAGTCTCTACCCCATCACTCGCTTAGCACCGCTTGTTGGTATTGTTGGTGGCGTTTTAGCACTGTTGGCAGCAACGCTTCACCGCTCAGGCTTGGCCTTCTTCGGCTCATCATTAGCGATTGTTGGCACACTCTGTACCGCAGGTTGCGCTCTGTTCCCGTTCCTGATGCCATCGAGCATTGATCTCGCTTCCAGCTTGACCATGTGGGATGCCGTCTCCAGCCAAAAAACCTTGGGTATTATGTTGGTTGCGGCAGGCATCTTTGTTCCTATTATTTTGCTGTACACCCTATGGAGTTACATCAAAATGTGGGGGAAAGTTAAGGTCTCCGACATTGAGAGCAACCCGCACGGCCTGTATTAATCAGTTCACATAGCAGCGCTGTGAGCAAGACTGACAGCGTTTTAACAAGGCATTTAAGGAGTTCTTATGTGGTATTTCACTTGGATTCTCGGCGTATTATTAGCCTGTAGCGTCGCCATCATTAACGCTCTATGGCTCGAAAACGCCTACGATTTTGATGCAAGCAGCGACTCAGAAACTGAGTAATAGCCAATAAAAAAGCCGCAATTCCTAACAGGTTGCGGCCTTTTTAATCATCCTAACAACACTAATCTAACGCTGCGCAGCCTCAAGTGCGGTAGCAACTTTTAGATCACGGGCGTAACTATCACTGCGAAAACGTAAACGGTTGTCCATATCCACTTCCACAGTCCAATACGCCAACAGCACTGGAATCGGCTTGGGCAGATTAACGTTACGGGTTTTACCGCTGTCCTGAATCTGTACGATACGCTGACGCTCCTGCTCAGTGGCCTCAAATAGCAGCTGATCAATCAGTTGTTGCGCATCCTCAACCCTAACGCATCCAGAACTGACGCTGCGTGCTGCACGACCAAACAGATGCTGACTTGGGGTATCGTGTAAATACACCGAAAAAGGATTGGCAAAACGAATCGCGACCAAGCCCAATGCATTGCTCGGCCCAGGACCTTGGCGCAGCATAATGCCTGAAGGTGCTTGCCAATTAATACTGGCAGGATCCAACACATTGCCTTGATAATCCAAGACACTCATGTTGCTTCGGGCCAAATAACCCGGATCTCGACGAATCGCCGGCAGCTTGTCTTCACGTAAAATTGTGGGCGGAACAGTCCACGTTGGATTGATCGTGAGATGCGTGATACGTGACTTCAACAACGGCGTTTGCCGCTTAACTGTGCCCACTTGCGTGCGTGTACGCCAGACAATATGCCCATCGCGAACATACAATAAACGGGCGCCAGCAATATCAACGATAAGCATGTTGGCTTCCAGCAACTTATCCAGCCAACGTAGACGTTCTTGATTGACGCGTACTTGCAATACACGCTGTGCCGGACTGATGTTCATCTCACGCAAGGTCGCCGGACCAACAATGCCATCATCTTCCAGGTAATGATCTTGCTGAAAGGCTTTAACCGCAGCAGCCAGCTCGTCACTGTACAGCAGCGAATCAACTGCAACCTCCTTACCAGCAACGGTTTCGTCTGGAGTGAGCGCATCGTCTGGACTGTCCTGAATATAGCCGGCCAATTGCAAGCGCTGGCGCAAATCAGGCACGCGCGCATCCTTATTGCCCACCCGTAACGATTGACCGGCAAGCGGTACTTGCCCCCAATCCGCTTGAGTTAACAAAGAACTGCTTTTTAATACCTCACGTAACTTTTTATAGGTACTGTGCTGCGGACGCACCTGAGCAAATACTTGCGGCAAATCATTCAGTCCCGCTGCTGCGATCTCAGCAATTGAAGGCATAGACGCTGGCGGCACTGCAGCCTCCAACCAATAAGGTTCAACCTTCTGGGGATCCAGCACACCATCACGCAAATGGCTTAACACCTGCAAATAACCATGACTGATCAGCAATTCAGTACAGACCTGTTGCTGCTCTGCGGCGAGCTGAGGCCAGGTCGTTGATTGTTGTACTTGATACATCTGCGGCTTTAAACCGTCATATTGGGTGTCGTTGATCAACTCAAATAACTGCTGACGCTGAGCGGCATCCTGCCACATCGGGGCATAGTTGATAGTCTGGTAGAGTGTTTGCAGCTGTTGAATTGACTGTTCCGACAAACGGTGCGCGGTGCTTAGAGCACAGCTTTGCGGTAAGCCATTGAGTGTTTCAGTCAATGTTTGCACACTGATACTCGGCTGCGCGTAAATGAGTGAAGCATGGCTTATGCCAATCACTAAAGCTAACCAACTGTATTTTTTAAACAAGGGTTTGGATCCATTCCGAGAGCTGTTATAAGATGCATCACTGCTTTTGAGTAGGTTTAGACGCATCTGCCGACTGTTGTATCACAATTATAAAAACAACACATACCAAACGGCGGCCTAGCAACCTAAATCAATCCCGTATTTTTAAAAGCACATACTGTGCTGTATTGAGAGTATTTGCATGCTTCGTTCTTTTCTATTTCGCTCCCTATTCACTGTTGCATCAAGCCTGTGCGCCTTCACTGTAAGCGCAAGCCTTTATTCACCCCAGCTCGCCCATTCACTTCAACAATCAGCACCAAGCTTAAACACCAACGTACTCAATACAGCGTTAAGTGCAATGCAATGTGCGCTCAGCCATGGCGCTGAACCAGCCAAACGTTTAGCTGTGATTGATTTTTCTCTGCCATCCAGTGACAAGCGCTTGTGGATCTTCGATTTAGACAGTAAGAAATTGGTTCTGCATGATTTTGTTGCGCATGGCAATCGCTCTGGCGACAATTTTGCCACTCGTTTTTCCAACACCAATGGCAGCCACCAATCAAGTATTGGTTTATTTCGCACCGCTGAAAGCTATCAAGGTAAGCATGGCTACTCATTGCGCATGGACGGTTTAGAACCTGGCATTAATGACCGTGCTCGTGAGCGCGCGATCGTCATTCATCCGGCGGATTACGTCAACCCAGCTTGGATCAAAACGCAAGGACGCATTGGCCGTAGTCAAGGCTGTCCGGCGGTTCGCCCAGAGATTGCTCGCACCGTGATTGATAAACTTAAAGGCGGTCAATTCATGTTTTCTTGGTACCCAGACCAGCAGTGGTTACAAAGCTCGATTTACTTAAACTGCCGCACCCCTCAAGTGGCCAGTCGCAGCCGAGTGCGTCATGCGGATGACAGCTGATTATGCGACAGGATGAAGTGAGGCGACCTTCGGACTGATCGCTAAAAAAGCCAACAGCTCATCTTTTTTACTCATCGCATCTTGATAACCAAGCTCAATCAGCTCATTGCAGTAACTGCGTTCAAACAATAAATAACTTAAGACTTCGCCACCATTGGCCCGGGTTGCCCCTGGGCCACGCAGAAACAAACGCAAGGACGCAGGCAATTGATGACGATGGCGCGCGGCAATTTCATCAATTTTTTTACTCGGCGCAATCACTAAGACCTCTACCGGTGAAAGCCCAAAATGCTTTTTACGCTCCGTGGCAGGTAGCAACTGGCCTAACATATTTAAGCGTCCGAGCAGCTCAAGATCAGACTCTAAATTATCCGTAAAAGTACTATTGAGTAAGTGACCACCAATTTGTGCAAGGCTCGGCGGCCGCGCCGTCATCGGAATGGTTTGCTCTTCTTGAACTTGGCTGCGCACGCCAATTACCAAGACCCGATCTGCACCCAAATGCAGTGCTGGGCTGATCGGTGCCGCTTGACGTACCGCACCATCACCAAAATACTCGTGATTTAATCGCACCGGTGGAAACAAAAGCGGGATTGCCGAACTGGCCATCAAATGTTCAATGTGCAAACGTGTCGGCAAACCATTGCGTCGATGACGCACCCAAGGCTCGATATTGCCGCGACCTTGATAAAAAGTCACCGCTTGTCCTGACTGATAGGCAAATGCAGTAATCGCTATTGCACGCAACTTACGTCGTGCCACGGCTAGATTGATACCAGAAAAATCCAACTCTTTTAACAGCAACTCACGCAGTGGTGAGTTATCCAGTAAAGCCACCGGCTCCAAGCCTCGCCCAAAACCCAATAAGTGCTGTCCAACAAAGCGTCCAGCCTGACGGATCACACCCCACCAGTCGGTGCGGTACACCCGCTCAGTGCGAAAACTTTGCCATACGCCAGTTAATTTACGAATGGCTTGCTGAAAATCTAATGCACCACAGGCCAAACTGACGGCATTAATCGCACCTGCCGAGGTGCCAACAATCACTTCAAAAGGATTCTCTGCTGACTCTGGCATCAAGTCAGCAATCGCAGCCAACACTCCAACTTGATAGGCGGCACGCGCACCGCCGCCAGATAAAATCAAGCCGGTAATGGCCTTAGCCTGTTTCTCATTCAGTGACGGTTTCACCGCAGAGGTGTGTTCCTCAGTCTTCAATACAACTTAGCCTCGCCTTCAGGTCGGGTTTTAAAACGGCGGTGTGCCCACAAATATTGCTCAGGCTGCGTGGCAATCGCACGTTCAATCCATTGATTAATCCGCAAACAATCCTGCTCATCTGTTTCGCCAGGAAAATCTTGCAGCGCTGCTTCAATTTTAATCAGATAGCCACGGCCATTGGCCAAGCGTACCTGCGTCATAGGAATGACTTGGGCACGCCCCAACTTAGCAAACTTGCTGGTAGCGGTTACTGTAGCAGCTGGCACACCAAACAACGGCACAAAAAGACTCTGTTTTGGACCATAGTCTTGGTCTGGTGCATACCAAATCGCTCGGCCTTGGCGCAATACTTTGAGCATGCCGCGTACGTCTTCACGCTCAATGGCTTGCGCATCAGCATTATGGCGCTCACGGCCGCGGCGCTGCACATAATCAAACACAGGATTTTTATGCGCTCGGTACATGCCGTCAATGGTATGCCGTTGACCTAATAACGCTGCGCCGACTTCCAAGGTAGTAAAGTGGATCGCCATTAAGATCACGCCTTGCTGTTGCGCTTGCGCTGTTTGCAAATGCTCTAATCCTTCGACTTGCAATAGTTTACTCAGGCGCCGTTGTGGCCACCACCAACTCATAGCCATTTCAAAAAAAGCGATGCCCATCGAAGCAAAGTTTTCACGCACTAAATGATCACGTTCAGCATGTGTGAGTACTGGAAAACATAACTCAATATTACGCGTCACAATGTGCCGGCGACTCGTTGCAAAGCGCAGCATCAAAGCACCCAAGCCACGTCCTAAACTGAGCAAAAAACGGTAAGGTAATTGTACAATCAGCCAAAGCAAAGCAAGCCCGAGCCACAACAACCAAAAACGCGGATGCAAAAAGTTTAGAGAAAACCGAGAATGCTTCATATAAACACACCAAACAGCATAAAAGGTCGTATTCTACATGGCTTATTGATTTGCAGCCTGCCATGCTTAACGTTATAAACCATTTTTAATCTTTACATTTTATAGAGTCACCGATGAATCAAGCCGATCTACTTGAGCAACCGCCTGTGTTTCAACTGAAAGGCAGTATGCTTGCTTTAACTATTCTCGAACTTTCATCCAATGATTTAGCTGCCCTAGCACTTCAGTTGGCCGCAAAAGTTGAGCAAGCGCCACAGTTTTTCCAAGATGCGCCAATTATTTTAGCCTTGGATAAGTGCGCTGATGATGCAGAGGGTTTAGACCTTGCGCAGATACTCGACATCTGCCGCGCGCACGGTTTAAGCACGATGGCAATCCGCACCGCTCGTCCTGCTGATTTAGTTGCAGCCAAAGCCTTGGGCATCCCCGTAATTCCACCCAGCGATGCACGTGAGCGGCCACTGGCAATCACGCAAACCATCGAAGTTCCAGCCGAACCCAGCCTCATCCCGGCGAAGGTGATCACTCAGCCTGTACGCAGCGGACAGCAAATTTATGCAAAAAACTCAGATTTAATTGTACTCGCTGCAGTAAGTGCCGGCGCTGAACTCTTAGCCGATGGCAATATTCATGTTTACGGCCCATTACGTGGGCGCGCCTTAGCCGGCATTAACGGCAATCTTGAAGCACGTATTTTTTGCCAACAATTGGGCGCTGAATTACTTTCGATTGCAGGGCAATATAAGGTCGCTGAAGACTTACGCCGCGACCCATCATGGGGAAAAGCCACACAAACTTATTTAAATGCGGAACAGTTAGAGATCTCTGAGCTCTGATCTATACCTTTGTCGTGATGAACACTTTATAATTAATCCATCAACCACCCTTTACTCTATTTCATAAGGTGATTCGCTTGTCTAAGATTCTTGTTGTAACTTCAGGTAAAGGCGGCGTTGGTAAAACCACCACCAGCGCTGCGATTGGCACTGGTCTTGCTCTGCGCGGACACAAAACAGTGATTGTCGACTTTGACGTTGGTTTGCGTAACCTTGACTTAATCATGGGTTGCGAGCGCCGTGTAGTCTACGACTTTGTCAACGTGATCAATGGTGAGGCCACGCTCAATCAAGCCCTTATCAAAGATAAGCGTATTGAAAATCTCTATATTCTCGCTGCCAGCCAGACTCGCGATAAAGATGCGCTTACCTTAGAAGGCGTGGAAAAAATCATTACTGAACTGGCTGAACAGTTTGAGTATGTGATCTGCGACTCCCCTGCTGGGATCGAAAAAGGCGCACACCTGGCCATGTACTTAGCCGATGCAGCAATCGTAGTGACCAATCCTGAAGTTTCTTCAGTACGTGACTCTGACCGCATGCTTGGTTTGCTCTCAAGCAAATCTAAACGTGCCGAAGAAGGTCGTGAGCCTGTTAGCGAACACTTATTACTGACCCGTTACAGCCCTGAGCGTGTTGCTCGTGGCGAAATGCTCAGTGTTGAAGACGTTGAAGAAATCTTATCGATTCAAATGATTGGTGTAATCCCTGAATCGCAAGCAGTGCTCAAAGCCTCGAACCAAGGTGTTCCAGTGATTTTGGATGAAGAAAGCGATGCCGGCCAAGCCTACAGTGATGCCGTTGATCGTTTACTGGGCAAAGATGTGCCACACCGTTTTCTCGAAGTGCAGAAAAAAAGTTTCCTCCAGCGCATGTTTGGAGGTAAAGAGTGAGCATTTTAGATTTTCTTAGAAGTCGTAAAAAAGCCCCTACCGCATCGATTGCTAAAGAGCGTCTGCAAATTATTGTCGCGCACGAACGCGGTCAACGTGACGAGCCGGATTACTTGCCAGCGTTGCAAAAAGAATTAGTTGAAGTGATTCGCAAATACGTAAATATCGATCAAGACCAAGTGCAAGTTGCCTTAGAAAACCAAGGCAGCTGCTCAATTCTTGAGTTAAACATTACTCTGCCTGACCGCTAGGTTAAGCGGGTTATGCAATCCTCATTTGGCGGCCTCAGGGCCGCCAAATGTATTTATAAGGTTATTTATGCCGCTGTCCAACATTCCCATCATTTACCAAGACCCCTATGTACTGGTGGTCAATAAACCCAGCCTACTGCTTTCAGTCCCAGGGCGAGCGGAAAACAACAAGGATTGCTTGGTAACTCGGCTGCAAGACAATGGCTACCCTGATGCCCGCATTGTGCATCGCTTAGATTGGGAAACCTCAGGCCTGATCATCCTCGCACGTGATGCAGACACCCACCGCGAACTGTCGCGCCAGTTTCATGACCGTGAAGTTGATAAGCTCTATACCGCGCTATGCTGGGGTCATCCCAGTGCTGATCAAGGAAAAATTGAATTACCGCTGCGCTATGATCCCCCGACCAAACCGCGCCACGTGGTCGACCATGAGCAAGGTAAGCATGCGTTAACATACTGGCATGTACTCGAACGTGGCGAGCAATCCACTCGGGTCGAACTTACACCTTACACCGGCCGCTCTCATCAACTACGGGTGCACATGTTATCCATTGGTCACCCACTGTTGGGTGATGGTCTTTACGCCCATGCGCAAGCGCTCCAAGCAGCACCACGTTTATGCTTACATGCCAGTGCGTTAAGTTTCACCCACCCACAAACAAAGCAGCGCTTGGACTTCAACTGCCCTGCACCTTTTTAAGCAGGCTTTGCGCTTTAGTAGGTCATCATCACGCATATCCACAGAGCATCTAGATGGATTACACTGCTCTTTAGTACATTGCATTGAACAGGCCTGTTATGCCACCTCATGAAGCCTTAATCGCGTTACGCCACTATTTAACCAGCCAGATTTTAGGCCAAGAACGTTTGATTGATCGACTATTAATCGCGTTACTGGCTGATGGACACTTGTTGGTTGAAGGCGCACCTGGCCTAGCCAAAACCAAGGCGATCAAATACTTAGCCGAAGGCTTAGAGGCCAGTTTCCAGCGCATTCAATTCACCCCTGATTTACTGCCTTCAGACATCACAGGCACTGATATTTATCGCCCCGAAAACGCCAGCTTTGAATTTCAACGCGGGCCTATTTTTCATAATTTAATTCTTGCCGATGAGATCAATCGTGCCCCAGCTAAAGTGCAATCAGCACTGCTGGAAGCCATGGCCGAACACCAAGTCAGCGTCGGCAACAGCACCTACCCACTGACAGATTTGTTTTTAGTAATGGCCACGCAAAACCCCATCGAGCAAGAAGGCACTTATCCACTGCCAGAAGCGCAGCTGGATCGTTTTTTGATGCATGTAAAAATCGGCTTCCCTGACGCGCAGAATGAACGAAAAATCCTCCAACAAGCGCGCGGCATTGCCTTGCATGGCGAACAGAAACCTCCACAGCAACTGGATCAAACTACAATTTTTGCTGCGCGTGAAGAAATTTTGAATTTGTACATGGCCGATGCCATGGAGGAGTATTTGGTGCAACTGGTGATTGCCACCCGTACACCCGCTAAATACGACAGCGATTTAGCCAAGTGGATTCGCTTTGGTGCCAGCCCGCGCGGCTCAATTGCGATTGACCGCTGTGCACGTGCGCACGCTTGGCTGGCCGGTCGCGATTTTGTCAGCCCCGAAGATATTCAAGCGGTTCTTTTCGACACTCTGCGCCATCGCATTATTTTGTCCTTTGAAGCAGAAGCTGCAGGCATTGATCAGGACCAAGTGTTACAACGTTTACTTGATGTTGTTGCGGTCGCCTAATGAACATGCAAGGCCGCACGCACATTGACTTGCAGGACTTGCTTGGCACGCGTCATTATTTGCACAAAATTGCACTGTTTTCTTCGCCGTTGCAGCGCAACCCACTACTGGGCCTTCATCAGTCACGCCTGCGCGGGCGCGGCATGGATTTTGATCAGGTGCGCGCCTATCAAAGCGGCGACGATGCTCGCAGTATTGATTGGCGAGTCACTGCGCGCACTGGCGAGGTGCATACCAAAGTTTTTCATGAAGAACGCGAGCGCCCAATTTTTATTATGGTTGAGCAAAGTGCGCATTTATTTTTTGCCAGCACGGGCTGTTTTAAATCGGTATTAGCTGCACAAATCGCTAGTTTGTTTGCATGGGCTGGTTTGCAACACAACGACCGTGTCGGCGGCTTAATCTTTACTCAAAACAGCTCCCAACACGTCGCCGCACACCGCAATAAACATAGCGTGTTACAACTTCTGCAAGCCATTGCCAGCGCCAATCAAGCCTTACAGCAGCCGATACACACAGACACAAGCAATCCACTACCAGGCGCATTACAACAGGCGCGGCGACTGACCCGACCTGGCGGTTTAATTATTTTAATTTGCAATGAACGCCACTTAAATGAAGAAAATAGCCAACTAATCCGACGCCAAGCTGAACACTCCGAGTTTATTTTAGTACCCATCAGCGACCCGCTTGAGCATCAGCTGCCACGCTTTACTCATGCGTCTTTTCGTCTAGGCGAACGCAGTCTGCACCTCGATACCGAGCAGGAGACACTGCGCCAGCAATGGCAGCAACTCGGTCGCAACTATCAAGACGCTTGGCAAAATCTTGCCAAGCAACTGTTGGCGCCTTTGCTCACATTATCCACCGCCCAACCTCTACTAGAACAGCTGCAAGCGCTCTCTTTCGCCAACAATATCAGCGTCACAGGTGAGTTATGATCAGCCTTGAACAACTGCAACCGATCATCCTACCTGAGACTATTTCTTGGTGGCCGCTTGCACTAGGCTGGTGGTTGCTGGCGGCATTATTACTAATCCTTATGTTGTTGTTGCGGCTGGCCAAACGACGCAGTTTACAGCAGCAACGCAGCAAACAATCTGTAATTCTGGAGCCATTGCGGGAGAACGCCTTACAGCAGCTACATGCCTTGCCCAAACCCTTACAGGGTGAACAAGCTGGGCCTTGGCTACAGCAACTCAATCAACTGCTTAAGCGGCTATGCTCGGCACGCTACCCAGACTATGCCAGCCATACACTAAGCGGGCGCGAGTGGTTAGCCTTTTTAGACAGTCGCTGCCCCGCCGCAGGCCTGACCCGCTGGATGATTTTAGTCAATGGCAGCTACCAACCCGATTGCCGTTTGGATGACAAATCCATCTTGCAACTGGAGAAAGCTGTCGACATCTGGATTCGTAAACATGTTTGAGTTTGCTTGGCCATGGATTTTTCTCATATTACCTTTCCCTTGGCTGGTGCATGACTATCTACCCGCACGGCGACCGCAGGAAGCAGAATTGCATGTACCTTTTTTCAACGAGCTGCAAACACTATCTAACAGCCAAGCATCAGGGCTGTTTAGCTGGCGCTGGCACACGCTGTTCTATGCATTAATCTGGTTGCTACTGGTCAGCGCCGCAGCACGTCCACAGCTACAAGGTGAATTAGTTGAGCAGCCCAATACAGGTCGCGATCTTTTAATAGCACTGGATGTATCCAGTTCTATGTTATACAGCGACATGAGCCTCAACGAGCACAGCATTTCACGCATTGATTTTGTAAAAAGCCTATTAAACAATTTTATCAGTGAACGCCATGGCGACCGCTTAGGTTTGATCTTATTTGGCAGTCAAGCCTACTTGCAAGCACCGCTCACCTACGACCATCACAGCGTACTCACTTGGCTCAACGAGGCCCAAGCGGGCATTGCCGGTATGAACACTTCAATCGGTGATGCAATCGGCTTAGCCATTAAACGCCTGCGCATGCGTCCTGCAGAGCATCGTGTATTGCTGCTGATTACTGATGGCGCCAACACCAGCGGGGTGATGTCACCTTTGGCTGCCGCCGAACTAGCCGCGCGTTACAACATTAGAATATACACTGTCGGGATTGGCCACCCAGTGCAAGCAAGCACCGCTGATACGCTGCAAGACAGCTCAAGTCTAGACCTTGACGAGCAGACTTTACAAAGGATTGCCACACTCAGTGCTGGCCAGTATTTTCACGCTAGCCAAGCCGCCGACCTTGACGCAATCCATAGCGTCTTAAACCAACTTGAGCCGGCAGCACAACTGCATCTCCCCCAGCGCCGAATCAAGCAGCTCTACACTTGGCCTTTGGCCGTTGCTTGGCTGCTCAGCATGCTTCTGGTCACGCAGAGGATTTACCGCACCCATCGATACAATCAACGCCCTGAGGAAACGCGCAAATGAGTGCTCTACTCAATCTATGGCCTGACTGGTCGCGCACGTATTGGTTGTTGGCTGCACCGCTTGCAGGCTTACTGTTGTGGGCATTTTACAGCACTGGGCAGCAGAGTAAGAACTGGCTCAGTGTATTGCCAGCAGCCTTTCATGCGGTGCTGCTGACACAACATCAACCACGTCAGCGCATTTTTAGTTATATGGCTCTAGCACTGGCATGGCTTTTGGTATTGCTCGCTCTGTTGGGACCCAATTGGTACAGCACTCAACCTGCAGTAACTCAGAAATCCCAACCGACAGCCCTTGTCATTGCGATACAGCTGACACCAGATGTTTTGGCCAAAGACCTCGCACCCAGCCGTTTACAACAGATTCGTAAAAAAATCATGGCATTGCTGCAGCATCGTCAAGACGCATCTACAGCTTTAGTGGTCTACGCTGGCAGTGCACATACGCTGGTACCGCTGAGCAATGATCAGCTAACCAGCACTAACTTGTTGCAGGCCATTCACCCCGATCTGATGCCATTACCCGGTCAACGTGCTGACTTAGCAATCAAACGCGCAATGGATTTATTACAACAAGGTGGGCAAGGTCAAGGCCAGATTCTACTAATCAGTAACGAAGTCTCGGTCAGCGAGCAAATCGCCATCGAACAACATCTTAAACATAGCTCTGTACAACTTTTAGTGCTCGGCGTTGGTACGCTCAGCGGCGCGCCGATGGCTGCTTCAGCGCAAGGTGATTTGCTTACTGATGCATCCGGTGCAATTGCTATCAGTAAACTCAATGCGACCTCATTGCAATTACTCAGCAAACATACGGCAGGCCGTTATACCAGCCTCAGCACCGATCAAACCGACCTTAAGCAACTGGGCTTACTCGACAGCGCCAACAACAGTCAGTCCGCACAGTTGGGCAGCCTTGAGCAAACTCAGTCAGATCAAGGCTATTGGTTTATTTTACCCTTACTCATGCTTGTCCTAAGTTTTGCACGACGCGGCAGTGTCCTGCTGCTAATCTGTCTCTTACCGATGCTGCCGCTGCCTGCTTCAGCGTTTGAACTGCAAGACCTCTGGCTGCGTCCTGACCAGCAAGGGAAAAAACTCTTAGAACAACAAAAACCTGCACAAGCCGCAGAGGCGTTTACGGATCCAGCATGGCGCGCCAGCGCACTCTACCTTGCGCAAGATTATCAAAGAGCGGCTCAAGCCTTTGCTCTACTTGACAGCGCTGAAGCACATTATAATCGCGGTAATGCTCTCGCTTTAGCCGGCGACTTAAACGAAGCATTAGCGGCTTATCAACAAGCCCTGCAACTCGCCCCTGAGATGCTTGCTGCTCAATACAATTACGACATCGTTGCAGAACAACTCAAGCGCAAGCCCAGTATTCAAGATACTGAGACTCATCAAGCTGAACCCGATAGGCCAGACTCAACTGCTCTCGCCATCGAAGCATCAGGCAGCAGTACTCACACAGCAACCGATCAAAAAAACTCAGCCAACAGCGTAACTCAGGCAAAAACTGACACACTGGCCACACCTTTGCCACAGTCAAGCAAGGTCGATAGCAACGAGTCAACCAGTACAGCAAGTACAGATACTCTTACGCCCACTCGCGAAAATACTGATGACTTGGAGCGCTGGTTAGAGCAAATTCCTGATGACCCCAGCGAATTGTTAAAGCGCAAGTTTTGGTATGAACAGCAACATCAGGAGACTCGCCCATGAGCCTGAAAAAAACCTCTATCGTTCTGCTGTGTTGGCTCACTATGATCAGTAGCTACGTTGCTGCTGCGTCATTTACCGCCACAGTCAAGCGCAATCAGCTGGTGGCTGGCGAGAGCTTCGAGCTGATTTTAGAGTCCGATGACACCCGCTCTTTTGCAGCCCCCGACCTGTCGCCGTTGAAGCCTTTTTTTGAGCTGATCGCCAGTAAGCAAGTTAACCGTTACAGCACTGTAGCGGGGCAAGCTCGCCCAATTAATCAGTGGGTATTAACCTTACTGCCCAAGCAAACGGGCTTTGTCATCATCCCACCTTTGAGCTTAGGCGCACTGCAAACTGCGCCAATTAACCTGCATGTCAAAGAGCAACAAATCAGCCAAACAGCGCATTTAGCACCTGTTTATATCGACACACAACTCGATCAAGAGCAGGTCTATGTGCAAGCACAGGCTGTTTTAACCTTGCGTATTTATCATGCAATCCCGCTATTTTCTGACGGTAACCTTACTCCCTTACTGCTCGACAGTGCGCGGGTAGAGCCGCTGGGTAACCCACGCACATTCGAGCAACACATCAACGGTGTACGTCATGGCGTGATTGAAATGCGTTATGCAATCTACCCTCAGCAAAGCGGTCTGTTAACTATCCCTGCACAAACTTTTTCGGCCACATTAGCAGGGCATGATCCGCAATCCTTAACTCCTTTTAGTGCGCGTCCTGGGCAGCGTGTGGAAGTCAAATCTGCCAGCATTGCCCTGCAGGTAAAAGCCATTCCAGACAGTTATCCAGCACAGGCCACATGGCTGCCTGCACGTCATGTTAGCCTGCAGCAACAGTGGACCCCAGCACTGGAAGACAATCCGCTTCCCGGTGCAGCACTGACGCGGACCATTAGCCTGCAAGCTGATGGGCTGCCTGACTCCTTGCTGCCCACAATCACTGCCCCTGTGTCCAACGCATTTAAAGTCTATGTGGACAAGCCTTTGCTCAGTCGCCGCTACGAAGATTATGGTATGGTCAGTCAGCGCGAAGAACGTCAAGCCTTTGTATTTGAGCAGTCTGGCGAATACAATTTAGCGGCAGTCCGATTAGCTTGGTGGAATACCATCACCGATCAATTGGAGTACGCAGAACTGCCGCCACAACGTTTTACAATAAAAGCTACGGTAACAACAAGCCCCCTTACGAGCAGCGCATTAACCAGCGATAACGAAAGCTTCGATTTAATCAGCATCCAACAATTACGCTTCTGGCAAGCACTAAGCCTTGCTCTGGCTGTTTTAAGCCTGTGTGGTTTTGCCTTATGGTGGCGCGCGCGGCATCAACCGGCAATTACCATTACCGCAAGCAGCGGGCCCAGCCCGCGCAGTCTGCAAGATGATCTGAAAAAAGCCTGCTTAGCCAATGATCCGATTGCGACGCGGCAGGCATTGGATGCTTGGGTGCGCCCGTACCCTGAATCGTTAGCAGATATGGCCGCCCGCGATGAAACCCTGAGCCAAGCCTTAGACAGTTTAAACAGTGCCCTTTACAGTGAAAACGACAGCGAATGGCAAGGCAAATCACTTTGGCTGGCCATTAATCAATTATCTTTTGCTGAGCCACAAAAAAGCAACAGCAGCGATGACCGATTGCCTCCGCTTTATCCACCTTAAATGCGTTATAAATAAGCGGCCTAGCGTATACTACGACCTCTAGAGACTTTCGTTGATGCGGGTAAAACGGTATGGTTGACCGCATTTTTAGTTATGCAGCGCGCTGAATAGGATACTTCAGCCGCTTATTTTTCCTGATCTGCGAGTGAGATGAATACGACGATGGCTGATTTACCAATCGATGATTTGAATATTGCTTCTAACGTGACGCTAATCACTCCAGAGCAACTCAAAAAGAAAATACCCCTGAGCGAAAAAGCCCAGCAGACCGTATCTCATGGCCGCCAAGTGGTGCGTGATATTTTAGACGGTAAGGATCATCGCTTATTTATTGTGATCGGCCCCTGCTCTATCCATGACTTAAAAGCCGCACATGAATATGCCGATCGCTTAAAAGTTTTAGCCGATGAAGTCGCTGACACACTGTTTTTAGTCATGCGCGTCTACTTTGAAAAACCCCGTACTACCGTGGGCTGGAAAGGTTTAATCAACGATCCGTACTTGGACGACTCGTTTAAAATTGAAGATGGCCTGCACATTGGCCGTCAGTTACTCCTGGATCTGGCCGAGAAAGGCTTACCGACTGCAACTGAAGCACTTGATCCAATTTCGCCACAGTATCTACAAGATTTAATCAGCTGGTCAGCCATTGGTGCGCGCACCACTGAATCACAGACTCACCGCGAAATGGCCTCAGGCCTATCATCTGCGGTGGGCTTTAAGAATGGTACCGACGGTGGCCTAACCGTGGCGATTAATGCGCTGCAGTCGGTGTCTAGCCCGCACCGTTTCTTAGGCATCAACCAAAAAGGTGGCGTTTCGATTGTAACCACTAAAGGTAATCGCTACGGTCATGTGGTGTTACGCGGTGGTAACGGCAAGCCAAATTACGACTCAGTCAGTGTTGCCCTGTGTGAGCAAGAGCTGAAAAAAGCTAAAATTTCGACCAACATTATGATCGATTGCAGCCATGCCAACTCCAATAAAGACCCTGCTTTGCAGCCGCTCGTGTTAGACAACATCACCAATCAAATTGTTGATGGCAACCAATCGATCAGCAGCTTGATGATCGAAAGCCATTTAGGCTGGGGTAATCAGTCCATCTGTGAAGACTTAAGCCAGCTGAAATACGGTATTTCTATTACCGATGCCTGTATTGACTGGGATACCACTGAGAAAAGTATTCGCAGCATGCATGCAAAACTCAAAGACGTACTGCCAGCACGCCAACGCAACTAAACAACCGCAGCAAAACAAAACGCCCAGTTCATGCTGGGCGTTTTATTACTGCAAATCTTTACTGTGGATAACGTTGCATATAGGTTGCGATATAAGAACAACTCGGGAGCACTTTCAACTGCTGCTCTTTAGCATAGGCAAAAGCTGCTTTGGCTAACACTGCCGCCACACCTTTGCCGCGCAACGCATCGGGAACAAAGGTATGGCAAAAATCCAGCGTCTGCTCATCCACGGTTCGATATTCTAAAACGGCTTGATGACCATCCACTACGGCTAAAAAACACTGTTTTTGTGGATTATGTTCAACCTGTATCTGCTCGCTCATGTCATCCTCCAAGTATTAGCTGCATGATTTTCAGCATACGCTTTTTATTTTGCACAGTATCCAGTCACTCGTAATTGAATTGATTAAAAACATGCATGCAACACATTCAGTGAAGAGCAATGTGGGCAAACTTCAAGTGACAGAGCAAACACTCGGCTTAATCATTTAACTGCATAGATTTTATGCAAAAAAAAGACGGTCATAATGACCGTCCAAATAAACATCCCGGGGGAGGAATGTTTTACGCATGAATCTGTCTTCTCGCAGGAGGTAGACGAGTTACAGAATAGCTTAAATCTTACACTAAGCTATTAAACAAAAGTCTATACAGTCGAAATATGACTACTGGTTACTGATTTTCGAGTTCTGCCAGCTTTGCTATAAACTCAGCTTCATCTAACACCGCTATACCAAGCTCTTGTGCTCTAGTTAATTTTGAACCAGCACTGCTACCGGCAACAACGCAATTAGTTTTAGCGGAAACAGAACCTGCGACTTTGGCACCCAGCAACTCTAAGCATGCTTTCGCTTGCTCGCGAGTCAACTCCTCTAAGCCACCTGTAAGCACCCAAGTCTGCCCCGCCAATGGCGCTGCTTGTACCTGCTCGCGCTGACAGGTCCAGTGCATACCAAAATCAATTAACTGCTGCTCCAGCTGTAAGACTCGCTGACGCTGCCCCTCTTGCTTAATAAAATCTTGCACAGCTTGCGCTGTATTTTTCGACATGCGAGCAATGCTACTCAGATCCAACCAATCTGCTGCAAATAAAGCCTCTAGCGTTTTAAAGTGCTCAGCCAAACGCTGCGCATTGGTGCTCGCCACCCCAGTAATCTGAAACTGCTCAATAAAGCCTGCGAAAGTTGTGCATGCTTGAAACTCAACATCAGGCTGTCCTTCATCCACCGCATGCACATCCAACTCAGCTAACTGAGCAAGCACCGCTTGGTTATGGCTGTCAGCAAAGAAGCTAGCAATCTCATGGGCAACCTCTGCACCAATCTCCGGCAACCAGAGTAAGGTTTCCGGGTAAGCCTGCTGCACTCGCTGCAAAGAGCCTAAAGCACGCGCTAACACTTTAGCTGTTTCCTCTCCGACATCAGGGATGCCCAGAGCAAAAATAAGGCGCGCCAAACGTGGCCGCTTACTGCCAGCAATGGCGCTCAGTAAATTACGCGCCGACAGATCAGCAAAGCCGTCTAACTCAAGCACTTGTTCATAGCTGAGGCGGTATAAGTCGGCCGGTGAAGTAACCAGCTTTGTGGTGACCAACTGTTCAATAATTTTCTCGCCCAAGCCATCAATATCCATCGCACGCCGAGAGACAAAATGAATCAAGGCTTGTTGCAACTGTGCTTGACAGCTTAAGCGACCCATGCAGCGCCAGACTGCGCCATCACTGACCACCTGTTTGTTTTTACTGCGACGCACTAACTGGGTGCGCTCAACCTGCGAACCGCACACAGGACAATGGCTGGGCGTTTGCACTGGGCGTGCATCACTAGGACGTCGCTCCAGCACCACTTGGGTGATTTGTGGAATCACATCACCGGCACGACGAACAATCACGCTGTCACCAATCATTACCCCTAAGCGCGCCACTTCATCCATATTGTGCAAAGTGGCATTAGCAACTATTACACCGCCAACATGCACAGGTTTAAGGCGCGCAACTGGGGTGACTGCACCGGTGCGCCCCACTTGAAACTCCACATCTAACAATTGAGTAATTTCTTCTTGTGCAGCAAACTTGTAGGCCAACGCCCAACGCGGCTCGCGCGCACGAAAACCTAAACTACGCTGCTGCTCAAGGGCATCGACTTTAAACACCACACCATCAATATCGTAGGGCAACTGCGCACGACGTTGGCCAATATCAGCGTAGTACGCCAAGCAACCTTGAATGCTCTCCACCACTTGCATCTCGGGACTGATCATAATGCCCCAGCCTTGCAAACGCTGCAGAGTGCTGCTGTGGCGATCGGCCAAACCCTCTGTACTGCTGCCATAGCAGCAAAACTCAAGCGGCCGACTGGCAGTTATTTTTGCATCCAACTGACGCAAGCTACCCGCAGCGGCATTACGCGGATTGGCAAAAGGCTTTTGACCGGCGGCCAGCGCACGCTGATTAAGTGCCTCAAAGCCAGCTTTGGGCATATACACCTCACCGCGCACTTCTAAAAACTCAGGCCAACCTTCGCCTTGTAGCTTTAATGGCACATTACGAATGGTGCGCACATTGGCAGTGATATCTTCACCCGTCTGGCCATCACCACGAGTAGCCGCACGCACTAAAACGCCTTGCTCGTAACTGATACTGACCGCCAGACCATCAAGCTTAGGCTCACAGCAATATTCCACAGTCACAGCCGGCGCAAACAAGTCATTATGTGATTGATCCGCACCTAGCGCTTGTTCTGCGCGCAAGTCAAACTCCAACACTTGCTCTTCAGCAAAAGCATTGCCCAAGCTCAACATCGGTACCTGATGCTCTACTTGGGTAAATGCCGCGGACGCTTGTCCCGACACGCGCTGTGTCGGCGAGTCGTTAGTGATTAACTCAGGATGCTGCTGCTCAAGCTCACGCAGTTCAGCAAATAAGCGATCGTACTCACTGTCAGGAACGGTGGGTGCATCGAGGGAATAGTAACTGTAATCATGCTGTGTAATAGCTTGGCGAAGCTCTGCGATACGTGCAGCAAGGGTTTGATTTGAATGCATAGTGTTTTACCCAAACAAAAAGAGCAGCGTCAGCTGCCCTTTTAAGGATTGTCAAAATAACAAAAATTAACCTTTATGTTTCAACTGCTGGCGCTCGAAATCAGCAATGCGCTGCCGGTAGTGTTCAATCGTTTGTGCGGTCAAGACGCTGCGATGATCATCTTTTAGGTCGCCATCCAACTCTTTAGCCAGCTTTCGCGCTGCAGCAATCATTAAATCAAAAGCTTGTCTGCTGTTTCTAGGTCCAGGCAAGCCCATAAAGAAACACACCGCACGGGTACTGAATAGATCCATATCATCTAAATCAAAAGTACCAGGATTCAATGCATTGGCCATGGAGAATAGTTTATCGCCATTGCCGGTCATACTTTCGTGACGGTGAAAAATATCCATCGCACCGAAACGCAAACCACTTTCTAAAATGCTTTGCAATAATGCTGGACCTTTAAAACCTTCTTCATTACGCGCGACCACATGAATAATGAGAATCTCTTCATAATCTGCTGCATTGTCCTCAGCCTCGTCATCCAACAACGGTTGCTCAGCATCGTCAAAAGGGTTAAGTAAGCTTGATACTTGCGGCTCATCTAACATCAAAGCGCCCTGTACTGCTTCACGACTTTTCGGGGCGACTCGGCCAGTGTCAGCATGCAAGCCAAAGTCAATATCATCGTTTGTATTGATTGACGGCTCTTGTTTTTTAACCACACGAGCAGGACCTACAATCTCAGGATTCTCTGCATCAGGTAAGTCAGCGAGATTGCGATCAAGTCGAAACTTTAAGGTGTTACGATTACCGCTCATGCGACGCCAGCCGTCAAACAAAACAGCAGCAATAACGATAATGCCAATTACAACTAACCACTCACGCAAACCGATATCCATGAGACTCATTGACTCCTAACACAATAAATAAAAAAGGGTCTCACAACCCCACACGGGTGATACTTCTCGTGCCACACAATTCAAGCATCACGCCACACACTATTAAAACCAGTCTGATCTAAAGATTTTCAACCACTTGAGGTTGGAGCAGAAAACCTATTCAGTGTTCCATGATCTGTATCTATATTAACAAAGATAATAGCTAAACTAATATGAATCACCGCTTTACTGCTGAATAAATCACATGAACAGCAGTCTAACCGAGTGTAAAAGCGCTTAAAACCGGTTTTTACATAAATACAAACAGATTACCTTTAAGTAAGACTGCTTAAATCAACCTATCAAGTGGGCAATCGATGTCCAACTGAATGTATCAGCATCTAAATACGCAGGGAAACGCTGTTTAAACTCAGCAAGTGTATTGGCCTGCAACGACACATAAAAAACGCCATCCTGATCGCCAGCGTTGAGCAGTGTCTCGCCCATAAAATTCAGGACTTGGCTATCGCCACTGTAGGCATAACCTTGCTGATCAGTGCCAGTGCGATTGACGGCCGCCACATAGCAAAGATTTTCGATGGCACGGGCGGGCAAGAGACGATTCCATGCCATGCGACGCGCAGCTGGCCAACTGGCTAAATAAAATAATAAATCGGTGTTTTCTGCGTCACGACTCCAGACTGGAAAGCGTAAGTCATAACAAATCAACGGACGAATGCGCCACCCTTTAAGCTCAACCTGCAACTGCTGCTCGCCCGCAGTAAAGTGATGATGCTCACCGGCCATTCGAAATAAATGACGCTTATCGTAATGCGCCAAGCTGCCATCAGGACGCGCCCAGATCAAACGATTGCGGTAATCACCCTCTGCTACTTTTACAATTAAACTGCCACAGACCACAGCATTTAAACGCTGCGCGTGTTCGAGTAACCATTGCGTTGTGGGCCCCATTTCTGGCTCTGCTTGCGTAGCAGAATCCATGCTAAAGCCGGTATTAAACATTTCCGGTAGCAACACTAAATCAACAGCCTCAAGACTGGCCAGCAAGGCTCCGAAGTACTCCAAATTTGCTGGCACAGCATGCCAAGCCAATGGGCCTTGCAGCAAAGCTAAACGCAAATCGGGCAAAGCACTTAAATCGCGCATAATAGCTCCCCAGCCAAAGCCAAAGTATCCTCACGCTTAGCAAAACATACCCGCAATAAAAACTGATCTTTAGGTGGCTGCTGGTAGAAAACCGATAACGGAATACTGGCCACACCATGTTCGACAGTCAGCCAGTGCGCCATGTCAACATCGCTTAGATCATCACGAATCTGCCGGTAATCTAACAATTGAAAATAGGTACTGGCGCTGGGCGTAAAGTTAAAGCGTGAGTGCTGTAAAGCCTGACTCAGCTGATCACGTTTCTGTTGATAAAACGCTGGTAGCTGATCAACATACTGCGGTTGCGCCTGCATAAAATCAGCTAACGCATGCTGCATCGGTGTGACTGCACAAAAACTGACATATTGATGAACTTTACGCAGTTCTGCAGTCAGTTTTGCCGGTGCCACCATATAGCCGGTTTTCCAACCTGTGACATGGTAGGTTTTGCCAAAAGAGCTGACCACGCAAGCCCGTTGATACAGCTCCTCGTGGGCTAAAACACTGTTATGCGATTGACCATCAAAGACCAAGTGCTCGTACACTTCATCGCTGAGCAAAAACATATCTCGCTCACGAATCAATTCAGCCAGCCGATTTAAATCGGCACGACTGAGTAAAGCACCGCTCGGATTATGTGGGCTGTTAATAATCACTAAACGGGTTTTATCCGTTAGCGCCTCAGCAAACCTCTGCCAATCCACGGAGAAATCTTCACTATTAAGCGCAATATGTACGCAACGGCCACCGGCTAAAGTCACCGCTGGCTCATAACTGTCGTAACAAGGATCAAAGACAATCACCTCGTCGCCTACACGCACCAAGGTTTGGATCGCGCAAAACAACGCTTGGGTTGCACCTGGAGTGATGGTGACTTCATGCTCGGCACTGACTGGATTACGATATAAGCGCGCAATTTTACTGGCAACCTGTTCGCGTAAAGCAGGTATACCGGTCATCGGCGCATACTGATTGTGTCCGGCTTGCACATGACGTTGCAGTGCCTCTTTCAATACTTCAGAGGCATCAAAGTCCGGAAAACCTTGGGATAGATTAAGCGCATTGTGCGCATTGGCCAACTGCGACATCTGGGTAAAAATAGTTAAACCAACCTGCGGTAATTTACTTTGCAGTAGCATTGCGCAACTCCTTAACAGCCGTCACAGCAAACCTTGGGCATTGCCAGCAATGCCCAAGGTGAATCACTTATTTTTTCTTTTTACGCGCAACCCGCTCTTTTTTATTGGCCATCAAGCGGCGTTTTTTGTTCACCTGACGATCGCTGAGTTTGTTTTTCTTACCTTCAAAGGGGTTAGAGCCACCTTTAAACTCAATGCGAATCGGCGTACCTACCAGTCTCAACACGCGGCGGTAGGTATTTTCTAAATAGCGCACATAGCTTTTAGGCACCGCTTCCACCTGATTACCGTGGATGATAATCAGCGGCGGGTTAGCACCACCTAAGTGCGCGTAACGCAATTTAATTCGATGCCCAGCGACCATTGGCGGCTGGTGCTCACGCACAGCATCCTCAAGAATCTGAGTTAAGCGGTTGGTTGGCCAGCGAGTAATGGCTGAGGTAAAGGCCGCCTGCACAGACTTATACAGATGACCAACACCGGTGCCGTGTAACGCCGAGATAAAGTGAATATCAGCAAAATCAACGAAATAAAGCCGACGCTCCAACTCTTTTTTCGCATAGTCGCGCTCACTTGGCTGCATGCCATCCCACTTATTCAGTGCGATCACAATGGCGCGGCCGGACTCTAAGGCAAAGCCCAACAAATTCAGGTCATGATCAACCACGCCTTCGCGCGCATCCATGACAAAGATCACCACGTTGGCGTCTTTAATCGCCTGCAGGGTTTTCACCACCGAGAATTTTTCGACTTCCTCAGAAATTTTACCGCGACGACGCACACCCGCTGTATCAATCAGAGTGTACTTTTCATCATCACGCTGAAAAGGAATATAGATACTGTCGCGCGTAGTGCCCGGCTGGTCATACACCACCACCCGCTGCTCACCGAGCATGCGGTTAACCAGCGTTGATTTACCAACGTTGGGGCGACCAATAATCGCAATCTTAATACCATCTTTAGCGTCTGGACCTGGAATACGCTTAAGGTCAACGCCTTCAACGATACTGTCCAGATCAACTTCATCAATCACCTCATCTTTAGGAAAATCACCGAGGCTTAATTCGAGCATTTGAGTGATACCACGGCCATGCGCCGCAGCAATCGCTACATAGCTGCCTAAACCCAGAGGGCTGAACTCAGCTAAAGCAATATTCTCATCCAGATGATCAACTTTATTGACCACCACCAGCGTGGTTTTATTACGTTTGCGCAGATGTTCGCCAATCATTTGATCCGCAGGGCACAGACCATCACGCGCGTCAACTAAAAACAGCACCACGTCCGCTTCTTCAATCGCGAGTAGCGACTGTTCGGCCATTTTTGCATCGATACCTTCTTCGTCACCGGTGATACCACCGGTGTCGATCAAAATATAACTGCGTTCCTGCCACTTCGCTTCGCCGTATTGGCGGTCACGGGTCAAACCAGGAATGTCGCCTACAATCGCATCGCGGGATCTAGTCAGGCGGTTAAACAACGTCGATTTGCCGACATTCGGTCGGCCCACCAGAGCAATTACGGGAACCATTGGCTCCTCCAGCGATAATTCAAAAAACACAAAAGCCGCTGTCGATCTAACGACAGCGGCTAAACTATTGGTTAGACAGGTTAAACCTGTCTAACAGCTTACTTAATGGTTAAGGCAACCAGTTTGCCGCCATTACCGTAAACATACAGCCAGCCACCAACCACTAAAGGTTGTACGCGTAATCCATTACCATCAATTTTGTTACGCGCAACAAAACGACCATCGACCTGACTGAGGATATGCAGGTAGCCTTCAAGATCGCCCACTGCGATATAACTTGAGAATACTGCAGGTGCAGACAGTTGACGGCGCAGTAAACTTTTATTGCTCCACATCGCTGTAGAGGAACGCTCATCGACACTTTCAACAGTGCCATCAGCCAAACTCACATAGGCATTACCAAAACCTTCAGCAACACCGACATAGCTAGAGGCTTCACGCTGCCACAGAACTTGCCCGCTTTGCGCATCTAAACCGGCTAAACGGCCTTGATAGGTTGCGACATACAAGGTATTGCCCGACAGCAAAACGCTGCCATCAATATCGACCATGCGCTCAAGCTCTGTACGACCGCTTGGCAGCGCGATGCGTTGCTCCCAAACTGGCAAGCCGCGTTGCGTGTCAATAGCAATGACTTTACCCGTTGACAGACCTGCATAGGCGATACGATCAGTAACAATCGGGGCTCCCGTGCCACGCAAGGTCAGTACTGCTGGCGTGCTTTCATAAATCCAGCGCTGCTGACCTGAAGACGCCTCCAGGGCAATCAAACGGTCATCCTGTGTTTGCACAATGACAACATCACCATTGGTCGCTGGTGCTGATAACACTTCACTGGTCACTTTGCTGCGCCACAGATCTTCGCCAGTATCCGCGTTCAAAGCAATCACATCACCATTCAGAGTACCCAGCAACACCAATCCTGAGCCTGCACCAACACCACCTGAAACATTGATTTTCAGTTTTCGCGTCCACAGTGCCTTACCGGTAAAGCGGTCGAGCGCCGAGACACGGCCTTTAACATCGGTGACATATAAACGATCGCCATCGACAGCAGGCGTAAGACTGTTCCACAGTTTACCTTGACCGGCACCAACAGATGCACTCCACTCTTTCTTGAGCTCAATTTCAGCAGTGAACTTTTCTAATGCTTGAGGGGGTAGCTCTTTTTTACTACTGCTACTGCAACCTACTACAAACAACGCTAAAGCCAATACGGCTGCATACTTGTATCGTTTCAAGTTAAGCATCCTTTTCACTTAAATTATTGAGTTTCATCAACAGGCCATCTGCGGTCGCATCCGCTGCCAAAGCTTGCTGCGCTGCTAAATAAGCACTTCTTGCTTCTGCTGGGCGATCTAAGATCACCAGAGTATCACCGCGTAACTCTTCACGTGCGGCCTGAAATGCCGGTAAAGATTTACCCTCTAACAGTTTTAAAGCTTGTTCTGCTTGCTCTTGTGCAAGCAGAACGCGGGCTAAACGCTGACGCGCCAACTCTTCCAGGGTAGCATTGGCAGGTTTATCTAGAATCTCTTTTAGGGCCAGTGCTGCATCATCAAGCTGACTACTATCCACTGCCACTTTAACCGCCAATAAACGGCCATATTGTGCATAAGCATTGTCGCTATTAACGGCTTTCAACTGCGTTAATAGTTTCGAAACTTTTTGTGCATCCACTTGTTCAGCCGGAACCAATGCGGCTTCCATGAGCTGCTGATAAAGTACTGAGGCGTTCTGCGCTTGGGTCAGCTGATTTTTTTGCCATGCTTGCCAACCAAACACTATGACTAAGGCCAATACAGCACCAACCATTAATGGCTTACCGTTACGCTGCCACCACTCTTTAATCAGCGCAATTTGTTCTTCTTCAGTATTATCGCTCACGCTGATACTCCTAGTTAGTTAATGATGAGTCGTGTTTAAAAAAAACTTGTAAATGATCGCTTAACGCATCCCACGCCACTGTTTGCTGTGCTTCATCAGTGCGCAACGGTTTAATCGCGACGGTTTTCGCTTGCAACTCATCTTCGCCGAGTATTAAGGCATATAACGCGCCACTTTTGTCAGCTTTTTTAAACTGACTTTTAAAGCTACCGGCACCGGCATTCACCTGCAAACGCAAACCTGGCAAAGTATCACGCAGCTGTTCTGCTAAGGCCAACGCAGCCAGCTCACTGGCCTCACCAAAGGCGCAGAAATAGACATCGGTCTGCCGTGATAATTCTTCAGGAATTTTACCCAAGGTTTCTAGCATCAGAATCAAACGCTCAACACCCATGGCAAAACCAACGCCGGGCGTGGCCTTACCACCCATTTGCTCAACCAAACCATCGTAACGGCCGCCAGCACAGACGGTGCCTTGCGCACCGAGCTGATCAGTGACCCACTCAAATACTGTTTTGCCGTAGTAATCCAAACCACGCACTAAACGTGGATTAATCACATAAGGAACACCAGCGGCATCCAGACGCGCACGCAGCCCCGCAAAGTGCTCACGTGATTCATCATCCAAATAGTCGTCCAGTTGCGGAGCATCAGCCAATAAGGCTTGGGTACTTGGCACTTTACTGTCAAGGACACGCAGTGGATTGGTTAACACGCGGCGCTGACTGTCTTCATCCAGCTGATCATGGCGTGCATTCAAATAGCTGACCAAGGCTTCGCGATACACTGCTCGGGCTGCGGAGGTACCAAGACTATTGAGCTCTAAGGTCACGTGTTCACTGATACCTAGCTTTTTCCATAAACGCCACGTCAATACAATCAACTCAGCATCAACATCAGGACCTGGCAAGTTAAAGGCTTCAACGCCAAACTGATGGAATTGGCGGTAACGACCTTTCTGTGGACGCTCATGGCGAAACATCGGGCCGTGATACCAAAGTTTTTGCACTTGGCCACCACCTGCTAAACCATGCTCCATCACCGCGCGCACACAACTTGCTGTGCCCTCAGGGCGAAGCGTCAGCGAGTCACCATTACGATCAGCAAAGGTATACATTTCTTTTTCAACAATATCGGTCACTTCACCAATCGAGCGCTGAAACAATTCAGTGAACTCAACAATGGGCATACGAATTTGCCGATAACCGTAGCAATCAAGCAACTGTGCCACGCTGGATTCAAAGTAGCGCCAGAGCGGAGACTGTTCTGGCAAAATATCATTCATGCCGCGAATGGCTTGTAATGGTTTACTCACAAAAATTCCTTGACGATTAACCGCGCACAATAAGCGCTGCTTCAGCAGCGACTTTTTCACTGGCACGTTTGCGGATCAACGCTTCAAGCTGATCCACCAAATGTTCATTATTAAGTTTCTGCGCTGGTTTGCCATCAATGTAGACCAAGTTTGGCGAACCACCGGTTAAACCCACGTCAACCTCTTTCGCTTCACCTGGACCATTGACCACACAACCAATTACTGCAACATCCAATGGCACCAATAAGTCTTCTAAGCGTACTTCTAGCTCATTCATGGTTTTCACCACGTCAAAGTTCTGTCTAGAGCAACTTGGACAGGCAATAAAGTTAATTCCACGCGAGCGCAGTTTGAGCGACTTTAAAATATCAAAGCCAACTTTAATTTCTTCTACAGGATCAGCGGCTAAGGACACGCGAATGGTATCGCCAATCCCATCAGCCAACAGCATACCTAAACCCACTGCAGACTTGACTGTACCTGAACGCAAACCACCGGCTTCAGTAATACCCAAATGCAGCGGCTGATCAATCACTGCGGCTAATTGCCGATAGGCGGCAACCGCCATAAATACATCAGAGGCTTTTACGCTGATTTTGTAATCTTGATAGTTTAAGCGATCAAGATGCTCGGCATGACGCAGCGCGGATTCAACCAAAGCTTCTGCGGTTGGCTCACCGTATTTCTTCTGCAAATCCTTTTCCAAAGAACCCGCATTCACACCGATCCGGATCGGAATACCACGATCACGCGCAGCATCGACAACGGCTTTAACCCGTGCTTCATTGCCAATATTGCCTGGATTGATACGCAAGCAATCAACACCCAACTCAGCCACACGCAAGGCAATCCGATAATCAAAATGAATATCAGCCACCAAAGGCACATGCACTTGTTGTTTGATTCGGCCAAAAGCCTCGGCAGCTTCCATATCAGGCACAGAAACGCGAACAATATCGGCACCAGCCTGCTCTAGTCGCAAAATCTGCGCGACCGTCGCATCGACATCGCAGGTATTAGTGTTGGTCATGCTCTGCACGCTAATCGGCGCATCGCCACCGACTGCCACATTACCCACATAAATTTTTCTTGAAAGACGGCGTTTTATTAAAGGTTGCTCATGCATGATTATTCGCCCAGCTTAATTCTGGCAGTTTCACCACTGATTGCCGCACTGAAGTCGACTGCTTCGCCGTTGTACATCATAGTAACCCCTTTGACATAACCTAAGTGCACATCCAAAGGTGCTTTACCTGTGACCTTAATCTGTTCACCACCACGCTTAAGACCACTGACCAGCTGCTTACCATCCGCATCAACAATGCGCAGCCAACAATCATTGATCAAGCTGATCTGTAGCACACCCATATCTGGTGCCACGACTTCAACAACAGCTGTTGCAACCGGAAGGCTGGGTTCAAGCGCAACTGCAGCCTCAACTGCAACCTTGGCAATTACCTCACTCTGCGGCTCATTAAGCAATGGCTGCAAAGCTGGGCTCTGGATCGCCTCAGCTTCTATGGCCAAGCTCTCAGCCACATTCTCTGTCGAAGCTGGCTCGTCAAGGCTTTGCGGATGATTCTCTAGAGCAAAAGCCACGGCTTGATCTTCCAGTTCATCCAAGGTTTGTACATGCACCGAGCCATCGGCGCGCTCCACTTCAACGCGCTCAAATACTGGGGCTTTTTGAATGGCTAGAGCATGTCCTGCCTGACGTGATTGCCAACCGTAATACACTGCAGCGGCGATCACCAATAGCAATAAAAACAAGCCAAACTGTAACATTCCGCGCGACACGCGACGTGACTCACCAACGCGATCAATGGTATGTACCGGGTTGCTATCAGCACTGGCCCCAACCTGTTGATCAAAGACCAGAACCAGCTGATTTGCATCTAAACCCAATAACTTTGCATAAGAACGAATGTAGCCACGCGTAAAAGTGACGCCGGGTAACTGAGCAAAGTGCTCCTGCTCTAGGCATTCAATCACTGAGACTGTCAGGTTCAACTTATTCGCAACGTCCAATACGGTCAAATCTGCTGCGTTACGTGCATGACGCAAAAGCTCGCCAATCGAGGCTGAATCCGCTGTTGCTGCAGAGGTTGTATTGTTCATCATTACTCCGCTTGATACTGCTTGTATTCAGGGCTCGCTGGGTACAAGCGTTTAAGCTGTAAACCTAAACTAGCAGCCTGATCACGATCTTGAAAAACTTTTGCTAGGCGCGCGCCAAGCAATAAGCTACGTGCGGTATGTTCGCTTAATTGGATATAGGCTTGGTAATAGCGCTGGGCAGGAACATACTCTTGACGTTCAAATAACAACAAGCCCGATTCTAATAAAGCCAGCGGTTGTTGAGGATTTAAGCGCAGTGAACGCTCAAAGTGTTGCAGCGCTTGCTCTTTATTACCTAAACGTAAAGCAGTCAAACCCATGCTTTCAAAAACACGAGAACGCTCAGAATACATGGTGTCTTCTGAAGCTTCTTCAAACTGTTTATAGGCTTCTTGATATTTACCCTGCTCAAACAGGAAACCTGCATAATTGTTTTGAATTCGGGTGTTTTTGCCTTGCGCTAAAGCTTTACGATAATGCTTGTCAGCCAACTCGGACTCGAGCTCATTTTGAAAAGCATAGGCCAAGGCAGAATGCGCGTCAGCACTATCAGGATCAATGTCTAACGCTTTTTGCAATGGCATTTTAGCTTGTTCAGTTGAGCCTTGCTGCAAATAACCAATGCCTAATTGAATATAAGCATCACGTGCTTGCTGACGTCCTTCTTCGGTGCGCAGCGGCGGTGTATTGCCACTTGAGACACAGGCGCTCAATAGGCCACAAAACAACAATAAAACTCCTGCACGAACAGTCATATCCACTCCACCTAAGTCCGACATGTTGCTTAATTGCCAGCAACTTATTGTTTTAACTATTAATTTGCCGCACAGCTATATAACGCTCACTACGACGCGTACGATCTTGTACCTGACCAACTAACTGACCACAAGCTGCATCAATATCTTCACCGCGCGGCATGCGCACTGTCACACTATAACCAGCATGGTGCAAGGCATCCTGAAAACGGCGAATGGCATTGTTACTCGGTCGCTCATAGCCAGAATGTGGAAACGGGTTAAAGGGTATCAAGTTAACCTTACAGGGCACATCTTTTAATAGTTCAACCAGCTGCTCTGCATGTTCTGGATGATCATTGATGCCTTTAAGCAAGGTATATTCAATGGTTAAAAAGCGTTTTTCACCCAAATGAGCGATATAACGCTTACAAGCATCCAACACCACATTGAGTGGATACTTTTTATTCACCGGCACCAAAGTGTTACGCAACAGATCATTGGGCGCATGCAATGACAAAGCCAGCGACACATCAATATGCTCACTTAACTTATCGATCATTGGAGCCACACCGGCGGTCGACAGAGTCACTTTACGCTTGGATATACCATAACCTAAGTCGTCCAGCATGATCTTCATGGCATTGACAACATTGTCAAAATTGAGCAATGGCTCACCCATTCCCATCATCACCACGTTGGTGATAGCACGCTCTGCAGACGCTGGAATAGATCCGAATGATTTACTGGCAATCCAAACTTGGCCAATAATTTCAGCACTGCTCAGATCACTATTAAAACCTTGCTTTCCGGTTGAACAGAAACTGCAGTCCAGCGCACAACCGGCTTGAGATGAAACACACAAAGTGCCGCGAGGGCCTTGTGGAATATAGACAGTTTCAACACAACTGCCCGAAGCGACACGCACCACCCATTTACGGGTGCCATCACTGGAAATATCTTGGCTGACGATCTCTGGGCCACGAATCTCAGCACATTTACTGAGCTTTTCTTGTAATGCTTTACTGACATTGGTCATCGAGGAAAAATTATCGACACCAAAATGGTGAATCCATTTCATTACTTGGTCAGCGCGAAACTTCTTCTCGCCAATAGAGGCGAAAAACTCAATCAATTGCTCGCGCGTTAAGCCAAGTAGGTTAACTTTTCCAGTTACAGTTGTCATGGATTCACCTTGTTGCCTATCCGTTATTAACGGATACGGTCACACACTTCAGTTGCTGCGAAGAAGTATGCAATTTCACGTGCAGCTGCGGCTTCTGAATCAGAACCGTGCACAGCGTTTTCATCAATAGAAACTGCAAAATCAGCACGGATAGTGCCAGCAGCTGCTTCTTTCGGGTTGGTTGCGCCCATCAGGTCACGGTTTGCTGCAATAGCGTTTTCGCCTTCTAGAACCTGAACAATCACAGGACCTGAAGTCATAAAGCTTACGAGATCTTTGTAGAAAGGACGCTCTTTGTGCTCAGCGTAGAAACCGCCTGCTTCGCGCTCTGACAGCTGTACCATTTTAGAGGCAACCACACGTAAACCTGCTTTTTCAAAGCGTGAAGTGATTTCGCCAACAACGTTTTTTGCAACAGCGTCAGGCTTGATGATTGAGAAAGTACGTTGAACAGTCATGTAAAACTCCGGATGGATTAAGTGTTTAGAAGGATCAAACCCGCGAATTATACGCAGGTTTGTTGGAAATGCGTAGCCACTCACTGCGCTACTTGAAGGGCATTTGCTGTTTTCTAGCTTGAAACGCAATTACATAAAGCTGAATCACTCAATCTCTTCAATCCAAGCTGCTTGGATGGCTTCAAGAATTTTCTCGCCACTGCGCTCAGGATCATCAGCAAACTCAGGCAACTCAGTCACTAATCGACGTAAGTTGACAAAGTTAATGGTACGAGGATCAATATCGTCATGCTTTTCACTGAGTGAAATTGCAATTTCAAGCACATCTACCCATTTTAACTGCATGTTAAACCCCTCTTAATCACTGACGCTCAGAGACTTGGTTGATGGTGTATTTTGGAATTTCCACTGTCAGGTCTGTGTCTTTAACCACGGCCTGGCATGACAAACGAGAATCCGGCTCAAGACCCCAAGCCTTATCCAGCATATCGTCTTCCAAATCATCCGATTCATCCAGCGAATCCAAGCCTTCACGCACAATCACATGACAGGTGGTACAGGCACAAGACATCTCACACGCATGTTCAATTTCAATACCATTGCGTAGCGCAGCATCCATGATCGTTTCACCAGGAATGGCTTCAATCACCGCGCCTTCAGGGCAATGCTCAGCATGGGGCAAAAATATAATTTGCGTCATAGGGGTCTAACCCTCCATTTCATTAAGTTGTCGTCCGGCCAACGCAGATTTCACTGTGGCATCGAGACGGCGTGCAGCAAACTCATTGGTTGCATGATTAAGTTGCTGAACGTGGCGCGCAATGGCCGTCACATCATCGCCATGACGCACAGCATCTAAGGCGCTCATACACTCTTCAATCACTGCTCGCTCTTGCTCAGTCAATAAAGCCTCTGCATCGGCTTTTAACGCAGCCCGCACAGTCTCCAGCAGACGCTCGGCATCCACACGTTGCTCCTGCAATGCCCGAGATTGTTTGTCTCTGTCAGCATTATCAAACGACTCTTTCAGCATGCCGCTGATTTCGCTATCGGTTAAACCATAGGATGGCTTGACTTGAATACTGGCTTCCACACCACTGCCCAATTCACGCGCAGTCACACTGAGCAGGCCATCAGCATCCACTTGAAAAGTCACGCGAATCTTTGCAGCGCCCGCCACCATAGGTGGAATCCCACGTAATTCAAAGCGCGCCAGCGAGCGACAATCACTGACCAACTCTCGCTCACCTTGCAAAACATGCACAACCATTGCCGTTTGCCCATCGCGCGCGGTGGTAAACTCTTGAGCTCGAGTCACGGGAATAGTGGTATTGCGCGGAATGATTTTCTCAACTAAATCACCCATGGTTTCTAAACCTAGGGATAAAGGCGTGACATCCAGCAGCAGTAACTCATCGCCGGAACGCTTATTGCCCACCAAGGTATCTGCCTGGATGGCTGCACCAATGGCGACGACTTGGTCTGGATCGATATCGGTCATCGGCTCGCAGTTAAACAGCTCTCCCACACGAGTCCGTACCAGCGGGACCCGGGTGGAGCCACCCACCATCACCACTGACTCAATTTCTTCAAGCTCAACTTCGGAATCACGCAGCGCACGACGGCAAGCACGCAAACTGCGCGCTACCAGCGGTTCGATCAACTGTTCAAAATCAGCCCGCGTTAACTCGCCTCGCCAATCTTGATAGTGCATTGCAACAGCGTCAACAGTGGTCAACGCCTCTTTCGCGACACAGGCTTGCTGCAACAAATAACGTTGCTGACTGGCAGACAAGTCGCTGGAAACGCCAGACTGCTCAATCACCCAAGTGGCGATCGCATGGTCAAAATCGTCACCGCCTAAAGCGCTGTCACCACCAGTCGCAAGCACCTCAAACACGCCGCGACTCAAACGCAAAATCGACACATCAAAGGTGCCGCCGCCCAAGTCATAAATAACTACAACACCTTCAGCCTGCTGGTCCAAACCATAAGCGACGGCTGCAGCCGTTGGTTCATTGAGTAAACGTAAGACATTCAGACCGGCTAAACGCGCCGCATCTTTAGTGGCTTGGCGCTGCGCATCATCAAAATAAGCCGGCACAGTAATTACCACACCAGTTAACTCACCGCCCAACGCAGCTTCACCACGCTCACGCAATGCTTGCAAAATATGCGCAGACACTTCTACCGGGCTTTTCGGCCCCTGCACCGTTTCAATAAACGGCATATGGGATTTGCCGGCCTGAAAACGGTATGGTAATTGCTCACCAAGCTGTTGCACATCGGCCAAACCGCGACCCATAAGGCGCTTGACTGACAAAATACAATTGTAAGGATCACTACCAGCTGCTTCACGAGCGCTGCATCCTACATCGATATGATCAGCATGAAAACGCACTGCCGATGACAGTGCAATACGACCTTGCGCATCCGGCAAAGCTTCAGCAATGCCACTGCGCACGGTTGCCACTAAGGAGTTGGTCGTGCCTAAGTCAATCCCAACCGCCAGCCGCTGCTGGTGAGGCTGCGGGCTTTGTCCAGGTTCTGCAATCTGTAGTAAGGCCATACGGATCTTTAATCTGATAGCCTGCATCAGCAGGCTTTGGGTTAATCGTCTAAGCGCTCTTCTAGCTGACGCACTTCATAAAACATCTTATCCAAAAACTGCATACGTCGTGCTAGGCGCTCAGCCTGTATGCGTTGCTCTGGATCTTCAATGCACAAGGCAAAATCACTATCAATCTTGCTACGTGCCTGCTTCAACTCACCGACAAAACGCTCTAATGCCTGCAAATCAGCCTGCTCTTGCAACTCTTCCAATTGCTCACGCCATTCCATTTGCTGAAGCAAAAACTCTGCATCTTGAATAGTTGTTTCATCTGGCATGTCAGCTTGTTGGCGCAATAGGTACAAGGCACGCTGGGTCGGCGACTTCAAGGTTTGAAACGCCTGATTGAGTTCCGCTGCACGCTCAACGGCTTGGCGCTGCTCGGTAGCAGAAGCATGGGCAAAGCGATCTGGATGAACATCTTTTGCCAGCTGTCGATAGGTTACAGCCAACGCCGCTGTATCAACAGCAAAGGTTGGCTGTAAAGCAAACAAAGCAAAGTAGTCAGTGCACTGGGCTTGTCCCATATTACACACTGAAACTTTCGCCGCAGCCGCATTCGCCACGCACGTTAGGATTATTAAACTTAAAGCCCTCATTAATGCCTTCACGGACAAAATCAAGTTCAGTGCCATCAATATAAGCAAGGCTTTTAGGGTCAATAATCACTTTCATGCCAAAGCTTTCAAACACTTCATCATCAGGCTGCAACTCGTCAACAAACTCAAGCACGTACGCCATACCTGAACAGCCCGTGGTGCGCACGCCTAGGCGTATGCCTTCGCCGCTACCACGGCTTTCAAGTGAGCGCCGCACATGATTGGCTGCGGCTTCTGTTAAGCTGATTGCCATATCAAACCTCTTTGATTAAGCCTTTTTTCTGCTTGTAATCACGCACTGCAGCTTTGATCGCATCTTCCGCCAATACTGAGCAGTGAATTTTCACTGGTGGCAACGCCAACTCTTCAGCAATGGTGGTGTTTTTAATCTGCTCAGCTTCATCAATGGTTTTACCTTTCATCCATTCTGTTGCTAAAGAGCTTGATGCAATGGCAGAGCCACAGCCGTAAGTTTTGAACTTCGCATCCTGAATGATACCGTCATCACTGACTTGAATCTGTAGGCGCATTACGTCGCCACAAGCTGGTGCACCGACCATACCGGTACCAACATCAGGAGCATCGGCGTCCATCTTGCCAACGTTGCGAGGGTTCTCGTAGTGGTCTAAGACCTTTTCACTGTATGCCATGATGGTATTCCTTACTTAACGGGCAAGCATTAATGTGCTTGCCACTCAACTTTAGAGAGATCAACGCCGTCGTTATGCATATCCCATAACGGTGACAAATCACGCAGACGCTGTACTGCGTCACGAATCTGTCCTGCGGCATAATCCACTTCTTCTTCGGTAGTAAAACGACCGAAAGTAAAACGAATTGAACTGTGTGCCAACTCATCACTGCGGCCTAGTGCGCGCAGTACGTAAGACGGCTCAAGCGAGGCAGAGGTACAGGCTGAACCTGAAGAAACCGCCATATCTTTTAATGCCATAATCAAAGACTCACCTTCAACATAGTTGAAGCTGAGGTTTAAGTTATGCGGCACTCGCTGGGTGGCGCTACCGTTCAGATAGAGCTCATCCATATCGCGCACTTTGTCATAAAAGCGCTGGCTGAGTTTAGCGATACGCGCGTTCTCTTCCGCCATTTCAAGGCGTGCCAACTCAAAGGCTTCACCCATGCCGACAATTTGGTGAGTAGCAAGGGTTCCCGAACGCATACCACGCTCATGACCTCCACCATGCATTTGCGCCTCTAAACGTACGCGCGGCTTACGGCGTACATACAACGCACCCATACCCTTTGGACCATAAGCCTTGTGCGCTGAAAAGGACATTAAATCCACTTTGGTGTTTTCTAGATCGATTTCAACCTTGCCAGCTGACTGGGCCGCATCAACATGGAAGAACACACCTTTGGAGCGGGTTAATTCACCAATTGCAGCAATGTCGTTGATCGTTCCAATTTCGTTATTGACATGCATGATTGATACTAGAATCGTATCATCGCGCAAGGCTGCGGCAATCATTTCAGCAGTAATTAGACCATCCTCAGCCGGCTCTAAATAAGTCACTTCATACCCTTCGCGCTCTAGCTGGCGAGTGGTGTCTAGCACCGCCTTATGCTCAAGTTTTGAGGTAATAATGTGCTTACCCTTACTGACATAAAAGTGCGCAATACCTTTAATCGCCAAATTGTTTGATTCAGTCGCACCCGAGGTCCAGACAATTTCACGCGGATCCGCTTTAATTAAGTCAGCCACCTGGCGTCGCGCATTTTCGATCGCTTCTTCAGCACGCCAGCCATACACGTGAGAGCGTGATGCGGCATTGCCAAAGTTACCCTCAAGAGTGAGGCACTCGCACATTTTTTTGGCTACTCGCGGATCAACTGGTGTAGTCGCTGAATAGTCTAGATAAATCGGCAGTTTCATTGTTACTCTCCTCACGGTCTGCGTCGTATTTACTCAATAGTGGACGCATCAATTTTATTTGCTACGCGCTGATGTTGACGCAATGCAACTTTTTGAATTTCTTGACGTGCAACTAAATCTGCCAAACTGATACCACTTAAAAAATCGTGTATCTGCTTGCTTAAATCACACCATAAACGATGGGTCAAACACTCATCACCATCTTGACAGTCACCTACGCCCTGACAGCGCGTGGCATCTACGGATTCATTCACCGCATCGATAACTTGCACAACTTGAATGACCGCCGGCTCATAGGCCAACTGATAGCCACCGCCAGGACCACGCACACTGTGCACGAGCTTGCTGCGCCGCAATTTAGCAAACAACTGCTCTAGATATGACAAAGAGATTCCCTGTCGTTCCGAGATATCAGCGAGCGGCACTGGCCCAGCTTGCGCATTGAGAGCCAAATCAAGCATCGCTGTCACGGCATAGCGGCCCTTGGTTGTAAGTCGCATAAAATGAATACCGCATAGAATGAATTTCAGGGCTTATTATGCAATACCTGAGTAAATAGATCAAGTATTAATCCCGATGAAATTACTCGGGATTAACCTAGCCATTACTCTAGCAGACCAAGCCAATACGGCCCGCGCGTGCTCGGCAGACAAACTTAAGCCTTAGTTTCGTCTTGCTTACTATCGCTGTCAGTTGTAGCTGATCGAGCTTGCTCTAAACAGGGAAAAGCCGAGTCCGGCAAGGACGGTAACTCTTTACCCTGAAAATCGCTGCCCATTTTATGCAACGCTTCGCACATACCCTCCAAACGCTCCTCAACCGCTTCTAAATGATCAAGAATCTGTCCAATTGAACGCGCAACAGGGTCCGGCATATCCTCACTCATACCATAGGCATCAAAACCAAAGCGCTCAGCAAGTGCCTGACGCTTGGCTTCTTGCTCTTCACTGGTTTTAACAATAATACGCCCTGGAATACCCACCGCAGTAGCACCAGCTGGCACGGCTTTGGTCACCACTGCATTGGAGCCTATTTTCGCCCCAGCACCGACGGTAAAAGGACCTAATACTTTTGCCCCTGCGCCAACCACTACCCCATCTTCTAGGGTTGGATGGCGCTTGCCCTTGTTCCAACTGGTACCACCCAAGGTCACGCCTTGGTACAAAGTGACATCATCACCCACCTCGGCCGTTTCACCGATGACAATGCCCATGCCATGATCAATAAAGAAGCGACGACCAATTTTAGCCCCCGGATGAATTTCAATACCGGTCAACCAACGCCCTAAATTTGACACCACGCGCGCCAGCCATTTCCAATCACGCACCCACAATCCATGTGCCAAGCGATGTAACCACACTGCATGCAAGCCTGGGTAGCAGGTTAACACCTCAAAAGCATTACGCGCCGCAGGGTCGCGCCTGAATACACTCTGGATATCTTCACGAATACCTTTAAACATGCTCACCTCGACGCTGGACAATTTCACCTCGCGCGGCTTTTTGAGTTTCAGTCAAAATACCACGCAAAATATTTACTTCAGATTTCTTTAACTGACTACGAGCAAAAATACGTCGCAACCGCGCCATTAGGTGGCGCGGCTTGGCTGGATCCAGAAAATCAATTTCGACCAAGGTCTGTTCCAGATGATTATAAAACAACTCCAGAGAATCGTGCGTAGCAGGTGCGGTGCCCAGCATACCAGTCGCCTCAACTTCTGGCATATGGGTAGGCTGCGCAGTTTCTTTTAACCACGCCATACGCACTTCATAGGACAACACCTGTACTGCGGCAGCCAGATTTAGCGAACTGAACTCAGGATCCGATGGAATATGAATATGATATTGGCAACGTTGTAGCTCTTCATTAGTAAGCCCTGCGTATTCTCGGCCAAACACAAGCGCAACCCCTGCCTCATGATCGGCTTGCCACATCTGTAAACACGTGCCAGCCGCTTCGCGCGGATCTAGCAATGGCCAAGGAATGCGCCGATCGCGCGCACTGGTACCCAATACCACGCTACAACCCTCCAACGCTTCCTCGAGAGTAGCGACCACTTTTGCATTCTCGAGAATGTCATCTGCACCAGCTGCACGCGAGTTGGCATCAGAGTGCGGATACTTGATCGGATCGACCAACACTAAGGATTTAAGCCCCATATTTTTCATCGCTCGGGCGGCGCCACCAATGTTGCCTGGGTGACTGGTGTTAACCAAAACCACGCGAATTTTATCCAGCACAAAGCACTCCAGTTCGCATTTTAAATGCAGTCTATTAAGGCAAAGAACACAAGCTTACCGAAGCACCTGCAAACACGCCATGAAAAAGAACACTGCAACTGCAGACCTTCGAAATGCTTTCTGCTAGAATGCGCGCTCTTCTTTAACAACCTCCGGTGACTTTTCATGCAGCCAATGCTGAATATCGCGCTGCGCGCTGCTCGTAGCGCAGGTGAATTAATTGTTCGTTCGATTGAGCGCTTAGATGCGGTCTCAGCAAGTGAAAAAGACGCAAAAGATTACGTCACTGAGATTGCACGCACCGCCGAACAAGCCATCATAACCGCCATCCTTAAAGCCCACCCTGATCACGGTATCAATACTGAGTCAGGCACCCGCATTGCCGGTAAAGCCGAAGGAGCAGAGTATGAGTGGCTGATCGAACCACTCAACGGCATCCTCAACTTTACTCGTGGCACCCCCCACTTTGCAGTCAGTATTGCCTGCAAATACCGTGGACGCATCGAGCATGCGGTAATAATCGACCCTGTTCGCCAAGAAGAGTTTACTGCCAGCCGCGGTAATGGTGCAGCCTTTAACGGCCGACGCATGCGTGTCAGCAAACGTAAAGCGCTGGACAGCGCACTGATCGGCACAGGCTTCCCTGCTGGCGAAGACCAACTGGAAAACCTGGACAGTTACATGTCGATGTTTAAAGAACTCGCCGTTCAGTCTGCGGGGATTCGCCGCGCGGGCGCGACCAGTCTAGATTTAGCCTATGTTGCAGCAGGCCGTTATGATGCGTTCTGGGAATATGGACTGTCTGAGTTTGATCTGGCTGCAGGTGCACTCTTAGTGCAAGAAGCCGGCGGCTTAGTCAGCGATTTCAATGGCAGCCATGACTTTTTAGAGCAAGGCCACATTGTTGCTGGCGGTCCAAAATGCTTTAAAGCAGTGCTCACTACGATTCAACCTTTTGTGCCGCGCAGCTTTAAGTAAGCTGCTGACGCAATAACAAAAAAGCGCCTTTACGGCGCTCTTTTTATTTCAAACCAACGACAACAGAATCTGCTAGCGGACAACTTGCGACAGGATCACACGGCCTTGATCATCTAACTGCAAGCGACGACCCGGATCTTCTTCCATGCGCACAGTGCGCACTTTGCCATCTAGCTCATAACTGACATCATAGCCGGCAATTTTCTCACTGATATCATATTCAGTATTGCAACGACGCTCAGTGGTCGTATAGGTGTTGTTTTGCTGGAGATGCTCTTGGGTTTTATTACCTGCATAACCACCACCGACCGCACCCGCTACAGTCGCAATTTTCTTGCCATTACCACCACCGACTTGATTACCCAGTAAGCCACCGACCACAGCACCCACTGCAGTTCCGACAATACGGTTGTCATCTTTAACAGGCTTACGTTTAGTCACAGTCACATCACGGCATTCTTGGCGAGGTGTTTTCACCGTTTCTTTAATCGGCTTAACTGCAACCACCTCTGCATAGCTCGGGCCACCCACAAGGCTATAGGTTGCATAGGCACCACCTGCAGTAACTGCCACAGCGCCAAGAACACTACCAATCAACATCGACTTATTCATTTTATTTCTCTCAAATAACGGTGACTTACGATGCTTTAGTAACAAAAAAGCCATGCAAGTTCCCACTCACACAGCTTAATTGTAATAGTTAGACGCGCTTCTCAGATTAGTTAGAAGCAGACCGCAATCTCTATCTATGGCATCTCATCCACTTCATCAGTACTCACTGGTGGAATCAGATCTTCCACCGTCAGTTTTTGCAGAATCAAGAAGATACTGGCGATATACACGGAAGAGAAGGTACCCACACTGATACCGATAAACAAGGCAAAAGCAAAACCCCAAAGATTATCGCCACCAAATGCCAATAGAGCACCAACCGCTAACAGTGTTGAAATAGAGGTTGCCAAGGTACGCAGCAGTGTTTGCGTAGTCGAGATATTGATATTTTCAATCAATGAAGTATTACGCAAGAAGCGAAAGTTCTCACGAATACGGTCAAACACCACAATGGTATCGTTGAGCGAGTAACCAATAATCGCCAAAATCGCTGCCAACACAGTCAAGTCAAAGGTGAACTGAAAGTATGAAAAAATACCTAGAGTGATAATCACATCATGGAACAGGCTGACAATTGCACCCACGCCGAATTTCCACTGAAAGCGAAAGCCTAGGTAGACCATGATGCCCGCTAAAGCCAAAAGCATTCCCAAACCACCCTGATCACGCAGCTCTTCACCCACTGCAGGACCAACGAATTCGACACGCTTAACTATCACTTGAGTACCCGCATCTTGGCGCAAGACTTGGGCAACTTGATTACCTAAATCAGGATCATCGCCAGGCATACGCACCAGTACATCATTCACAGCACCGAAGCTTTGCACCACGGCGTCAGGGTAAGCACCCTCTTGTAGCTGACTGCGGATTTTATTCAAATCTGCCGCCTGCTCATAATTGAGCTCAATCAGCGTACCGCCAGTGAAGTCCAAACCAAAGTTCAGTCCTCTATCAGCCAAACTAGCCAGCGAAGCAACAATCATTAGCAAACTGATGACAGCCGCGACATGGCGCGCGCCCATAAAATTAATTACACGTTTCATGCTTGTCATATCCTTAAATCCACAGCTTCTTGACGTCACGGCCACCATACATCAGGTTAACCATGGCACGTGTCACCATAATGGCAGTGAACATTGAGGTAATAATTCCAAGCGACAGAGTGACCGCAAAGCCTTTAATTGGCCCGGTGCCCATGGCAAACAGGATCGCACCAACCAACAACGTGGTCAGGTTACCGTCAATAATCGCTGAGTAGGCTTTATCAAAACCTTCATGAATAGCGCGCTGTACAGACATGCCATTGGCAATTTCTTCACGAATCCGCGAGAAAATCAGCACGTTCGCATCAACTGCCATACCCATGGTCAAGACAATACCTGCGATACCTGGCAGGGTTAAGGTTGCCCCTAGCAAAGACATCATTGCTAACAGGTTGACCATATTTAGTCCCAGCGCAACGGTCGCCAACACACCAAAGAACTTATAAATCAGCACGATAAAGATCGCGACAAATAAGAAGCCCCACAGTGCTGCTTGCACACCTAATTGAATGTTTTCAGCACCCAAGCTTGGGCCAATGGTACGTTCTTCAGCAAAATACATCGGCGCAGCGAGGCCACCGGCACGCAGTAACAAAGCCAACTCAGACGACTCACCCTGACCATCAAGGCCCGTGATACGGAACTGACTGCCGAGCGCTGACTGAATCGTCGCCAAGCTGATCACGCGTTTTTCTTCTTTGAAGCTTTGCACCGGTACTTCTTTTTCAACGCCATCCACCATCTCACGCACATAGCGTGTCATGGGACGCTGCTCAATAAAGATCACCGCCATACTGCGGCCAATATCGTTACGTGTGGCACGGTTCATCAGCTCGCCGCCGTGACCATCAAGACGGATATTCACTTGCGGACGACCATTCTCATCAAAACTGGCCTGCGCATCAGTCACCTGATCACCGGTAATGATCACACTGCGCTCTAAAGCAACTGGCGGACGACCTTCTTCACGAAATTCGTACATTTCCGTGGTAGCACGCGGCGCATCCATTGCTGCAGCTAGACGAAACTCCAGGTTGGCTGTTTTACCGAGAATACGTTTAGCTTCTGCGGTGTCTTGTACGCCTGGCAACTCAACCACAATCCGGTTAGCACCTTGACGCTGCACCAGCGGCTCGGCTACACCTAACTCATTGACTCGGTTACGCACCGTGGTTAAGTTTTGTTTGATTGAATATTCACGGATTTCAATCATTTTGGCGGGCAATAAGGTTAAGCGCAGTACCGGCTTACCATTCAGCTCAGCCACTAACATTTCAAAATCAGTGAAATCTTTACGAATTAAGCTGCGTGCCTTATTTAAAGTTGCCTCATCATCAAAACCAAGCTGTATGCCATTTTCAATGCTTGACAAACTGCGGTAGCGAATACGCTCTTTACGCAGAATGGCTTTCACTTCACTGTCATGCACTTTAATTCGGGCAGAAATCGCCTTATCCATATCCACTTCAAGCAAGAAGTGCACGCCACCAGATAAATCGAGGCCCAGCTTCATTGGGCTGGCACCAAGGCTACGTAGCCATTGCGGCGTGGTCGCAGCAAGGTTTAGTGCCACCACATATTCATCGCCTAAGGCTTTGCGTACCACATCTTTAGCCGGCAATTGATCATCACGATGCTGTAAGCGCAGCAAACCACCACGGGCTTCTAGCGCCGCACTTTTAACCTCAATACCCGCAGCAGCTAAGGCTGCAGTGGCGCGGTCAAGGTCTGATTGTTCAATCTGTAATGCACTGCTGGCACCAGTCACCTGAATCGCCGGATCATCCGGGTACAGGTTTGGCGCAGAGTAAATAAAACTGATGGAGAGGATTGCTACAATCAGCAGATACTTCCATAAAGGATACTTGTTGAGCATGACACCGCCCGCTTAAGTGACTGAACCAGATTCAGTCAAAACCAATCGAATATAAGGCAAAATGGGCGGTTGTACGTAAAGGTTGCACTAGCAGCCTTTACGTACAACCGCCCAGCACACAATGTACTTAAATCGCTTTTAAAGTGCCTTTAGGCAGCGCTGCAATCACTGCGCTTTTTTGAATTTTCAATTCAACTGTATCTGATGCTTCAATCACTAAAAAATCATCAGTGACTTTAGTTACTTTTCCAGCAATACCGCCACTGGTCACGACTTCATCACCTTTCTGCAAGCCGCCAACCAAATTGCGGTGCTCTTTGGCACGTTTAGCCTGTGGACGCCAGATCATCAAATAGAAAATAACTAAAAAACCAGCCAGCAAAATAAACTGCATGTACTCGCCACCTGGCGGTGCGCCAGCAGCAGTGTCAGCGTAAGCAGCAGAAATAAAGAAATCCATGAACAACTCCCATTACCAAAGACATTAGTGTCTGTTATTTTAATTAAGCGGCGGCGTTGGTATACCACGTCGCGCGTAAAACCCATCAACAAAGTCGCTCAATGTACCTTGTTGGATAGCCTCTCGTAAACCCGCCATTAAGCGTTGATAATGTCGCAAATTATGTATTGTGTTCAGCATGCTGCCGAGCATTTCGCCGCATTTGTCTAAATGATGCAAATAAGCGCGCGAAAAGTTCTGGCAAGCATAACAATCACAGGTCGCATCCAGCGCTGAATCGTCATGGCGATGCGCGGCATTACGGATTTTAATCACGCCGGTATCGACAAACAAATGCCCATTGCGCGCATTGCGGGTCGGCATCACACAATCAAACATATCAATACCGCGGCGCACGCCCTCAACCAGATCTTCCGGTTTACCCACACCCATTAAATAACGCGGCTTCTCTGGCGGCATGTGTGGTGGTAAAAAGTCTAAGATACGAATCATATCTTCTTTAGGCTCACCCACTGACAAACCGCCAATAGCTAAACCATCAAAGCCAATTTCGCATAATCCTTCTAACGAACGTAGACGCAAGTCTTCATGCATACCACCTTGGACAATACCAAATAAGGCTGACGGATTATCGCCGTGAGCAATTTTTGAGCGTTTAGCCCAGCGCAGCGACAACTCCATGGATTTTTCTGCCGTTGCCACATCCGCTGGGTAAGGCGTGCACTCGTCAAAAATCATCACCACGTCAGATCCCAGCTCGCGCTGCACTTGCATGGATTCTTCTGGCCCCATAAAGACTTTGGCGCCATCCACTGGAGAAGAGAAATACACACCCTCCTCCTTAATTTTGCGCATGGCACCCAAGCTAAATACTTGGAAGCCACCTGAGTCAGTCAAGATTGGGCCTTGCCACTGCATAAAGTTATGCAGATCGCCGTGTTCTTGCACCACTTTAGTACCTGGACGCAACCACAGGTGAAAGGTGTTGCCCAAAATCATCTGCGCGCCAATCGCTTCAATATCGCGCGGCAACATGCCTTTCACTGTGCCGTAAGTGCCCACTGGCATAAATGCCGGGGTTTCTACCACGCCACGCGGAAAGGTCAAACGTCCACGGCGCGCACGACCATCGGTCGCTAATAAATCAAACTGCATAAAAGACATGCATCACTCCTTAGGACTGCGCGGTTGCGGATTGCGCGTAATAAACATGGCATCGCCATAACTGAAGAATCGATACTTGTGTTCAACCGCACTGCGGTAGGCATCCATAGTTTCTGGATAACCGGCAAAGGCGGCAACCAGCATTAATAAAGTCGATTCCGATAAGTGAAAATTGGTCACCAACGCATCCACCACATGAAACGGACGCCCTGGGTATAAAAAGATATCCGTTTCGCCTGCAAACGCCTGCAACTCACCGCTGGCCTGCGCTGCACTTTCTAAGGAGCGTACACTGGTGGTACCCACAGCAATCACACGACCGCCGCGCGCTTTACAGGCTGCCACAGCATCAACTACATCCTGCGATACTTGCAGCCACTCATGGTGCATTTGATGCTCTTCAAGCTTATCCACCCGTACTGGCTGAAAAGTACCAGCCCCCACATGCAAGGTAACGAAAGCCGTCGCTACACCCAGCTCACGGATACTCGCCAGCATTTGCTCATCAAAATGCAGGCCTGCGGTGGGTGCAGCAACAGCGCCAGCATGCTCGGCATACACCGTTTGATAACGCTCACGGTCATCCAACTCATCGTCGCGCTCCATATAAGGTGGCAACGGCATATGGCCAATGCGTTCCAACAGCGGTAAAACAGGCTCGGCAAATTGCCATTCGAACAAGCTGTCGTGACGCGCGAGTAAAGTTGCTTGCGTGCCATTTTCAAATTCAATGCGACTGCCAACCTTGGGTGCTTTACTGGCACGCACATGCGCCAACACACGATCAGTATCCAGCACGCGCTCAACCAGCACTTCAAGCTTGCCACCCGTAAGCTTCTTGGCAAACAAGCGCGCAGGAATCACCCGCGTGTTGTTAAACACCATTAAGTCATCTGGGCGCAAATAATTGAGCAGATCAGCAAACTGTTGATGGGCAATAGCGCCGCTTGGACCATCCAACACTAATAAGCGGCTGGCGCGGCGTTCGGCGAGAGGATAGCGAGCAATCAGCTCATCAGGTAAATCAAATTGGAAGTGGGCAACGCGCATAATCGTGATCATTAATAAGAGGGAGCAAAGCTTAACGGAAATAATTGCATCTGACCATGCGAAATCATTTGACCGATCGACAAAGCGTCTCTATAATTCCGCGCCATGCCTCGGTGGCGGAATTGGTAGACGCAGCGGATTCAAAATCCGCCGTTGGTAACAACGTGGGAGTTCGATTCTCCCCCGAGGCACCATTCATACTTCTCAGAAGTACCCAGCACCACCCGAAACCCTTAAGAACCGGCCTTGTAGCCGGTTTTTTATTGTCTATGATTCCTGATACTTCCCTTGTAAGCCCGAATGTTTGGGGGCAGAATTGGGGGCACGGCCAGTTCGGTCGAAATCATGCCCCCAAAGGAATGCCCTATGACCCGCAAATCAACGTCTCTGACTGATAGCGCTATCAAGGTAGCCAAACCCAAAGACCGCCCTTATAAGATGGCTGACGGGCATGGTCTTTATTTAGAAGTAATGCCTACCGGCTCCAAGCTATGGCGTATGAAGTACCGCTTTGAGGGTAAAGAGAGCCGTATTTCTTTTGGCCCATACCCCACAGTGACGCTACAACAGGCTAGACAGTACCGCACAGAAAGCCGCGAACAACTGGCGCAAGGCATTAATCCAACAGCAGAACGCAAAACAACGCAGCAGGCACAGCGCATTAACAGCGTTACTTTTGAAGCACTGGCGCAAGAATGGCACGAGTACAACGCACCACGCTGGGCAGAAAGCACCCGAGGCAAAGCCTTGCTGTACCTAGATAACGACATAAACCCCGTCATTGGTAAGCGGCCAATAAAAGAAATCACCAGACCTGAGCTAGTGGAGCTGGTGCGCAGAGTTGAAAACCGAGGCGCAATGAATGCCGCCAAGAAAATACGCCAATGGCTACACCAGATATTCCGGTTTGGCTTAGCCAAGGGCGTGATCGAATACAACCCCGCTACTGACTTGGATGTAGTCGCAGCACCAACCAAAGCAACACGCCACCACCCTAATATTCCATTTACAGAGCTGCCCGAACTGCTGGGCAAAGTGGACAGCGCAACAATCAACGCCCTAACCCGTTACGCCATTCGTTTACTGGTGCTAACAGCCGTTCGACCAAGCGAGCTAAGACTAGCGCCGTGGTCGGAATTTGACCTAGAAGCAGCGACATGGACGATACCCAAAGAGCGCATGAAGGCACGCCGCCCCCATGTAGTGCCACTACCCCGCCAAGCCATTCAAATACTGCGAGACCTTTACGAGATCACCGGCAGCTACCCATTGTTATTTACAGGGCAGAACAACACCGAGCGCCCCATGAGTGAAAACACCGTTAACAAAGCATTGGCCTTGATGGGCTACAAAGGCAGACAAACAGGGCACGGATTCAGGCATCTACTGAGCACTGAACTAAACGGACGGGGCTACAACAGCGACTGGATTGAGCGCCAGCTAGCACACGGTGGTAACGATGCAATACGCGACACATACAACCACGCAAGCTATCTGGAGCAGCGCAGAGACATGATGCAAGCATGGGCTGATTCTATTGATGCCGTTTGCACCGGTGCCAATATAGTAAGCATTAAGCGCAAGGCCTAACTGTATGAGTGATAAGAAGCAGAAAGGCTTAGGTATGGCCGCGTGGCGCATTCGAGAACAACTCGCAGGCATGTCACATGGTGAACAGAAGTTTGCTATTTATCTTGAGACATTTGAACCCAGTATCTGCACTCAAATGAAGGAATGGGGCTACAGCAGTACCGATCTGTACAGAGCAATCATTAGTGCGCTAAAGGCATTTGGCAACCAAGATGAATTGTCGAGTAAAGACGCGGCCTTGATTGAAATTCACAGCTCCTTGATTCAAAAAACCCTGTTCAAGAAGTATGCCCCCGCTGCCTATAACCGCTTCAGGGTGGCCGGATTTTATTACTACGCCTGCTCACTTTCGGATAAAGGCGTGAGAGAGCGCCTGATAATATTACGGGGGGTATATCCTGATTCTGGCATTGATGGCGAAATGGTTCGTTCTACTTTAGCAAGATTCGCCACGCTTAAAGAAGCTACTCGCAACACCGCAAGACACAACGCCAACAAGAGGGCTGAGAAAATAGCTATATCAGAAAAGGCTGTTATCGAGCAGTGGGAAAAGTACACGGGCAACAAATCAACCGCAGCAAACTTTGCAACCAAACTGTCAGAAGGTGCTGATGATAGCGCCACGCCTGAGTTCTGGCGTGATGTTGAGACGGGAGAACCTTTGACTGTCAAAACGTACAGAAGAAGAACAGTCGTCACTTGGCTTAAAAAGCACGAACTAAATAAAACGCCACATGCTAGCAAACGGCAGGACTGAACAATTTTACTGTAGATAATTAGTAGCCATTACCAACAAGACCCGAGAGGCACAAAGTAATGGCAGCAAAAACCAATCAATCAGCACTAGAGCCAGCTCGTCGCTTTATAAAGCTACCCAAGGTGCGCGAGTACACCACCCTTTCAACGAGCGAAATCTATCGCCGCATTGCCGCCGGAACATTCCCAGCGCAAGTCACCCTTGGCCCCAAGTCCGTTGCATGGATTGAGTCAGAAATTGTGCAATGGTGTGACGATTTAGTTGCTCGCCGCGAGGTAGCTTAAAATGAAAAAAGCGACCTGTTCCAAAGAACAAAGCCGCCCGTGCAAGGCCAATAATACCACCAAGCCACCCAGTAAGATTGCCCGCATTCTGAGGCACCTACTAACTGGAGCCAGCCTTAACCGCTTCGAGGCTGAACGCATTGGCGACCACTGCCTAAACAGCACCATTGCGGTGCTATCCAACAAGTACAATCTGACAATTCAGCGCAAGTCAGAACGCGTACCGAATGGCTGGGGCAGCCCTTGCACCGCTACCCGCTACAGCCTACCGGTAAGCCAACAAGATAACGCCAATGCCGTATTGCTGGCGCTATCCAACAACCAGCGCAAGGGGGCTAATGATGCTAATTAGTTTATTCCCAACACTTGCCAGCGCAAGCCAGCCGCGCTATTGTTTGCCCGTCACTGCAAATTCAGTGATCGGGTTTCGCAGCCCGAACAATCCAAGGCGCACAAGCGCCGCATTACTGACAGCAGGCGCTTTTTTGTGCCCGCTGTACTGTTATGGCGGCTGTGTGTGGGAGGCCGTAAGGTCTGCCGGTGCCCTTGGATACCGGTCTGCGAACCCGCGCACAGCTGCCACCCTAAATCGTTTCGCAGCGGTTCGTGGCAGCTCCACTATCCAAGGAGCTACACCAATGACACCCCTATCCCTACCTATCACAGCGCAGATTAACCGCGCTCGCTCAGCAGCCCATAAAGCAATGGCTTATGCCGCCCTACGTTCTAACTCAAGCCTCAATGTTCGCCTGAATCGCTACAACAACCACATGAACAAAGCCCGTGCAATTGCTGGGGGTGACGCATGAGTATCAAAACAACCCTAGCTATTCCGTTTCGTTCTTGTGGCTTTGTCACGAAGAATCAGCACCTGTTCCAAGTAGCCACCGGCGTGGATCTTGCCGATGCTTTGATGGAGGCTTCCAACCTGCTGGACATGGTACATGACCCAATCTTTGAGGCTGGTATGGGTAATGAGCCGCTGGAGCATAACGCCGCTTGGCTGGTGCTTCACGCAATCGAGAGCGCCAAAGCAGTAATCGAATCGCTTGCCGAAAGCACCGCCTCAGCTAGTCGCAAAGCCGAGCAAGTCTCAAAGCAGGAGGCCGTATCATGATAGGTTTTAACAGCTTTGAGCAACGCCGCGCCCAAGCACATACCGAAGGGCTGGACGCATTGCAGCGGCTGGCAGAGGTATCCAGAGACGACACCGGACAATCCCAAACTATCGGCCTGTTTCTGCTGGGCCTGTACAACGGCCATGCCTACCCATTCAACCTTGTATCGCTGCGAGGTCTGGACGTAGCTTTGCATGACGACTGTATGGCCGTGCTGCGCTTGGATTACGAGCCAAAGCAGGAAGTACACGAATACCTGACAGACGGCTATGAGCTGTTCAAGCAGCTACGCCAACGCCTGACACAAGAGGGCTAAACCATGAATATCAAAAACGGTGCCTATGCGCCGCCGGATTCGGCTTGCCTAAAGAAAGTGGAGGCCTCCCATGAGTAACCCCGTGATTCAGTTTCGTGATGCTATGCAGAACGTGTTTGGCCATCTCGACTGGCTGCCTGTACCTGATGGAAATATTCACCGTTTCCGAGTACCGGAGGACAAGCCCAACACGAGTAACGGCTGGTACGTTTTGTACCTGGACGGTATCGCTTCCGGTGCTTTTGGAAGCTGGAAGGCTGGCAGCTCCAACACTTGGAGCAGTCGCAAACCTACCGACATGAAAGAGATCCAATTAGTTGAGCAGCGCATTGAGTACGCCAAGCAGCAACGTGAAGAAGCACAAGCACGACAGCACATTAAAGCAGCAGACAAAGCTGGGCGTATCTGGTGTGGTGCGCAACCTGCCCAAGCAGATCACCCATACCTGTTACGCAAAGGCATTAAGCCGCACCGTTTGCGCCAATCTGGTGACACGCTACTGGTGCCATTGTATGCCGATGGTTTGCTAATGAACCTGCAACGTATCTACCCCAACGGAGCGCAGCGCTTCCCTGCTGGTGGCAAGGTTAAAGGGTGCTACTCGCCTATTGGCAGGCTTGAGCTGGGGGAGCCTCTTTATATTGCCGAAGGCTGGGCAACTGGTGCGTCAATCCATGAAGCGACTGGATGCGCAGTAGCGTGTGCTATGAGCGCTGGCAACTTGCTTGATGTAGGCCGCCAGCTACAACGCTACTACCCTGACAGCATCCTGATTATTGCGGGTGATGATGATCGTAAGAGCGAGGCCGAGGGCAAAGGTAATGCGGGGGTGGAAGCAGCAACCAAAGCAGCGTCGGTGCTGGGGTGCGCAATGGTGCTGCCAGTATTCCCACCGGAGGCACCACTAGAGCTAAGTGACTTTAACGACCTTGCAAACTGGAGAGCCGGACAATGACCAGTAATATTGCGCCACTGGTTCCCAAGGCCGAAGCGCCAGCCATCGAGCGCCCTTGTTACCGAGTTTATAACCACCCTATCAGCGTGGGTGATACAAAGTTTAAGGCGGGTGTCTGGTATCACGGGCACATTCTCGACAAAAACAGCGGAGCATATAACCCGTTTGATGAGTGGATATGCGGCCCCTTGCACGTTGAAGCTGTGACGCGCAACGAGGGGCAAGATGGAGATTATGGCCGCCTGCTACGTTTCTGGAACGCCGACCGTCGCCTATTAAGCTGGGCCATGCCTAACGAGCTTTTAGCTGGAAAGCCTGACTCGATTCTATCCGTACTGCTCAGCATGGGCCTAGACGTGGATTACCAGCGACGTGCCAAGGTATGCCAATACATAGCCTCGCAATACCCAAAAGACCGAGTGATAGCAGCCATCTCTACCGGATGGCACACACCGGAGCTATTCATTATGCCGCGCCAAAATATCGGCAAAGGTAATGCAATATTTCAAAGCGAGGCCGCTAATGGCGACGACTACAAACAAGGCGGCACACTGGAGGGCTGGCAAGCAGGCATAGGCGCTAAGTGTGAGGGTAACCCGCTACTTATGCTCAGTGTATGCGCGGCACTTGCTGGCCCACTGCTTTACCACGTTCAACGCCAAGGCGGGGGCTTTCACATTGTCGGTGACTCCAGCACAGGTAAGAGTTCAGCAATTCTTGCTGGCGCTTCTGTATGGGGGCATGGTGAAAACTTTAAGCGTACTTGGAGAGCTACAGGTAACGGGCTTGAGGGTATCGCCAGCCAGCGCAATGACACCCTGCTTGCGCTAGATGAAATAGGCGAAGCTGACCCCAGAGAGATTGGCGCTGTTATTTACGCTATGGCAAACGGCACTGGCAAATCAAGGGCAAGCCGTAGTGGAGCTGCAAGAGCATCTAAGCGCTGGCGCGTCATCCTGTTTTCGTCCGGAGAACTGGGTCTGTCTGCAATCATGGCCGAGGGCGGCAAACGAAGCCGAGCAGGTCAAGAAATACGCCTACTGGATGTATCTGCTCGCCGTAACTTTGGTGCTTGGGATGATCTGCATGGTATGGCTGATGGGCGTGAATTTTCAGACGCTATACAGCGCGCCACAGCAACACATTACGGACATGCTGGCCCCGCATTCATTAGTGAACTTCTGAAGACCGGAGAGCAAGACGATCTGCCTAACCTGTTGGCGCGATTCTGTGAAAAGTACCCAACCACCACCGGACAAGAAAGCCGCGCTGCTGAACGGTTCGCACTATTGGCAATGGCTGGGGAGTTAGCCATCCAGTTCAATATTCTGCCAGTACCCGAAGGTACGGCCACTAAAGCAATGATGGAACTGTTCGAGGTATGGCGTGCTGACCGTGGCGAAGGCCCTAGCGAAGATCGTCAGATATTGCGCAGCATTGCAGACTTTATAGCTAGGCATGGTGACACCCGCTTTTCATCCGTTGGTAATCCACACGGCGAAGCAAGAGACCGCGCCGGATATTGGGAGGGCGAACAAGATTGTGATCGCATTTATTTATTCCACAGATCCGGCTTAGAGGAAGCCGCCAAAGGGTACGGCTTGGCTCGCATTGTGTTGGCGCTGGATTCAGTCGGTGCCTTTACTAAGAAAGATTCTGGTAAGAACCAAGCATCAAAAAAACTACCAAACGGGAGCACTCAACGTATGTATTTCATTGATCCAGCCAAGCTAGAACCTGAAACCTAAACACATATTGATTACTTCACAGGCGACTGGGGCGATACGGGCGACCGCCTAGTGCCACGGGGCTTATAGCAGTCGCCCCTACCGGTGCGACACAGGCGACTGGGGCGACCTTTTAAGTATTTGTCGCCCCAGTCGCCCCAACACAAAGCATAGAGGCGACCGCTACAGGCCGCGCCGTTCGGGCTTGTCGCCCCAGTCGCCCCAGTCGCCCCCGCAAATATCAAAAGGTAAAACAAAGTGAGCGTATTTAGAAGAATAGCCGAATCACTGGAGCTTATGCCGGTGACGCATTCAGCAGCGCCAGCGAAGCCAACGGCAAGTCGATTGCTAACAAATGCTAACACTCAAGCCGTAACAACTGAGCAGCAAGCCACCCCGCAACAATCTAGTAATGACGACTACAACCACCAAGCTAACAGTCCAGAAAAGGCAACAACCGCCGCCACCGCGTCACCTGAATGGCGCACCATACGAGATAGATACATTGGACACCTAATGGCCTGCAAAGCCTGCTATGCGCCAACCGATCGCCACTGTGCTACTGGTGCTAATTTGCGCCAGCAGTACAACAGCACCCCAATGTAGCCGGTAATACTGCGCACTAGCGCACCGGTGCCGTACCAATTAAACAGCTAAGCATGAGCTGACTTATTACCCGCCAACTGGTGCGCAAATTACGCAATGGAGTCGGCGCACAGCAAACCACTAACCAGCAGCCCCACACTACGCTGGAGCTTTTATATGAATGATTGTCTTCTAGTTAGTAGCTTTGTTCTGATACTTTTCCCGAGGGCCTGACGAAATACTACCCTTAGTATCTTGGTCGAACAGATCTCTAGCCGCCTGCTCCATGCCTTCAGGTACATATGGAAGAACTACATCGTTGAAATAAAGTTGACGTCCGCGTTCTTGGTCTTCTGGGCTGAGTGATAAAAATCGCTCGTCACTGACAACCTCGCTCCATTTTTTGCGTGAGTGTCGTTGAGCTGCTTTCTTATCAGGGATGGTCTGCTTAATGGAGGGTTTATCGTATAAATGCTGGCAGGCTCTGCCTATTGCATTCTCTGCGGACTTATTTCTAACTAGCCTTGCCTTGTCTGCCATACACTCGAACTTATTCTTGTAACCAGTTAAATCACCGATGCCAGTCCCACGACTTGCACTATCAAGTCCTCCAGGATGCTCATCAGCGCACAGATTTATCGATGCCTTACTTGATATTTCGCTGGCTGGCCCTGGTAGGTTTTTAAGCAAGCACTCAGCAAAGTTTTTAGGCTTTGACATCCCTGATAGCTGCGCAATAACAATGGCCGCGAGCGCCAATACCAATATCAATCCCAGCGTTCTTTTCTTCATGAAATATTCCTTTTCGGTAATTTGACTGGCGCATAATATCTAGTATCAATACTGCCCGAGGACGGGCTAATTACAAGGATTTTTATTAGCGCAGTGACTCTTGAGGTGACCGACGAAAAATCATAGATCGATAACCAATCCTGCTTAATTACGGGGTTATTGTTTATGCCACGCTACAGCGACACAGCTAGAGGCACCCTAAAGATTTGCTGAATTGTTAGCGTATATAGATCAATCCAGATCTGGATATATCGAGGCGCACACCTGATTATTTAGGAGTGAGTAGTTCTGCGTCCACCGGAATTTTATTCCGCATAGCGCCCCCGAAAAATGGGGAGTGGATACAATCAGCAATAGATGACCCAGTTCTGGGGAGACCGGCTGAGAGTTCAGCGCATCTTTAATTACTCAGTACCACTGCCAAGTTACCGGCCATGAACTTCCACCGGTGGTGTGAGTTAGACGGTTACGAAAGTTTCACGACCCGCGCCGGTGCTTGAGCTACACAGCATAGCCGAATAATCGGCCATGAATGCAATCAACGAAAGGTGCCCCCAAAGCTGGGGAGACCTACCGTCCAGTAGATAGCCCAAACCTGAGCTATCTATTCAGCAGTGACTTGAGCTATACAGCCCAACCGACTTTAAAGCAGCAGTTCGACGCAGCACCCATGTTGAAGAATGTTGAGATTGCTAAAAGTTACTTAGTGGTTACTGGTGCGTTACAGAATGGTTACTGAGCTGTTACTAGGTGCCAAAAATAAGCGTGAAGCCACACTGAGGACGCAACAAGATAACAACAAGGTAAGGGCAAGATTAGGGCGAGTACAGGCGCAAGGCCACGGTAAGATTACGGTAAGGCTATGGGTTAGTAGCCGTGTACATTTGTTTACATTCTGAGTGCTGGCTTAACCTGTCAAAACTTGTCATTGGTTAGTATTTATAGGCGAGCTGCTGGCGCAACAAAATCCGCACCATCCGCACTGCTGGCGCTTGCCTGCTATGAACAAGCATTAGGCACCCCAAGATCACCGCAAGATTGCAGCAGGGGGCAAGACAAGAGCACGGCAATGTCACGCTACAAAAAACAATGTCACGGTATGTCACGAACAGCGCCCAGCATTAAAAAAGGGGGGTACTTTTTGTTTTGGGGGCAGATTTGGGGGCATGATAATTTAACCATAACAGTAAGCACAGCGTTTACGGGGCTTTCAGGCTACAGTTCGATTCTCCCCCGAGCACCAATTTCTTTAGCCCTTAAGTTCTCGGACTTAGGGGCTTTTTTATGTCTATAACCAAGGGCTTATGCGGCTTACAGCCTAATCAACTCTTTGTAGTGTTTGATATTTTAAAGCTAAACAGTCACTTAGCACTGACCAGCTAAACCTATTTATCGCGATGGTTCTGCCTATTTCTGTTTGCTTGGGTTTGACCAAACACCTAAGCTCAAGCCAACCACAGCGAATCTAGCAACCACTCATCATAATCTCATTAAGCCTTTGTAAGGCTACCCACAATTGACTTTGCATTTTGAGTATCAGCTTCATCTAAAGCTCAAGCTTGCCCGCTCATCGCTTGTGATAACCTGAGTTGCCAAATGAGCAAACACAGCTTCAGTATACGAACCTAGGCAACAAAGCTGCTCACATGCGACATACCACTAACACTGTTAGTGGCTGCTTGCTTCGACAGTGTCTTTCCCAGACTAAGCGCAACTCACAGACATTAAAATATCTAGACCCAAGCAAAGCAGTTGCAGTTTCGCAGAACGGCAGCAACACAGCTTATTGTCACGCATGCCTGGCTGCAGTACCCTAAATTGCGATAGCGCGAGCAATGGTTGTTGGCTTAACTCTCCCTCGGAATCTACCTTGCTATGACAGCACACTGCATCTTGACTGCCTGGAGTACACACGAACACGAATTACGTGCTTTTTTATTAACTCGACTCGACAGCCACGACCAAACAGATGATGTGCTGCAGGAGCTATTTCTTAAGCTGGTCCAGCAAAATACGGCTTTTTGCACGGTGCACAACCCCAGAGCTTGGCTCTTTCGCGTACTCCGTAATTATCTGATCGATCGTCAACGCACAGAAAAAACCTTTGCTGCACTTGACCTGAACACTGACCTGCCACTGCCAAGCAATACGCCCGAGCCCATCACTCAACTTGAAAGCTGTTTACTGCGCAATCTGGCTGAGCTCTGTGATCAAGACAAAAGCGTGATTGAGCACTGTGATTTACACGGTCAAACTCAGCAAGACTACGCACAGCAACATCAACTCACCCTCAGTGCGGTCAAGTCCCGTCTACTGCGCGCGCGTAAACGTTTACGCGATAAAATTATCATAAACTGCAAAGTGCAGTTTGATGAGCACGGACAGGTGTGTTGTCACCTACCCCGCTAAAATATTTTTGCATCCTTTCCCTGAGTCATTCGTCTCCTTATTAGAAGCACATCAATACCGCTTAAGGAGCGCTGGAATGAATACTCAATTACGCGAGCTGTACAGCAGCAACACTCGTGAAGCCAAATTAATGCTATGGATGCTGGTTGCTTTTCTGCTGATTTATTTTCTGCCTGCAGGCACGACCCGCTTCGATAATGCCGTACTGGAAGGCGTGCGTTTAACCCACTGGTACGCTAGAGAACACGTTATTCTGTGTCTGCTGCCGGCTTTTTTAATTGCCGGTGCCATGTCCACCTATATCAGCCAAGGCGCGGTGCTGCGCTACCTCGGTCCTGATGCACCTAAGCTGGTGGCCTTTAGCGTTGCTTCGGTATCAGGCAGCTTGCTTGCGGTGTGTTCCTGCACCGTCCTGCCTTTGTTCGGCGGCATCTACAAACGTGGGGCAGGCTTAGGTGCAGCCATTGCATTCCTCTACTCAGGGCCTGCTATTAATATTATGGCCGTGGTCGTCACTGCCAAAGTATTGGGTGCAGAAATGGGTCTGGCCCGCGCCATCGGCGCCATCTTCTTTGCTCTAGTGATAGGTGCCATTATGCATCTGATCTATCGTAAGGAAGAGGCGCAGCGCACTGTTACCAACAAGCGCGGTTTTACTGGTGAAGATTTAGATAAACCCATGAGCGCGATCGTGTTGTTCTTCGCTTTAATGGTTGGGATATTAGTATTCGCCAACTGGGCAGCAGCGGATAGCGCAACTTGGATGCAGATTTACCAGTGGAAGTGGCAGATCACTGCTTTATTGAGCATAGGCTTAGGCGGCTTACTGGTTTGGCGTTGGCAGTGGCCAAAAACACACCTATTGATTCTAGCTGCAGCCGTTGCTGTCGCCGCGATGATCGTGCCAAATGTACCCGAGCTGCCTTTTGTTATGGGTATAGGTGGCTTAATGCTGATCTCCAGCTTACGTGAACAAGATCGTCAGTGGCCGGCACACAGCTGGGATTTTGCTAAGCAAATTCTACCTTTGCTGCTCGCTGGCGTTTTTGTTGCGGGTTTTGCCCTCGGTCGTCCAGGTCATGAAGGTGTTATTCCTTCTGAATGGGTCGCCATGGCTGTGGGTGGCAACACATTAGCCTCTACCGTCATCGCCTCATTACTTGGCGCATTGATGTACTTCTCAACCCTCACCGAAGTCCCTATCGTAGACGCTCTTATGGGCTCAGGCATGGGTAAAGGCCCAGCTCTGGCATTGTTATTAGCGGGTCCGGCACTGTCTTTACCCAATATGTTGGTGATTCGCACCATCTTAGGCACACAAAAAACACTGGTGTATTGCGCGCTAGTAGTGGTGATGTCCACTATCACTGGCTTTACTTATGGTAACTGGTGGTAATTGCCCCAGTTAAATGTGTAGCAAAAAGAGGATACATTATGAAATTTACTATTTATGGCAGCGGCTGCGCGAAATGCGCGCAACTTACCGCCAATGCAGAAGAAGCCGCCCAAGCCAAAGGCCTTGAGTACGAGATTGAAAAAGTAACTGATACCAATGTCATCATTGCAGCAGGCATTATGCGCACGCCAGCATTGGCCATAGATGATAATATTGTCATTGAAGGCAAGGTTGCCAAAGCGCAAGACATTGAAAAGCTTCTGGCTTAAGCCCAGGCGGCGATAAACAGTAGCGGCGTAAAGGCAACGCGTTAGAATTAAACAGACTGAGCAAGCCATAGATACTTACGCCGCTACTTTTTTCGCAAAGACTACTGCCAGCACGCATAGTTGTTGTGATCTTTGCGAAAATGCTCAGACAATGCTGCGCTCAAGCAACGATTTCTGACACTCCACGCAACATAAGGCGCACTGCCTATTCGTCATCCATACCCGTTTCACTCTCAGCGCTCTGCAATGCAGCCCGCATAGCCTGCATTTCCTCTTCAGACTTGAGTCGACATACAGCCAACTGTTCTAAACGCATACGTTTAATCGCCGCCAGTGGATCATCCCTGTCCACGCCAACTTGCGCGTGTTCATAGGCCAGACTGTCATCGGTTAATTCGACAGTTTGCCCTTCTTTACTGTGTTCACTCACTCTCAAATCCTCCGCTCGAGCAAAGCTGCGCCTGATCCTTTTATTGCATCATAAAGCAGCACTGCATAAATTTTTTGTGCAATCCGCTAGACTAGCGCTTTTGCAACGCAATTGAGTCAGTTCATTATGAGTGCTACAGATTTAAGTAACCACACGCCGATGATGCAGCAGTATTGGCGCTTAAAAAATCAACACCCTGATCAAATCATGTTTTATCGCATGGGTGATTTTTATGAACTTTTTTATGACGATGCAAAAAAAGCCTCGCAACTACTGGATATCACCCTGACCTCGCGTGGACAGTCTGCCGGTAGTGTGATCCCGATGGCGGGTATTCCTTTTCATGCCGCTGAAGGCTATCTCGCGCGTTTAGTCAGTCTTGGCGAGTCAGTGGTCATCTGTGAGCAAACCGGCGACCCTGCCACCAGCAAAGGCCCAGTTGAACGGCAAGTGGTGCGCATTCTGACGCCCGGCACGGTCAGCGATGAAGCCTTAATGGATGACCGACGCGACAATTTAGTTGCGGCATTACTGGGTAAAGATAACCTGTTTGGCTTGGCCGTTTTAGATATCAGCAGCGGACGCTTCAGTGTGCAAGAACTGCACAATGAAGAAAACGTGCTTGCCGAAATTGAGCGCATCAACCCTGCTGAGTTGTTAATTCCTGATGACTGGTCGGTGCCAAGCGCTCTAGAAAAACGTCGTGGCATGCAGCGGCGTGCGCCATGGGATTTTGATTACGACAGCGCCCTCAAAGCTTTGTGCCAACAATTTGCTACCCAAGACCTGAAAGGCTTTGGCTGTGAGCAACTGTCCTTTGCCATCGGTGCAGCCGGCAGTTTATTAAATTACGCCAAAGAAACACAGCGCACTGCCTTGCCGCATATCCGCAGTCTTTATCATGAGCGCATCAGCGAAACAGTGGTGCTGGACGCGGCCACACGGCGCAACCTCGAGTTGGATAAAAATCTCTCTGGCGGTCGCGACAACACTTTGCAATCAGTGATCGATCGCTGTCAGACCAGCATGGGCAGCCGCTTACTCAGCCGCTGGTTGAATCGTCCATTGCGCCAGCGCGCAGTACTCGAAGCGCGTCAAGATGCGATTGCCTACCTACTCAATGACTATCACTTTGAGAGTGTGCAGCCGGCACTCAAAGACATCGGTGATATCGAGCGGATCTTAGCGCGTATCAGTTTGCGCAGTGCACGGCCACGCGACTTAGCGCGTCTGCGCGATGCACTCAATGCTCTGCCGGCGTTACAAGATGTGCTGAAAAGCCTTGATATTGCTCGCATCCAGCAGCTCGCCACAGCCATTAGCGTTTACCCCGAACTGTCGGAGAGGTTAAGCCGCGCGATTATTGATAATCCGCCAGCGGTGATTCGTGAAGGTGGCGTATTAAAAATAGGCTATGACGCTGAGTTAGATGAGCTGCTATCGATCAGTGAGAACGCTGGACAGTATTTAATCGATTTAGAAACCCGCGAGAAAGCACGCACCGGCCTGGCTAACCTAAAAGTCGGCTACAACCGTGTGCACGGTTACTTTATTGAAATTCCAACCAAGCAAGCAGAGCAAGCGCCAGCTGATTACATTCGTCGGCAAACCCTGAAAGGTGCCGAGCGTTTTATCACCCCAGAATTAAAAACATTTGAAGATAAAGCCCTCTCAGCTAAGAGCCGTGCCCTCGCCCGTGAAAAGCAGCTCTATGATGAGTTACTGGACATTCTAATTACCCATATTGCTCCGCTACAAGACAGTGCAGCTGCATTAGCTGAGCTGGATGTGATCAGCAATTTAGCTGAGCGCGCGCTGAGCCTTGATCTGTGCCGTCCAGACTTTACCGAGCAACCGCTGCTGGATATTAAGCAAGGCCGTCACTTAGTGGTCGAGCATGTATTAACCACGCCGTTTGTCGCCAACGATGTGGAAATGGACGATGAAACGCGCATGTTGATCATTACTGGTCCAAACATGGGTGGTAAATCCACCTACATGCGTCAGACTGCCTTGATCGTGCTGCTCGCGCACATTGGTAGCTTTGTTCCTGCTCAGCACTGTGCGCTGTCCTTAGTCGACCGCATTTTTACCCGCATTGGCTCCAGCGATGACCTTGCTGGTGGGCGCTCTACCTTTATGGTGGAGATGAGTGAAACAGCCAATATTTTGCACAATGCCAGTGCGCATAGCTTGGTGCTAATGGATGAAGTGGGCCGCGGCACCAGCACATTTGATGGTCTATCCTTAGCTTGGGCAGCCGCTGAACAATTGGCTGAATTGAAAGCTTGGACATTGTTTGCCACGCATTATTTTGAGCTAACATCACTACCCGAGCGCTTAAGCAGCGTCGCTAACGTGCACCTGACTGCCACTGAGCATCAAGACCGCATCGTATTTCTACACAATGTCCGTAGTGGTCCTGCCAATCAAAGCTATGGTCTCGCGGTCGCGCAGTTGGCTGGCGTACCCTCTGCGGTCATTGCGCGGGCACGTGAGCATCTCAAACAGCTGGAAGACAGCAGCCTTATGCAAGCCCAGCAGAGCAGCACCAACGGTCAACGTCCAATGCAAAGTGATTTATTCGCTACGCAGCCGCATCACCTGCTGCTAGAATTGCAAGACACCAATCCAGACGAGTTGTCGCCAAAACAGGCACTTGATCTGTTATATGCTTGGAAGACGCAAATCTAACGCTATTGAGTACAAACTGTTAGAATTGCTCTCTTTAATTTATTGACTGCGCGGACTGACGTCGCGCTTAATTTTTCCTTGTCAGCTCTGCGTAGATAGAGCACAAGTCACCAGCCCTAGGAGATAGCTAGTTATGACCTTCGTTGTCACTGATAACTGCGTTAAATGCAAGTACACCGACTGCGTAGAAGTCTGCCCAGTAGACTGCTTCTATGAAGGCCCAAACTTTCTGGTTATTCATCCAGACGAGTGCATTGACTGCGCACTGTGTGAGCCTGAGTGTCCTGCTGAAGCGATTTTTGCAGAAGATGAAGTGCCTGATGACATGCAAGAGTATATTGAAATTAATAAAGACCTTGCTGATATTTGGCCAAACATCAGCGAGAAGAAAGATTCTCTGCCCGACGCAGAAGAGTGGGATGGCGTAGCCAATAAGTTGCAATATTTAGAGCGCTAAGCTTAGCTGACTGATCGAACAAATCACTTCGATCGACGTAGAACCCGTATCCGCTAATCTATGCGGATACGGGTTTTTTATTATGGCTGCACTTCGTGCGCTTGCTGATCAGCATGATAAGAAGAACGCACCAAAGGTCCGGATGCAACATTCTTAAAGCCCATTTTCAGGCCTTCCTCGGCAAACCAAGCAAACACATCAGGGTGCACGTAGCGCTGGACTGGCATGTGGTCACGCGATGGCTGCAAATATTGGCCTAGGGTCAGCATGTCAATATCATGCTCACGCATGCGCTTCATCACTTCAATCACTTCTTCATCGGTCTCACCAAGCCCAAGCATCAAGCCTGACTTGGTCGGTACACCAGGCACTAACTGCTTAAAACGCTCAAGCAAATCCAACGACCATTCAAAATCAGAACCTGGACGTGCCGCTTTATACAAGCGCGGTACGGTTTCTAGGTTGTGATTGAACACATCTGGCGGCTCAGTGGCAGTAATTTCTAACGCGATATCCATGCGACCACGATAGTCCGGCACTAAGGTTTCAAGCTGAACATGAGGTGACAAGGCGCGGATTTCCCGCAAGCAATCAGCAAAGTGCTGAGCACCGCCATCGCGCAAGTCATCGCGATCCACTGAGGTAATCACAACATACTTGAGCTTCATATCGGCAATTGCGACCGCTAAGCTGCGCGGCTCATTCTCATCCAGAGGATTAGGACGGCCATGCCCCACATCACAAAATGGACAACGACGGGTACAGATATCACCCATAATCATAAAAGTTGCAGTGCCACTGGAGAAACATTCACCCAAGTTTGGACACGACGCTTCCTCACATACACTGTGCAACTTGTGTTTACGCAACGTCTGTTTAATGCCTTCCACTTTAGGTGAGACCGGCACACGCACACGAATCCAATCCGGTTTACGCAATGCATCAACTGTTGGAATAATTTTCACAGGGATACGCGCTAATTTATCTGCACCACGTAATTTCACACCGACTTCAACTTTAGCGGGTTTAGCGCTGACTGGAGCCTCTTGATTACTCATAGCATTCAATCCCATCGGTAAGGGTTATGTATTCATTGAATTTCAGATGTGAGACAAGCGCATCACGCAGATGAACACTCACTTCAGATATTTTGACGCACTGCTGTGTTTCTTCTCGCAACTGGGTCATTTGCATTCCGGCATAGCCGCAAGGGTTAATCCGTTGAAAGGGCTGCAAATCCATATCTACATTCAAGGCCAAACCATGAAAAGAGCAGCCGCGTCGAATGCGCAGACCTAATGACGCAATTTTTTTCTCAGCTACATAAACGCCTGGCGCATCGGCTTTTGCGTGAGCGGCAACACCATATCGAGCCAACAGATCAATTAAGCTGTTTTCAATGCTCGTGACCAAGTCGCGTACGCCTTGCCCGGCGCGGCGCACATCCACCAAGACATAAGCGACTAACTGGCCTGGGCCATGGTAAGTCACCTGCCCACCGCGATCGACTTGCACCACAGGAATGTCGCCAGCGGCTAACACATGCTCTGCTTTGCCCGCCTGCCCTTGGGTAAAAACACGCGGGTGTTCAAGCAACCATATTTCATCAGCCGTATCGGCATCACGGGTTTGCGTAAAATGCTGCATGGCATGCCAGGCTGGTTCATAAGCCACACAACCTAAATGGCGTATAACAACGCGTCTAGACATTAGAGCACCATGCGAACAAGGCCTGTCTCGCGCAGCTCGCGGTTAATGTTTTCCAACTGCTCAATGCCTTGCGCATGAATATGCACTTGCACCGATAAAAAGCGACCATTACTGCTGTCACGGCGCGTAATGGCTTGCGCATCTACCTCTGGCGCATGCCGCTGTAACACCTCGATCACCACATCAATAAAGGTGTCGCAACTGTCACCAATAATTTTAATAGGGTAATTGGCGCAGGGAAACTCAATTTTAGGCGGCTGTTGCTCTGTTTCTTCAGTCATTTTAACTCCGAGCTTTTGGCTCTTTTCAGTAGGCAGCTTGGGTAAAGCCACGTCATTATAGGCCTGAACACGATGAAAACGAGGACAGGCAGGATGCTGCCTGCCTATCAGGCCGATACTGTCACTTCAGGCATCAATTAAATAAGCTATAAAAAAACATACGGATGCTATCCAACACTCGACGGAAGAAGCCACCCTCCTCGACATTTTGCAGCGCAACTAAATCAGCACTGTGCATGACATCATCGCCCAAACGTACTTCCACCACACCTAGACGATCGCCTTGCTTGACCGGAGCGACCACGCTCTCATCCAGAATCATTCTGGCAGCCATTTTCTGTAACTGACCGCGTTGCAAAGTGAGGGTCAAGTCATCCGCCAAACCGACTTTCACTGTATTTGTTTGCCCCTTCCATACTTTACTCTCAGCCAGCTCAACACCTTTTTGATAAAAGGTTTTTGTTTCAAAGAAGCGAAAACCATAGGTTAACAGTTTCTGCGTTTCTGCTGCACGGGCGGCTTCGCTACTGGTACCAAATACCACAGAGATCAAACGCATATCATCGCGCACCGCAGAGGCCACCAAGCAATAGCCGGCCTCATCTGTGTGCCCGGTTTTTAAACCATCAACAGTTTTGTCACGCCACAGCAGTAAGTTACGGTTGGGCTGCTTAATACCATTCCAAAGAAACTCTTTCTGCGCATAAATGGAGTAATGCTCTGGATCTTCGTAAATGATCGCCCGTGCTAGCTTAGCCATATCATGCGCAGACGAATAATGCTCTTCTGCTGGCAAACCTGTGGCATTCATAAAATGTGTATTGTCTAGCTGCAGGCGCGTTGCTGCAGTATTCATCATGCTTGCAAAAGCTTCCTCGCTGCCAGCAATGTGCTCGGCAAGTGCCACACTGGCATCATTGCCCGATTGAATAATGATACCGTGCAATAGATCATCCACAGAGACTTGCTTGCCGACATCAATAAACATCCGCGAACCACCAGTACGCCAAGCTTTTTCACTGATGGTGACCAAGTCTTGCTCAGCAATTTGTCCACGCTTGATTTCAACCGTAGCGATATAGGCGGTCATCAGTTTAGTTAGGCTGGCAGGCGGCAAACGTTCATCGCCATTGTGCTCAACTAAAATATTGCCGCTGGCTGCATCCATTAACACATAAGACTTAGCAGCCAGCTCTGGCATCGCCGGAATCACTGCAGGTGCAGTGGCCGGAGTAGGACGCGGTGCAGCGGTAGGTGTTTCTGTAGCGTGGATGTAACCCGCTGCACACACGGCAGCACTTAAACACAAAGTTTGGAAAAAATGACTGATTTTCATACCACTCTCAAATTGATAAAAACAAATGGATGCGTCCATTCACGATGTAAAGCATTTACGCCTCTTGTTGCAACCCTGTCATTGCCTAATTACTCAGCAGCAACTAAAGCAGCTTGCCCTAAGTTCGCTAAGCGCACACGGCTTTTTAACTCTTCAGCTTCGTTCTGACTGGGCACAGGCCCCATGCGTACCCGATGTAACACCTGTTGATTGCGCACCACTGAATTGATAAACACTGGCGCATCGGTCAGCAGGCTCAGCTTGTCTCGCAGCAGTTGGGCTGCGTCGGGATTGGCGAAGGCTCCGACTTGGAGATATAGGCCATCGACTGATAGTGAAGCGTTTTTTTTTGAGTCAATCTGCACAGGCAATAAAGCCCCAGCATGCTGTTCAATCGGCGGCGTATACACTTCAACGTCCTGTGGCAATGTCGGCAAACTCAAAGGTTTAGCATTGGCCAGCGGATAAGCGACGCCGGCCATTGGCACTTTTTGTCCACGCGCAGCCCACCACTCGTGTGGATCGATTCCGACAACACTAACGCGCGCCACACCTTTCTCGGCATAACCTAGTTTTTTTGCTGCTGCAAACGACAAATCAATAATGCGGTCAGAATAAAACGGACCACGGTCATTGACGCGTAATGTCACACTGCGACCGTTTTCTAAGTTCGTCACTTTAACGTAGCTGGGTAACGGCAATGTTTTATGCGCAGCTGTCATGCCATACAAATCAAAAGTCTCACCATTGGCCGTGTCGCGGCCATGAAATTTGGTACCATACCAAGACGCCGTACCGGTCATTTTATAATTGCGTGCATCTTGAATCGGAAAATAACGGCTGCCCATCACCGTATAGGGTGCTGCTTTAAAATTGCCTTGATGCGGCATCGGTACAGCATCAGGAATGCGCGACACATCAACCGTCCACCAAGGCGCACCATCGCTGCCTGGCTGTTTAAAATCACTTGGCCCACTGATTGATCCATTACGAATCACCGGCTGCGGCTGGGGGCCTTTTGGGCTGCTCGACGAACAGCTGATTAAGGTCGCAACTATAGCAGCAGCAGTTAACAGCTTTAGACTGTGTTTAAACATTGTTAATCCTTACGTGCCGCCGCTAATAATTCAGCCAATTGATTGACCGCCATGGCATACATGACGCTGCGATTGTAGCGCGTTATGGCATGAAAATTCGCCAAACCAATCCAATACTCATGACTTTGCTCAGCCTCTAAACGAAAAGCTGTGACGTTTTGCGTAGCGTCTAAAGATATGCGTGGCGTCCAGCTTAACTTTTGCAGCTGTTGCACCGTTATTTTTGGGTCAAGACTGTCTGATAAACCTTTTTCAGCCAACGCAATATTTTTCAAATCCGCCCGCACAACAACAGGCTGGCCTGGCTGCCAACCATGCTTAATAAAGTAGTTGGCAACACTACCCACCGCATCAGTCGGGTTCTGCCATATATCAATATGGCCATCGTGATCAAAATCAACAGCATAGGCTCGGAAGCTGCCGGGCATAAACTGCGGCAAACCCATCGCGCCCGCATAGGAGCCTTTTAAGGTTAAAGGATCAACTTGCTCTTCCCGGGTAAGTAGCAAATACTCTTTTAACTGCTGTCGGAAAAACGGCGCCCGCGGCGGGTAATCAAACGCCAAGGTCGATAGCGCATCAATCACCCGATAGCTACCGGTATTGCCACCATAAATGGTTTCCACACCGATAATCGCGACAATAAACTCAGCTGGCACACCGTATTCTTGTTCTGCACGCTGCAAGGCATCTTGGTTTTTCGACCAAAACTCAAGGCCTTTATCAACGCGCGACTGGGTTATGAAAATGGGTCGATACTCTTTCCACTGCTTAACACGCTCAGCAGGGCGAGAGATCGCGTCTAAAATGGCTTGTTTACGTTGCGCATCCGCAAATATTGCCTGTAGAGGCTCGCTTAAAAAGCCAAACTCTTCACTCATTTCTTGAATAAAGGGTGCGGTCAAAGGGTGCTGTGCATAGCTATCCTCTTGTGCCCACGCTTGTGTAACAGTCAGAGATAAGCCTAGGTATGCGACTAAACGTTTGATTTGAAACAGCGCTATGTGCATGTAAAACCCTTACGATTGAGCAATCCACTTACGGTGTGTATGGATTGCCATTAAAACACCAAACCCAGACAAGAGGGTAACCAATGAAGTTCCGCCATAACTGATAAAAGGCAATGGCACACCCACTACAGGTAACAAGCCACTGACCATGCCGACATTGACAAAGACATAAATAAAGAATGTCAGCGTAATTGAACCTGCCAATAGTTTACCGAAGACAGTTTGCGCTTGCAGGGTAATTACCATCGCGCGTGCGATCAACAGTAAATACACTAACAGCAACAAGCAAATCCCGACTAAACCAAACTCTTCGCCAAGTACAGCAATAATAAAATCAGTATGGCTTTCTGGTAAAAAATCCAAATGTGATTGCGTACCTAATAGCCAGCCTTTGCCATACACGCCACCCGAACCAATCGCGGCTTTGGATTGAATAATATTCCAGCCACTGCCTAGAGGATCACTCTCAGGGTTCAGAAAAGTCAGCACACGCTGCTTTTGGTATTGATGCATGACAAACATCCACATCCCCACTGCAAGCGGCACCACAGCAGCGACCGCGCTCAAAATCCAGCGCCAGCGCAATCCTGCTAAAAATAAAACAAACACGCCCGATACCAAAACCAGCAGCGCGGTACCCAAATCGGGCTGGCGTGCAATCAAAACAAAGGGCACGATGATTAACAGAGCACTAATAACAATACGCTTAAAGGTTGGCGGCAAGTTATGCCGAGCCAAATACCAAGCCAAGGTCATCGGTACAAAAATCTTCATCAACTCTGCAGGTTGAAAACGCACCACGCCGGGAATATTAATCCAGCGTGTCGCTCCCATAGCGTTATGCCCCATCACATCGACTACAACTAACAAGCCGATACCGATGAGATAAACCAAAGCAGACCAGCTGGCCATAAAGCGTGGCTCAAACTGCGCCACCACTACCATCACCAGCAAACCAATCCCAAACGAGGAGGCTTGCTTAAGCAGCAGCGTCAGGTCTCTGCCCCCTGCTGAATACAAGACAAAAAAACCAATGGAGCCAAGCATCAACAGTAAAAACAATAACCAACCGTCAATGTGCATCCGCTGCAAGAGCGAAGCCCGACGACGTAACACATCGCCTTCTGATAAAGCCCGATCAAAGCCACGGTTCATCGCTTTTCTCCTGTTGGCGTTTGCTTATCCAGCGTTCGATAGCGCTTTTTCAACTGTTGCTGATCATCTAACAGCCATGCATCTAAAACCTGTTTAGCCACAGGCGCAGCCACTCCAGAACCTGATTCACCATTTTCCACCATCACGGCAACGGCTATTGCAGGTTTCTCAGCAGGGGCATAGGCAATAAATAACGCATGATCACGATGGCGCTCTTGCACCTTATTACGGTCATAACGCTCACCTTGTTTAATTGCCACAACTTGTGCCGTTCCACTCTTACCGGCGATACGGTATGCCGAACTATCGCCCACTTTTCGTGCGGTACCGCGTTCGCCATGCAGCACATGCTCCATGCCCAAACGTGCAAAGTCCCAGGCTTTCTCATCACGCAGCACAATGTCAGCGGGAGGATCATTATCCACTGGCTGCAAACCACCAATACTGCGTGCTAAATGAGGGCGTATCCACTGCCCTTTAGAAGCCATCAATGCCGTGGCTTGAGCTAACTGCAGCGGCGTGGTTTGCATGTACCCTTGACCAATACCAAGAATCAATGTCTCCCCTGGATACCAGGGCTGACGGTAGCGGTCACGCTTCCAATCACGTGACGGCATCAGACCCGCAGTTTCTTCGAACATATCGAGCGATACACGTTGACCAAAACCAAAACGTCCCATGTAGTCATACAAGCGATCCACACCCAACTTGTGTGCCAAATCATAAAAGTAGGTATCGTTAGAACGTGACAAAGCTAAATCTAAATCCACCCAACCGTCGCCATAGCGGTTCCAATTACGGTATTTATGCTTATTATTGGGCAGTTGATAAAATCCAGGGTCAAACACACGTGTATTTGGCCCAATAATCCCAGCATCCAAGCCTGCAATGGCCACCATTGGTTTGATCGTTGAGCCAGGCGGGTAAAGACCTCTAAGCACTCGATTAAACAAGGGTTGATCCGGTGAATCACGCAACTCACCATAGGCTTTAAAACTGATACCAGTGACAAACGGATTAGGGTCGAAACTCGGTTGACTGACCATTGCCAGCACTTCACCCGTATTAGGATCAAGTGCAACGATAGCACCGCGCCGACCATCCAGCGCTTGCTCGGCTGCTTCCTGCAAGGCAATATCCAAGCTTAAGTAGATATCCTGGCCAGAAACCGGTTCAACACGTTTCAACACGCGCAGCACACGTCCACGCGCATTGGTTTCCACTTCCTCATAACCGACTTCACCGTGCAAATCATCTTCATAAAACCGCTCAATACCGGTTTTACCAATATGGTGAGTGCCGCTGTAATTCACTGGATCCAGCTTTTTCAGCTCATCCTCATTAATCCGACCAACATAGCCAACTGAATGAGCAAAATGTTCTTTTTGCGGATAATAACGCACTAAACTGGCAGCCACCTCTACCCCGGGTAAGCGAAATTGATTCACTGCAATACGTGCAATTTGCTCTTCGGTCAGCTCGAACATAACGGGCACAGGCTCAAACGGACGGCGACCTTGACGGATACGCTTCTCAAACAGTACCCGGCTATCCGCATCAAGCTCTAGAAGTTCAATAATAGAATCAAGCACGGTTTCCCAGTCACCAGCCCGCTCGCGGGTCAGTGTAAGGCTAAAACTGGCACGGTTGTCTGCAATCACCACGCCATTGCGATCATAAATAGTGCCCCGAGTAGGTGGCAGTGATTGCACATGAATACGATTATTTTCAGCTAAAGTAGAATGATGTTCAAACTGCACCACTTGCAAATAGTACATGCGCGACATCAATAGCATGGTTAAGACAATGATTGCTAAACCACCAAACAGCAGGCGTCGGCGAATCAGCCGCGCATCAACTTCATGGTCTTTTAACCGAATAGGAGGTGGCATGTACGCTCACTACTTATGATAGGGGTGGCCGTTCAGCACAGTCCAAGCGCGATAAATCTGCTCACCAAGGAGAATACGCACCAAGGGATGCGGCAGTGTCAAAGGCGATAACGACCAACGTTGCTCGCTACGCTCACAAACCTGTGGGGCCAAACCCTCAGGACCGCCAACCATGAGGTTCACATTGCGCGCCTCTAAACGCCAGCGCTCAAGCTCTTGGGCTAACTGCTCTGTGCTCCACGGCTTGCCATGCACCTCTAAGGTTACAATACGTTCGCCCGGCTGCACCTTGGCCAGCATCGCGTCGCCTTCTTGCCGAATCAACCGTTGTACATCGGCATTTTTACCGCGTGTACTTAGGGGAATCTCAATCAGCTCTAATGGCAGCTCACTAGGAAGACGCTTAGCATATTCTTGCCAACCATCTTCCACCCAGCGCGGCATTTTAGAACCAACAGCGATTAAACGAATACGCACTTACTCAGCGCCTTGCTCATTGTGCTGTGCACGGCTTTGCTCAGCACCCTGCCATAAACGCTCAAGGTCATAATGCTCACGAGTCTCCACCTGCATGACGTGCACGACTACATCATTTAAGTCGATCAACGCCCACTCACCACCGTCTAAACCTTCGCTACCGACAGGGCGTACACCATTTTCTTTCGCTTTGTCGATAACGTTTTCTGCCAGCGCTTTAACCTGACGCGCTGAACCGCCTGAAGCGATAATCATAAAGTCAGTGATGCTGGTTTTACCACGCACATCAATAGTAACGATGTCTTTAGCTTTAACTTCTTCTAAAGACGCAATCACGAGTTTTACAAGTTGTTCATTTTGCATTGGGTATCTAGCCTCAAGAAGCTCACGACTCTTGATAGAGTCGGTGAGCGTATATATATTTAAGAACAGTATCTGGTACCAAATACCGTACGCAACGCTGTGTTGCTAATAAGTGTCTAATTTGTGTTGCTGAAACTGCCAACGGTGTTTGCCATACAAAGGCGATTTGACCACTAGGGCCTTGTAAAGTTTGTGAACCACTGACGCTTTTCGCCGCAACCAAATCACGCAATACTTGCGGCGCCTCAATATCAGCATCTGGCCTCTGCAAGACCACGATATGACAGTACTCTAACAACTCGTCCCAACGATGCCAGCTAGGCAAGCCACAAAATGCATCCCAGCCTAAGATCAACAATAACTGGTCTTGTTCATCCAACTCGGCACGCAATGATAACAAGGTATCAATGCTCCATGACGGTTTGTCACGGCGTAACTCGCGGTCATCAACACTGAGCAGCTCCACGTCAGCTACGGCCAACTGCACCATTTCTAAACGCTGCTGCGCACTGACCTGTGGTGAGTCGCGATGTGGAGGGCGGGCACTGGGGATCAATAATAATTTATCCAGTGCATAATTTTCCGCCACTTCTAGCGCGCTGCGCAAATGACCGATATGAACAGGGTCAAAAGTGCCACCCAGCATGCCAATTCTTTTAGCCACGCACGTGCCCGTCGCCAAACACTACATATTTCTCACTAGTTAAGCCGAGCAAACCAACAGGACCCCGCGCATGCAGTTTATCCGTAGAAATACCAATCTCTGCACCGAGCCCATATTCAAAACCATCGGCAAAGCGGGTTGAGGCATTAATCATCACTGAGCTTGAATCGACTTCGGTCAAGAATCGACGGGCATCAGTGAAGTTTTCTGTGACAATACTATCGGTATGTTGAGAGCCATAGGTATTGATGTGTGCAATCGCATCTTCAAGCGATGCAACAATACGAATCGCTAAAATCGGTGCATTGTACTCGGCTGCCCAATCTTCTGCAGTAACTGGCTTAACTCGCGCAGCAAATAAAGCACAGGTTTTCTCACAGCCACGTAACTCAACCTTCTTAGCTTCATAAATATCAAAGAGCGGACGCAATACAGCGTCGACTTGCGATTCATGTACTAAAAGGGTTTCCATCGCATTACAGGGTGCATAACGCTGAGTTTTTGAGTTATCGGCAATACGAATAGCTTTTTCTGCATCAGCGGCCTGATCGACATACACATGGCACACACCATCTAAATGCTTAATCACCGGCACCTTTGCATCACGGCTGATACGCTCAATTAAACCTTTACCACCACGCGGGACAATCACGTCTACGTATTTAGGCATAGTGATTAATGCGCCGACTGCAGCGCGGTCAGTAGTTTCTACCACTTGTACTGCTGATGCAGGAAAACCAGCCGCTGCCAAACCTTCATTTAAGCACTGAGCGATCGCTTGATTGGAATGAATGGCTTCTGAACCGCCACGTAAAATCGTTGCGTTACCTGACTTTATACATAAGCTAGCTGCTTCTACAGTGACGTTAGGACGTGATTCATAAATGATCCCAATCACACCAAGCGGTACACGCATTTTACCCACTTGGATTCCGGAGGGTACAAAATGCATATCACGGATCTCGCCGATTGGATCAGGCAATGCAGCCACTTGCTTGAGGCCTTCAATCATCTCATCAATGCGCTTGGAGCTTAAAGCCAGACGATCAAGCATAGCATCATCTAAGCCATTGGCGCGGCCGGCCTGCATATCCAACTCATTCGCCGCTAATAAAGCATCACGTGATTTATCTAAAGCAACAGCTGTGGCTAATAAAGCCTGATTTTTTTGCGCAGTACTGGCTCTTGCCAACACACGCGAAGCCTCACGCGCAGACTCGCCAAGGCGCTGCATGTAGTCAACAACAAGTTCGGTCATAGCATCAAACCAAAGTCAAAAGTTAAATAGATATGGATTATAGCGATGTCGGGGCATAAACGCACAGATAGTTTAGGCATGCCGATGAAAACCAAGCTCAGAAGCTCACACGGTAATCGAATATGTGATCTTTTTTTTAATCATTACCGGTGCACTCGAGTCCGCAGCAGTCTCTTTAAAGCCCAGCAAACCAACCACTTAACCTTGATACTTTCATAACTACACCTAATGGCGCTCACCTACTGCCTAGCAAATTACGCTGCTGATC